>NZ_CP042220.2:3678102-4317154 GCF_007858975.2 Dickeya poaceiphila
AGCTGCTGTTCCGCCGCCGGTACAAAGCCGAATCGCGCGTAGTAATGGCGGTTGCCCAGCACCACCACCGCGGTGTAGCCGAACTCGTTGAGCGCATCCAGACCTGCATACACCAGTTGTTCGCCAATGCCCTGTCGTCTGTGGTTCTCCTCTACCGCCATCGGCGCCAGCGCCACCCACTGCAGGTCTTCACCACCCAGCGTAACCGGGCTAAACGCGGCGTAACCTATCACACCGCCTTCGTCGTCAGTCGCCACAATGCCCAGCGTTAACTGGCCGTCTTCACGCAGTTGCTGCACTAATTCCGCTTCAGCACTGGTGGGAAACGCACGCCGCAGCAAGGCATCAATCCCCGGTGCATCTACCGGAATTTCAACCCGGATCAACATGATGCCGGCGCGTGCGGGCTGGCCTGCTCCGCGCCCTCCTGTAAGCCTGCCGCCACAAATCCGGCCAGTTGCAGCAACGTCACCCGCAACGGCGCAGGCATACTTTCCAGCTCAATCGCATCCATCAGGTTTTTGACGTGCAGCCCCAATTCAGTATCGCCCTCAATCCGCAAACGACGCTGGAAAAACAGCGTGTCCGGGTCTTCATAACGGGCCGCTATCAAAATCAGATCGTTGGCTTCAGCGCTGAAACTGACATCCGCCAGTTGGTTATGGCTGATTTCCAGCCGGTTATCCCGCAGCGTAACAAACCACTGCAAACCGATATCACGCACTTCGATGCGCAACCAACGGCCATCAAGAAAATCCAGCTCGCCGTCTTCCAAGGCCTGACGGAACTGCCACCCCAGCAGTTGCTCCAGCACCCGGCGCTGCAGGAAGAAAGGCGTTAACGTTAACGGCTTACTCAGTAAACGCGGCCCCTGACGCACAATCTGCGCCCGTAGTTTTTCCAACACTGGCGTACTCCTTATAAAGCAATGCTGCCTGACCGATATGGTCATTATTCTGCCACAGAACGGGAAACAGGCAGCAAGGGTCTACATCAATAAAAATGCCGGAAACATTTTTTAATGTTGTCTGGCGACGCCTGTAGAAACAAATCACACAATCACACCGTAGTAATAAAGTAAATTTAGCCTGTTCTGCGCCAAATCACGACCGTTAACCGCCAGCAATTCCCTGATATGCTGGTTTAAATCAAAGTTGCTGGCAGCCAGGTTCACTAAGATTCTTTCTCATTGCAAACCGGCCCGCTGCGTCAGGCCGTGATGAAAGGACGTAACAATGGAACTGCTTTGCCCCGCGGGTAATCTGCCGGCACTGAAAGCCGCCATCGACCATGGCGCCGATGCGGTGTATATCGGGCTGAAAGATGATACCAACGCCCGCCACTTCGCCGGCCTCAATTTCAACGACAAAAAATTGCAGGACGCCAGCGACTACGTGCACCGCCACCGCCGTAAACTGCATATCGCCATCAACACCTTCGCCCACCCGGACGGCTATCAACGCTGGCAGCGGGCGGTAGACACCGCCGTGCAAACCGCCGGTGCCGATGCGCTGATTCTGGCAGATTTAGCGATGCTGGAGTACGCCGCCGAGCGCTATCCAGCGGTAGAGCGCCATGTATCAGTACAGGCATCAGCCACCAACGAGGAAGCCATTCGCTTTTATCAGCGCCACTTTGATGTCGCCCGTGTTGTGTTGCCGCGCGTGCTCTCTATCCATCAGGTCAAACAGCTTTCGCGCACCAGCCCGGTGCCGCTAGAAGTGTTCGCCTTCGGCAGCCTGTGCATTATGGCCGAAGGGCGTTGTTATCTGTCGTCCTACCTGACCGGCGAATCGCCCAATACCGTGGGCGCCTGTTCACCGGCGCGTTTCGTGCGCTGGCAGCAGACGAAAAACGGTATGGAATCACGGTTGAATGATGTGCTCATCGACCGCTATCAAGACAATGAAAACGCAGGTTACCCGACCTTGTGCAAAGGCCGCTATCTGGTGGACGGCCAGCGCTATCACGCACTGGAAGAACCTACCAGCTTGAATACGCTGGAATTGCTGCCGGAACTGATGGCGGCGAATATTGCGTCGGTAAAAATCGAAGGCCGCCAGCGCAGCCCGGCTTATGTCAGCCAGGTGACCCAGGTGTGGCGACAAGCAATAGACCGCTGTAAAGCCGACCCGGCGCATTTTACCCCCACCACCGAGTGGATGGAGGCACTGGGTGCCGTTGCCGAAGGTACACAGACCACGCTGGGCGCTTACCACCGCCAGTGGCAGTAGTCAGGAGACATCAACAACATGAAATATTCACTGGGCGCGCTGCTTTACTATTGGCCCAAAGCCGATATTGAAACCTTTTATCGTGCCGCGATCACCAGCAGCGCTGATATCATCTATCTGGGTGAAACCGTGTGCAGCAAACGCCGCGGGATGAAAGTCGGTGACTGGCTCACACTGGCGCGTGAAGTCGCCGCCAGCGGTAAGCAGGTGGTGATGTCTACGCTGGCATTGTTGCAAGCGCCTTCCGAATTGACTGAACTGAAAAAGTACGTGGAAAACGGCGAGTTTCTGCTGGAAGCCAACGATCTGGGCGCGGTCAATATGGCAGCAGAACGTAGCCTGCCGTTTGTCGCCGGTCATGCGCTCAACTGTTATAACGCCTACACCCTGCGGTTACTGCATAAACAAGGCATGATGCGCTGGTGTATGCCGGTGGAATTATCGCGGGACTGGCTGCAAAACCTGCTCAGTCAGTGTGACGATCTCGGTTTTCGCCACCAGTTTGAGGTGGAAGTGCTGAGTTACGGTCACCTGCCGCTGGCGTATTCCGCCCGCTGTTTTACCGCCCGTTCGGAAAACCGCCCCAAGGACGAATGCGAAACCTGCTGTATTCAGTATCCGCAAGGGCGCCAGATGTTGTCACAGGAAAATCAGCAGGTGTTTGTCCTTAACGGCATCCAGACCCAGAGCGGTTACTGCTATAACCTCGGCAACGACCTGTCCTCTATGGAAGGGCTGGTGGATATTGTGCGTCTGTCACCCCAAGGGCCGGACACGCTGGCGATGCTTGACCGTTTTCGCGCCAACCAACACGGCGAACAACCGCTGACGCTGGAAAATCAGCAGGATTGTAACGGCTACTGGCGACGCGTTGCCGGGCTGGAGCTGGTCAGTTAAATCCATCAGGACGATGCGCACGCATCGTCCGTTGCCATTTGTTAAGATAGCGTAACATCTCACCGGTGTTTATTTTGGGCTGATGCCGTCAGCCCCTCAACCTGATGAGTGACGCTTATGACCGCTACCGTTCCTTTCTCGCTGCTCGATCTGGCTCCCATTCCACAGGGCAATACGGCCCGCGATGCGTTCCATCACTCTCTGGATCTGGCGCAACATGCGGAAAAATGGGGGTATCAGCGCTACTGGCTGGCAGAACACCACAACATGACCGGCATCGCCAGCGCAGCCACATCGATTCTGATCGGTTATATTGCCGGGGGTACGCAGCTTATCCGGCTCGGTTCCGGCGGTGTAATGCTGCCAAACCATGCTCCGCTGGTGATTGCCGAGCAGTTCGGTACGCTCGAATCGCTCTACCCTGGCCGTATTGAACTCGGTCTGGGACGCGCCCCCGGCACCGATCATCGCACCATGCAGGCATTACGCCGCCATCTGAACGCCGACATTGACGATTTTCCCCACGATGTGCAGGAACTCCAACGCTACTTCGCCCCGGCACAGCCAGGACAAGCGGTACAGGCGGTGCCGGGACAGGGGCTGAACATTCCCATCTGGTTGTTGGGTTCCAGTCTGTACAGCGCCCAGTTGGCGGCATCGATGGGATTACCGTTTGCCTTCGCCGCCCATTTCGCACCCGATATGCTGTTACACGCTTTGCAGCTTTATCGCGACAACTTCAAACCCTCTGCCCAACTGGAAAAACCGTACGCCATGGTGTGCATCAATGTTGTCGCCGCTGATAGCGACAGAGAGGCGCGTTTTCTGTTTACCTCGCTTCAGCAGCAGTTTATCAATCTACGGCGTGGAACGCCGGGACCGCTGCCTGCGCCGGTGGAATCCATGGAAACGTACTGGTCGGCTGCGGAGCAATTTGCCGTGGAACAAACATTGCGGCTGGCGGTGGTGGGCGATGCAGCCAAAGTGCGTCACGGCTTGCAAACGTTATTGCGGGAAACTCAGGCGGACGAGCTGATGATCAACGGCCAGATATTTGACCATCAGGCGCGGCTGCACTCGTTTGAGCTGGTGGCGCAACTGCAACCGGAAATCGTGCGGGAAGCACGAATTCAGTAACAACGTAAAACATCATGACATAAAAAAACCAGCCCGAAGGCTGGTTTCACGTTAACTCAACGCCAGATGTTATCAGGCATCGCTGAAACGGCGCGGTGCACGCTGACCATCGCGGTTACCACGACGCTCGCCACCTTCACGACGTTCGCCGCTGAACGGACGACCACGACCACTACCAGCACGATCGCCGAATCCACGGGCACCACGTTCGCCACGCTCACCGCCTTCACGACGCTCACGACGTTCATGCGGCTGGGCATCACCCATCAGTTGCATGTTCATCGGTTTGTTCAGAATACGCGTGCGGGTAAAGTGCGACAGCAACTCACCCGGCATACCTTTCGGCAGCTCGATGGTGGAGTGAGAGGCAAACAGTTTGATATTGCCGATGTAACGGCTGCTAATATCACCTTCGTTAGCAATCGCACCCACAATATGACGCACTTCTACGCCATCGTCACGACCCACTTCGATCCGATACAGATCCATTTCACCCACGTCACGACGCTCACGACGAGCCGGGCGATCATCACCACCGCGTGGGCCACGATCATTGCGGTCACCTCGACGTTCGAAACGGTCATCACGATCACGGAATTCACGACGCGGACGACGCTCAACCACCGGATCCGGCGGCAGAATCAGCGGACGCTCACCCTGTGCCATTTTCAACAGTGCAGCGGCCAGTGTTTCGATATCCAGCTCTTCCTGCGGCTGCAATTTGCCGAGCAGCGCACGGTACATGTCCAAATCACTGCTTTCCAGTTGCTGCTGTACTTTAGCGGCAAACTTCGCCAGGCGACGCTGGCCCAGCAGTTCGGCGTTCGGCAACTCCACTTCCGGAATAGTCAGCTTCATGGTGCGTTCGATATTACGCAGCAGACGGCGCTCGCGGTTTTCCACAAACAGCAATGCACGACCGGCGCGACCGGCACGACCAGTACGACCGATACGGTGAACGTAAGACTCGGAATCCATCGGAATGTCGTAGTTCACTACCAGACTGATGCGCTCAACATCCAGACCACGTGCAGCAACATCGGTCGCGATCAGAATATCCAGACGGCCATCTTTCAGGCGCTCCAGCGTTTGCTCACGCAACGCCTGATTCATGTCGCCGTTCAACGCAGCACTGTTATAACCGCTGCGCTCCAGCGCTTCGGCCACTTCCAGCGTAGCGTTTTTGGTACGCACGAAAATGATCGCGGCATCAAAGTCTTCCGCTTCCAGGAAACGGATCAGCGCTTCATTCTTACGCATACCGTATACCGTCCAGTAACTCTGGCTGATATCCGGACGGGTAGTCACGCTCGACTGAATGCGCACTTCCTGTGGATCGTTCATGAAGCGGCGAGTAATGCGACGAATCGCCTCCGGCATGGTGGCGGAGAACAGCGCCGTCTGGTGTTCAGCCGGGATCTGCGCCATGATGTTTTCCACATCTTCGATGAAGCCCATGCGCAGCATTTCGTCAGCTTCATCCAACACCAGACCGCTCAGGTTGGACAGGTCCAACGTGCCGCGTTTCAGGTGATCCAACAGGCGTCCTGGAGTACCGACCACAATTTGCGGTCCCTGACGCAGTGCACGCAGTTGCACGTCATAACGCTGGCCGCCATACAGCGCCACCACGTTAACGCCCTGCATATGCTTAGAGAATTCGTTACAGGCTTCCGCAACCTGCACCGCCAACTCACGAGTCGGTGCCAGCACCAGTAACTGCGGTGCCTTGAGTTCAGCCTTGATATTGTTCAGCAGCGGCAGGGAAAATGCCGCGGTCTTGCCGCTCCCAGTCTGCGCCATACCCAGTACGTCGCGCCCGTTGAGCAGATGAGGAATACACTCCGCCTGAATCGGAGACGGTTTTTCATACCCCATCTCAGACAGTGCATTCAGAATCGGGGCGGACAGCCCCAGACTAGCAAAAGAGATTTCAAACTCTGCCATGTAAACTTTGCCTCACTTCAAAATGGCGGCCAGTCTACATAACTTGTCGAGAAAATACTCAATCATTTTCATTGAAAAGTGTGAACCGGCTCAAATTGGATTAAAAAGCGAACAAAAAAGCCTCACCCGCTAAGGCGATGAAAAAATCGTCACGATCTCTGGCTTAAAGGTGTTCGTCAGCTATTGCTGGTCCGATCCTGATAGGTCGTCTTGCTCTTGGCCTAACTGCGCCAATTCCAACAATGCATAGCGGTGCTCAACAAAATTGTGAACATTGTTAGCAACCGTCAGCTTGAACAACGCCTCGGCGGTGTTCTTGTCCCCCAGACTTAGGTAGTGCTTACCTAAATAGAAGTCAGTTTCACTGAGATGCTCGGCGAGCGAAGTGTTATCCTTAGCTTCTTCCTGCACACGCTGCATCAACGTTTTTTCGTTGATATCGCCCAGGTAGAATTCGACAATCGTCCATCCCCACACACCTTTCTTTGCGCCCTCGTAGCGTTCTTTCAACGCCAGTTTGGCCTTCTCTGGATTGATTTCTCTCTCCACCAGGTAAAGCCACAGGGAACGGAAAGGATCATTAGGATCGTCGCGATAAAACGCCAGCAGATCATCCTGCGCCAACTGGTAGCGACCGCCATAGTACAAAGCGATGCCCCGATTCAAACGCGCATAATTGTAAGTTGGATCAAGCTCTAATACAGAATCAAACGCTTCATAGGCAGCATCAAAATTGCCTGCCTGCGTTAAGTAAATGCCGAGATAGTTAAACACTTCCGGCATATCGGGACGGATAGAAAGCGCTTGTGAAAAATCATTTCGCGCCAACGCCCGTAACCCAAGACTATCATACAGCACTCCGCGCTCATATAACAGCTGTGCCCGTTCATCGGGAGTAATTGCCCGGCTCGCCAGGATTTGCTCCATGCGTGCCAGAATGACTTCCTGCTGCAGCGTCGGCTGCAACGGTACCGCCAGCAATGCATCTTTGCGCCAATCCGTGTTGCTGCATCCTGCCAGCATAATTGCTGTCGCAACATAACACCAGCGCAAGAAAGGCTTCATTTCCCACTCCCGAAGACAAACATTTGATGAACATCCTGTCCCCGACTGCTCAGCATAAGGATATCCGTTCCTTATAATACACGCAGCTCCTTCACACTGTAAGGAGCTGCCAATTGATTATCTGCTATTATTCTTCCTCGGAAACCGGAGTAGTTTCCTGAGGTTGAGTCGTTGCTTCTTTTATGCTCAAACGGACACGACCCTGACGGTCCACTTCCAGTACCTTAACCGGTACTTCCTGGCCCATCTGCAGATAGTCAGTCACTTTCTCAACACGCTTGTCGGCGATCTGAGAAATATGAACCAGACCTTCTTTGCCGCCGCCGATGGCAACAAAAGCCCCAAAATCAACGATACGGGTCACTTTACCCTGATAAATGCGGCCCACTTCGATTTCAGCCGTGATCTCTTCAATACGACGAATCGCGTGTTTGGCTTTTTCGCCGTCGGTCGAGGCGATCTTCACCGTACCGTCGTCTTCGATCTCAATAGTCGTACCGGTTTCTTCGGTCAGTGCACGGATAACCGAGCCACCTTTACCGATCACATCTTTGATCTTGTCGGTACTGATCTTGATAGTGTGAATACGCGGTGCGAATTCGGAGATATCGCCACGCGGCGTGCTGATAGCCTGTTCCATCACACCCAGAATGTGCAAACGCGCACCCTTGGCCTGATTCAGCGCTACCTGCATGATTTCGCGGGTGATACCTTCGATTTTGATATCCATCTGCAACGCAGTCACGCCTTCACGGCTACCGGCTACTTTGAAGTCCATATCGCCCAGGTGGTCTTCGTCACCCAGGATGTCAGACAGAACAACGAAGTTGTCGCCTTCTTTTACCAGGCCCATCGCAATACCGGCAACGGCGGCTTTGATCGGCACGCCGGCATCCATCAACGCCAGAGAAGCACCACATACGGATGCCATGGAAGAAGAACCGTTGGATTCGGTAATTTCAGACACAACACGTACGGTGTACGGGAAGGCTTCCGGTTTCGGCATCACTGCCAGTACACCACGTTTAGCCAAACGACCGTGACCAATTTCGCGGCGTTTCGGCGAACCGACCATACCGGTTTCACCTACAGAGTACGGCGGGAAGTTGTAGTGCAGCAGGAAGCGATCGGTACGCTCGCCAGTCAGCTCATCGATGCTCTGTGCATCACGCTCAGTACCCAGCGTCGCGGTAACCAACGCCTGAGTTTCACCACGGGTGAACAGCGCGGAACCGTGAGTACGCGGCAGCACGCCAGTACGTACATCCAGACCCCGGATCATGTCTTTTTCACGACCATCGATACGCGGTTCGCCACGCAGCACGCGGCTACGTACCACGTTCTTCTCGATGCTGCCGAGGATGTCACGCAGTTCGTTTTCGTCCAGCGTTTCATCTTCTGCCAGCAGAGCCGCAACCACGTCAGCTTTGATGGTATCAACCTGCGCGTAGCGTTCCTGCTTTTCAGTGATGCGATAAGCGTCGCCCAGACGAGCTTCAGACAGCACCTGCACACGGTTGTGCAGTTCGACGTTCACTTCCGGCGCCTGCCAGTTCCACTTCGGTTTACCCGCTTCTGCCGTCAGTGCCTTGATGTTCTCGATAACAACCTGTTGCTGATCATGACCGAATACCACTGCACCCAGCATCTGATCTTCGCTCAGCAGGTCTGCTTCGGATTCCACCATCAGTACCGCGCCTTCGGTACCTGCAACGACCAAATCCAAACGGCTGGTTTTCAGCTCTTCAGTCGTCGGGTTCAGCACGTACTGATCGTTGATATAACCAACGCGAGCGGCACCAATCGGGCCATTGAATGGAATACCTGACAGACTCAGCGCCGCAGAAGCACCGATCATGGCAACGATATCCGGGTTAACCTGCGGATTAACGGAAACCACAGTGGCGATAACCTGGACTTCGTTAACGAAACCATCTGGGAACAGTGGGCGAATCGGACGGTCGATCAGACGGGAAATCAGCGTTTCGCCTTCGCTCGGACGGCCTTCACGGCGGAAGAAACCACCGGGAATACGACCAGCAGCGTAGGTACGCTCTTGATAGTTAACAGTCAGCGGGAAGAAATCCTGGCCCGGTTTAGCGTGTTTGGCACCCACAACGGTTACGAATACCGCAGTGTCATCCATGCTAACCATGACAGCGGCAGTGGCCTGGCGGGCCATCATACCGGTTTCCAGTGTCACGGTATGTTGACCGTACTGGAATTTACGAATGATCGGATTAAGCAAAATACAGTCCTTTACCAGAGGTGCACGCCATATATTTTGATATGGCGTACCAGTTAAATACCCGATCCGCCCATTACATCCTCGCGACTAATGACAGACGTTATTCTGACTAAGCAGTAACAAATAAAATCTCTCATTAGCCGCGCGAATCGCTGTAATTACGGATCATATTTACAACAGCAATACATTACTCTGTTTTACTAGCACTTCCTAGAAGAAAGGGGCCCAAAGAGGCCCCTTTCTCCTGAAACTCGTCGAATTAGCGACGCAGACCCAGACGTTCAATCAGGGTGGTGTAGCGTGCCAGATCTTTACGCTTCAGGTAGTCCAGCAGCTTACGACGCTGAGAAACCATACGCAGCAGACCGCGGCGGCTGTGGTGATCTTTCTTATGCTCGGCAAAGTGACCCTGCAGATGATTAATCTGCGCAGTCAGCAGGGCAACCTGAACTTCGGTAGAACCACTGTCATTTGTGCCACGACCAAATTCCGCAACAATTTTCGCTTTTGCTTCAACGCTTAGAGACATAATTTACTCCAAAGTAGTATAAAAACAGAACAGGCGCCGATCTCTAATTCAGCCGCCCAATATTTAAGCCGCGCCATTTTACTCTCAGCGCCATATAATCGCAAGGCGCTCAGGCATCTACCGGCACAGGGTATTCCACTACCAGACGCCGTGGTGCTACCCGCCCTTCATCATCAATTTCACCCATACCGATAAACCGGTGTTCGTCCCCCTCGGTGATACGCACCATGCCATCAGCTGGTGCCGCAGCAGCACGTACCGCCTGGCCCAACTTGAGGTAACCCGCCACGACCAGCGACAGATTCACTTCCGGAAACGCCTGCACAGCAGTATCCATCGGCAACAGCAGCACATCCAGCAATTCACCGATCGGCTGTTGCTGTGCTTGCACCTGCTCACTGAGCGTCTGCAACTGTTCCAGGGTGACCATACGCTCGGTAGGATACGTTGCAACCTGCAAACGGCGCAGATACATCACATGAGCGCCACACCCCAGTTTTTCACCCAGATCATCAATGATGGTGCGGATATAAGTTCCCTTGGAGCAATGGATTTCCAGTTCCAGCTCATCGGCTTCCCAGCGGATAAACTGCAGTTCATAAACAGTGATATCACGCGCTTCCCGCGGCACAACCAGCCCCTGACGGGCATATTCGTATAACGGGCGCCCCTGATATTTCAGTGCAGAGTACATCGACGGTACCTGCTGGGTATCGCCGCGGAAACTATCCAGCGCCTGCATTAACATGTCATGAGTAAAGGCAACTGGACGCTCCTGAATCACGTTGCCGTCAGCATCCGACGTATCGGTGCGCTGTCCCATACGTGCAATCACCCGGTAACGTTTATCAGCATCCAGCAAATACCGGGAAAACTTGGTCGCCTCACCCAGACATACCGGCAGCATCCCCGTCGCCAGCGGATCCAGCGCACCGGTATGCCCGGCTTTATTAGCATTGAAGAGGCGCTTTACCTTCTGCAGTACATCGTTAGATGATGCCCCTTGCGGTTTATCCAGCAGCAGAACGCCGTGGATATCCCGACCACGACGACGAGGACGCGACATTACCCCTCCTGCTCATCATCTGCGTCAGGTGCACGACGCTCAGCATCGCGTTTTACTATGCTGGTCACCAGATTGGACATCCTCATCCCTTCTACCAGGGAATTGTCATAGGAGAAGGTCAGTTCAGGCACCACACGCAGACGCATCGCCTTGCCCAACAACATACGGATAAAACCGGACGCATCCTGCAATGCCTTGATTCCCGTCTTAACCTGTTCCGGATCGTTGTCATTCAGAAAGGTCACAAATACTTTGGCATAAGCCAAATCACGCGACACGTCTACGCCAGAAACCGTCGCCATGCCTACACGCGGATCTTTCACTTCACGCTGAATGATAATGGCGATTTCTTTTTGCATTTCCTGAGCCACACGCTGCGTGCGGCTGAATTCTTTTGCCATGATGAATCCTCAAAGAAAAATTGGGGGGCACTCGGCCCCCCAGCATGAAAACATCAGGTACGTTGTTGCACGTATCACTCGATGGTGCGCTTGATCTCAATAGTTTCAAATACTTCGATCATGTCACCGGTGCGAACATCGTTGTAGTTTTTCACGCCGATACCACATTCCATACCATTACGGACTTCGTTAACGTCGTCCTTGAAGCGACGCAGGGATTCCAGCTCGCCTTCAAAGATAACTACGTTGTCACGCAGCACGCGAATCGGGTTGTGACGTTTCACCACCCCTTCTGTCACCATACAGCCGGCAATAGCGCCAAACTTCGGTGACTTGAACACATCGCGCACTTCCGCCAGACCAATAATTTCCTGCTTGTATTCCGGCGCCAACATACCGCTCATCGCCTGCTTCACTTCGTCGATCAGGTCATAGATAACGGAGTAGTAACGCAGATCCAGGCTTTCTGCTTCGACAATACGGCGTGCAGAGGCATCCGCACGAACGTTAAAGCCAAGAATGATAGCGTTGGATGCCGCAGCCAGCGTAGCATCAGTCTCGGTAATACCCCCCACGCCAGAACCCACGATCTTGACTTTGACTTCGTCGGTGGACAGCTTCAGCAACGAATCGGAAATCGCTTCCACAGAGCCTTGAACGTCGGCTTTCATGACGATGTTCAGTTCGGATACTTCGCCTTCGTTCATGTTGGCGAACATATTTTCCAGCTTGGATTTCTGCTGGCGCGCCAGTTTCACTTCGCGGAACTTACCCTGACGATAAAGCGCGACTTCACGAGCTTTCTTCTCGTCACGTACCACTGTCGCTTCGTCGCCCGCAGCCGGCACGCCGGACAGCCCCAGAATCTCTACCGGAATAGATGGACCCGCTTCAGTAATTTCACGACCCAGTTCATCACGCATAGCGCGAACTCGGCCATATTCGAAGCCACACAACACAATATCCCCCTTATTCAGGGTACCTTCACGTACCAGCACAGTAGCCACCGGACCACGGCCCTTGTCCAGGAAGGATTCGATCACCACACCGCTGGCCATACCGCTGCGAATAGCTTTCAGTTCCAGTACTTCAGCTTGCAGCAGGATGGCTTCCAGCAGTTCGTCAATGCCTGCACCGCTTTTGGCGGAAACATGCACAAACTGAGACTCACCACCCCACTCTTCCGGAATAACACCGTACTGGGACAGTTCGTTTTTAACGCGATCCGGATCAGCTTCCGGTTTATCGATTTTGTTTACGGCAACCACCACCGGTACTTTAGCAGCCTTGGCATGTTGAATAGCTTCGATGGTCTGAGGCATCACACCGTCATCAGCTGCAACAACCAGCACCACGATATCTGTCGCCTGCGCACCACGGGCACGCATGGCAGTAAACGCGGCGTGCCCCGGTGTATCCAGGAAGGTAATCATGCCGTTATCCGTTTCGACGTGGTAGGCACCGATATGCTGGGTAATACCACCAGCCTCGCCGGCAGCCACTTTGGTCGAGCGAATGTAATCCAGCAACGAGGTCTTACCATGGTCAACGTGACCCATGATGGTGACTACCGGCGCACGTGATTCAGATTCAGAAGACAACCCGGTATCACGATCACTCATCACCGCTTCTTCCAGCTCGTTTTCACGGCGCAGGATCACTTTATGACCCATTTCTTCTGCAACCAGTTGTGCGGTTTCCTGATCGATCACCTGGTTGATGGTAGCCATCGCGCCCAGCCTCATCATAGTCTTGATGACCTGAGAGCCTTTGACCGCCATTTTATTGGCCAGCTCAGCAACGGTAATGGTTTCGCCAATCACGACATCACGGTTGACCGCCTGCACCGGCTTATTGAAACCCTGTTGCAGCGTACTCGGCTTACGCTTGCCTTTGCCGCCGCGAGTTACCGCACGGGCTTCTTCACGATCAGCTTTCGATTCAGACAGGCGGTTGCCTTTTTTCTGTTTAGTCACTTTGCCACCGCGACCACGACCGCGACCACCTTCAACCTGACGATCATTCTCATCTTCAGCTTCACGTGCGTGATGAGAGGTGGTTACGTGGTAATCGGCGTCCTCGGTATCATCGCCTTCTTTTTCCCAGCGTCCGGCATTTTCTTCTGCCATCCGGCGAGCTTCTTCCGCAATACGGCGAGCTTCTTCCTCGACCTTACGACGAGCCGCTTCTTCCGCCTTACGCTTGAGTTCAGCCGCTTCCGCTTCACGACGCGCTTTCTCAGCCTGAGCTGGTTTAGTCATACTATCGTTTTGTTGATTGCTCACTTTCTCTTTTTCCGCTACGTCACGCTTAGCTTTTTCAGCGGCCTCACGTTTGGCTTGCTCTTCAGCAACTGCGCGCTTTGCCTTCTCTTCTTCCTCACGCCTGGCTTTGTCTTCAGCCTCACGTTTGGCTTGTTCCTCGGCGGCGCGCTGCGCCTGTTCTTCCGCTTCACGCCGTGCCTGCTCTTCCTCAACAGCAACCTGCTGCTCTTCATGAGGATCGCGTTTTACGTAGGTGCGCTTCTTGCGGACTTCAATCTGCACCGATTTACTCTTACCACCGGTGCTAGGAATATTTAATGTGCTACGCGTTTTACGTTGCAGTGTCAATTTCCCCGGCGCACTACCGCGTTCGCGGTTAAGGTGCGCCAGCAGTGTTTCTTTTTCGTTCTGAGTCACAGAGTCCGACGCAGACTTGGTAATTCCCGCATCAGCAAATTGCTGTATCAGGCGGTCAACCGGCGTCTGGATCTCTGCAGCCAGTGATTTCAGGGTTACATCTGTCATGCTGTTCCTTTCCTGCTACAGTTCGTTATTCGTTACTGTCACCAAACCAACAGATATTACGTGCAGCCATAATCAGCTCACCGGCTTGTGCTTCATCAAGCCCTTCAATATCTGCCAGGTCATCGACGCCCTGCTCAGCAAGATCTTCCAGCGTGCAAACACCACGGGCAGCTAGTTTAAACGCCAGTTCGCGGGACAGACCAGATAAATTGAGCAAATCTTCCGCTGGCTGGCCGTTGCCGCGGTTTTCTTCATTCGCCAGAGCCAGCGTAGTCAGCGCGGCTTTCGCACGCTCGCGCAGCGCTTCGATGGTTTCCTCATCCAAACCATCGATCTCCTGTAGCTCATTGATCGGTACGTAAGCCAATTCTTCTAACGAAGAAAAGCCTTCTTCAACCAGTGCAGTGGCAAACTCTTCGTCAATATCCAGATGCTTAGTGAAAATATCGATGGCAGCATGGGCCTCAGCCTGATGTTTGGCCTGCAAATCCTCAATAGTCATCACATTTAGCTCCCAACCACTCAGTTGGGAAGCCAGACGCACGTTCTGACCGTTGCGACCAATCGCCTGAGCCAGATTACCGGCTTCAACTGCGATATCCATCGTATGCTTGTCTTCATCGACCACAATGGACGCGACATCAGCCGGTGCCATGGCATTAATAACAAACTGTGCCGGATTATCATCCCACAGGACGATATCAATACGTTCGCCGCCTAATTCGCTGGATACAGCCTGAACTCGTGCACCACGCATTCCCACGCACGCGCCGACCGGGTCAATACGCTTATCGTTGGTTTTGACCGCAATTTTAGCGCGGGAACCGGGATCGCGGGCAGCCGCTTTGATCTCAATAACTTCTTCGCCAATTTCCGGCACTTCGATACGAAACAGTTCAACCAACATTTCAGGGCGGGAACGGCTCACAAACAGCTGCGCGCCGCGCGCTTCCGGACGAACTGCGTATAACACGCCACGAATACGGTCGCCAGGACGGAAGTTCTCACGCGGCAACATATCTTCGCGGCCAATCACCGCTTCGGCATTACTACCCAAATCCAGCGTGATGTTATCGCGGTTAACTTTTTTAACTACACCAGTGACAATCTCGCCTTCCTGCTCACGGAACTGATCAACCACCATAGCGCGCTCGGCTTCACGTACTTTCTGTACGATAACCTGCTTGGCAGTCTGCGTGGTGATGCGGTCGAAAGTCACGGACTCTATCTGATCTTCGATGTAGCCACCCAGTTCAATAGTCGGCTCTTCGAACTGCGCTGCTTCCAGTGTGATTTCACGCGTCGGCTGGGTAACTTCATTCACGACCAGCCAGCGACGGAAGGTATCAAAATCGCCGGTTTTGCGATCAATGCAAACCCGAACATCAATTTCTTGCTCGTATTTTTTCTTGGTCGCTGTCGCCAGTGCAGTTTCCAGCGCTTCAAAAATCTTTTCGCGCGGCACGGCTTTTTCATTGGAAACCGCTTCAACAACAGCCAGAATCTCTTTATTCATCCTAGTTGCCTCATCCAAACTTTAAAAGTGGGGTACCAGGTTCGCCTTCTGGATATTGCTCAGCGCGAACACTTCATCTTTGCCTTCCACTGTTACAGTGATCATCTCGCCGTCAACAGACTTGATAATACCTTGCCACTTGCGGCGATTCTGAACCGCCATACGCAACACCAGACTCACTTCTTCACCCACAAAATGCGCGTAATGGGCAGCAGTAAAAAGCGGCCGGTCCAGGCCCGGTGACGACACTTCCAGGTTATAGGCAACGGATATAGGATCCTCAACATCCAGTACCGCACTGACCTGGTGGCTAACATCAGCACAATCATCAACAGTGATACCATCTTCACTATCAATATAGATACGCAGTGTCGACTGGCGTCCCCGGATGAACTCAATGCCCACCAGCTCATAGCCAAGGGCTTCAACAGGTGCCGAAATCATCTCTGTTAACTTTTGTTCTAATGTGGACAAGCCCACCCCCAAGACATAAAAAAAGGGCTTAATAGCCCAGTAATTCTGCTGTCAGATAACAAAAAACCCCGATATATCGGGGCTTTATGCAACTGGACCCTATTTACCGCAAGCTACTGCGGCATAACTACCATCCAAGTATTCTTTCAAAATTAACCGTAAACAATTCGTTCGATGTAATACAGTTTATTTGAAAAAAAACTTTTCTGGGAAGTTAAATGGTTGCGGGGGCCGGATTTGAACCGACGACCTTCGGGTTATGAGCCCGACGAGCTACCAAGCTGCTCCACCCCGCGTCCGAAAACGTGGCAAATACTACGCTGACAACCGCAAAAATGCAAGTTATCTATAGGATTGGTACCGAGGACGGGACTTGAACCCGTAAGCCCAATCGGGCACTACCACCTCAAGGTAGCGTGTCTACCAATTCCACCACCTCGGCATCACAATTTGCTTTTTCATCATCAGCATTTTTGTTGCTGATGAAACGTCCGCGATTATTTAGGAATATCGCTTGACGGTGCAGCCGGTGCTTTAGGCTGTTCTGGTTTTTCAGACGCAGCTGGCTGACTCAGGTTATCCCATCCGCTGCTTTTCTGGCTATGATTGGAACTCATATTACCCAGAATCAGGCTGAGCACGAAAAACAGCGTGGCAAATAGCGCCGTCATTCGGGTCATGAAATTGCCAGATCCGCTTGAACCAAACAAAGTAGCGGAAGCACCTGCTCCGAACGACGCTCCCATATCTGCACCTTTACCTTGCTGCAGCATGACAAGACCAATGAGGCCAATCGCCACAATCAGGAAAATTACCAGAAGAGCTTCGTACATAGTTGTACCCGTTATTTATCTTCACCGCATGGCGAAGCATCACTAATTCTTGCGGTTTAACCGCGACTGCCCGCAATAAGATGTGCAACATCCCCTACAAAGCGGGTCTGAATACTAACTAAAGCCTCGGAGGTACGCAAGGGTAATTTGCCCACCGCTAACCGATTGAAGAAAAAATCAGCACCTCGACAACATAGACCGGAAACTACTGATTAGTTGGCTGATTACACCGTATTTCACGTTATTACTATGTCGGTGACAGGCCCGGCAGCCTGCCACCTTTCAACGAATTGGTATTGCAGCCTAACCCGCTGCTTTTACCGCATCTGCAATGTGGTTTGCCATCTGCGTTACCGAAGCTTCATCTTCCCCTTCAACCATTACCCGGATTAAAGGCTCAGTACCGGACTTACGCAGTAATACCCGGCCACGGCCAGCCAGTTGTACTTCTACGGTTTGAGTAGCCTGTTTCACCGCCTCACTTTCCAATGGGTCTCCCTCGCCAGAAAAGTGCACATTAACCAAGACTTGCGGGAATAATTTCATGCCACTGCAGAGATCATGAAGACTCATATGGTTGCGAACCATAGCAGTCAGCACCTGCAGGCCAGCAATAATGCCATCACCCGTAGTGGTTTTATCTAACAAAATAATGTGGCCTGAGTTTTCAGCCCCCAGACGCCAGCCTTTTGACTGCATCAGTTCCAGCACGTAGCGGTCCCCCACTTTGGCACGGGCAAACGGAACCCCTAACTGTTTTAACGCGACTTCCAGACCCATGTTGCTCATCAGCGTGCCAACCGCACCGCCACGAAGCTGCCCCTGACGCAGCGCTTCACGAGCAATGATATACAGGATCTGGTCGCCATCCACTCTATTGCCCTGGTGGTCAACCATAATCAGGCGATCACCATCACCATCAAACGCCAGGCCCACATCAGCCTTTTCAGACAATACACGTTCCTGAAGTTGGGTAACATCGGTAGCACCACACTGCTCATTGATGTTCATCCCATCCGGCTCACAACCTATAGCTATCACCTTGGCACCGAGTTCTCGCAATACGCTAGGGGCAATGTGATAGGTCGCGCCATTGGCACAATCCACTACGATTTTGAGACCATTAAGGCTCAGTTCACTGGGAAAAGTGCCTTTACAAAATTCAATATAACGTCCGGCAGCATCAACGATACGGCTTGCCCTACCTAACTCTGCCGATTCTACGCAGGTCAACGGTTTCTCCATTTCCGCTTCAATAGCTTCTTCTACTTCATCCGGCAGCTTGGTGCCATCAATCGAAAAGAATTTGATGCCATTATCGTAATAAGGGTTATGCGAAGCCGAAATGACTATCCCTGCTTCTGCACGGAAAGTTCGTGTCAGATACGCTACGGCAGGTGTGGGCATAGGACCGGTGAACGATGCTGATAACCCGGCTGCGGCTAAACCGGCTTCAAGCGCAGACTCCAGCATATAACCGGAAATACGGGTATCTTTACCGATAATGATTTTTCTGGAACCGTGGCGTGCCAGAACCTTGCCGGCAGCCCAGCCCAACTTCAGTACAAAATCAGGCGTAATCGGCAGATCTCCCACCTTGCCCCGAATACCGTCAGTGCCAAAATATTTACGGCTACTCATAGTTGTTGTTATTCCTTCGCTGATAGAGTTGCTTCGACTACACGTATTGCATCCACTGTCGCTTTCACATCATGGACACGGATAATATGAGCCCCTTTCATAGCGGCAATGACGGCACATGCCACACTGCCATGAACACGTTCAAGCGGCGGCACGCCCAGCAATTGTCCAATCATGGTTTTTCTGGACATACCAACCAATAGCGGTAAACCGAAGCGATGCAATGCTTCCAGCTGCGCCAGCAGTCGGTAATTGTGCTGCAGATTCTTGCCAAACCCGAACCCAGGATCCAGCAATAACTGATCGCGCGGCATACCCGCAGCAACACAACGAGTGATATGTTGCTCAAAAAAAGCCATTACCTCCGCGACTACATCGTCATAATACGGGGTATGTTGCATTGTTTTTGGCAGTCCCTGCATATGCATCAGGCAAACTGGCAGACCCGTTGCCGCTGCTGCCTCCAGAGCACCTGGTTCGCTAAGCGCCCGCACATCATTGATCAAATGCGCCCCAGCTTGCGCACTGGCGGTAATTACCTCCGGTTTGGACGTATCGACCGAAATCCAGGTTTCAAACCGCTGTGCTAAAGCTTCTACTACCGGCACGACGCGCTCCAACTCTTCTTCCGTGCTGACATCATCAGCGCCTGGGCGGGTGGATTCGCCCCCCACATCAATGAAAGTGGCACCTGCGGAGATAATCTGTTCGGCATGGATCAAAGCAGCATTCAACGTATTGTGTTTACCGCCGTCAGAAAAAGAGTCCGGAGTTACATTCAGGATCCCCATAACTTGAGGACAGGAGAGATCCAGCGTCAAGCCGCGTGCGTTCAATTTCATGTTTTGTGTCTCAGTGCTTTTAGTTGGTACGCCCTTCTGGAGTAAAAAACCCCGGCAAGCCGGGGTTTGAGGGAGTCGGCAGCCAAGGTAAGGGCTGTCACACCATAAACGATATACTTACTTGTCGTTCAAAGGCCCGGACATCGTATTGCCCGGTGTCGGCGTATGAGGTTCATCTCCTGTTGTTGTCGGCGCTTTAGGGGCACCGCCATTGTCAGACGAAGAAGAGTTATTGCCCGGCGTCGGATCTTCCCAGCCAGCAGGCGGACGAACATCCTTACGTGACATCAGATCATCGATTTGTGGCGCATCGATCGTTTCATACTTCATCAATGCGTCTTTCATCGAGTGCAGAATGTCCATATTCGACATCAGCAATTCACGGGCGCGCTGGTAATTACGCTCGATCAGTGCCTTCACTTCCTGATCGATGATGCGCGCCGTTTCATCCGACATATGCTTGGCTTTAGCCACAGAGCGGCCAAGGAATACTTCACCTTCCTCTTCCGCATACAGCAAAGGTCCGAGTTTTTCCGAGAACCCCCACTGAGTCACCATGTTACGCGCAATAGACGTCGCCACTTTGATGTCGTTAGACGCACCGGTAGAAACATGCTCCGGCCCGTAGATGATTTCTTCAGCCAGACGACCACCGTATAGCGTAGAAATCTGACTTTCCAATTTCTGACGGCTGGCGCTAATCGCATCGCCTTCAGGCAGGAAGAACGTTACACCCAACGCACGACCACGCGGGATGATAGTCACCTTATGCACGGGATCATGCTCAGGCACCAACCGACCGATAATAGCGTGACCCGCCTCGTGATAAGCAGTGGACTCTTTTTGTGCTTCGGTCATGACCATAGAGCGACGCTCTGCCCCCATCATGATTTTGTCCTTGGCTTTTTCGAACTCCACCATCGAAACCACACGGCGATTGCCACGAGCCGCAAACAACGCAGCCTCATTCACCAGATTGGCTAAATCAGCGCCGGAAAAGCCAGGCGTGCCACGTGCGATAACGGAAGCATCGATATCCGGCGACAGCGGCACACGGCGCATATGAACTTTCAAAATCTGCTCACGCCCACGCACATCCGGCAAACCAACCACTACCTGACGGTCAAAACGACCGGGACGCAGCAACGCCGGGTCCAGCACATCAGGACGGTTAGTCGCAGCGATGACGATGATGCCTTCGTTGCCTTCAAAACCATCCATCTCAACCAGCATTTGGTTCAGCGTCTGCTCACGTTCGTCATGACCACCGCCCAGGCCAGCGCCACGCTGACGGCCCACAGCATCAATCTCATCGATAAAGATGATACAAGGCGCGGCTTTTTTGGCCTGTTCGAACATGTCTCGTACACGAGAGGCACCGACACCCACAAACATTTCCACAAAATCGGAACCGGAAATGGTGAAAAACGGCACCTTGGCTTCACCGGCAATGGCTTTCGCCAACAACGTTTTACCAGTCCCCGGCGGACCAACCATCAGTACGCCTTTAGGAATTTTACCGCCCAGTTTCTGAAAGCGGCTCGGTTCTCGAAGGTATTCAACCAGTTCGGCAACTTCTTCTTTGGCTTCATCACAGCCCGCCACATCAGCGAACGTGGTTTTAATCTGGTCTTCAGTCAGCATCCGTGCCTTGCTTTTACCAAACGACATGGCACCTTTGCCCCCCCCCCCCTGCATCTGGCGCATAAAGAAAATCCAGACGCCAATCAGCAACAGCATTGGGAACCAGGAGATGAAGATCGAAGCCAGCAGGCTCGGCTCTTCCGGCGGTTCACCAACCACTTTTACATTTTTGGTCAGAAGGTTATCCAGCAGTTTAGGATCGTTGACAGGGATGTACGTGGTGTAGCGACTGCTGTCTTTTTTGACAACATTGATCTCGCGCCCATTAATACGTGTTTCACGAACCTGATCCTGATTCACTTCAGTTAAAAAGGTTGAATAATCCACCCTACGGCCATTCGACTCGCTGGGCCCAAAGCTCTGGAACACGGACATCAACACAACCGCGATGACCAACCAGAGAATCAGGTTTTTCGCCATGTCACTCAAGGGATTAACCTCATATTACAACTGTATTAAAAAATAGCGTCAGGTTACTACAGTTTACGGCCTGTCGCTACAATGTACACCTCACGAGATCGGGCTCGCGAGGCATCAGGCTTACGAATCTTTACCGTCGTAAACAGGGAACGAATCTCGCGTAGATACTCATCGAAGCCCACACCCTGAAATACTTTCACTACGAAACTGCCTCCCGGTGCTAATATATCCCGGCACATATCCAGCGCAAGCTCAACCAGATACATGGCTCGGGGAATATCCACCGCCGGAGTACCGCTCATGTTCGGGGCCATGTCGGACATCACCACCTGAACCTTATCGTCTCCAACCCGTTCCAGCAGGGTCTTGAGCACTAATTCATCACGAAAATCCCCTTGAAGGAAATCGACTCCAACAATAGGATCCATCGGTAAAAGATCGCACGCGATAATGCGCCCTTTTCCACCAATCTGGCTGACGACATACTGAGACCATCCACCTGGCGCCGCCCCCAGATCCACCACGGTCATACCGGGTTTAAACAGCTTGTCCGTCTGCTGTATCTCATCAAGTTTAAACCAAGCGCGTGAGCGAAGCCCTTTTTTCTGCGCCTGCTGTACGTATTTATCGCTAAAGTGTTCCTGCAGCCAGCGACTGGAACTTGCAGAACGCTTTTTGTTAGCCATCGATTTTCCAACTATGATTTTTTCTAACTAGTGTTAATTAAGATGCCAGCGGCGGAAAACGCGTCTCGACGACAGCCAATCAGTATAGCCGGATTGGTGATAATCATGAGATGGCGTTAGAATGTTCCGTTTTCAATCCTAACCTAAGCAAAAAAGACAATGAATCTGAGTAACAAACAAAAACAACACCTGAAAGGGCTGGCTCATCCGTTAAAACCCGTCGTCATGCTGGGCAACAACGGCCTTACTGAAGGTGTGCTGGCCGAAATCGAGCAAGCTCTGGAGCATCATGAACTGATCAAGGTGAAAATCGCCACTGAGGACAGAGAAACCAAAGGGCTGATTGTCGATGCCATTCTGCGCGAAACCGGTGCCAGCAATGTCCAGGTTATTGGCCACACCCTAGTGCTATATCGTGCGTCAAAAGAACGCAAGATTGTGTTGCCTCGATAACATTTTCGGTTCAGGTTACCTTGTTTAGCAGCAAGGTTCCATGACGTGCTGGTGAGAAAAAAGGCCGACATCGGCCTTTTTCCTTTCTTTACAATCTGAATGGCGTTTTACTTACTCGCCAATCAGAGGTATTCAACCTTCAGAATTTCGTACTCCACCACACCACCCGGTGTGCTGATCGCCACGACATCATCTTCTTCCTTGCCAATCAAACCACGAGCAATCGGTGAATTAACCGAAATGAGGTTTTGCTTGAAGTCTGCTTCATCGTCGCCCACGATGCGGTAAGTCTGTTCTTCTTCAGTATCCAAATTCATCACGGTCACCGTAGCACCAAAGATGACACGCCCATTGGCCGCCATTTTGGTGACGTCAATGACCTGAGCGTTAGATAGTTTGGCTTCAATTTCCTGAATCCGGCCTTCACAGAATCCCTGCTGCTCACGGGCGGCATGGTATTCCGCATTTTCCTTCAAATCGCCGTGTTCGCGTGCCTCGGCAATCGCTGCAATAATTTCAGGCCGACGCACCGACTTCAGGAAGTCCAGCTCTTCGCGTAACTTTTCAGCACCACGCAACGTCATCGGAAATTGTTTCATATCGTCACCACCTCTAAAAAAATCCGTACGGCTCACGTTACCGTCATCCTGACACGATAAAATCACCTGCGACGGAATGTTTCAATGCCAGTGCACCCTGACAATTTAAACAAAAACCGCCTTGCCCGGAACATGACTTCCAGGCCAAAGGCGTTTTTGCATTTTGATACGCATTTTACCCCAGAGTTCCGCGAGGGTCATCGTTTACTTTATCCCTTGATGCGCCGTAGTATGACCACCACGTTACCTTGTACTTAATTGAGATTATGCGTTTTTTATCGACTCTGCCCAGTTTTGCCTGCGCAATTGCACTACATGCCAACGCAGCCCCCATTGATGAGTACACCAAATATCTGCCTGATGGAGCCAATCTGGCGCTGGTAGTGCAAAAAATCGGCGCTACTGTCCCGACAGTCGATTATCACAGCCAGCAAATGGCGCTACCTGCAAGTACGCAAAAAGTTATTACTGCGCTGGCTGCCTTGTTACAGTTAGGGCCGAATTACCGTTTCATCACCACGATAGAAAGCAACGGTACAATCGCCGGCGGAGTACTACGCGGTAACCTGGCGGTACGTTTCAGCGGCGATCCCTCGCTGAAACGCCAACAACTTCGCAGCATGGTGCAGGAACTGAAAAAGCAAGGGATCCGAGAAATCAGCGGCGACGTTCTGATCGATACATCGGTGTTCTCCAGTCACGATAAAGCGCCCGGTTGGCCCTGGAACGATATGACCCAATGCTTCAGCGCACCACCGGCAGCGGCGATTGTCGACAAAAACTGCTTCTCCATTTCGCTCTATAGCGCCCCAAAAGTGGGAGACAACGCCTTCATTCGCGTGGCGTCCTATTATCCGGTACACATGTTCAGTGAGGTTCGTACCTTGCCCAAAGGTTCGCCGGACTCGCAGTATTGCGAGTTGGATGTCGTACCGGGCGAACTCAATCGCTTCACCGTCACCGGTTGTCTGACACAACGAGCTGAGCCGTTACCATTAGCATTCGCCATTCAGGATGGCGCAAGCTATGCCGGCGCGATTGTGAAAGACGAACTGCAACAGGCAGACATTCGCGTCGTCGGCAGCCTGCGGCGACAGACATTAGCGGGTAAAACCGGCACAGTATTGGCGCAAACCGAGTCGGAGCCACTGCATGACTTGCTGACCACCATGCTGAAAAAATCCGACAACATGATTGCCGATACCGTATTTCGCACGATTGGGCATGAACGCTTCAAGGTTCCCGGCACCTGGCGCGCCGGTGCAGACGCTGTGCGCCAAATCCTGCGCCAGAAAGCGGGAATTGACCTGGGTAATACCATCATCGTTGACGGCTCAGGACTATCCAGGCACAACCTGATCGCGCCTGCAACCATGATGCAGGTATTGCAATACATCGCTCAGCACGATAATGAATTGAATTATATCAAAATGCTGCCACTAGCCGGCTATGACGGGACATTACGCTATCGCGCGGGTCTGCATGAAGCGGGACTCGATGGCAAAGTCTCAGCCAAAACCGGCGCGCTGCAAGGGGTGTATAATCTGGCGGGATTTATCACCACCGCCAGCGGCCAACGCATGGCTTTCGTACAGTATCTTTCTGGTTATGCCGTACCGCCGGAAGATCAAAAAGAGCGCCGCATTCCGCTGGTCCGTTTCGAAAGCCGTGTTTACAAAGACATCTACCAAAACAATTAGTCGGCGATAAAAAAACCCCTTATCTGCTTTATGCAGATAAGGGAAACATGTACAACTAACAAGCAAACTTTTCAGCTATTGGCCGGATGGCAGTACCAGATTAACGCTGATAAACGATTTCAACACCTTCGTCGTCATCTTCATCCCAGTCGTCGTCCCACTCTTCTTCGGCTTCAGCCTTGGCGGCTTCCAGCTGTTCGCGGTGGTAGTCATCCCACATGAAGTCAACTTTTTCAGGCGCCTTGTTCTCTACTTCGGCTAACGCTTTCGGCTGAGTCTCAAGGAAATTCATTACATCCCAACAGAGGGCATTTACCCCTTCCCGGTTGGCCGCGGAAATCAGGTAGTATTTACCTTCCCAACCCAGCGCCGACGCGATTGCTTTCGCGCGTTTTTCAGCCTCGCCTTTCTCCAGCAGATCTACCTTGTTGAATACCAGCCAGCGCGGTTTTTCCGCCAGAGAAGCGCTGTATTGCTGCAATTCATTGACGATCACTTTAGCATTTTCGATAGGATCGGATTCATCAACCGGAGCCAGATCGATCAAGTGCAGTAGTACGCGGCAACGTTCCAGATGTTTCAGAAAACGGATCCCAAGCCCCGCTCCTTCGGAAGCGCCTTCGATAAGCCCAGGTATATCCGCCACGACAAAGCTTTTCTCGCTATCCATACGCACAACGCCCAGACTCGGCACCAGCGTAGTAAACGGATAATCTGCCACTTTCGGTTTAGCCGCAGACACCGCACGGATAAAGGTCGATTTCCCGGCGTTCGGCAGCCCTAACATGCCGACGTCCGCCAGCAGCAACAACTCTAGCAGCAACTCACGCTCTTCGCCCGGCGTACCGTTGGTTTTCTGCCGTGGCGCACGGTTGACAGAGGATTTGAAGCGGGTATTCCCCAACCCATGCCATCCGCCTTTGGCAACCAGCAGTTTCTGCTGATTACGAGTCATATCACCCAACACTTCGCCCGTGCTTTTATCCAACACGCGAGTACCAACCGGCACTTTAATCGTAATATCTTTGCCGCGTTTACCCGTGCAGTCACGGCTTTGGCCATTCTGGCCGCGTTCCGCACGGAAACTTTTCTCAAAGCGATAATCAATCAGGGTATTGAGGTTTTCATCCGCCAGCAGATAGACATCGCCGCCGTCGCCGCCGTCGCCGCCATCAGGCCCACCATTGGGAATATATTTTTCACGGCGGAAGCTGACACAGCCATTGCCACCGTCACCCGCAACCACCAGAATCGTGGCTTCATCTACAAACTTCATGAACTGTCTCCGCAAAAACCAATAAGAGAATGACCGACGCGTTTGAATAATTTATTGGTTCTCTTTGGCTCAACGAATAGGGTTGATGACAGATAACCGCAGTATGCCACCTGCCACTGAAAAACCGACGCATCAGAACCGTTCCGATAAAAGGGCGCTGATTGTACCTGCTTGGCGAAAGGATTTCACCTGTATTAAAAATAATCAGCCCTTATCTACTTCGCCATTCACCCCCACAACACGATGACCGCCATCGCTACAACATCGGATGTCTGGCACGTTTTGATGCGATAAAACGGTGTCCAATTGCTGAGAACATCGCACCAGCCACGACCACAAAGGCCCCAACGTATCCCAACAGATTAAGTGCAGGCGCAGCAAATACTGATGGCCAGACTAATGACAGCAGATCAGAAAAAAGCAATGTAAACAATGGCGTCAAGGTGATAATGGTACTCACCTGAGCAGCCTGCCAGCGAGCCATGGCCTCAGCCAATGCACCGTAACCAACCAGCGTATTCGCGCCGCAAAACAACAAACAAGCCAATTGCCAGCCGGTCAACTGAAACAACGCTCCTGGTTTCGCCAACGGCGTAATAAACAACACACAGAGCGCGTAGAGCAAAAAAAGCAGTTGCTGTGACGTCAGGCGACGTAGCAATACCTTTTGTGCTACGCCATAAGCAACCCATACGGTAGATGCTGCCACACCCAGCAAGATCCCGAAGGTATAATCCGTCAGACGGGTAAACAACTCCACCAAGCTGTTGTTGAAAAACATCAACAATCCACAGACCAATATTCCGGCACCGATAACCTGATTGATACGCATCTTCTCTTTTAGGATAACGACGCTGGCGACCATCAATCCTACCGTCGACAACTGTCCGATCACCTGTGACGCGGTCGGGCTGAGGTATTGCAACGAAGAGCTGAACAGCACGAAATTCCCCAGCAATCCACCGGTTGCTATCAGCAGCAGAATCCACCAGCGCTGATGATCGAACATCTGTGGCTTTGGCAACGCATCTTTACTGTACAAGAAAATGCCCAACCCGACAGACGCAATCAAAAAACGATACCAGACAATGGTATAAGGCTCCATCGTCACCAGAACCTGTTTCATCGCAATTGGCAGCGCCCCCCAACATATAGCCGTGGTAAGTGCCAGACCAAACCCGATACCAGCATTCTGTTTCATCACGTCACCTGTTTTTATTGGTTTCTTTATCGTACGCGAGCTTATCGTGCAATATAAATGTAAAAAGCCCCGCAACAAGTGCGGGGCTTTGCAATTAAACCTGATACCGAAAAATTACTCAGCAACAATGCTGATATATTTACGGTTGTTCGGGCCTTTAACTTCGAATTTGACTTTACCGTCAGACAGAGCAAACAGGGTGTGGTCTTTACCACAGCCTACGTTGCTGCCGGCGTGGAACTTGGTGCCACGCTGACGAACGATGATGCTGCCAGCCAGAACTGATTCACCGCCGAAGCGTTTTACGCCAAGACGTTTGCTTTCTGAGTCGCGGCCGTTACGAGTAGAACCGCCAGCTTTTTTGTGTGCCATTAATCCGCTCTCCTAAAACTTAAGCGCTGATGCCGGTAATTTTCACGTCAGTGAACCACTGACGATGGCCAGCCTGCTTACGGTAGTGTTTACGGCGACGAAACTTAACGATTTTAACTTTCTCGCCACGACCATGAGCAACAACTTCAGCCTTGATTTTGCCGCCATCGACGAAAGGAACACCGATTTTGACATCTTCACCATTGGCAACCATCAGCACCTGGTCAAACTCAACAGCTTCACCGGTTGCGATGTCCAGCTTTTCCAAGCGAACGGTCTGGCCTTCGCTTACTCGGTGTTGTTTACCACCACTTTGGAAAACTGCGTACATATAAAACTCCGCTTTCCGCGTGCTTCCTTGAATGATGTGAAGCGCGCTATAAATATTCACAATAGGGCGCGAATTCTACGCAAAAAACCTACTGATGACAAGCGCAGAATCAATCAATGTGAAGAAAAAGGATACAACCTCTGAACTGCCGTTTATCTGTGCCGTTTTTCAAGTACAATCGAACTTAACGTTCCCTTTTCAATGCCGATATCCTCATTATTTTCACGGCAAAACAGAAGCAATCAGTTGGCAGAAACAATGAACTTAGAGCAAATCACAGCGTTAAGCGCACAAGATATGGCCGCCGTCAACCAGACCATACTGGATCAGCTAAACTCTGACGTTGTCCTGATTAATCAGTTAGGAAATTACATCATCAGCGGCGGTGGTAAACGCATCCGTCCGATGATCGCGGTGTTGGCAGCCAGAGCACTGAGCTATCAGGGTGATAAACACATTACTGTCGCGGCGCTGATTGAATTTATCCATACCGCCACACTCCTTCACGATGATGTGGTCGATGAAAGTGACATGCGCCGTGGAAAAGCCACGGCGAATGCCGCGTTCGGCAATGCCGCAAGCGTACTGGTCGGCGACTTTATTTATACTCGCGCCTTCCAGATGATGACCAGTCTGTCTTCACTGCGTGTCATGTCGTTGATGTCTGACGCTGTTAACGTTATTGCTGAAGGCGAAGTGCTCCAACTGATGAACTGTAACGATCCAGACATTACGGAAGAGAGCTACATGCGGGTGATTTACAGCAAAACAGCCCGGTTATTCGAAGCGGCAGCGCAGGCTTCAGCCATTCTTTCAGGTGCCAGTAACGATCAGGAATTAGCACTGCAAGAATATGGCCGGTACCTGGGCACCGCTTTCCAACTGATTGATGATTTACTCGACTACAGCGCTGACGGCCACACGCTGGGAAAAAATACCGGCGATGACCTGAATGAAGGTAAGCCTACGCTACCGTTACTCCATGCTATGCACCACGGCAATGAAGAACAGCGCATCATGATCCGTCAGGCGATTGAACAGGGTAATGGCCGCCATTTGCTGGAACCGGTGCTAGCGGCCATGCAGTCCTGCGGCTCCCTTGCCTATACCCGACAGAGAGCAGAAGAAGAAGCCGATAAAGCCATCACCGCTATTCAATGCCTGCCTGCCAGTGATTTTCGCACCGCGCTTGAAGGTCTGGCTCATCTCGCGGTGCAGCGCGACTTCTAAATCACTCTTCTTTTTTGCTTCTGTATTCCTGTGGCCCGTTTTCCAGGCGGGCCAATATCCCCACCGCTCCTTCACGCAGGATATGCCCGATCAAGCGGGTACGCTCTTCCACAGAAAGCTGGTGGTAAATCTGCATCCAGGTACACTCCTGCACGCTTGACGATGTTCCCGTTATATTGTCAGGCGGCGCTTCCCGCATCAGCGTAGTTTTCACCTCTTCCGGCAGGCTCCAGATAGCGTATTCGACGCCTTTGCCCTGTACACCTTTGCGACGCCGTCTTTCCCAACCATGCTCCTTCGCCTTTTTATTCAGTCCTTGACGAGATCTCGGTAATCCAGCCACACCTAACAGCTCATTGGTTGTAAACCATGTTTTTTCCATTATTAATTCTCCCTTTCATCTCTTTCCTGATACGAATACATAATCAGATGACAAAAATATCGATTACGTTTCCATATAATAGACTAATTTTAGTCAAACGACTAACGCCATAGCGTTAAAGGCCGAATTAATTATGATCAGAAAAATTCCGCAGGAAGAAATCAGGCGAAAGAATAAGAGAAAGCCATTCCACAATAGTACAAACGGGAATGGCTCAGTCGGACGCTTAATCAGAAAAATCTTTTATCAAAGTAGCGCTCACCATATTGGCAAGGCCCAGTTGCTTCAACGTAGAAGACACGCCTTCGCGCATGATATACGCAATCAATTTTTCCCGTTCCGGGACGGACAACTGATGATAAATCTGAATCCAGACAGACAACATGTCTGACGGCTTTGCAGAATATTCACCTGACGTTTCCTGCATCAGCAGCGTTTGCTGAACAGACTGAGGCAAGCTATGGATAGAATATTCCACCCCCCTTCCTTGTACACCTTTACGGCGACGCTTTTCCCAACCATCTTCTCGGGCCCGCTTATTCAATCCTTGCCGTGATTTAGGGAGTCCGCCGATACCAACCAATTCGCTGGTCGCAAACCACTCTTTTTTCATGTCCTTTTCATCCCGATAGTGATACTCGTTGCTCATTCAGATCCATTTGGAAATTAATTTGGAAATATTAAGGAAATTGGTGCTATATTATTTCCAAATAATGGCTTTTGGTTAGCTAAACCATTCACCATTAGCTGTTAGTTATACCATTAATACGCTGTCGTCTTAATAGCAATAAGGGAAGGATTATGAATTCAAGGAAAAATGACTGGCATCCCGCCGATATTATTGCGGCACTGAGAAAGAAGGGGACAACGCTGGCTGCCGTATCACGTGGCGCCGGGTTGAGCTCTTCCACGCTAGCCAATGCCTTATCCCGTCCATGGCCGAAAGGCGAATGGTTAATAGCCGATGCGCTGGGTATTCATCCATCAGAAATATGGCCCAGTCGCTATTATGATCCTGAAACACAGGAACTACTCGACCGCAAAAAACTGATCCGTCCACAATCGGATCCACAACCCGAATAATACTTCTGGCAAAAGAAAGGCCGGAGAATATACTCCGGCCCCATCAGCAATACGGGCTATACACGAAGGTAATTATTGCTTGTTAACGAACTCTTCGCCCAACACGATATCCTGCTTCAGAGTATCCAGCATACTGGTCAGAGCCTGTTGTTCGAACGCGCTCAACGTCCCGATATCTTTACGCTCGGCTACGCCGTTTTTGCCCAGCAACAGCGGTTGTGCAAAGAAACGAGCATATTTGCCGTCACCTTCGACGTAAGCGCACTCAACTACACCGCTTTCACCTTGCAGAGCACGGACCAAAGACAGACCAAAGCGCGCAGCAGCCTGCCCCATAGACAATGTTGCTGACCCACCGCCAGCTTTTGCTTCCACAACCTCAGTACCCGCATTCTGAATACGTTTGGTCAGGTCAGCCACTTCTTGTTCAGTGAAACTCACGCCTGGAATCTGGGACAACAACGGCAGAATGGTAACGCCGGAATGACCGCCGATAACCGGTACTTCAATAGCCTGCGGCTGTTTGCCTTTCAGTTCAGCTACGAAAGTATTCGAGCGGATAATGTCCAGCGTTGTCACGCCAAACAATTTGTTTTTATCATAGACACCAGCCTGTTTCAGCACTTCGGCAGCAATCGCAACCGTGGTATTGACCGGGTTGGTGATGACGCCGATACAAGCTTTAGGGCAGGTACGGGCAATCTGAGAAACCAGGTTACGCACAATTCCTGCGTTAACGTTAAACAAATCGGAACGGTCCATGCCCGGCTTACGCGCAACCCCGGCAGACATCAACACAATATCTGCACCTTCCAGAGCCGGAGTCGCATCTTCACCACTGAACCCTTTGATTTTTACGTCGGTAGGAATATGGCTCAGGTCAACAGCCACCCCTGGCGTAACGGGAGCGATATCATAAAGAGAAAGCTCTGAACCGGAAGGAAGCTGGGTTTTGAGGAGAAGAGCAAGGGCTTGACCAATGCCACCTGCGGCTCCGAGAACTGTAACTTTCATCCTAAACTCCTTATTATGTTAAGTAAAATTACCGTGGATGCGTTTAGTTAAAAACGTTTATGCTCGCGAGAGAAGCCAGGAACCAGACCTGCTTTCAGATGGGCACTACATAGGTCCGCTGCAATCAGTTGGTGCTCAGCGATAACGCACTATGTGATTAATAATAAACTAACAATCTGCCTGATATCTGAAAGGTAATTAAAGTAACAGGCCATTGTGGCGTGCCCCGACATAAGCCCACGACTGATTAACGGGTATGTTACATTACACCTGCAAGCAGCCCCCAAACAACATCATTTTGATAACATTTATTTTACTTTTATGTGATGTGGAGCACATTTTCTGACACCCTGGAAAAGTATCGCTCCACCAAACTTATAACCTGTTTCTTCAGTCCAATAATTCGGTTTTATACGCATTCATATTGCATAAAAATTCATTTAAATGCATAATGTTCTTATTGTTTTCTATAATTTCCCGGACACGGTGCAGAATGCGTAATCCCACTAAACAAGAAGATCTGGTTAAAGCGTTCAAAGCGCTGTTAAAAGAAGAGAAATTCAGCTCTCAGAGCGAGATTGTACAAGCGTTACAGGACGACGGTTTCGATAACATCAACCAGTCCAAGGTATCTCGAATGCTGACCAAGTTTGGTGCGGTACGTACCCGTAACGCAAAGATGGAAATGGTTTACTGCCTGCCAGCAGAGTTAGGTGTTCCCACCACCACCAGCCCACTGAAAAATCTGGTACTGGATGTAGATTACAACGATGCGGTGGTCGTCATTCATACCAGTCCAGGTGCGGCGCAGCTAATCGCACGTCTGTTGGATTCGCTGGGCAAATCTGAAGGGATTCTCGGCACTATCGCCGGAGATGATACCATTTTCACCACTCCAGCCAGAGGTTTTAGCGTCAAGCAGTTGTATGAAGCCATACTGGTATTGTTTGAACAAGAACTATAATGTCCATTCCGCCCCGTCATATGTTCGGGGCGAAGGAAATAGCCAAAACATCATAATGCGGGCAACTCAGCCAGCGGCCAGCGCGGTCGCACGGTAATACCAAGCTCACCCGTTACCCCATGAGCAAACCGTACTGCCCCCGCATACGCAATCATCGCGCCGTTATCAGTACAAAATTCAGGGCGAGCATAGAACACATCGCCCCCCCGTTTGACCATGATGTCCGCCAGCCGCTGGCGCAATGTCCGGTTGGCGCTCACGCCCCCCGCCATCACCAGTCGACTGAACCCAGTTTCATCAAGCGCACGCCGACACTTAATAGCCAGAGTATCAACGACAGCATCTTCGAACGCACGTGCGATATCTGCTTGTGTCTGCGGATCGTTGCCATTCTCACGGATGGTATTAGCAGCAAAGGTCTTCAAGCCAGAGAAACTAAAATCCAGACCAGGCCGGTCAGTCATTGGTCGGGGAAAGACAAAGCGGCCCACATTCCCATTTTGCGCCATTTTCGACAGCAACGGTCCACCAGGATAATCCAGCCCCAGTAGCTTGGCGGTTTTATCGAACGCCTCACCAGCCGCATCATCAATGGATTCACCCAGCAAACGGTATTCGCCAATACCGGTAACACTGATCAACTGGGTATGACCACCGGAGACCAGCAGCGCGACAAACGGAAACGCGGGAGGATCATCTTCCAGCATCGGTGCCAGCAGATGACCTTCCATGTGGTGAACCGGTATGGCTGGCACATTCCAGGCAAACGCCAGTGAGCGCCCCACCGTTGCACCAACCAGCAGCGCCCCCACCAGACCAGGGCCTGCTGTATAAGCGACGCCATCGATATCACCAGGCTGTAGCCCGGCCTCTTTTAGCGCTGCCTGAATCAATGGTACGGTCTTGCGGACATGGTCGCGGGAAGCCAATTCAGGCACCACGCCGCCATAATCGGCATGAAGTTTTACCTGGCTGTAAAGCTGGTTCGCCAGCAGCCCAGCCTGCGTGTCATAAATCGCAACGCCGGTTTCATCGCAGGATGTTTCAATACCCAATACGCGCATTACTGTTTTCACTCTCGGTTACATTAACAGCGACCTGGCAGGCCGCTTGATTCAGGCGGCGCATAGTCTACCATAAGCCCGGCCACAGACGAGCTAACCCGCATCGCGCGTTTTATGATCGCTGATGGACTTTACAAACGCGCGCCAGTTGCAGTAGAATTCCGCACCATTTTGAAAAGGCTGGCACAAGGCCAGCAACAAACCGAATTTACTGAGGTGAGAGGCACATGCCGGTAATTAAAGTACGTGAAAACGAGCCGTTCGACGTTGCTCTGCGTCGTTTCAAGCGTTCCTGCGAAAAAGCGGGTGTTTTGGCTGAAGTTCGTCGTCGTGAATTCTATGAAAAACCGACTACCGAACGTAAACGCGCTAAAGCTTCTGCTGTGAAACGTCACGCTAAGAAGCTGGCTCGAGAAAACGCACGCCGCACTCGTCTGTATTAATTTTTGGAGGGTTATCCTCCACCGCGTGATTAATCCGCAGACTTAGCAGTTGCATACGAAGGCCGTGTATTTCCGAAAGGAATGCGCGGCTTGTTGTCGTTTATAAACGTATATAGATAAGGGGCTTATGGCTGGACGTATTCCCCGCGTATTTATTAATGACCTGCTAGCCCGCACCGACATCGTTGACCTGATCGATGTGCGCGTCAAATTGAAAAAGCAGGGCAAGAATTATCACGCGTGTTGCCCGTTCCACCACGAGAAAACCCCTTCGTTCACCGTAAACGGTGACAAGCAGTTCTATCATTGTTTTGGTTGCGGTGCCCATGGCAACGCCATTGATTTCCTAATGAATTATGATCGTCTGGAATTCGTTGAAAGCATTGAAGAACTGGCTGCAATGCATGGCCTGGACGTTCCTTACGAGGCGGGCACCGGCCCGACCCAACTTGAACGTCATCAGCGGCAAAATTTATACGAGCTGATGGAACAATTAAGCGCGTTTTACCAACATACATTAAACCAGCCTGCAGGCACTCCGGCGAGAGAGTATCTGTCCAGACGTGGTCTGAGCGATGAGATAATCCAGCACTTCGCCATCGGATGCACGTTGCCAGGGTGGGATAATGCGTTAAAACGTTTTGGCCGCAACAGCGAAAACAGAGCCACATTGACCGATGCCGGCATGTTGGTGACCAATGAGAATGGTCGTACTTATGATCGTTTTCGTGATCGGGTGATGTTCCCCATCCGCGACAAACGCGGACGGGTTATTGCTTTCGGTGGTCGGGTGATGGGTGACGGCACCCCAAAGTACCTGAACTCGCCAGAAACCGAGATTTTTCATAAAGGCCGGCAACTGTATGGCTTGTATGAAGCACAGCAGAAAAATCCGGAATTGAAGCGACTGCTGGTGGTCGAAGGTTACATGGATGTGGTGGCGTTGGCTCAGTTTGGCATTGATTACGCGGTCGCGTCGTTAGGAACATCAACGACGGCAGACCATATTCAGTTGCTGTTTCGCGCCACTGATCAAGTCGTGTGCTGTTACGATGGCGACCGAGCCGGGCGCGATGCCGCCTGGCGAGCGCTGGAAACCGCGCTACCCTATCTGGATGATGGTCGGCAGCTGCGCTTTATGTTCCTGCCCGATGGCGAAGACCCGGATACGCTGGTTCGTCAGGAGGGTAAGGCTGCTTTTGAACAACGTATTGAGCAGGCGATGCCGCTATCGGCATTTTTGTTCGATTCGCTGTTACAGCAGGTAGACATGAGTACTCCAGACGGACGCACTAAGCTCAGTACGCTGGCTTTGCCCCTTATTGGTCAGGTGCCGGGTGAAACGTTGCGCTTATACTTACGTCAACAGCTTGGTCGTAAACTGGGGCTGCTGGACGACAGCCAGTTGGATCGCTTGTTGCCGAAAACAGCAGAACAAACATCGCACTATCAGCCTCCACGGCTAAAAGTCACAACTATGCGTATACTAATAGGACTTTTAGTACAAAATCCGAGGTTGTCCGCCGAGGTGCCGGAACAGGCATTGGATGGCGTGGAAGAAAACAAAGTTGCAGGGCTGGAGCTGTTTTTAGATCTGGTGAAGACCTGTAACGAAAGCCCAGGGATGAACATGGGGCTGCTGCTGGAGAAATATCGAGAAAGTAAATATCGCAAGCAGCTTGAAACCCTCGCAGCCTGGGACCATATGATTGAAGAGGACGTGCTCGAAGAAAAATTTCGGGTCAGTCTGGCTGAACTCTACGACCAGTTGTTACAGCAACGGATGGATACGCTTATTGCCCGTGAAAGAACGCATGGACTGAGCATGAATGAGCGCAAAGAGTTGTGGTCGCTACAACTGGCGCTAACACGAAAAAACTGATTTCCTGCGGCTTAATTGCCGATAAACAGTAGGGTCGAGCCCTACAGCGTGCCGCTACAGGGGCTGCGGCAAATAAGAAAAATTCCCCTAATGTTATTGTTAGCGATTTACGCTGACCGACACCAACCCAATATTCTGAAGTGTGGATACCGTCTTATGGAGCAAAACCCGCAGTCACAGCTCAAGCTGCTTGTCACCCGTGGTAAGGAGCAAGGCTACCTGACCTATGCCGAGGTCAATGACCATCTGCCGGAAGATATCATCGACTCTGATCAGATCGAAGACATCATCCAGATGATTAACGACATGGGCATCCAGGTGATGGAAGAAGCACCGGATGCCGATGATCTCATGCTGGCTGAGAATACCGCTGATGAAGATGCTGCTGAAGCAGCAGCACAGGTATTGTCCAGCGTCGAATCTGAGATTGGTCGTACGACCGATCCGGTGCGCATGTACATGCGTGAAATGGGTACCGTCGAACTGCTGACCCGTGAAGGGGAAATCGATATCGCCAAGCGAATCGAGGATGGCATCAATCAGGTTCAATGTTCCGTTGCCGAATATCCGGAAGCCATCACCTATCTGCTGGATCAGTATGATCGTGTTGAAGCGGGAGAAAACCGCCTGTCCGATCTGATCACGGGTTTTGTCGATCCGAACGCCGAAGAAGATCTGACGCCAAACGCAGCGCCTGAAAACGCCGAGCTGGCCGATGAAGAAATGGATGACGACGACGACGAGAACGAAGAAGACGAAGACGACGCCGATGATGACAACAGCATCGACCCGGAGTTGGCACGTCAGAAATTCACCGAACTGCGCGAACAGTACGAAGCGACCCGCCTAAGCATCAAAGCGCATGGTCGCAGCCATCCGTCTGCTATTGACGAAATCAACAAACTGTCTGAAGTGTTCAAGCAGTTCCGTCTGGTGCCAAAACAGTTTGACCTGCTGGTGAACAACATGCGTTCCATGATGGACCGTGTGCGCGCGCAGGAACGCCAGATCATGAAGCTGTGCGTAGAACTGTGCAAGATGCCGAAGAAAAATTTTGTCACGCTGTTTACCGGCAACGAAACCAACAGCAAGTGGTTCGAAGCCGCTCTTTCCATGGGCAAACCCTGGTGTGAGAAACTACGCGAAGTTGAAGACGATGTGCATCGCAGCTTGCAGAAACTGCAACAGATCGAAGAAGAAACCGGTCTGACTATTGAGCAGGTGAAAGACATCAACCGCCGTATGTCGATCGGCGAAGCCAAGGCCCGCCGCGCCAAGAAAGAGATGGTGGAAGCGAACCTGCGTCTGGTTATTTCGATTGCCAAGAAATACACCAACCGTGGTTTGCAATTCCTGGATCTGATTCAGGAAGGCAACATCGGTTTGATGAAAGCAGTGGACAAGTTCGAATACCGCCGCGGCTATAAGTTTTCCACCTACGCTACCTGGTGGATTCGTCAGGCGATTACCCGCTCCATCGCGGATCAGGCGCGCACCATCCGTATTCCAGTGCACATGATTGAGACCATCAACAAACTCAATCGTATTTCCCGCCAGATGTTGCAGGAAATGGGCCGTGAGCCGACGCCGGAAGAGCTGGCTGAACGTATGCTGATGCCGGAAGACAAGATCCGCAAAGTATTGAAGATCGCCAAAGAGCCGATCTCGATGGAAACGCCTATCGGTGACGATGAAGATTCCCATCTGGGAGACTTCATCGAAGATACCACGCTGGAGCTGCCGCTGGATTCCGCTACCTCGGAAAGCCTGCGTTCCGCCACCCACGACGTACTGGCTGGCCTGACCGCACGTGAAGCCAAGGTGCTGCGTATGCGTTTCGGTATCGATATGAATACCGACCACACGCTGGAAGAAGTTGGCAAACAGTTCGATGTGACCCGTGAGCGTATTCGTCAGATAGAAGCGAAAGCGCTACGCAAATTGCGTCACCCAAGCCGCTCCGAAGTCTTGCGTAGCTTCCTGGACGATTAATAAGATTTGTTATCGCTTCCACCAAACCCCCGGTTCCAACCGGGGGTTTTTATTTTGGTGACGATCATCCCGACTCGCCCATCAGCGATGAAAAAGCAACGCTGTAACCTTGTTCGTTAGCCTCTCGTCTGTTCTCAGTAGAACCAGAATGAATCCTTAATAATAACAATCTGCTGTAGAGTGAATACAAAACAACCATATGGTTGCCGGGCTATAGACCCGACTAGCCGGATTACCTATAATTAGCGTCCGCCTGGCCCCTTAGCTCAGTGGTTAGAGCAGGCGACTCATAATCGCTTGGTCGTTGGTTCAAACCCAACAGGGGCCACCAAATTTTAGCTTTAAAATCATATAATTAAGCCACCTCTTAGCAGGTGGCTTTTTTGTATTAGGTGGATAAGTGGCGATAAAGTGTCGCTCAATGATCATCCTGTTCCCTGCACCACCTCGTAGCTGTTATCCAACAGCATAAAATCGTACTGCCGCTGCGAAGAGAGAACCACTTGCCGGTCTTTAGTCACAAAAACGGCTTCAATGTGCGGTAACTGGGACAGGTACGCCAGCCCTTTTTCTACTCCCAGACCGTAAATCAAGGTGGTGTAGATGTCTCCGTCGATGGAGGCGTCGGAAATGATGGTCACGCTGAGTAATTCGTTATCCAGCGGGTAGCCGGTTTTCGGATCGAGGATATGGTGATACAGGCGACCATCGCACTCGAAATAACGCTCGTAAATGCCGGACGTCACCACTGATTTGTTGGTTACCAGCATCATACCGATAAGCTCGCCATTGTCGCAAAACGGTTTTTGCAAGCCGACTGACCAGGCCGTCTGGCTGGCGTGTTGCGGTTTGCCCATCGCCAGTACGTTGCCGCCCAGATTGATCAACGCATGATAGACATGGTGCTGGTACAGGAATTGTCTGATGACATCGGCGATATACCCTTTCGCAATCGCGCCCAGATCAATTTCCATCCCTGTTTTCTCCAGCCATACCGAGCATTCCTGCGCATTGAGCACGACGTGGCGAGGGTCAGTCAGCGCCAGTAACGTCCGCAGTTCATCGGCGGGTGGTACGCTGTGGCCATGAAAGCCGATTTTCCAGCATTTGACCACCGGTCCAATGGTGAAATTAAAGCAACTGTCCTCCAGCAGGCTGACCTCTCTGGCACGCTTAATCAGATTGAACAGCAACTGGCTGACGACGACCGGGTGTTTCCCTGCCGCCTGATTGATATCCATGACCGCGGAGCTGACCCGGTTAACGGTCAGCATATCCTCCAGTTGTTTAATGCGACCAAACACCTGCGATGCCAGATGTTCATTCGGCTCAAACAATTTGAGCTGTATAGGCGACCCCATGAGTACGGTGGAATAGGTATAAACCCGATCATCTGGCTGCATGGCGGATAACCCCGATAGAAAAGCGAATTACGCCTGCGTCAGCAGCGAGTTCTGACGCAGGCTGGCGTTAATTACATCTGTACGTAGGATGCCGCGTTACGACCCGCCTGAATACCAAAAACAATGATATCGGCGACGGCGTTACCGCCGATGCGATTGCTGCCATGAATGCCACCCACTACCTCACCCGCAGCGAAAGCGCCCCGAATGACCCGTTTTTTGCTGTCCAGCACCGCGGTATCGGCGTTGATCACCACACCCCCCATGGTGTGATGCACGCCGGGCGCGATGCGGATTGCATAAAACGGCCCCTGATTGATGGGGTGACGCAATGCGGTTTTACGACCAAAGTCATCGTCATGCTGTTTTTCAACAAACCGGTTGTAGCGCTCCAGCGTCGCCAGCAGGGCGTGCGGGTCGATAGCCAGCTTGTCTGCCAGTTCACGCGGAGAAGCGGCGCTCACCACAAACCCACGGGACAAATACTCGTCCGCCGCCTTGTTCTTCACCCTCACCTGCTCATCAAACAGGATATAAGCGTACTTCTCTGGCAGGCCGATAATTGATGCCGACACCTTGTCGCGGGTTTCCATCTCATTAAAGAAGCGCTGACCCTGCTGGTTCACCAGAATCGCGCCGCCGCCGCGAATAGATTCGGAGATAAGATAAGACGTGTTTTGCTCCACCGTTGGATGAATTTGAATTTCTTCCAGATCAACGGTATCAGCTCCCATTTTCTCCAGAATCGCAATACCGCTACCCGTGGCTCCTTTATGGTTGGTGGTGACAAAGCCGTCCAGATCCGGGCGGTATTTCACCACCATCTCACGGTTGGCGCTGAACCCGCCGGTGGCAACCACCACCCCTTTGGTGGCAATAGTTAGCTGCTCATTATCCTCGTTAAGCACGCGAACACCGGTAATTGCGCCGCCTTCGTGAACGATATCGACAACCGACGTCTCCAGCATCACATCGATATTGCGCTTGTTGATGTTTTTTACCAGTCCGCTGATCAGGAAACCACCGACCGCCGAACCGTCTGCCGGTCGATGGGTGCGATCCACGCTCATCCCGCCGGTAATGGTAATGTCGTTTAGTTCGATGCCACGCTCCGCCAACCATTCAATCGCCATCGGCGCGCCTTCCACGAATCGTTTCAGCAAATCGGGGTTATTTTTTTGCTTACCGCCTTTCAGGGTTTCCTCGTAAAACCGTTGCTTGTCGTCAACAATGCCTTTCATTTTCTGGAAACGGGTGCCTGCCGCATTCATTCCCACAGAAGCCTTGATGGTATTGCCACCGATGCTGGACATCTTCTCGACAATCAGCACGCTGGCTCCGTCATCGCACGCCTGAATCGCCGCCGCCAGGCCCGCGCCACCACTACCGATGACGACCACGTCATAACGCTGCATTTGGGACGGATCACCGCCTTCCGCCATAATCGCCGCCTTGCAGGATTTGGCCAGCGCTTTGGATACCGCTTTCTTCACTGCCTCACTTTGGGTGGTAGCGCCAGTGACGGCATCCACATGCGGGCTGTTGGCATCAAGAATGCGGGAACGGATAACCTCAAAGCTACTGATGAAATCGGCATTCAGTTGCGAATTACGCTCCAGCGTAACGTCGGCGATGCGATCCGTTTCCAGACTGACGTTAATCACCAACTCACCAGCAGCATCATCCTGAACGTTTTCCTGAAATACACCGGCCTTGAATTTTTTCGCCGACTGGCTCATGTCGCGGATCATCGCTTCCACCAGTGAGAAACGCCACAGCGGTTCCGGGATGGTCAGGGCCTCACGTTGAGTGCTGTCGATAAACAGTTCAAGCTTCTGCTGGCTGATGAGGCGATCAGTCCAGTCCGGATAAGCAATGCAGGCTCTCCCTACCGCAACCAGGTCGTAACCGTGCTCCAGCGCGGCATCCGCATCGGCTTTATTTACCACGCCGCCGACGCCGATAACCGGCACCTTCGCCAGAAGGTCTGAACGCATGGCAACATATTTGCTAATCAACGGGGTAGGATCGAGGGTATCAACGATGGAAGATCGCAGGGTATGGCCCATTGAGAAGTGCAGATAATCCAACCCACGCGCCGCCAGTTTCTCCAGCAGATACAGCGTATCGTCAAACCGAATCCCCGGCTCTTCGATTTCCTCCGGCGAGAAGCGATAACCGATGATGAAGGTCGCATCCGCATACTGGCGCGCCATCTTGTGGGTGATCTCCAGCACGGCAAGCGGGAATCTGGCGCGGTTGTCGCGGCTGCCGCCCCATTCGTCGGTACGCAGGTTAGAGTTCGGGGAGTAAAACTGCTGAATCAGATAGGTATTAGCGCCGTGAATTTCCACGCCGTCGAAGCCGGCTTCAATGGCGCGGCGCACCGCTTCGCCAAATTTGGCGATCATGGCGTCCACCTCTTCGCCCGTCAGCGCTACCGGCACCGCCGCACCTTCACGCGGTGCGGCAACTGCGCTCGGCCCAACGGGCGACTGGCCACCAATCAGTTTCGGCTCCACCATACGTCCACCATGGTAGATCTGCAGAATGGCTTTCGACCCCTTCTCCTTGATGGCCGAAGCGATTTTCGCCAACCCGATAACCTTATCGTCATTGTCGATGCCAATGGCGCCCGGAAACGCCAACCCTTTATCATCGATAAAACAACACTCCACAATCACTGCGCCGATACTGCCGGCACGCACCTGATAGTACTCCACCAGCTCTTTGGTGACGGTGCCGTCATAAAAGCCGGTACAGGTGGTCATGGGTGCCATCAGCAGACGATTTTTAAGCTCGACGCCATTGGGCAAAGTAAACGGACTGAGTACCTGGTTATTAACGCTCATAATAAGAGACTCCATAAATTACCAATGTTTTATATGCTTCAAATTTGTTATCGGTTTATTGTTTTTTATTTTGCTTAGCGGGCCGATGTCATAACGTTAATATGAGTGGCTTTTTAGTTTCTAAATAATCAAATTAGTTAATTAACTAATGATTTATTATTATGTCATCGTGTTGTTGAAAGAGTGATTCATGAAAAAACAACTCATTCATATTCGTTAAAAATAAGACAACACTTTATTTACCTGATACCTGAGTAATTCATACCTACTCATTCAATAATTCGGATTGCCGGAAAAACAGGCTACACACTGGAATACGCCATTGGTTGGCACTGTTTATCAAAGCGAATATTTGTCAAAGCGAATGTTTGTCAAACCAAATAGCAGACCCTGCGATTGCACGCCAAACTCAATCATATTGATTTTAAACGAATCAAGATCGGTAGTAGCGTTGCACACAGTTTGCTGTCTTGCCGAGGGAACCCTGCAACCTGAGGTATTTAGGATATCTATTTCACTGGCATCATTATTCACAACTTACGCTGAGAACATTTACGCTGAGAACATTGCCGGCATAAAACGGTCACCCCAGTGACCATATGCATAGGGGAAAGATACGGTGAAATAACATCAACCGATGAGGACTGATTATTCAGAATGAAAATGATTCATGGCGACTCATTTCACATGCAAAGAAGACAATGATTTCTAAACATGGTTTCTGAACATAAAGCTGATACATGAAACCTGATGAGTAAATTACTGGAGCCTGACGTTGCCGCATCAGGCTCCTCGTCTGATTACGGCGTGGGCAACAGAAATGCTTTAAACTGTGGCGTCATCACCGCTTCAAATCCCTTATCGGTTTTCGTAATCAGATACACCGCCAGTCCTTGCTGTTCTGCCAGTTTCAACGCCTTGTCCTTACCCAGCACCATCAGCCCGGTGTCCCAGCCATCCGCCTCCAGTGCGGTTCTGGCAATCACGGTGGCGGAAACCAGCTGATGCGTAATCGGCCTACCGGTAGCCGGGTCGATAACATGCGAATAGCGTTTGCCATCCTGCTCAAAATAGTTGCGATAGCTGCCGGAGGTACTGATGCCGTAGCCATGCAGATCCACCGCCGCCTGAATGGCATTCTCCTTGTCGGTAGGTTTCTGAATAGCGACTCGCCAGGGTTGTCCCTGCCCATTAACGCCACGGCTGGAAATCGCCCCACCTACCGATACCAGATAGTTGGTAATGCCTTTACGGGTCATCAACTGTGCCAGCAGGTCGGCACCGTAACCTTCGCCCAGCGTGGAGAGATCCACATACAGGCCGGGCAGGTCTTTCTGCAACCATTCCCCCTGATGATTGCTGATAAGACGAAGGTGATTTAGCCCGACCTTACGCCGTGCTTCATCAATCTGCTGCTGACTGGGGATGGTGACCGGCTGCTTCTGCGGCCCGAATCCCCACAGGTTAACCAACGGTCCCACTGTGATATCCATCGCTCCGCCCGTCGCCCGGCCAATACGTTGCGCAGCCAGAATGATATCCGCCATGCCATTACTGATAGGCTGTGGCTCAGTACCGGTGTCACGATTAAAGCGGGACAACACGGAATCGCTGCGGTAGGTAGAGATTTCGTTATTAGCCTGCTCCAGCAACGCATCGATCTCCTGCTGCAACTGCTGGCTGCTTTCCGGCAACTCTCCACTTATCTTCACGCTATAAAACGTACCCATGGTTTTGCCCTCAAACGTGGTGAAGGGGCGCGAATCATTCACGGGCGATTGCGGTTTGCAGGCACTCAGCGCGCTGAGTACACCAAGCAAAAGGATGGATTTTAGGGCGAAAGACGCCATGAGCCGTACTCCTTGAATCACAATGACGCGATATTGATAGAGCAAGTACGGGTGATTGAAAAGCACAGATGGGAAAAAACCTGTCTGAACGCAAGAGATCGACTAAACAGAGCCGGAATGTTGCGGTTGCGGCCCTCAAAGACAGAGCGCGCCAGCCGGCGCGCTCCAGTCATATCTGGCATACCGTTATTGCGGCGCTTTTGGCGGCATCGGCTCTTTCAGATGTCTGTCGAATTTATCGTTGAACTGTTTTTTCTGTTCCGGCGTCAGCACGTTATACATTTTATTCTGAATTTCCAGGTGTTTGAGCATACGGGCTTTGCTGGCTTCAGCCATTTTATTGGCTACCGCTTCAGCTTTCGCTTTATCAAAGCTGTCAGCGGCAATCAGGTGGTGCCATTCGGCGCGATCATCAGCCGAAGGCCGTTCTCGGTCTTTTTTGGCATTCTCCATGATGTCGCGTATTTTCTGGCGCTGCTCGTCGGTCAGATTCAACCCTCTAAACATATTCTGTTCCATCCCGTGTTCGCCACGCTCGCCGTCATGGTGTCTCATCATGCGTGCATCCTGATCCGGCGGGGTAGGATCCTGAGCATAGGCAAATCCGGCACTCCCCAGCGCCAACGCAGAGGCAACCATAATCACAGTTAATTTAGACATAGGACCTTCCTTCACGTTACGGTTTTAATTATTAACGCATCGGAATGCGTCAACCTTTGCGATGCAGTATAGGTCGTGGAATTTCAGTTAATCGGGTGCCTGGGTAAAACTTTGCAAGGAAGGCATTCACAATTCCACCAATTGTGGAGAAAACGCCAGAACGCTGTAAGTGGCGGCGAGCTGACGCCGCCATCGGATAACCGCCGCAGGATTTCTCAGAGCAGCGAACGATGAAACGCGGCAGCGTCTTTGGCCAGCGCATCCAGATGGGAGCGGATCAGGTTGATTTTCTGCAACAACGGGTTACGTTCAGGGGACTCATCCATCATGTTTAACCGGGTAACCAGTTCATTGATTCTTGCACACAAATCCGCTTCGCGCTGACGAGCCTGTACCAATTGCAAGTGAAGGTGCTGATAGTCGCGCTGCCAGATCTGTTGCTGTCGGCTGACACTGGCCTCCAGCGCCTGCAATGCGCTTTCCAGCCGTGCTTCCAACTCTTCGATACACATAGAGGTTCCTTCTGACGTACCTTCTCTCTCTGACATAACCTGCGGATTATAATGACAGTCCCGCGCGACAACAAATGCCGGGCGGGATCACCGCATCTAGCGACTCTGGGTTTTTACCGCACGCAACACAACGAATTTCGCATTACTGGCAACATTTTCACAATTGCCGAACAACCGCTTCAGCTTGTGGAAATAGTCCAGATGGCGGTTGCCGACTATCCGCAATTCGCCGCCTACCGCCAGGCAGCGGCGTGCATCCAAAAACATCTGCCAGGCAATGTCATCGGTTATCGCCTGCTGCTGATGGAATGGCGGATTACACAACACCGCCTGCAGGCTGCCTTGCCCGACTCCCGTCAGCGCATGGTTCACCACAAAGCGGCTGCGCGCCATATCCTGTGGCCGGTTGACTTCCACATTGTGCTGGCTGGAGGCCACCGCCATATAGGACTCGTCGAAAAAGCTGACATACGCTTGCGGATTCAGCGCCAGCGCGGTCAGGCCGATAACACCGTTGCCGCACCCCAGATCAACAATCTTACCGTCCAGTTGTTGCGGCAGATGCTGCATGAAAAAACGGGCGCCAATATCCAACCCGCCGCGGGCAAACACATTGGCGTAATTGTGGATACGGGCATTGTGGATAGGGCTGGCAGCGTCATCCAACAGCCAGACCGTCATCGCCGGTTTGTCATCAATAACGCGCGCTTGTGGCTGGCAGTGAATCAATCTGGCTTTTTTCCAGGCCAGCGAAGTACGAGTCGGACCCAGAATCTGCTCGAACAGTTGCAACGTGGATGTGTGAATATCACGCGCTTTCGCACCCGCGATAATCACGGTTTGCGGCGTCACCACCTCGCGCAGTTGACGCAACTGGTGCTCCAGCAGCGCCAGTGTTTTCGGCACTTTCAACACCACCAGCGCTGGTGCGTCTGGCAAGGGAGCCAGGCTATCTTGCAGCGTGACCGACTCCGGCGCATAACCATTGAGCGACAGGTTATGCCGGGTCGCCAGTTGGCTGAGGTATGAGTCACTGATGCAATAAGGCGCTTGCGCCTGTAAGCCACAGGCCAACGTGCCGAACGCATCATTGAAAATCAGACGAGGACCGGGACCAATCGGCATCGTCGCCAGTTCCCGCAGCAGATACTCATCCGCCGCTTCCCATGCCTGCAACGATGACTCGCGTTCAGACTGCGGATAGCGGACCAACGTCAGGTTATGTGTTTCCAGCTCAAGTTGGCTCATGGCCTCTCCTGCAATACAAAATCTGGCGCTGTTTATCCCTTAAAACAGCGTCGCAGTAAATGGTTTTCCTGCTGATGCCCACTATTCATCCACTGACACCCCTATCCATCGGCTACGCCACGTCAAAGCACATCGACATAGAAGGCAAGAGGAAGAGTTTGACCCTGTACAGGAACTATCCTATCTTTGGAATTGCAAAGGGGAGTAACTTCTCGCTGGCTAATCGTCATTACAGTGCAGGCGCACTCGGTTACCAGGCAACCTTAATGACTTTATCCGCATTAAGTTGTAAGTGAGACCTTGCCAGAAGGCGAGGTCCATTTGCAGCACCGTGAATAGCAAACGGCCTGTGCCTTCTGACACAGGCCGTTTTGTTTTCTGACAACAGGGCCACGACACACTTCCTCATCGGAAAGGCGCTAAGGGATACGGTTATGGTAACGATAGGAACCCCGCTGCTGTGGAGCAGCTTCGCAATCATCGTGGTAATCATGCTGGCTATTGACCTGTTTTATCAGGGCAAGAAAGGCGCGATGGTCATGACCTTTAAACAGGCCGCCGCCTGGTCGCTGATTTGGGTCACACTCTCAATACTATTCAACGCCGGTTTCTGGTGGTATCTCAGCAGTACCGTGGGCCGCGAGGTAGCAGATACTCAGGCGCTGGCGTTCTTTACCGGTTACCTGATAGAAAAAGCGCTGGCCGTCGATAACGTGTTTGTCTGGCTGATGCTGTTTAGTTATTTCGCCATTCCCGCACAGTATCAGCGTCGGGTACTGGTTTATGGCGTGCTGGGGGCCATCGTTCTGCGTACCATCATGGTGTTCGCGGGCAGCTGGCTGGTTTCTCAGTTCCAGTGGCTACTGTACCTGTTTGGTGCGTTCCTGCTGATAACCGGGCTTAAAATGGCGCTGGCGAAAGAAGACGATGCCGCTATCGGCGAGAAACCGGTCGTGCGCTGGCTGCGCGGTCACCTGCGGATGACCGATACCCTGCAAGGCGATCGTTTTTTCATCCGGCAGAACGGCTTGCTGTACGCCACACCGCTATTTCTGGTGCTGGTGATGGTGGAAATCAGCGATGTGATTTTCGCGGTAGACAGCATCCCCGCGATTTTTGCCGTCACCACCGACCCGTTCATTGTGCTGACGTCAAACCTGTTCGCTATTTTGGGATTGCGCGCCATGTACTTCCTGCTGGCAGGCGTGGCGCAGAAGTTCTCCATGCTGAAATACGGGCTGGCGGTGATCCTGATCTTTATTGGCATCAAGATGATGCTGATCGATCTGTTCCACATCCCTGTCGCCATGTCGCTCAGCGTGGTGGCTGTGATCTTGCTGGTCACCATTCTGATCAACCTCTGGGTTAACCGATGCGCTACGCGCTAACCCTACCCCATACTGAATACCGGCGTGCGCCCCGCTTAACCGCGGGGCAATTCCTTCAGGCGCTTTTGGTGGTGGATTGCGGCTCATTTACTCTGAACGGGTCGATGCCGTTACGCTGCATACGCCAGAAGCGGATGATATTGAACCCGTTTATCACCAGAAAACTGGCCTCAATCAGCGATCCGCCAATCGACCCCAGCCAGATGTTGTGCATCACCCACAACGCCGTCGAACACCAGATGATGCAGCGCGTCGTCAACCCATGCGCGCGGAACAGCGCCCAGGTACTGCACACTGTGCCGATGATCGGCAGCAGTTCCATCGGGTGTTTCACACCCGGCAGGCCTAGCCCCAGCGTCAGGGCAATAAACACAAACATCACCACGATATTGCTGGTTTTCAGGGTGATCAGGGTGCGGCCTGAATTGAGCAAGGCGCTCACGCCCGCCGCATGTGCCCCCATCAGGAAGAAGTGGCAAGCGATAACCGCACTGTAAGCGGAGAGTTGGATTTTGAATTTTTTTTCACTGCGGTTGAAAAACATGGTGATACCGACAAAAAAAGCCAGTACACCAACAGCCTGGGCAAACACGTAAGAAGTCATGATTCCTGCCTTAAAGCGCCATGATGAAAAAACGGCGTTCAAATAATGAAACACCGTTTTATTTTATGTGAAATCGTTTAGATTTACAACGCCAGGCTTATCACGATCGGTTCTATAACGTTACACCGCTTTTAAATATCGCCAGTTCGCGGAAGTCGTTGATCTCATTTTTCGCCGGTTTACCGTTGGCGATATCGACAATCAGATCGACAAACTGCGACAGCAACTCATCCATCGACATGCCGTGAATCAAGCGACCCGCGTCAAAATCGATCCAGTGCGGTTTCTTCTGCGCCAGTTCGGTATTGGTCGCCAGTTTCACCGTCGGCACAAAGCCGCCGTAAGGCGTACCACGACCGGTACTAAACAGCACCATGTGACAACCAGCCCCCGCCAGCGCGCTGGTGGCCACCGCATCGTTACCCGGTGCGCTCAGCAGGTTCAACCCCGGCGTATGCAGGCGCTCGCCATACTTGAGCACATCCACCACCTGACTTTGCCCGGCTTTCTGAGTACAACCGAGGGATTTCTCCTCAAGCGTAGTGATACCACCCGCTTTGTTGCCCGGCGACGGGTTCTCGTAAATCGGCTGATTATGTTCAATGAAATACTGTTTAAAATCATTGACCATATGCACGGTTTTCTCGAATGTACTCTCATCGCGGCACCGGCTCATCAGAATACGTTCGGCACCGAACATCTCCGGCACTTCGGTCAGCACCGTCGTGCCGCCGTTGGCGATGAGATAATCCGAGAAACGTCCCAGCAGCGGGTTGGCGGTAATACCGGACAGGCCATCCGAGCCGCCGCACTCCAGACCAAATTTCAGTTCGCTCAGTTTACCCGGCTCACGGCGATCGTCACGCATTACCTGATACAACTGGTGCAAGCGTTCCAGACCGGCTTCCACTTCATCTTCCTGCTGCTGGCAGATCATGAAGTTAACGCGATCGGCGTCGTACTCGCCCAGCGTGTCACGAAACGCGGACACCTGATTGTTCTCACACCCAAGACCAATCACCAATACCGCCCCAGCGTTCGGGTGGCGCACCATGTTTTGCAGCATGGTACGGGTGTTTTCGTGATCCTGCCCTAACTGGGAACAACCGAACGGATGGGTGAACAGGTAAACGCCATCGATACCTTCCGCATTATTGGTTTCCTTGAGGAAACGCTGCTGGATCTGGCGGGCGATGCCGTTAACGCAACCGACGGTCGGCAGTATCCACAGTTCATTGCGGATACCAACGTCGCCGTTTTTACGGCGGTAGATCTGCACCTCACGATCCACCATCTGTTCCGGCAGACTGATGAACTCCGGCTGATACTGGTATTCATCCAGATCGCTCAGGTTGGTTTTCGCGTTCTGAGAGTGGATGTGCTCACCCGCGGCAATCGCCGCCAGTGCATGACCAATCGGCAGACCGTATTTCACGATCATCTCGCCTGACGCTATCGCCTTGAGGGCGAATTTGTGCCCGCGCGCCACCGCCTGCGGCAGCGTCAGGGAGACATCACCCACCGACACCGTTTCGCCCTGTGCCAGATCGCGCAAGGCAACGGCGACATTGTCCAGTGAGTGAATTTTAATGATGCTCTGCATGGAGACGACCTTATGCGATTAGCAATAACCCGCTAACGCGTCGCGCATACCGCGCTCGACGATAGCCTGCAACTGTTCGGTGACCAGCGATGCCAGACCGGGCACCTGCGTCAAATCCTGTTCCCAGTGCTCCTCATCCCCCAGCACGGCATTCACCACCTGCGCCAGCGACGTGGTGCCAGCGCGCACGCCGCTCCACAGCACTTCGTAACGCTCCAGCCAACGGGCGTCGTCCTGCAACGGATAGCGGTCATCGTTACGCTCGCCGCGATAAAACGCGATCAAGGCTGCCAGCGCAAACGTCAGGCGCTTGGGCAACGCGTTATAACGTTCACGGTATGTCAGCAGTTGCGGCAGAATGCGGGTACGGAATTTGGTCATACCGTTCAGGGCGATAGACAGCAACTGATGCTGAATGAACGGGTTTCTGAAACGGCTCAGTACCGCCTCGGCAAACGACATCAGCTCGTCATGCGGTAAATCCAGTACCGGTACGATCTCTTCGGCAATCGTGGTTTCGACAAATTTGCCTATCTGGGCATCATTCATCGATTCACCCACGTTATCGAGGCCTGCCAGAAACGCCACCGGTACCAGCGCGGTGTGGGCACCGTTCAGAATCGCCACCTTGCGCTCTTTATAAGGCTTGATGTCATCAACAATGCGCACGTTCAGTTTCAGTTGGTTCAGACGCAGTTCTTCTGCCAGCCACTGCGGCCCCTGAATCACGAACAGGTAGAAATACTCAGCGGTATCCAGAAAGGTGTCCTGATAACCCAGTTCCTGTTGTAACGCGTCCACTTCATTGCGTGGATACCCCGTCACAATGCGGTCCACCAGCGTTGAGCAGAAGGTGTTGTGCTCGTTAAGCCAGGTGGTGAACGCTGCCGGCAGCGCCCATTGCGCCGCATAACGCAGCACCAGCTCTTTGAGTTTTTCGCCGTTGTAATCAATCAATTCGCACGGCAGCAGCACCCAGCCTTTATCGGCGGCGCCATTAAAATGATTGAAGCGTTCGAACAGCAGACGGGTCAACTTCGCCGGGAAGCTGGCTGGCGGCGTGTCAGCCAGTTTGTCATCAGCATGGTAGCTAATACCGGCTTCCGTGGTGTTGGAAAATACAAAGCGGATGTTGGCGTCATGCGCCAGCGCCAGATACTCATCAAACTGACGGTACACGTTGATTTCACGGTTAACCGAGCGGATAAGGCGCGGCTCGCGCACCGCGTCGCCCTGTTCGTTCAGGCCGCGAATAATGGTGGTGTACAAACCCTCCTGGGTATTCAGCGCAGGCGGGAAATCGGTATCAATCGGACGAACCACAACAATACCCGCGTCCAGATCAGTATGTTCATTCAACAGATCCAGTTGCCAGTCAACAAAGGCGCGAAGGAAATTGCCTTCGCCAAATTGAATAACGCGGTCAGGATGACGACGGCCAGGAAAATCACGACGATTGAGCGTTTGCATTAACAAGCTACCTCAGAACACGACACTATTTCGGGACGAAACCCAGTCGGGACAAACGCCAGTCGGTACAGCCATCAGATCATTAAACAGCGTCAGGTCAGCACGACAGCGCCAGGGCGGCAGATTCAGCTCCCTGCGCCAGCCCGAAATCACCACATTGACAGACGGGCCCGTGACGGCGCCCGCCCTCCCTTTTTCTTACAACTCGATACCGAAATAATTTTTGGCGTTATCGAAACAAATATTTTTCACCATCTCGCCCAGCAGTTGCAGGTCGCCCGGCGCTTCGCCGTCTTCCACCCAACGGCCAATCATCTGGCACAGAATGCGGCGGAAATATTCATGACGGGTGTAAGACAGGAAACTGCGGCTGTCGGTCAACATACCGACGAAGCGGCTCAGCAGACCCAACTGCGCCAGTTGCGTCATCTGGCGCTGCATACCGTCTTTCTGGTCGTTGAACCACCAGCCGGAACCAAACTGCATCTTGCCCGGCATACCCTCACCCTGGAAGTTACCGATCATGGTGCCCAGCACTTCGTTATCGCGCGGGTTCAGGCAGTACAGAATGGTTTTCGGCAACAGGTTTTCTTCATTCTGTTTGCTGAGCAGGCGAGAAAGCTCCTGCGCCAGCGGGCGGTCGTTGATGGAGTCGAAACCCACATCCGGCCCCAGCAGGTTGAACTGACGCAGATTGTTGTTGCGCAGTGCGCCGATGTGATACTGCTGCACCCAGCCGCGACGCGCGTATTCAGCTCCCAACCATACCAGCACCGCGGTTTTGAACTGCGCCACTTCCTGTTCGCTCAGGGTTGCGCCGGACAGGCGACGAGCCAGAATGCCATCCAGTGTGGCTTCATCCGCCTCGGCGTACAGCACCACGTCCAGCGCATGGTCAGACACTTTACAACCGTGTGCGGCGAAGTGGTCCAGACGCTTGCTCAGCGCCGCCTGCAGGTCGCTGAAACGGCGGATATCGGTATCAGACACGTCACCGAGTTTCGCCATATAGTCGTTAAAGGTCGCCTGTTCGATATTGAAGGCTTTATCCGGACGCCAGCTCGGCAGTACTTTGATGGAGAAGGTTTTATCTTCAGCCACCGCTTTGTGATGCAGCAGGTCGTCGATAGGATCGTCGGTGGTGCCGACCATTTTTACGTTCATCTGCTGCATGATGCCGCGTGCCGTAAACTCATCACGCTCCAGCAGGTCGTTGGCGCGATTCCAGATGTCTTTAGCGGTAGACGGCGACAACAACGTGCCGGTGATGCCGAATGGACGGCGCAGTTCCAGGTGCGTCCAGTGATACAGCGGGTTGCCGATGGTGTGCGGGACAGTGGCAGCCCAGGCTTCGAACTTCTCCCAGTCGCTGGCATCGCCAGTACAAAAACGCTCCGGTACACCATTGGTGCGCATAGCGCGCCATTTGTAATGGTCACCCTTCAACCAGATGTCATACAGGTTTTTAAAACGATAATTCTCGGCAATCTGCGCAGGCGGCAAATGGCAGTGGTAATCAAAAATTGGCTGATCTGCTGCAAATTCATGGTATAGCCGACGGGCAAACTCGGTATCCAACAAAAAATCTTCACTTAGAAACTGGGGCATGTTCACTTCCTCACACTACATGTGCCAACCAAATACGCTCACAACCACAAAGATATCACACCAATTATCTGCGATAACTGACACCATTAGTGAGGTCATGATCGCAAAAATGGCATAAATCACTTCCAATTATACCATTTTTACGCTTTCACCACGCCAGAACAGCCCGCTCATCTTATTCCCATAATAAAATAATGGTTTTGTGATATCACTCAACCTTTAAATTGGTATGACAAATTATTGTAGCGCTGCCTGATGAGGGGATTCAATCTCACTATCGTCAACAGAGTTGGTATTCCCACCGGAAAACGGTATTTCCACCGGAAAACAATAACGCGCGCGGCGGGATAGCCGCCGCCGCCCGCTAGCTACGCCCGGCTGCAGGGCAACCGGCCAGACAGCAGCTCCCGCAGGTTTTGATCGGGGCGCACCGACGCTTCGTCACTTTCGGCGTGGTCTACACCTACCACGGCAGACTGATAACAGGTTCCGCTGTTGGTAATTACACTCGGAGATATATTTAACATGCGCAAGATCAAAGGATTACGCTGGTACATGATCGGACTGGTAACCATCGGCACCGTTCTGGGCTACCTGACGCGTAACGCAATTGCTGCAGCGGCGCCCACACTGCAGGAACAGCTCCATATCAGTACCCAGCAATACTCCTATATCATTGCAGCTTATTCAGCCTGCTACACCGTCATGCAGCCTGTTGCCGGTTATGTGCTGGATTTGCTGGGTACCAAAGTGGGTTACGCCATGTTCGCCATCCTGTGGGCGCTGTTCTGCGCCGCCACCGCGCTGGCTAACAGTTGGGGTGGTCTGGCTATAGCGCGTGGCGCGGTGGGAATGGCGGAAGCGGCAATGATTCCCGCTGGACTGAAAGCCAGTAGTGAATGGTTCCCGGCGAAAGAACGCTCGGTTGCCGTCGGCTACTTTAACGTTGGTTCATCGATTGGCGGCATGTTGGCTCCGCCGCTGGTCGTCTGGGCCATCATGGCACATAGCTGGCAGATGGCTTTCGTGATCACCGGTATCCTGAGCATGATCTGGGCAATCGGCTGGTTGTATTTCTATAAACACCCAAAAGACCAGAAAAAACTCAGCGAAGAAGAACGCGACTACATTCTTAGCGGCCAGGAAGCACAGCATCAGGTTGGCAACGCCAGGAAAATGTCCGCCTGGCAGATCCTGCATAACCGCCAGTTCTGGGGTATCGCACTGCCGCGTTTCCTCGCTGAGCCGGCCTGGGGAACCTTCAACGCCTGGATCCCGCTGTTCATGTTCAAAGTCTATGGCTTTAACCTGAAAGAAATCGCCATGTTCGCCTGGATGCCGATGTTGTTCGCCGACCTGGGCTGCATTGTCGGTGGCTATCTGCCGATGCTGTTCCAGAAATACTTTAAGGTGAACCTGATTGTTTCGCGCAAAATGGTGGTGACGATGGGCGCGCTGTTGATGATAGGTCCCGGCACCATCGGCCTGTTCACCAGCCCATATGTCGCCATTGCCTTGCTGTGCGTCGGCGGATTTGCCCACCAGTCCTTGTCTGGTGCGCTGATTACACTCTCTTCCGACGTATTTGGCCGTAATGAAGTCGCCACCGCCAACGGTCTGACCGGAATGGCCGCCTGGACCGCCAGCACGCTGTTCGCTCTGGTAGTCGGCGCGCTGGCCGATACCATCGGCTTTAGTCCGCTGTTCGCCGTACTGGCTATCTTTGACCTGCTGGGCGCTGTCGTTATCTGGACGGTACTGAAAAACAACCCGGCTTCCGAAGAGAAAAATGAAGACGCTGGCCTGAAAGCCGCACAGCAACACTAACAGACAAATTTCTGCTTCACATCGTTCATCCGGTATCATAGGAATACCGGATGAACCTTTCCTCTCGATGTACCACAGCAGCTAACTGTGACAGGAGTGTTGGTCGCCACCGGCTGTAGGTGGTATAACAAATCCACTCTGCATATCAGTCTACATTAACGAAATCATCACGAGATAGACGCAGTGACGCACGTTGCCTCAGGAAGCGTCCTCTATCTTAAGAGCAGGCATCATGGCACTGACAGAATCCAGGCGGCTTTACCAGCAGTTAGCCGCAGAATTGAAACAACGTATTGAGAACGGCGTTTATCCGGTAGGAGACAAACTGCCAGCGGAGCGCAATATTTCCGAAGAGATGAATGTCAGCCGTACCGTGGTACGCGAAGCGATTATCATGCTGGAAGTGGAAGGCTACGTGGAAGTGCGCAAAGGCTCCGGCATTCACGTCATATCCAACCAGCAGCGCCACCTGCTGGCCGCTAACGGCAGCGACGCCGACTTTCTCACTGCCGGGCCGTTTGAACTTTTGCAGGCTCGCCAATTGATAGAAAGCAACATCGCGGAGTTCGCCGCCACCCAGGTCACCCGCCAGGACATTATCCAATTGATGGAGATTCAGGAAAATGCCCGTCAGGAAGACCGCTTCCGCGATTCGCAATGGGATCTAAAATTCCACGTACAGGTCGCGCTGGCGACCCAGAACTCAGCCATGGCCACTATCGTGGAAAAAATGTGGAGCCAGCGCATTCACAATCCTTACTGGCGCAAGTTGCATGAACACATCGACGATAAGTCAATCGAAAGCTGGTGCGAAGACCACGACCAGATTCTCAAAGCCTTGATCCGTAAAGATTCCTATGCAGCTAAACTGGCGATGTGGCAACATTTGGAAAATACGAAACAGATGCTGTTCCGCGCTACCACCGATGATTTCGAATTTAACGTTGATCGTTACATGTTTGCCGAAAATCCGGTTGTCCATCTGGATCATCACGCCCGTAGCAAACCCTGAATCTTCTCGTGCAACCGCTGCCTTTGCCCCCACAGTTCGGGGGCAAAAAAAGTCATCCAACGTCGGGTTCTGTCAGCAAGTGTAAAATATGACAGCAATCACATCCTTTCCCCACTAAACAGGTCGTCATACGTTTTCATAACGTGATATTTTCCTATCTCGTCCGCACCGCTTTTGTTACAGTTGGAATAGTTTTTTTACGCTTAATTACCGACAGAGCCACCTGACGGGCAAAAAACAGTAAAGACCATTGCCAGTCAGGAAAAATACGCTGAAAAAGTAAGGTAGGCGCGGCACGCAAGCCACTGGCGAAAACGTGCAGTTCCGGCCAACGCGCCTGCTATTGGACAATGCACCTGCCAACTAAGAAGCATGACGGATATAGGTGCAAAGAAGTTAAAAATGAAAGCGCACACACCTAATGTTCAGTAATGACCGCTCTGTGTACCTGACCTGCCAGGAATGCCGTTAACTGGCCTCAGAAGCACAACGCAGTTTCTCCAACGCCGTAGCACAGGAACCCAGATGGATATCATCAAAGAACTTTTGTATGCACTCTGGCACCAGGATTTCGAGGTCCTGGCCAATCCCAAACTCGTCTGGATGATTTACCTGCTGCTGTTTTTGATTCTATTTCTGGAAAATGGCCTGCTGCCAGCCGCGTTCCTGCCGGGCGACAGCCTGCTGTTTCTGGTTGGAGTGCTTATCACCAAAGGCACCATGAGCTACCCGTTCACCATCACGCTGTTAACCACCGCCGCCGGTCTCGGCTGTTGGGTCAGCTACCTGCAAGGAAAATGGCTTGGAAATACACGGGTCGTTCAGGGATGGTTGTCACATCTTCCTGCACACTATCACCAACGTGCGCACCAGTTGTTCCATCGTCATGGGCTATCAGCACTGTTGATTGGCCGCTTTCTGGCTTTTGTACGAACACTGCTGCCGACCATTGCCGGGCTGTCAGGATTGGACAATGTCCGGTTTCAGTTCTTCAATTGGATGAGCGGCTTTTTGTGGGTCACCAGTTTGGTTTCTCTCGGTTTTGCACTGGGTAACACGCCATTATTCCGCAAATACGAAGAGCTGTTGATGTCTTGTCTGATGCTGCTGCCGCTGGTTTTACTGTGCATCGGGCTGGTCGGCTCACTACTGGTGTTGTGGCGTAAAAAGCGCATGATGGCACGTGACAAAAGGAATTAATTGATGATCTACCCTGGGCTAAAGAAGCCCTCCGCCCGGCGGCGGCTGTTGTTCCTGTTGCCGCTGGTGCTGCTGTTATCTATGTCGTCACGGCACCTGCCGGACGAAGTGACGTTGCACATCTCTCCGCTGCGTCATGGCGTACCTTTGCCGGATGGTTTCTATATCTACCAACGACTTAATGAGAAGGGGATCGCCATCAAGAGCATTACCCCGGAAAACGACAGCATTATTGTGCGGCTCTCTTTACCGGAACAAACCAGCGCAGCCAGAGAAATACTGAGTACCGCGCTGCCATATACCATTGTCATCGCCCAACAGACTCACGGCATCACGCTGTGCGTCAAAAGCTGACGCCAACGCCGCTGTTTACCTGTCGCCAACTGCACCCTTTTCTTTGCCTGCGCACGTTCTCTTTTCGAATTTTCCCGCTGTTCAAGATCGTGGATTATCAGAATTATCTGTAGCCATTCCGCCCACAACAATGAAAATCCGCACTATAGTCAACATTATGATTCATCAGATAAAGGAGCACTCAGATGGCACAAGAATCTGATACTGAACAGCTACGAGCAGAGCTACGTTCCCTGGGAGATACGCTGGAAGAAGTGCTGCGTTCCTCCAGCGATAAATCCAAAGCCGAACTGGAAAAACTGCGCGATAAAGCAGAAGCCGTGCTCAAAGAGTCTCGTGAACGCCTGAATGACACCGGCGAACGTATTACGGCACAAGCCCGCGAAGCTACCCAGTGTGCCGATGATTTCGTACGTAAAAATCCCTGGACCGGGGTAGGCATCGGTGTCGCCGTCGGCGTGGTGTTGGGTTTATTGCTGGCGCGCCGTTAACGCATGGAGACAGAACCGCAACGTCACGGTCCTGGCCGCGCTGCCGTTTCTACTGTGCAACGTATTTTCACCCTTTTGGTCGGCATAGTGGAAACCCGTCTCAGGCTGATGGTGGTGGAACTGGAACAGGAAAAAAACCTGTTTATTCAGTTATTGCTGATGGTCGGGTTGACGTTGTTGTTTACGACGTTTGGCCTGATGAGTCTGATTGCGCTTATCATCTGGAGCCTTGATCCCGCCTTACGTCTGACGGCATTGTGCTGGATTACGGTGACCTTGTTTGGATTGGCATTATTCGGCGGGCTATGGACACTGCAACGCCTGCGCCGCTCCACACTATTACGAGACACCCGTAAAGAACTGGCGGCAGATCGCTCATTGCTGGAGGACGACTCAAAATGAATCGCCGACGGCATCTGGCTGCCGAAAAGAAACAACTACTGCGCCAGATCCAACAACAACGGCTGGATCTGGTTGCGGAGAAAAACCGGTGGCTGGACATCACTGCCCCGTATGATGCCTACTGGCAGAAATGGACGCGGATACGTCGTTATCTGGTGTTAATCCCGCCGATCATCGCCATACTGGGAATACGCCATCCACGTCGGCTAATCAGGTTTACACGCAAGGTAACCGGTATCTGGAACGCACTGAAGCTGCTACGTTCTGTCTTACCAGCGACGCCACGCCAATGACCCGAATGGGGTATTGTTTACCAACCCATCCCCATCGGAGGCCTCCCCCTTCAACCTGATCAGCCCCCATTTTTTCGTTTGTTTGCACGCTATAAAATCAATTTTTCTGACATAAAACAACAATTTTACTCGCTGGCGTCTACACGCCTCCCCCTCTAGTATGCTTTTCATCTGTTACACGAACAGTTAGACAAATCAACGCCGGATGCATCCTTATCGAATATTGCTTCGGCCGCAAACACACTGGAGATATCGATGAAAAATTTTGAGAATGTACTGCTAATGGTTGCCCGTATCCTGCTGCCAATTCTGTTTATTGTTGCTGGTTATGGCAAACTGGGAGCCTCTTACGCCGCGACCCAGCAGTATATGCAAGCGATGGGTGTTCCAGGGGCGCTGCTGCCGTTAACCATTCTGCTGGAACTGGGTGGTGGTCTGGCTGTACTGTTCGGTTTCCTGACCCGTACTACCGCTATTATCACTGCTGTCTTTACCCTGCTGACAGCATTCATTTTCCACACTGATTTCGCCCAAGGCGCTAACCAGCTGATGTTCATGAAAAACCTGTCTATCGCTGGCGGTTATGTTCTGCTGTTCGTCACTGGTCCAGGCGCATTCAGCATCGACCGACTGCTGAACAAAAAATGGTAATAATAATCAGCTAAGCAACACAACCCGATTATCTTATGGCAGTCAACAGTATATTGTTGGCTGCCATCGTCACATTCTGGGAGGACCCGGCTATGGGATTGTTGGTTGACGGTGTATGGCATGATACCTGGTATGAAACCCAGTCATCCGGCGGACATTTCAAACGCCCACAGACATTTTTCCGCAATTGGGTCACTGCTGATGGCGAACCCGGCCCAACAGGCACTGGCGGTTTCAACGCACAAGCTGGCCGTTACCACCTGTATGTGTCGCTGGCCTGCCCATGGGCCCACCGCACGTTGTTACTGAGAAAACTCAAAGGACTGGAACAACACATCGACGTCTCAGTAGTACACCCGTTGATGCTGGACCACGGCTGGACCTTTAATACCGACTTTCCACAGGCCACTGGCGACACGCTCTATCAACACGAATTTCTATACCAGCTTTATCAGCACGCCAAAGCCGATTACAGCGGACGCGTCACCGTTCCGGTACTCTGGGACAAACAGCAGCACACGATTGTCAGCAATGAATCAGCCGATATCATCCGTATGTTAAACAGTGCGTTCGACGGCTGCGGTGCCGCACCTGATGATTACTATCCGTTAGAATTGAAGGGGCAAATCGATGACCTGAACGAGTGGATTTACCATCAGGTTAATAACGGCGTGTATAAAGCCGGTTTCGCCACTACCCAGCAGGCTTACGATGAATCAGTCAGGCTGGTATTTAATGCGCTGAATCGGCTGGAATCGATCCTTGACCGACAACGTTATCTGGCTGGAGATCGGCTCACCGAAGCGGATATCCGTTTGTGGACGACGTTGATCCGTTTTGATCCGGTCTACCACACCCATTTCAAATGTGACCAGCGCCGGATTAGCGATTACCCCAATCTGTATGGTTATCTGCGTGAAATCTACCAGTTACCGGGGGTAGCCGACACGGTGAATCTGGAGCATATTCGCCACCACTATTACCGTAGCCATGGCACGATTAATCCTTACGGCATCATCTCGGTAGGCCCGGATGGGGATCTGGCCGCACCACATGGCCGGGATAAGCGTTACTAAATCTGTAGTGAACGCGCTGTAGTAAACGTACAGACAATTCACCAGGCTATACCTGACAACGCCGTCGGTGGGGAATTCAGCCGACGGCGTTATGCTTTGCCTGCACCATCATCAATGCGCGTTGAATATGCGTGGTATTTCCCGTAAAAACCACGCTTTAGCTTCACCCATACTATCACGACGCCATGCCATGATAATTTGGGCTTCGATGGTATTTTCCGGACTCACGACCCGCAATCGCCCTTCGGCGATATCCTGCGCCACCCGCTCATACGGCATGGTCGCCACCCCCAACCCCGCCAGCAATGCACGCCGTTTATCATCCATTGAACTCACGGTCAGGCGCGGCTGTTTATCCAGTAACTGAACCGTCAGCACTGGACGTTCGCGGGCGGTATCGGCAATCGCAATACCGCGATATTTGATGCGCGTGACTTCCGACAATGGCTCTGGCTCATCATGAATTGGATGATCCGGGCTGGCCACGTACACACTCTTCATTGAATAGAGTTTGCGGGTATTAATTTCCGAAGAGGAACGAAAGTGCATGTCAGGTGCGATAACAATATCTGCCCTGCCCTGCTCAAGCCTCTCCCATGCACCAGCCAGCACCTCAGTCAGCAACGACACCTGAGTGTTAGCCTTCAGCGAAAGTTTATCCAGCAATGGAAACAGGCGCTCAGTCGGCACCAGCGCTTCCATGACGATGGTCAAATGGGTTTCCCATCCTCGTGCGAGCGCTTCAGCATCGGTAGTCAACTTGTCAGCGGCTTCCAGCAGGATACGCCCCCTTTCCAGCAGCATCCGCCCGACGTTGGTGAATTTAGTGCGATGGCCGGAACGATCAAACAGCACCACATCCAGCTCATCTTCCAATTTCTGCATGGTATAGCTCAGGGCTGAAGGCACACGCCCCAGTTCATCGGCAGCGGCGGCAAAACTTCCACGGCGATCAATGGCGTCCATGACCCTTAATGCTTCTAGTGTTAATGCCCGTTCTTTTGCCATTCTCTTACTCATTCAGGATTTTTGAATATACTAACCAGATTAACTGGCTAACAATCCATCGTCCAGACAATTACTATCATTTTATTAATAATTATCAGGGTCAAATGCCATGATCATTAGCAGAGCAGCAGAACAATGCGGCCAGGCTGACTATGGCTGGTTGCAGGCACGTTACACCTTTTCTTTTTGTCATTACTTTGATCCTGAATTACTGGGGTTTGCTTCACTACGGGTTCTCAATCAGGAAGTACTGGCGCCAGGTGCCTCTTTTCAGCCGCGAACCTACCCGCGCGTCGATATTCTGAACATTTTATTGCAGGGCGAAGCGGAATACCGCGACAGCAACGGTAACCATACGCGCGCCAAAGCAGGCGAAGCGCTGCTGCTCGCCACCCAGCCTACTGTCAGCTACAGCGAACATAATGTTGGCAACGACACGCCACTAACCCGGTTGCAGCTATGGCTGGATGCCTGTCCAACGCGGGAGAACCAGTGTCTGCAACGACTCACGCTAGAAGCACAGCGTCCTTATCAATTACTGGCATCACCGGATGAATCAGCTAATGCCCTCCATCTGCGCCAACAGGTCTGGATACATCATCTGAATCTGGCGGCAGGTGAGCAACATAGCCTGACACTGAATGGTAACCGCGCCTATCTGCAATCGATCCACGGTATCCTCAGCATCAATGGCAATATTAGCGCCGCACCCAACGTGTTGCACTGCGGCGACGGCGCGTTTGTCCAGCAGGAAAACCGCCTCACTTTCCGGGCAGAAACCGCCACACGCGCATTACTGATCGATCTGGTGGCTTAGTTGCACCTGCAATAATGTTAAACGCAACTAAAAAACGCCTTCCCTGAACCATTGCTGGCACCATGTCTTATTGGCTGAGGGAGTTCAGAACAACCTTGAAGCCGCCGTCTCGGCGTTTTTGTCCAGTCATGGTAAGATGCCGCCATAATTTCACACTCGCTTCAGGGTTACTGCAATGGACTCAACCAATCCGGACAAACTTGTTGCCCAGGCTGAACAGCTTTGCCAGCAACGCAACGTGCGTCTGACTCCTCAGCGTCAAGAGGTATTGCGATTGATGGCCCAGCAACCTGGTGCTATCAGCGCGTATGATCTGCTGGATCTGCTCCGTGTTTCCGAACCCCAGGCTAAACCGCCTACTGTTTATCGCGCACTGGATTTTCTTCTGGAACAAGGCTTTATCCACAAAGTAGAGTCCACCAATAGTTATGTGCTGTGCCATCATTTCGAAGAGCATAGTCATACGTCGGCGCTATTTATTTGTGATCGTTGTGGGCAAGTGACAGAACGCCAGACAGAAGGTATTGAGGAAACCCTGCACCAGTTGGCGAAGCAGGCGGGCTTTGCCCTACGCCACAGTGTGGTGGAAGCTCACGGCTTGTGTGGCGAATGCCTGAAAGTGGAGTCTTGCGAGCATCGGGACAGCTGTAATCATGATCACAGCATCATGGTGAAAAAACGTTAAATGTGAAAAACGTTAAATGATGGAAAATGCCTGCCGAGTGTGGAGCATTACTTCACACCATTCTTCCGAAATACATTAATCTTCCTAAACACGCTTGTCTGCATCCCACTTCGGTGATCAACCACGTTGTAACGCAACCGGCAAATACAGGCGTTCATCCAGACAAGCTACCTCAATGGGCGGTTGTCATCACCACCCACGATAAGGCGAGCTGAAACAAGGGCATCAGCTCCAGTCACTGTTGCGGATAACACCGACCGCCAAACCTTCAATGGAGAAACTCTGTTCACGCAAATCGACAACGATTGGCGCGAAATCCTTATTTTCTGCCAGCAGTTGCACAATATTACCTTGTTTTTTCAGCCGTTTGACCGTCACGTCATCTTCAATACGCGCCACCACGACCTGACCGTTACGTACATCCTGCGTTTTATGCACCGCCAGTAAATCGCCGTCCAGAATACCGATGTCTTTCATCGACATACCACTTACCCGCAGCAAAAAATCAGCGCTGGGCTTAAACATCGCCGGGTCTACCTGATAGTGACATTCAATATGCTGCTGTGCCAGCAACGGCTCACCTGCGGCAACACGGCCAATTAACGGCAGTCCCTGATCTTCTTCTTCCATCAGCAGACGAATACCGCGCGAAGCACCGGTGACGATTTCAATGACGCCTTTACGCGCCAGCGCCTTGAGGTGCTCTTCAGCTGCATTTGGCGAGCGAAAGCCAAGTTGACTGGCAATTTCGGCCCTGGTGGGCGGCATACCGGTTTGTGAAATATGATCGCGAATCAGATCATAAACCTGCTGTTGTCTGGTAGTTAGCGCTTTCATTCCGCCCCCTGTTTGTTTATACAGTCTCGCTGTGAGTATATACAGGGAAAGTGCCGATGGGAACCGCGATATCACGATTGCACGGATTTTTCTGTGATTATGCAAATCGTCACGCAAAACGGTTCCACAGTATCGCTCCCCATACCACCGCGGCCAACAAACAGGCAACGAATACTGCCGCCGAACCAATATCTTTAGCCCGACCAGATAACTCGTGGTAATCCATCCCAACCCGGTCCACTACGGCTTCAATAGCGCTATTGACCAGTTCAAACAGCACGATCAGCACGACAGAACCGATTAATAGCAACCGCTCAACCATGGAAACCGGTAGCCAGCAGGCAATCATTACCGCGACAAGCGTAAGCAATACTTCCTGGCGAAACGCCGCTTCATGCCGCCATGCCTGTTTCAACCCTTGCAGCGAATAACCCGTCGCTTTGATAATTCGGGTCATTCCGGTTGCTTTGTTCATGCGTACTCCGCCTTTAATTTGTGATTGGTCATGATTTTAACGCGCCCCCCTGGTTTCATCACCACAGATATCCTGTTTGGTTTCTGGTATCCTTGGCCCGAATTGCTAACAAGAGGCTTCTGGTTGTTATGTCAGGTTGGCGTATAATTTACTATAAACTACTGAATTTCCCGCTAAAATTACTGGTAAGAAGTAAGGTTATTCCACAGGACCCCGTTAATGAGCAACGACTGGATCCGACGCGGCCAATTTTCTATGTCCTGCCCTACAACTCCAAGGCAGATTTGCTGACTCTGCGCACCAAATGTCTGGAGCTAAGTCTGCCGGACCCATTGCAACCGCTACAGATCGATGGGAAAACCCTGCCGAGCCACGTGTTCGTCAACGATGGCCCACGCCTGTTTCGTTACTACGTACCCAAACAGCAGTCGATAAAATTGTTCCACGACTATCTGGATCTGCACCGTAACAATCCGGAACTCGACATACAGATGGTGCCGGTTTCGGTCATGTTCGGTCGTTCACCAGGCCGTGAGGGACAAAGTCAGGACACCCCACACCTGCGCCTGTTGAACGGCATCGAGAAATTCTTCGCCGTTTTATGGCTGGGGCGCGACAGTTTTGTGCGCTTCTCCGTCCCCGTATCGCTGCGTTATATGGCAACTGAGCACGGCACCGACAAGACTATCGCCCATAAGCTGGCGCGCGTAGCCCGTATGCACTTCTCACGTCTGCGGCTGGCAACTGTTGGTCCGCGTTTGCCGGTCCGTCAGGAATTGTTCAATAAGTTGTTGTCCTCCCATGCTATCGCCAAGGCGATTGATGATGAAGCACGGGTCAAGAAGATTTCCCATGACAAGGCCCAGCAAAATGCCATTACCCTGCTGGAAGAAATTGCCGCCGACTTCTCTTATGAAGCCGTCAGACTCTCTGACCGGGTGCTGAGCTGGACCTGGAACCGTCTGTATCAGGGCATCAACGTGCACAATGCCGAGCGGGTGCGCCAACTGGCGCAGGATGGGCATGAAATCGTCTATGTTCCCTGTCACCGCAGCCACATGGATTATCTGCTGCTCTCCTACGTGCTCTACCATCAAGGGCTGGTGCCACCGCATATCGCTGCCGGCATTAACCTTAACTTCTGGCCAGCAGGCCCGGTTTTCCGTCGTCTGGGCGCATTTTTCATCCGACGCACCTTCAAAGGAAACAAGCTCTACTCCACGCTGTTCCGCGAGTATCTGGGCGAGTTGTTTACCCGCGGCTATTCGGTGGAATACTTTGTCGAAGGTGGCCGCTCCCGCACGGGTCGTTTACTGGAACCCAAAACCGGCACGCTGTCGATGACCATCCAGGCAATGTTGCGCGGCGGTCCCCGACCTATCACATTGGTGCCGATTTACATCGGTTATGAGCATGTGATGGAAGTGGGAACCTACGCTAAAGAGTTGCGCGGTGCCACGAAAGAGAAAGAGGGCTTCCTGCAGATGATGCGGGGGCTGCGTAAATTACGCAATCTTGGTCAGGGGTACGTTAATGTCGGTGAACCGCTGTCGCTAACCACCTACCTCAACAACCATGTACCGCAATGGCGTGACGCTATCGACCCTATCGACCCGCAGCGCCCAGCCTGGCTGACACCCACCGTACAGGATATCGCCGACGACATCATGGTGCGTATCAATAACGCAGCAGCGGCCAACGCCATGAACCTGTGCTGTACCGCGTTGCTGGCCTCACGTCAGCGAGCGCTAACACGCGAGCAGATGGAAGAACAGCTGGAGTGTTATCTGCAACTACTACGTAACGTTCCTTACAGCAACGATATCACGGTACCGAACAAAACCGCTGCCGAGCTGTTGGATCATGCACTGAGCATGGACAAGTTCGAGGTAGAGAAAGACAACGTCGGCGATATTATTGTCCTGCCGCGAGAGCAGGCAGTACTGATGACGTACTACCGCAATAACATCCATCATATGCTGGTGCTGCCGTCGCTGGTTGCCAGTATTGTGATGTATTGCCGTCGCATCACCACTGCGGAACTGTTACGTCAAATCACACTGATTTACCCACTGCTGCAGGCTGAATTGTTCCTGCATTACGAAAAAGCTGAACTGGCTGACGTGCTGGACAAATTAGTTGCGGAACTGGCGCGTCAGCAACTCATTTTGAGCAAGGATGACGTGCTGGAGTTACACCCCGCACGTATCCGTACGCTGCAATTGCTGGCTGCGGGTGTCCGCGAAACACTACAGCGTTATGCTATTACTCTGGCATTGCTGAACGCCAACCCCACGATAAGCCGGGGAGCGCTGGAGAAAGAAAGCCGCAGCATGGCTCAACGCCTCTCAGTGTTGCATGGCATCAACGCGCCAGAATTTTTCGATAAAGCGGTGTTCTCTACGCTGGTCAACACGTTGCGTAACGAAGGGTATGTCGGTGACAGTGGTGAAGCGGTGTTGGAGCACGTCCAGGCGATGTATACCATTCTGGGCGAACTACTTACCCCGGAAGTGAAGCTGACGATTGAAAGCGCCAGTCTGGCACAAGAGAGCAGCGACAGCGGCAACGAACCCGTCGTTAGTCTGGTAGAAAAGGAAGATGCGGAATAACAACTCGCCCTGCGGAGATGCCGCAGGGCGAGTTGTTAGTTACAGACCAAACAGAATGCCGAAAAACAGCACCATGCCAACATAATTGTTATTGAGGAACGCCCGGAAACACTCTTCGCGCTCACGCCGGGCAATCAGTTTCTGCTGATAAGCGAACAACACCGCTGCCACCAGCACTGACCAGTAGAAAATCTGTCCCAACCCCATCATCCGACCCAGCGCCAGCATCGCCACCAGCGTCATCAGTTGTAGCAGGCCAATAATCAAGGTGTCATAACGACCAAACAAGATAGCAGTAGATTTTATCCCGACCTTGAGGTCGTCATCGCGGTCAACCATCGCGTATTCGGTGTCATAGGCCACAGTCCAGCAGATATAGGCAAAAAACATGAGCCAGCAGGTAGCAGGTAACGACTCGCTCACAGCGGCGTAAGCCATCGGGATAGACCAGCCAAACGCCGCACCCAGCACCAGTTGCGGCAGATGACTGACTCGCTTCATAAACGGGTATACCCAGGCCAATGCCAGTGCAGCAACCGATAGCCAGATAGTCAACGGGTTCATGGTCAGCACCAGGCCAAACGCCAGCAACACCAGTATGACAAACAGTACCTTGGCAGATTGTTCGCTCACTAATCCGGCAGGCAACGGGCGTGCCGCAGTACGTTTAACATGCCCGTCAAAATGGCGGTCGGCGTAATCATTAATCACACACCCTGCCGCACGCATCAGGAACACCCCGGCGACAAACACCAACAGCGTCCAGGGAGCCGGCGTTCCACGCCCTGCCAACCACAGCGCCCACAGTGTCGGCCATAACAGCAGTAGGGTGCCAATCGGCTTATTGATACGCATCAAACGGAAATACGCGCCCCAGCGTCCTGACGTTAACAATCGTTCCAACGCCTGATTCTCCTTCTGCACTCAGCCCTGATGGGCGTCGGGGAAATAAACGGGGGCATCCGGCAAAAATAGCTCGGTGATCAGCAACGGATTGCCCGACAAAAGCACACGTGAACGCCGCACCCACAATGATCCGCATCGACCAGTTTGAATGACATCGCGCGGCGGTGGCCCTTGTAAATACAAATAACGCCCCAGAGGCGTATTACCGACCTGCGTCAGGTCAATATCAGCCTCTTCCAGCGTCTGCTCCGGTATTACCGTGCGACCAAATAACCAGGGATTGCCGTCACCTAACAGCGTTACCTCACGTAGCCAATAGCGCTCACTCAGCGGCAACAACTCCGGCTCACCAGCCATATCCAGCGACGACACAAACTGCTCTTTGCCGACCTGCACGGTCAATCGCATACAATACCGTTCCAGACGGCGCGTCATCGAATCGCGGTAAACCAACCAATCCGCCACGGACGCAGGTAAATCTTCGGGCGCGCACCACTCAACCGAGTGCAGGCTAGCCAACGCCTCATCAGACATTTATCCCATTCCACCTGGTGTTTAATAAATAAAATACGCTGCTAATTGTAGCGCAGATGCTTATTCTAGCGAAGAATTGCACGCTGATAACCGGCTTCGAACCGTACGTTAACGATTTGCATGAATTTCAAACAACATACCCGCTCATCTCACATTTTGTTGCAAACCAGTGGGGCGTCACGCACATGATGTACGTTCGCACAGAACGTGCATTACCATTACAAGGGACATCCAGGTTGGCTTACGGCCATTAAAAAAAACTACCCGGCGTGGCCGGGTAGTTTTTTCGTGTGACAGGCACCACAGCGAGAATATCGCTGCAGTTACGTGGCAGATTACATCATACCGCCCATACCACCCATTCCGCCCATACCGCCGGCAGCACCTAAATCAGGCGCGTCGCCTTTCGGCAGTTCGGTGACCATACATTCGGTGGTAATCATCAGGCCAGCCACAGAAGCCGCGTACTGCAGAGCAGAACGGGTTACCTTGGTCGGGTCCAGAATACCCATGTCGATCATGTTGCCATACTGCTCAGTCGCAGCGTTGTAACCGTAGTTACCTTCACCGGCTTTCACGTTGTTAGCAACCACAGACGGCTCTTCACCCGCGTTAGATACGATCTGACGCAACGGTGCTTCCATAGAGCGCAGTGCAACACGGATACCTACGTTCTGATCTTCGTTGTCGCCAGTCAGTTTGCTGATAGACGCCGCTACGCGCACCAGCGCCACGCCACCACCGGCAACCACGCCTTCTTCAACGGCAGCACGGGTCGCGTGCAGCGCATCTTCAACGCGGGCTTTCTTCTCTTTCATTTCGACTTCAGTGGCTGCGCCAACTTTGATAACCGCAACACCGCCAGCCAGTTTAGCTACGCGCTCTTGCAGTTTTTCACGATCATAGTCGGAAGTCGCCTCTTCAATCTGCTGACGAATCTGAGTCACACGGCCCTGAATTGCCGCTTCGTCGCCCACGCCATCAATGATAGTGGTGGTGTCTTTGTTGATAACCACACGTTTGGCCTGACCCAGATCTTCCAGAGTGGCTTTTTCCAGCTCCAGACCGATTTCTTCAGAAATCACAGTACCAGAAGTCAGGGTAGCGATGTCCTGCAGCATAGCTTTACGACGATCACCGAAGCCCGGAGCTTTGACAGCAGCGACTTTCACGATACCGCGCATGGTGTTAACCACCAGCGTTGCCAGCGCTTCGCCTTCTACGTCTTCAGCGATGATCAGCAGCGGTTTGCCAGCTTTGGCAACAGCTTCCAGCACCGGCAGCATTTCGCGGATGTTGGAGATTTTCTTGTCAGCCAGCAGGATGAACGGACTTTCCAGTTCAACAGAACCGGTTTCCGGTTTGTTGATGAAGTACGGAGACAGGTAGCCGCGATCAAACTGCATACCTTCAACCACGTCCAGCTCGTCTTGCAGACCGGAGCCTTCTTCCACGGTGATCACGCCTTCTTTACCTACTTTTTCCATGGCTTCAGCGATAAGCTTGCCCACGGTTTCGTCGGAGTTGGCGGAGATGGTACCTACCTGAGCGATAGCTTTGGTATCGGCGCAAGGAACGGACAGTTTTTTCAGTTCTTCTACAGCAGCGATAACCGCTTTATCGATACCGCGTTTCAGATCCATCGGGTTCATGCCCGCAGCAACGGCTTTCAGACCTTCGTTAACAATAGCCTGAGCCAGTACTGTCGCGGTGGTGGTGCCGTCGCCTGCTGCATCGTTGGCTTTAGAGGCAACTTCTTTCACCATCTGAGCGCCCATATCCTCGAACTTGTCTTCCAGTTCGATTTCGCGCGCAACGGACACGCCGTCTTTGGTGATGGTCGGCGAGCCGAAGGATTTGAACAGCACTACGTTACGGCCTTTCGGACCCAGTGTCACTCTTACTGCATCAGCCAGCACATTAACGCCACGCAACATTTTTACCCGAGCGTCATTACCGAATTTGATGTCTTTAGCTGCCATTGGTAGTTTCCCTTAAATTCGTTTCGTTCAGATGATTACGTAAGATTAGGCTTCAACAATCGCCAGAATGTCGCTTTCAGACATGATCAACACCTCTTCGTTGTCGATCTTCTCCGTCTTCACGCCATAGCCATCATTGAAAATGACGATATCGCCTACTTTCACGTCCAGCGGTTTCACTTCACCGTTTTCCAGGATGCGACCATGGCCAACAGCCAGGACTTCACCACGGGTGGATTTACCCGCTGCAGAACCGGTCAGAACGATGCCGCCAGCAGATTTTGACTCAACTTCTTTGCGCTTGACGATTACGCGGTCATGCAATGGACGAATTTTCATTGATAGCTCTCCTTTGAGAAAGTCCATATCAGCTTAGGTTAAACACCGGGTGTACCCTCACATCCGGCCTTGTGGTGAACTAAGTGGGGACGTTTCACAGCGCTTCAAGGGAGGAAAAAAATTTTTTTTGCGTTAAGTGAAATTTTTCTGTGAAACCTTGTCTGCAAGCTCGCTGAACGCCGATTCACTCACGTCAAAAAACGAACTTAGCGATGCGAAGAATCATTGGGTGGGTTGCCGTCGCGGTGGTCATTAACGGGTTTATCCAGTTGATCCTGGTTATCCTTGCGTTGAAATTCGCCTTCAAACACATTGCCTTGTCCACCATGGTTACCCGGCCCTGAGCGGCCACGCCAGATTTGCAAATGCGGCATCAGCTTGAGCGTCAAATGCTTTTGTACCGGCGGCAACAACAGCAGTAATCCGAGGAAATCGGTGAAAAAACCCGGCACGACCAGCAGGAAACCAGCCAGTATCAACGAAACGCTTTTGACCAGTTCCGCAGCCGGGCTTTCCCCTGCCTGCAAGCGTTGTTGCATCAGCATGATGTTCTTCATTCCCTGGTTACGCACCATGGAGATCCCAACGCAGGATGTCATCACTACCAGTAGCAGAGTGACCGCAACACCCAACACGTCGGCCACCCGAATGAAAATGGAGACTTCGATGTAAACAAACAAAAAAATCAACAAAAGTGGTAACCAGCGCACCAAAAACTCCTGAGGTTAATTTTAACCCATTGATATAAAAAATTACTCAACACCGCGAGGCGGCATTACTTACCCCGCGCTATTATCACGATCAGGTATGAAGATACGACCAGTTGGTCTGGCATAGTACTTTATACTTGAACACGCCATTACCCATTACTGGCGAGCGCTACTCAGGAAATGGTAGTGCAAGGGCTTTTTTTCAACCATGGCGACGAGGTATCTGTTTATTTCTGCGCGACGGTCATGACTCTCATCACAGTTCATATGGCAAGAAGGAGATGACTGCCCATCTGTGATCAAGGCAACGGAATTCTGGCAAGGCAACAGAATATCATAGCAATAACAGCAAGCACGATGGTTGAACATTCTGCTGCTGTCCTCCACGGTAAGACGATACATCCTATAAATTCTAATCGACAGAAGTATAAGAGAAGGCTCTCATGTCAGATAACATTCGTATTGAAGAAGATCTGTTAGGTAACAGAGAAGTTCCGGCTGATGCGTACTACGGCGTCCATACCTTGCGTGCTATAGAAAACTTCTATATCAGCAACCAGAAAATCAGCGACATTCCGGAGTTCGTACGCGGCATGGTAATGGTTAAAAAAGCCGCTGCCATGGCCAACCGTGAACTTCAAACCATACCGCGCAAGATTGCCGACACCATCATCAAAGCCTGCGACGAAGTTCTGGTCAATGGTAAATGCCTGGACCAATTCCCGGTTGACGTGTTCCAGGGCGGTGCAGGCACATCCGTCAACATGAACACCAACGAAGTGTTGGCTAACATCGGTCTGGAACTGATGGGCCACAAAAAAGGGGAATATCAGTACCTGAACCCCAATGATCACGTCAACAAATGCCAGTCCACCAACGATGCTTACCCCACCGGTTTTCGTATTGCGGTATACACCTGCATTCTGAAACTGGTCGAAGCCGTGACGGTACTGAGCGAGGGCTTTCAGAATAAAGCCAAAGAATTCGATAACATCCTGAAGATGGGTCGCACCCAGTTGCAGGATGCCGTGCCGATGACGCTGGGCCAGGAGTTCCATGCTTTCAATGTGCTACTGAACGAAGAGAACAAGAACCTGCTGCGCACGGCGGAGCTGCTGCTGGAAGTAAACCTGGGCGCTACCGCTATCGGTACCCGTCTCAACACGCCGGACGGCTACCAGCAACTGGCGGTGCAAAAACTGGCGGAAGTAAGCAAGCTGCCATGCGTACCGGCGGAAGACTTGATCGAAGCGACCTCCGATTGCGGCGCCTACGTCATGGTACACAGCGCGCTGAAACGTCTGGCAGTCAAACTGTCCAAGATCTGTAACGACCTGCGCCTGCTCTCCTCCGGCCCGCGCGCTGGCCTGAATGAAATCAACCTGCCAGAACTGCAGGCCGGTTCCTCAATCATGCCCGCCAAGGTCAACCCGGTCGTGCCGGAAGTGGTCAATCAGGTGTGCTTTAAGGTGATTGGCAACGACACCTGCGTCACGATGGCAGCCGAAGCCGGTCAGTTGCAGTTGAACGTGATGGAACCCGTCATTGGCCAGGCCATGTTTGAATCTACCCACATTCTGACCAACGCCTGCTACAACCTGCTGGAGAAATGCGTCGAAGGCATCACCGCCAATAAAGACGTCTGCGAATCCTACGTATTCAACTCCATCGGTATCGTCACCTACCTGAACCCGTTCATCGGCCACCACAATGGCGACATCGTCGGCAAAATTTGCGCCGAAACCGGTAAGAGCGTGCGTGAAGTGGTGCTGGAACGCGGTCTGCTGACCGAAGCCGAGCTGGATGACATCTTCTCGGTGCAAAACCTGATGCACCCGGCTTACAAGGCCAAACGCTACACCGAAGATCAAGACGCGTCCTAATTCCGCACCGTCTTCTCTGTAAGGCACGTCAGTCCGTTAGGGCTGCGTGCCTTTGTTCTATCCACTCTTTTTTCCGCGCCGCAAAAGGCCAACCTTTAGCCATAACTATAAGAAAAAGATATGGAAAGACGTTTTGCAATGTCACGGGCAACAAAATCAGAAGGAACAACAACATGCTTATTCTGGAACTATTTATCGTACTCCTCGCTATTTATCTGGGCGCCAGGCTCGGCGGTATCGGTATCGGGTTTGCCGGTGGACTCGGCGTACTGGTGCTGACGCTAGGGTTTCACATCAAACCGGGTGCTATTCCATTCGATGTGATTGAAATTATCATGGCGGTGATAGCCGCTATCGCCGCGATGCAGATAGCGGGCGGCATGGATTATCTGGTCAGTCTGGCGGAAAAGCTGCTGCGTCGTAAACCACGTTATGTCACCTTTCTCGCCCCATTGGTGACCTATTTCATGACGCTGCTGGCGGGCACCGGACATACTGCCTTTTCCACCTTGCCGGTTATCGCCGAAGTGGCAAAGGAACAAGGCATCCGCCCGTCTCGTCCGCTGTCTATCGCAGTAGTCGCCTCGCAAATCGCCATCACGGCATCGCCTATTTCGGCTGCGGTGGTTTTCGTCGCCGGCATACTCGAACCGAAAGGCGTGAGCTATCTGGCACTGCTCGGCATCTGCATTCCCAGTACGCTGATCGCTATCCTGCTGACAGCCATGCTCACCAATTTCCTTGGCAAGGAATTGAAAGATGATGAGGTCTATCAGGAACGTCTGCGCAAAGGTGAAGTCTCGCTGCGCAGTCATAGTCAGTCGGTACTGAAACCCGGCGCCAAACGTTCGGTCGGGCTATTCCTGATCGGTATTATCGCCGTTGTGCTGTACGCCACTGCAATCAGCGATAACGTCGGGCTGATTCATAACCCGGTATTGCCGCGTAATGAAGCGATTGTGGTGTTTATGCTGACTATCGCCACGCTTATCTGCATCACCTGCCGCGTCGATACCGCACAGATCCTCAGCGCCAGTACCTTCAAGTCTGGCATGAGCGCCTGCGTGTGCGTGATGGGCGTAGCCTGGCTGGGCGATACCTTCGTCAAAGCACACATTGCCGATATTCAGAGCACGGCGGGCACATTGTTGCAAAACCATCCGTGGATGCTGGCAGTGGTGCTGTTCTTCGCTGCAACGCTGCTCTACTCTCAGGCAGCCACCGCCAAGGCGCTAATGCCTGCGGCGTTGATGTTGGGCGTCAGCCCGGTGACGGCAATCGCCTCATTTGCTGCGGTATCGGCGCTGTTTGTTCTACCCACTTACCCCACGCTGCTGGCAGCAGTAGAAATGGATGACACAGGCTCAACGCGCATCGGCAAATACGTCTTCAACCACGCGTTTTTGATCCCCGGCGTGGTGGCAATTTCGTTGTCGGTCATCCTTGGCTTTATCGTCGGTCACATGGTGTTGTAACCCCCTACCACATCGCCACGCTTTTCCGGATCGGTGCTCTAACGCCGATCCGGCCTTACGATTGCCACCCTGCCACGGTATAGTGTGTCTACCGTTAGCGTTATCGAGGTTACGATGTCAGACTCCAGCGACAATCCGTTATCCAACAACGCGGTGGTGATACTGTGCACCGCGCCCGATGAAAACTGCGCCAAACAGCTGGCCCAATCTGCGCTGAACGCACGTCTGGCTGCTTGCGTCACCTTATTGCCAGGCGCCACTTCTCTGTATCACTGGGAAGGCAAACTGGAACAGCAGACAGAAATTCAACTGCTGCTGAAAAGTGACAGAGCACACCAGTCCGCCCTGCTGACTCATCTGAAACAACAACATCCTTACCAGACACCAGAACTGCTGGTGCTGCCGGTCGAGGGTGGCGACAGTGATTATCTCTCATGGCTCAACGCATCCTTACGCTGACGGTTCTGTGCCTCAGCCTGCTTTTCAGTACGCAAGCCCCGGCGCAAAACCCGTTCGGGCGCAGCGCCCAGTCTCAGTTTCTGACGGTCGACCAAGCCTTCTCGTTGGATTTTCAACAGCATGGCGATCAACTGACCGTCAGCTGGCAGATTCACCCTGGCTACTACCTGTATCGCCAGCAAATCAAGCTGGATAGCACGCTTATCGCGCCACCGGGTGTGACGCTGCCACCGGGCGAATCACACCGTGACGAATTCTTTGGTGATGTTTCTATTTACCGCCAGTCGCTGACACTCAACGTCCCTCTGCGTAATGTGCCGTCCGGTGCTACGTTGAGCATCACTTATCAGGGCTGTGCCGACGCAGGGTTCTGCTACCCGCCGGAAACCCGTTCGATACCGCTGAGTGCAACAAACGCCAGTTCGATAAATGCCAGTACGACAAACACCGACACGTCTGCAACGCCAGCCGCCATCGTGCCGCAGCCAGACGCCACGCATACGCCGACGCTGCCGTTTTCGCCGTTGTGGGCGTTGTTGATTGGTATCGGCGTGGCGTTCACGCCTTGCGTATTGCCGATGTATCCGCTGATCTCCGGGCTGATTCTTGGTCACCAGCAACGCTTATCCGCAGGTCGCACGCTGCTGCTAACGCTGGTGTATGTGCAGGGAATGGCGTTGACCTACACCGTGCTCGGCCTGATTGTTGCGGCGGCAGGGCTGCGTTTTCAGGCGGCATTGCAGCATCCTTATGTGCTGATTGGGCTATCAATGATGTTTGTGGCACTGTCGTTGTCGATGTTCGGCGTCTATAACCTGCAACTACCGTCATCGCTGCAAACCCGCCTGACGCTGTGGAGCAATCGCCAGCAAAGCGGCTCTGTTGCCGGGGTCTTCGCCATGGGCGCACTGGCTGGGCTGATTTGCTCGCCCTGCACCACCGCGCCGCTCAGCGCGCTGCTGTTGTACATCGCTCAGAGCGGTAACCTGCTGGCCGGCGGCGGCTCGCTGTATTTGTATGCGCTCGGTATGGGGCTGCCATTGATGGTCATTACCCTGTTCGGCAACCGGTTGTTACCCAAGCGCGGCCCCTGGATGAGTCACGTCAAAGAGGGGTTTGGGTTTGTGATTCTGGCGCTACCGGTATTTCTGCTGGGAAGAGTGCTGGGCGATACCTGGGAGTGGCGCATGTGGGCACTGCTCGGCGTGGCGTTTTTCGGCTGGGCGTTTGCCCTCAGCCTGCGCAGTCATGCCGGCGGCATGAGAGTCATACAAATTCTGCTGTTTTTGGGCGCGCTGCTGGCGGCAAGGCCATTGCAGGACTGGTTATTCGCACCGGTACAGGCGCAGTCAACCAACACCAGCCAACTGCGCTTTACACCAACCAATACGCTGGACGAACTGACCACGGCGCTGAGCCGCAGCGGCAACCGTATCACCATGCTCGATCTCTACGCCGACTGGTGCGTAGCCTGCAAAGAGTTCGAAAAATACACCTTCCGTGACACGACAGTGCAGCAATCGCTGTCTTCCATGCAACGATTGCAGGCGAATGTCACCGCCAACGCAGAGGCTCAGCGGACGCTGCTGCAACATCTGCATGTGCTGGGGTTGCCGACTATTCTGTTTTTCGACGCCAATGGTCGGGAAATTCCGGGTTCGCGCGTTACCGGCTTCATGGACGCCGCCGCTTTTGCCGCACATTTGCAGACACTCGCGCGCTAGCGCGATTCAACTTGAAAGATGCCGGAGATAAACCACACTGGTTAGTGATGGCACAGAGCAGGAGAAGCATGATGCAACGGGAAGAAGTCTTGGAGCAAGCGCTGGCCTTGCTGGAACAGCGTGGATTCGCCGGCACGACGCTAGAGATACTGGCCGATCAGTTGGGCATTTCTCCTGCCGAGCTACAGCCCTTCTGGCCCGACCGTGAAGCCTTGTTGTACGACAGCCTGCGCTACCATAGCCAGCAGGTGAATATCTGGCGCCAGCAGGTATTCGTAGATGAACAACTCAGGCCCGAACAGAAGCTGCTGGTACGCTATCAACGGCTACAGGACGCCGTCAGCCAGTATCGTTTTCCCGGTTGCCTGTTCATCGCTGCCTGTAGTGCGTTTCCAGACCCGCTCCACCCAATTCACCAGATTGCCGAACAACAAAAACAGGCGTCATATCAGTACACCAAAGCGTTGCTGGAACAACTGGAAACCGACGATACAGACATGGTGGCATTACAGCTGGAACTGATTCTGGAAGGCTGCCTGAGTAAGTTGCTGGTAAAACGCCAGTTGTCCGACGTGACGGTAGCAAAGCGGCTGGCAGAAGACGTACTGCGCGTCGCCATGTGCCGTAAACACGGCGCGCTGGCGTAATGTCTTCACTACGCCCTCATTGATAATTCCATCGGCGATGCGCTGCTTATTTGCGCAAAAAATGCATAAACGCTGAAAAAGCAGTCAAACCATCAAAAAGTGGGTGAATTCACGTTGACGAGGCAGCCTGAATCCGGTTTAATGCGCCCCGTTGCCCGGATAGCTCAGTCGGTAGAGCAGGGGATTGAAAATCCCCGTGTCCTTGGTTCGATTCCGAGTCCGGGCACCACCTTTCCTTTTTTATGCTTCCTTATCAATCCCTATATTGTTGTGATTCAATAAGTTGGTGTAAAAACTTTTCCGATGCGTTTTGATTTATCCCTTCGTATCGGGGAATTTGTGGGTCAGATTGCGGGTCATTCAGTTCGATGAACGGGAGTGACCCTCATATGTTAACTGACAGCAAAGTCCGATCCGCGAAACCTCTCGCAAAATCTTATAAGCTCGCTGACTCGCAAGGCCTGTACCTCACGGTATCGACCAACGGCGCTAAGCTATGGTATTTCCGCTATCGCTTCGGCGGTAAAGAAAACCGTCTGGCTTTTGGCCCCTACCCTCAAACCACGCTGGCGGAAGCCCGCGAAAAGCGCGATGCAGCACGTAAGCTACTGGCATCCGGCACCAGCCCTTCTCAGCTTCGCAAAGCGAACAACCCCGCCGTTGAGGAATCCCACACCTTCCAGTATATCGCTCAGGCGTGGCACACCAGCAGCCTCAAGCTCTGGTCAGACGCGCACGCCGATAAAATCCTCATCTGCCTGAAACGCTACGTTTTCCCCGCGATTGGCGCAATGGATATCGCTCAGGTTGAAACTCGCCATCTGGCGCAGTTGGTTAAGGAAATTGACGATAAAGGGGTGCATGACGTCGCCGGACGGGTGCGCCAGCATCTGACCAAAATCATGCGCCACGGTGTACAACAGGGCGTCATCAAATATAATCCGGCTTACGATTTGGACGGCGTCGTAACCCCGATAGCGACCCAACATCACCCCGCCCTGCCGCTAAAACACCTGCCTGAACTGCTGGCGAAGATTGACATCTACAAAGGCCGGATGCTCACCCGTCTGGCGCTGGAGCTGAACCTGCATGTGTTTCTGCGCTCCAGTGAACTGCGCTTTGCCCGCTGGGATGAATTCAACCTCAAAGCGCATATCTGGAGCGTGCCCGCTCAGCGTGAAGCGGTAAACGGCGTGAGATTTTCAGAGCGTGGCACAAAAATGAAGGATGAACATCTGGTGCCGCTGTCACGGCAGGCGGTCGCCCTGCTGAAACAGATTCAGACGATTTCCGGCGAGTCGGTCTTTGTTTTTCCGGGCGCACATACACTGCACAAGCCGATGAGTGAGAACACCATCAACAAGGCACTGCGCGTAATTGGTTACGACACCAAAACCGAAATCTGTGGGCATGGTTTCAGAACCATGGCCTGTAGCGCGCTGAACGAGTCCGGGCGCTGGTCAAAAGACGCCATTGAGTGCAGATGAGCCACAAAGAGCGCAACGGCGTACGGGCGGCTTATGTGCATAAAGCGGAGCATCTGGAAGCCAGAATCGAAATGATGCAATGGTGGTCAGATTATCTGGACGTAAACCGCGAAGGCTACGTCGCACCGTATATTTATGCACGGAGTTATACGGCTGGCTAACGCGCTGCGCTTGTTGGCTCCTGACGGGCTTTCTATGTGATAGAAAACCCGTCAGGAGCGTTGTCGTAAAATCATCCGGGCATTCTGCCAAACGTTTCTTACACGTTAGGATCTGCGACATCAACTGCCCGAATCACCGTTAACCTTTGGGTTCGATGCCTCGGGTCTGGAGTTCTTTGCGCAGAATACGCTTTATCCATGTAGCCAATGTCTTGTCGCCATCCTTGTGAGCTTGTTTTTCCAATTGCGCCCGAAACTCGTGGGACAGTCGAATCTGATACTGGTCTGTTTTTGACTTTTCACTTGACATTGTAATTACAAATTCCATAGCATGGTCTTGTTGTAATTACACCGCAATTACACGGTATTTTGCAACGATAAAGAGCGAAGCCCGGCAGTGCTAGGAACACTCACCGGGCTTCTGACCACAACATTAAGGAGACTAATGCTATGGCTGACACCGATAGTAACACGGGCTCGTCTTACCAATCACTGCCGGATTGCGAGAGCCTGTATTCCGCCATGAATGCCGCGCTGGCTCGTCTGGATTTTTCAAACATGGACGATGACGAACTCTCGCAGGTGGCAGAGTATTGCGCCGAAACCAGCGCCGGGCTGTGTCATTGCCTGAATTTCATTGGCGATGCGCTGATTACCTTTGCCGATAATGACGTGTGCGAATCCACGCCGGAAAGTTTATGCCAGTTGGGGCATGGGCTAAATGCCATCAGCCTACTCATCCCGGCGCTTAACGATATGCACAGACGCGCACACGCACCGAGCCGCCCGATAAGCCTCTGAACCCGAGCCTGATTAAAGCTCTGCCGTGAGTGACTCACGGTCAGGGCTTTTTTGCTTTCATAACTGAATAACAATAATTCTTCCCATCCGATATTGAGTTGTTTGCAGGCATCCTCCCTTTTTCCCGATAGCGTTCCCTATCGGCTGATTTCAGCAGGGAGAAGACATGCCAGCACGTTTTATTTTCGCAACGCTGACAGCGCTCAACAGGCCATCCAGGCACGACGCAGGACGCGACGGATTTAGGCGGTTGAATGCCTGCGCCTCGCGGGCATTCAACCGTGGCGTGAGGCGAGTCAATGCCCTTTCGCAGAAAGGGCTCATTTGCGTCGCCCGAACCCACCGGCGAGCGTTTCCCCCAAGGGAAACCGAGCTGGCCGGGGGGAGCCGAATAAATTTTGCCGCCCCAGCGAGCAAAAAGACGCGCCCACGCGTCGGTTTATTTGGGGGGCGACAGCCCCGCACACCGTCGCCGCTAAGTCTCCGGCCACCAGCCGGTAGCGAGGCGCGACTACCCACTCTGAAGGCGTTTTCCCATTTTTTCGCTGACCGGCACGGGCAAAAGAAAAAGTGGGCGAAAAACGGCGTCTCAAAGGGGGTAGTCGCGCGTAGCGCGCGACGGTGTGCCGCCGTTGACGTTGGGGGTTTTGGCGTGGCGTCCAGCCGCGACATTACCCCCATGTGCCAGGCAATAAGGGCGTCCAGCCCGCATGAACTGGCACACGCCGTTCCGTGCCGGGAAATGTATTTTCCGGCACATGGCTGCGAAGCGGCCTCCCCATTCGCCTCACGCTGTCGGCGCATCGCATGGACACATGCCATTCACGGAAATCTGAGCCGATGTCATGAGGCGATAAAACCGAAAGAGCGAACAACCCGGTAACACGCGAAGGAGGAACCATGCTGATTTCCGATTACCGTAAACGCCGGATGCGTAGTCACGAAAAAATGCGACTTCTGCTCACCTTTCTGAAAGAAGAAACCTACAGTGATTTTAAAACGCTAATGCTGCTTTTTGATTATAAAAATCACAAGCCGCTTTATCTGCTGCTGGCGAAAGCTATTAGCATGGGGTTGGTCCAAAAGCATGAAATAAACACCAGAATGGTGAAAATCTCTCTGTGGGGCATCACCAATGACGGATTATCCGTTGTCGTCACACCCCATGAGGATGGCTTTCCTGCACGGTTTGAGCCCTCGAAAGTCACTGGCTGGACGCTGATGCAGCGCCTTGATCGTCAGCTAGCACGGCTCCTTCTTGAGAAGAAAGGCGCTTATGGGTGGCTCAGCGGCGCTGATTCAACCTTCCGCAGCCGCTATGAGGTATATCATCGCCCGGCCGGGGTGATAACGTTACCAGACGGAACCGTCATCGCCATTGAGACTGAACGCCATTTGAAAACCAAGGCCCGTTATCAGGCAATTATCACCCAACATTTGATAACTCGAACTCAAAAACTTTGGATGTACGTCTTCTATATCGTGCCCGATCCGCAGATAAAGCGAGCTATTGAACGGATGTTCAATAGCGTGAAATACGCCATCGTCAGTCATCAGCGCATCCCGCTGGAAGCGAAGCACCGCAATGTTTTTCGGGTTTATACGGTTGGGGAGTTGAAGGGGTTGGATTTGAATCTTGGCTAATTGCTGAACAATCATGTGAAGTATATACTCAAAGTATACACAAGAGAGGAGCACTATCATGAAACACCGCGTCAGCGTTACCGTGGACAAAGACAATTATCAGGTTCTGAGTGCCGCCGGAGTCAATATTTCTGGACTGGTGAACGATGCAATTGGCAAAGAAGCCCGCCGCATTAAGGCAGAAGAGTGGAAAAAGGAAAACCGCGAAGGAATGGAAGAAGTCACCCGATTTATCGCACAGCATGGCTCATTTGCAGATGAAAACAGGAACTGGTGATCATGCAATTCATTGTTTATCAATACAAACGTGCCAGCCACTACAAAATGTTTGTTGATGTGCAGAGTGATATTGTCGAGACACCTAAGCGGCGCATGGTCATACCTCTTATCGAATCGCATCACCTGTCTGAGAAAGTGAATAAAACGCTGTTCCCTCTGATCCGCATCGACAGCGAAGACTATCGGCTGATGACGACGGAGCTATCGAGCGTTCCCGCTGAGGTCATTGGTGAGGCTATCGCGGACCTTGGCGACTACGCCGATGAGATTAAGGATGCGATTAATCTTATGTTTTGGGGGATTTGAGAGAAGTTCAGCGTGTTCGCATTGAATCTTACGTTTAGCGCGCCCCCGACCGAACATTACTAGCATTTCATAAATGCTAGTAAATTTAATAAGTTATCTATTAGCTAACACCATTACCCCGCGCTTTTGATGGACGCCGCCTTATTGAGATATTTACTCATGGATATGTGAATAAAAACCAACTTTCTATTCAATCCGGTGCGTGACGCCATTCCACTTCCAGCCAGCCCCTCAGCCAGCTATATGATAAACAGTATGATTTTAACACTTCTCGGGAGTATTCAACTACATTGATTAAATATCATTTAAATACAATGACTTAAAATTATTTTTTACCTAAAAGACGCACCGGATTGAATATCCGCTGACCGGTATTACACGACCTAACTCCTGCCCTCAGCATAATAAAACTGGACAGGATCCTGACTAATGCCAACGTTAAATTGGATCGGCAAAGAAGCCGTTATTAAGCATCACAAAGATGTTCCCTTTCGTTTGCTTGAGCATGATGCTGATTTATCTCATGGACAAGACGATAGTGGGAATATTATTGTTCAAGGCGATAATTTACACGCACTGAAAGCATTATTACCGCGTTATGCAGGTCAAGTTAAATGTATTTATATCGACCCTCCTTATAATACTGGAAATGAAGGTTGGGTATACAACGATAACGTCAATAGCCCTGAAATTAGAAAATGGTTAGGGGAGGTTGTCGGTAAAGAAGGTGAAACTTTAGATCGTCATGACCGCTGGCTATGCATGATGTATCCTAGATTAGTATTGTTAAAACAATTTCTTCGTAATGATGGTGTTATTTTTGTATCTATTGACGATAACGAAATTTCATCATTACGACTATTAATGGATGAAATATTTGGAACGGAAAACATCGTCGGCACGATAGCATGGAAAAATGCCACAGACAATAATCCAACTAGAATTGTTCCTGAGCATGAATATATAGTTTGTTTTGCACGAAAAAAATCACAGTTGGATAGAATCTGGAAATCATCCACTATAGCAAGTAAAGAAAAAATGCTTGAGATAGAAAAAATAATTTTATCCAAAACAATAGACCAAGAAAACAGAGATATTAACTTCAAGAATTGGTTAAAGGATAATAAACCATACATATGGCCATTTCAAGACTATAAGTTTATAGATGAACATGGAATATATACAGGAATTCGTGGTGTTCACAACCCAGGGAAAGAAGGTTATCGCTACGATGTTATTCACCCAGTGACTAAAAAACCGTGTAAAGAGCCTTTAATGGGATATCGTTTCCCACAAGAAACAATGCATAGGCTTATTGAAGAGGAACGCATTATTTTTGGTAAAGATGAAACCAAAATTATTGAGCTAAAGGTTTATCTTAAAGATTATCAGGCAAAGTTATCTAGTGTTTATGAGCTTGATGGTAGGACAGGAACAAATGAAATTAAAGACATTTTCCCTGAGAGCAAACGTCATTTTGACTATCCTAAAACAACTCAGATAATAAAAGATCTTATATCTTTCTCAACCAGTAAAAATGACATTATTTTAGATAGTTTTGCTGGTTCAGGAACTACGGCTCACGCAGTATTACAACAAAATTCCGAAGATGGTGGGAATCGTAAATTTATTCTCGTAGAAATGGATGAAAATATCTCAAAAAATGTAACATCAGAAAGAGTAAGGCGTATCTGTACGGGATATAAAAATGCTAAAGGAAAATATACTGCCCCGTTAGATGGTGGTTTCAAATATTTTCGTCTTTCCAAAGACCCATTATTTCTACCGGATGGCCCTATTCGCCACGATGTGACATTCAACCAACTTCGTCAATTCGTTTGGTTTATGGAAACCGGATCAGGCTTAACGGTATCACCTTTAACCAAGGAACAGCCAGCCACACCATTCCTCGGTGTACATCAGGAAAAAGCCGTGTTTCTTCTGTACAACGGCATATTGAAAGATCGCTCAGATATTGGCGGTAATGTTCTTAATAATCGTTCCCTGAAGTTTCTTGATGAAATCATCCCACCACATTTTTCCGGTACGCGAGTCGTATATGGCGCTCGCTCCAGGTTTGATAAGAAGAAACTCAATCAGTTAGGCATTACCTTCCATCAACTTCCTTATGAACTGGCGGTGAAAACATGGCTCTGAACAGTCTGAAATCATATCAGGAACAACTTCTTGATGATTTCTCTTCGTACCTTTCCCGCTGTAGAGAATTGCAAGATCCAGCAGAGGCTTTCCGCGAATCAACACTCAAAGGTTTCGGCCGAGCACTGCCTTATTACCCCTTACCTGGCGCAGAAGAGATACCTTATATTTGTTTACGGGTTCCAACCGGTGGCGGGAAAACCCGTATCGCCGGTCAGTCGATAAAACGCGTTAACGACTATTTTCTTGGTATAGAGCACGCCCTAATCTTATGGCTGGTTCCATCAGATCCCATTCGTGAACAAACACTTCACTCACTGAAAACGCCGGGGGAACTACTATACCAAGATATGCGTGATCTGTTCGGTTCAGTACATGTGTTGGATATTCAAGAAGCTTTATATATACAACCAGCCACGTTAAATACCGGAAACACAATTATCGTCGCCACAATGCAGAGTTTTAAGCGAGATACTGACGATGGTTTGAGAGTCTATCGTCAAAACGGCAGCCTAATGCCGCATTTCTCTGGTACTTCGTCAGAACAAAAAGGGGAACATTCTCTCATGGATGTCATCCGGCTACGCCACCCTTTTGTTATTGTTGATGAAGCTCATAATCAGGGAACCCCCTTGGCTGTCGACACGCTTGTCCGCTTTAACCCCGCGTGCATACTTGAGTTGACCGCAACCCCTGACCGTGCAAATCAACCATCCAATGTCCTCAGGAGTGTCTCCGCTGCAACCTTGCAAGCGGAAGATATGCTGAAGTTACCTTTGGAGCTCACGGTTCATCCAGAATGGCAGCGGTCTATGGCAGAAGCTATTAGCCGACTACGGCAGTTGGAAGAAGAGGCTGCTCAGGAATTCCAGCAAACCGGTGAAGTAATCAAACCTGTTGTGATGTTGATACAAGCCGAGCGCCAAGCAAAAGAGCAAGAGACATTTACGCCGGAGCGCGTTAAACAGCATCTGATTAATGATTTCAACATACCTGCTGATACCATCGCTGTAGCGACAGGAGCTCAAGATGAATTATCGGGTAAAAAACCGGGGGCTCCTGACTATCCTCAGTTCATAATTACTGTCGATAAATTACGTGAAGGATGGGATTGCCCTTTTGCGTATGTGCTATTCTCTTTCCGCAATACTACTTCCGCTACGGCGGTAGAACAAATCCTCGGCCGAATATTACGTATGCCGCATGTTAAAAGAAAATTACATGAGGCACTTAATCGTTGTTATGCCTACGTCGTATCATCAGAATTTGCGACAACAGTTCAGGGATTGCGTGATGGATTAGTTCAAAGTGGTTTTGAACGACTCGAAACACAAAGTTTGATTCAAACCCACGGAGAACCGCCATCAACAGGAGATCTCTTCGCGCCCCAAGGCGATTTGGTTATTCCTTTACCCGAATCCGATAATAGTCTCGTCCTTCCAGATGAAAGCGCTCTGGAAACCTTACCGAAATCACTTCGTGACAAGCTAGAGATCTCACCAGAGAGCGGTACTCTGACATTAAAAGGTGGCGCTAATAATAAACAGATCCAACAATTGGCCGACACATTCAAGCATCCAGAAATTGCTAAAGACGTTCTCAACCGGCTTGAAATGGCGTCATCCAGACAAAATGCGTCACTACAAAAGGAAATAACACCCGCAGATCGGGGACATACTGCGCATATACCTTTACTCACATACCGGCAATCTGGGTTCTTTGATGTGTTTGATGAAACTCCACTTTTAGATGCTGACTGGGAAATAGAGGATTTTGACCCAGTGCTTTCTGATAGCGAATTCACCCATGATGTAGAAACCATGTATCGCGCTGCATTAAATATTTCTCAACTAGAGAAAATCGAATGTAGTGTTTATGAACGATTAGATAATCAACTGGCATTATTTGGTAAAGAACATGGCTGGGAAGCTACTGATCTGATCTATTGGCTGGACCGCAATCTACCTTTCCCTTATTCCGAACGGGACAAAAAGGTCGCATGGATCAATGTAGTGGTTGATTATTTGTTGGAAAAAAGAGAGTTCTCTCTGGACGAATTGGCCTACCGAAAGTTTCGTTTGCGCGGTGCGTTGGAACGAAAAATGGCAGCAGGGCTAGTGCTCGCCAAGCAACGCATCTTCAACGACTTGTTTGATGACGAATCACAATTCGCAGTGCTAGACGAACATGCCGTGTCGTTGGAACCTGGGCGATATGCTTACGATTTTCGTTATGCAGGGTTTATTCAGCTCAAACGTCATTTCTATCCCGTTATCGGTAATCTGAAAGATGTTGGAGAAGAATTTGAATGTGCCGAATTTATTGCCAACAGGCTCGAGGGTATCGATTGGTGGTTACGTAATGTGGAGAAAAAACCGACCTCTTTCTGGTTGCAAACGGCCTCAGACCGATTCTATCCTGACTTTTTGATACAAATGAGCAATGGCCCACTCGTTGCTGTTGAGTATAAAGGATCGCATATCAGTGATACCCGAGATAGCCGAGAAAAGAAACGAATCGGAGAACTGTGGGCCAGACGCAGTGAGGGTCTATGCCTCTTTGTCTGGGTTGAAAATAAAGACTGGTCAATAATTCGTGAGGCTGTATCTCATGTAATCTCCTGATACAGAAATCTGGTAAACCTGCCGTCAAAGAGGCAGGTTTACCACACTGATTATCCAGCCTATTCCTCACAGGCCCATGCAGCTACAGCCGACACTCAGATATTCCACTGTTCAGGTACTGAAACCGCATACTCGATGCCAATTTCTCTGAAATGTGCCTCGGCAGACTTGATTTTGGCATTTTCGGAGGGCCTCCTTTTTTGTTCATCCATGGTGCTCTTGGTTTCGCGAACCATATAGATGCGGTCTTCGCCGCCTTCGGATTTGATGATGGCCCAGTCGGGGTTATAAGGGCCAACCGGCGTGTCGATCTGGAATCTTGGCGGCAGCTTCATAAACAGCCTAATATCCTCGCGGTGATCGAGAAACTCGGCAAACTTTCGCTCTGGGCTATCCGGCCCGCCATCAAACACGACGTAATCAAAATCGGTTTTCTCGGGGTGTTCGACGCGGTACAAATGCTCTTTGAAGAAATCCTTTTCGGCAAGGCCGTCGGCTTGCAACTCGCGGAGTTCATAGACGGATCCGCCAATCTTTTCATACTGAACGCCTTCGACAATGACGCGCTGTAGTTCGCCCTCTACACAACGGCGTACCATCGCCATAAAGTCGTTCGGATTAGCAATGAACTCGTCCAGTCTGCCGCTGCCGGTGAGAATGTCCACCAGCGTCTTGCGCGTAAGAGACGTACCTTGCTGCAACTCACCGATAATGTCCGGCAGGTCATAGCTGCCTTTTAGGTCGACAGTCCGCGCCCCCAGCTCTTGCCCTCGCGTGCCGCCACGCAGCACCCTGACACCCGCACGGGTGACATCAATACGTAACGGCTGGATTTTGGGTTCAGCCTTGATCGCCTTTATACACGCCTCGATCAGCATAGGGTGTTTAACTGTCACCCGATAAGTAGTTTTCTGGCTGATAGCGCTCCAAAGCCTCTCAAAATCCGGCGAGGCGTAGAGTTCTTTGTTGAATTTACGCTTGGCCCTCATGCTTACAGGCTTCACATATTTCTCAATACCCGCATTAAGGATGCACCGGATAATATCTGATTCGTAGGACCTGAACTCGGCAGGCAGATGTAACGAGAATCCTTCTGCATCCGGCAGAAACATGGAGGTTGTCTTACCATCCCTGATGAATCCTGCGTTTTCCAGATGTTTGAAGACGGCAGAAGAGGCTTTGAATCCCAGCATGTCATCTGTCATCGCGCCATAAGGATCCCGCTTCATCAGCTTGGCAAATTCATTAAGTCGGACCTGTCCGATGGCTACGCCCGCGTCTTTGTATTCGGCTTGCAGATTCTGAGCGAACGTAGCATAAGATTCGTTAGCAACCACGGTGAGCTGTGCAATGCTGCGGTCGGCAACACGCTCATAGCCTTTTACTGTTTTCGCTACCGGCAGGCGAAGACCACGTCCCAAAGTTTGCCGACGTTCCGTTTCCGCCCCCATTTCACGCAGCGTACAAATCTGAAATATGTTGGGGTTGTCCCAGCCCTCGCGCAATGCGGAATGGCTAAAAATAAAGCGAACCGGTTCATCGCCGTCCAGCAGACGTTGCTTATCCTGCATAATGAGTTTGTAGGCATCGTCATCTTTGGCCGTTGTACCGGATGAATCCACAAAGGCCGTTCCGCCACGCGTTTTCAGTTGGGAAAAATACGCACGCCGTAATTCGCAAGGATCCTGCGGCAGCAATTTTTGGTAGACGTCAGACTTGTTACGCTCTTCCCTGAACACCTCATCGAACCACTTCGTGAACTCGCCGTTTGCGTCTTCGTTATTCACCCCGTCGCCGAGAAAACTCACCACCTTGTCTACGAAAAACAGACTCAATACTTTAATCCCCTTCGGACGTAACATCGCTTCCTTGCGCAAATGCTCACGCACGGTTTCCCGAATCATTTCCTTGTAAATCGCGCCCGTTGCGCCGCCCAGAGATTCACCTTCGTGCAGCAGGTTTCCATTCGGCGTCAGTTCAATACAGGCTGATGCACCGAAGGCGGCGATGCTTAAAGCATTAATACGCCAGCCAGCGTAAGCCGGATTTCCAGTGACATCGGACAATTCCTGATGCGGTTTGACTTTTTTGCTACGACGCGCGATAGATCCATCGGCCTTTCGACAAGCCAGTTCAAGTTTCGCGGCTTTTGTGTCTTTCACTTCCATCAGCTTGACGTAAGGTGCAACATCCGCACCGTGCTGAGCGACTTCAGCCACAACGATCTGCTTCACCAAACCGAGATCGTGCGCGTCAACCGGATCGAGCCGATAGACTAGATTTCGCCGCTGCTTATGCGTGGCCGAGTAGCGCAGCGTAAATACAGGATCGAGTTCGCCCACTGCCGACTGCGATAGTAGCGACTCCATATTCTGTGGTTCATCCATGATAACCACGGGATGCGTGCCTTTGAGGTAATCCAGAGGACGCAAGCCATTGAGTTTGTCGCGCTGCTGGTGAATGATGCGCGTATTCTTGTTACCGCGTATCGCGTCGATTGTCATCACCAATATTTGCACGTTGGTCGCAGTAGCAAAAGCCTGTACTTCCTCAGCCTTGTCGCCGCTGTAGACATTGGCATCGAAAGGCTGAGCCGGATAGAGGCTGCGGAAGTGCTCGTACATCAGGCGAATACTGGTGTTCACGCCTTCACGGATGGCAACGCTGGGAACCAGAACGATAAACTTGGTGAAACCGTACTTATTTGCCAGTTCGAAAACGGTACGCAGATAAACGTAAGTTTTACCCGTACCGGTCTCCATTTCGATGTCGAAATCCAGTTTGTCATCAACCAGTTTTTCGCTGACCTCCAGCCCGTTGCGATCCTGTACTGTTTGTAAGTTAACAAGGATAGTGCCTTCATCCAGCACCAGATTATTGCCGATAGCGCCGACCTCCTGTTCAATGCCTAAATCCAGCTCACCTTCCCGGCTGGCAACGCTGCCACGCAAGGCAATCGCGATCTTGTCGGCGTCCTTTGGCTGACCATCGAACAAATCCACCACGGCATTGATGGCATCAAGCTGATACTGCTGCTGCGAATCAAATTGAAAGCCCGTATTTTGAGAATGATGGTTCATCACGCCGTCCTCAGCTCAATACCTTTACTCCTAGCATATTGAGCAATATTGGTTTTAAGTTCGTCGTCGCCTTGGAAGGCATCCTCCAGAACGATCAGACGCGTAGGTTCGGCATTCACCAGTTCCCGCAATTGTTCCAATGAGGGTTTGGTTCGCTCGTTTAAGTAGGCTAGCAGGCGTGGCTTATCGGTATCGCCAGCGATGGCACGGATGTCCAGCCCGGCGATAGTCTGCATACTGAGATGTTCGTTCAACGAATAGCCGAGTTTCAACAGCAGCTCAGTAAGCAGGTCATCGGGACTGGCATCATCAACGCTACTGCCACGCAGGTCGAGCAAATGCTGGGTTAGCTTGTCAGGTTCGATATCGCTGGTGACGCGCCATTTGGTGAAATTGGTGTCCGTCAGCTTATAGGCGCGGAAGCCGGTATCTATATTGCTTTCTGCAACATCGGATTTTATTTTCTCGCCCGCTAGTTCGATGCGCTTACGCGAGATATCAGCAATAGTGGCAAAGCCTGCCTTGCGCGCTTCTGAAGCTTCAGGAGTAGGTTCGGGCAGTTGCACCATGATGAAACGACGCTTGCCGTTGTCTTCAGCATTAAGCTGCATTACGGCGTGGGCGGTGGTGGCACTGCCAGCGAAGAAATCGAGAACGATGGAGTCATTGTTTGTAGCCAGTTGCAGTATTCGATTAATAAGGCGCGTTGGCTTTGGTGTGTCGAACGGAGTAGCATCATTGAAAAGCGTCTTGATTTCTTTTTTGGCTTCTTGGTTATGTCCGACTTCTTTATATGTCCACAATGTTTTGCACGTCACACCTTGCTTGACTTCCGTGATGAAACGCTTGATTGCTGGCATGTTCTCACCTTCTGTTCCAAACCAGACTCGGCTGTCAGCAATCATTTTTTGCATGGCTTCATGCGTATAAAGCCAGCAGCGCCCACTTGGAGGATTATGCAGTTTCCCATTGGGTGCTGTTAGCGTATAGAACTGACTGGATGTTCCATGCCCAGCTTGCGCTGTTGAATCAACTGGTTTCCAGTCGCCACGGGGGTCGTTATCCAGATTGCGATAACGTGCATTCATTTCTTCGGTTCGATCCAGAAGATTGGGCTGCCAAATTTCCTTTTTCTTGGCATATACTACAATGTAGTCATGGACTTCTGAAAACCATTGCGCTGCATTTTGCGGACTGTATCTTTTTTCCCAGATTACTGTGTCTACAAAATTTCCCTCTCCAAAAACTTCATTGCACAACTTCTTCAGATTATCTAGCTCATTGTCATCGATCGAAATAAAAATCACCCCATCATCTGTAAGCAGATTACGGGCTAACTTAAGGCGCGGGTACATCATGTTCAGCCAGTTAGAATGATAGCGCCCTTCGGTCTCGCTATTGGTAGAAACCTTCTTACCTTCCTCGTTCACCTGCCGCGTCCACTCAAGGTAAGTATCCAGCCCCTCTCTGTAGTTGTCAGGGTAAACAAAATCGTTGCCGGTGTTGTAAGGGGGATCGATATAAATCAGCTTGACCTTGTTGTGATAGTGTCGTTGCAGGATCTTCAGTACTTCAAGGTTGTCTCCCTCAATAAACACATTCTGCGTCGCGTCCCAGTCTTTTGAGTTAGCAAAGTCTGGTTTCAGTGTTGCAGTTGTCGGGGCTTGTGCGGCACGCAGAGCTCGTTTTTTCCCCGGCCAAAACAGGCCAAAGCGTTCGTTACTGTCAACCACATCATCAGCCAGCAGCTCACGGAGCTTTTCAACATCCAGCTTGCCATCAGCAACAGCCTCTGGAATCAGTTCAGCAAGCTGACCAGCCAGTTCGGTGCGAAAATTCGGGGTAGTGCTCGGGATCCCAAAGAGGTCGTTACTGATATCGGAAAGTGATGAACAAAATTCATCCTGTCGACCCTCAGCCAAAGCATCAATACTGCAACGTTGTTCCGCATTTTCTTTCTGTTTAGCGCTATATTCAGTAATACGTTCATTTGCCATACTGATAATCCGGTGTGTTTTAGTGATTGTTGTACATAACATATGGATGTTACGAGTCATTGAGTCGATAGCAAAACTTAATTTAGCACTTCAGAGTGAGGTGCCTGCTGATTCTGACTGATGTCACACCAGATTATCAGTGTGATATGTAAAACACGTCGTCTGAATAGACAGTTTGGTTAGTCGAGGTTCCCGACATAAAAAATGACGATATTTAGCTCAACATCGTCATCTAAAGGTTATCTGCATCACTACAGTGGGCTGATAAGAACCCTATCAACCGAATTCACTGAGATAGCGCCGGGTGGCGGAAGCCTCTTACCGTTTTTCGCTGCTATAGCCTGAAATCGAAGTAATTCCACAGAGGCAATTTTCAAGGCATCATCATGCGTTGAAGCCGTCACAGACAGGTTATCAAGATCGGAAAATTTCAGTGTAACCGTTGTATCATCGACATCAATATCCGCTGGGTAAGGAACAAAGATGGATGCTAGTTTTTTAGCCTGTTTCTTATGTGCATCCAGTTTGCTCACGAGGTGTGTTGCACGAAGGTGGGTATAGCGTTTCAACATATTCATTGATTTATGACCTGATATCGCAGCCACTTCCATAACATTTAACGTTCCCAGTTCAAAGAATCGGCTGATTGCCTCATGTCTGAGATCGTGAAAATGTAGATCGTCGATAGCCAGAGCCTTCAAAGCCACACGCCATGCGCTTTTAAACCCACTCGACGTGTAGCTAAAAATATAGCCATTCTCATGATGTGGCCGTTCACCCAAGCCACACAGAATTTGCCGTGCTTTTGATGATAATGGAACGTCTCGCGATGTCCCATTTTTCGTCAAAGGCAAATGGGCAACACCAAGGCGAAGATCGGTATATTCCCATCTCAACGACAAAATTTCGCCTTGCCGCATTCCCGTTTCTAATGCGATCTGAAAAATAGCCAATAATTCAGGATTTTTATCTTTGAAGTATCTGGTTAGCTGTCGTTCTTCCTGAGTGGTTAACCTTCGGGTACGGCCTGACGATACGGTAGGCTTGCGAACATTTTCAACAGGGTTTATAGAGCATGTGCCCCACTCAACTTTTGCCAGATTATAAAGCGCCGATAACAATGCTAATTCCAGTCGCACAGTATTCGCACTTATCGGCTTTTGCGTTCTGGCGTTAAATTCCGATAATCTATTATCTCTATATTCTGCAATGTCTATGGATGAAATTTCATCCATATTTCTATTAGCCAAACGCGAACGCTTGATAACATTGATTCGATAGAACTCCTGCAATTGTCCTCGTTTATGTCGCGAAACCGTGGAAAAATACTTATCCAACGCTTTACTTAACAGTATCTTTTTTATACGTTTTTTCACTACTATTGTCTTCCCTATTGGTCAAAGGGAAAGACAATACAACAAATTAGAGCGCGCATTTAGGTCTCTGCTCGCATGAACCTTCCAATGCGGCGTGGGGTGGCTCAGGGGCTGAGCTCATTTTTTCTGTTCCCACGGTGCAAGTGTTTGCATGGTGTTGCAAAGTGAGGCATTTGGTGCAGGAGGCTGACCCAAGCGGACGAGGAATTCCTGATAAGCATCTGGACCTGCCATGATAATCGGCTGATCGATCAACGTCTCCTCAGTAACGGCTTGTTCATCAGGCTCGGTACGTAAATTTAATGCCACGCGTTTAGCAGAAACGTCTTTTGATGCCGACATAATGTCATCCCTCGCGGTTCCTTCTGGATAATAATTATACAGTTTGCATAAGGCTTATATCATTACGATTTGTAGCTTGGGAATCGAACCGAAGGAACGAGCCGGGCGTTTTTCGCATATATGCATCCCATCATTCTGATCTATCTATGAAAATACGGGTCAACCTACGGGTCTTGACAACAACCACGGTTAAAATTTATGCTACATTTCAACTTAATAGAAAGCTGAATGATCCCGAGTCCGGGCACCACTTATTTAAAGAACCCGCCCACAAGGCGGGTTTTTGCATTTCAGATTATGGGTTCTCCATCGAACTACTACGTTCAATAACTCGTTTCGGCGAAGCTCGCCCTTCGGGCTTGCGGGAAAACCGCACTGTTCAACACCTGCGGCGTTAGTCCACCGAATCCGGGCACCAGATTTTTGTTCCGGGACGATCCCACACATAAAATAAAACATAAAAATCAGTTATTTAATAAAAATTTGGCGTATCAACGGGTACTGTCAGATTTTTTCATCCGGGGTTTATTGGGAGCCTGTCAGTTCGATAAACTACAAAGCCCCCACCATGCCCCTGACTTATATGCCATCCGCAACTCCAAACAGCTCAACATTTCCGGATTCTTACATAGCAACTGGATCGGTCAACTGATCCTTAACTGATCGGCATTACTTTGTTCACAGAGCCCTTTTTTATTAACCCCCTTCCTTTCCTACAGGGATTTTGACGTCATCAAGGTTGTAAAAGAAAGGGAAGCAACCTATAGCGGTTCAGGGGATGAAGCTTTTGTTGACCGAGAGAAAACACGAGTAGTTTTTATCACTGAAAACGGTATAAATCAGCGTTGTATTTAAACAAAGAAATCGATTCATTTGTCATACCTGCATCTGCCAGCGTCTGAGGGAGCAGGGATTTTCTGCGGTCTGGTGATGCAAGATTTCGTGCAAAGAGATACTTAAATGGGAATGGTAATACAACGAAAAGTGGCGTGAATATGTCGACGCCTGGCCAGCAAAGCCCCATTACTTAAATAAGGAGCAGCCCGACGGCTGCTCCCCATTTTCTCATCAGTGACCGGTATCGCGACGATCACGTCCTAATCCGCCACCGCCAATATCGATGTGATTGTTACTGTCTTTTTTTACTTCCACAATGACATCGTCGTGACTGAAAGCCGACAGCTCAGCCGCGATTTTATCCAGGTTATCTTTCTGTGACTCACCATATTTATTCAAGGACATATATACCTCCAATATTTAAAGTTGGTCAAACTGCCAGTAACGTCTGGCAGGGGGATTTTTGTATTGTGCCTAAATGAAAGTCAACATATAAGGTTATGAAAAAACTTATTTAACAGTGAGAATTAATGGGGTGGATTAAAATTTTCTTTAGCCTCAGTAAAATAGAAAGCTTTGCGCCTTAAAATATTTTTTTATTTTTCTTTATTTAAAACTCATTTCTTTAAAATTTTAGATTGGTAGCTTTAAACTATTAAAGAAAGGAGGGGGATTTTTTTTGGTCTGATTTTCCCTGACAATCATATTGTTAATATTTTTTTGTTGCGAAAAAATTAAATCATCTAAAAAGGCATATTGAAAACTCCTGAATATGAGGTAATTATTTTGTATTCATGGCGGGGGGGTGGAATATGCATGAAGATGATCTTGTCATAAACAGGAATGCCGTAATCACTGAAGGGGGGGATAAGGTTGAACTTATACTTAATGAAAGAAGAGTGAGTGTGGCAGTAAGCGGCAAGATGTATCAGCTTTTGAGAAAAATAACAGAACAGGGAATAAGCTTAAAAAAACTGCATTCAACAGAAAATGAGCTGCTTAAGGAAATAACTTCTCTTTTGTACTTTAACGATATATTAATCTCCCAAAAGGACGATGAATTGTTAAAAGACGGAATTTTATATAACCCTGCGCGAATGCAGAAGGCGGCATTATCGATACCTGACACCCGTCTGAACCAGTGGTGCTTTTTTGGTGCCCCGGCAGATTTCGCATTAGATCCGCCTCGCTCACCGGCTCATGGCCCTTATATTTACCGAAAGTTAGGACGGAGACACGCTGAAATGAGAGACATAGGTGACATCGCGTATAATACAACTGATAATATATACAGCTTCGGAAAAAAAATTCAGCATGTTGTCAGAAAAATTAAAGAGAAAGACAATAAAACTATGATGTTCGGGGGAGATCACTCGCTGACCTATTTTGCAGTGGCAGAGCTCTCGCGGTTTATCCCTGAAATCGTACTGATACAACTGGATGCGCATTCGGATATCAATACCAGCACGGATAAGTCAAACGTCCCTCTTTATCATGCAAATTTTGTTTCCCGACTCGTTGCTGATAACGCCGTCAGGACAGTGATTCAGATTGGCGTGCGGGAAAAAACGATAAGATATACAGAAAATTATCTTAATTCGTCGTCCATCACCCAGTTCAGTGCAGAGATGAGCAGGGACGATAAAAAAAGGCTCGCGTCATTAATAGCGGGAAAAGAAGTCTATATAAGTTTTGATGCAGATGTGCTGGATCCTGAAATTTTCCCGCACGTCACGACACCGCTGGATAAGGGGATGAGTGAAGAAGTAATAATCGATATTCTGAGTTTGATAAAAAACTCATGCTTTTCCGTTGAGGGTGCCGATATCATGGAATTCACCTGTGGTTTTGATAAAAAAGGGAACCCGTTTAACCATGAAATGCCTTTGCTTGATAAAATAATTTCACTCATTATCAGTTGATTAATCAGGAGGTAAAAATGTGTGTAAGCATGTTAACCGGTCACCTGACAGATTTTAATATCAATGAATTCTACCATCAGTCGGGAGTCCTGACCGATCCTGGCGCGCTGCTTGCTGATATAGAGTATATTATCCGAAAAAGAAGGAATATTTCAGAGAGCCTGCTCAATGCCCGTGTGTTTATTAATAATGGCACGCGGGATGACTTTGGTTACAGCGTTTCGAATCATACCCCCCGTGAGGATGAAAGCCTCAGTGAATGGCTTGAGAGGATAACGGGCGCCTCCAGCTTTTGTGCCGTCATCAACGGACTGAACGGATGGTCTGATTCGCTGGCTCAGAAGATTAACCAGGGTTTCAATAAGGAATGGGTGGAAAAATACGGTATTCCGAGCCAGGGGATTGATGTTTACAGCTTCATGGGGAGATACAGCCTGACACCTTTTGGTATTCACAAAGATCAGGAACACACGTTTCTTTATCACCTCGGCCCCGGAATAAAAAAAGCATGGATATGGGATCCGGCCAGAAAAGACATTGCGCCGGTCGTACAGTCTGACTCCTTTAATCTTAAAGAAACCCTTTCCTGGGCGACTGAGGTCACACTGCGACCGGGGGATGCATTATTTATTCCTCAGAACTGGTATCATGTTCTGGAAAACCCGGAGTTTTCCGTAACACTGGGTATTGCCCCTTATGAAATGAAAAGGTCACAATTACTGACTTCTTTTTTGTCAGATTTTCTTAGTTTACACGACGCCGAAGATCCGCATATTACTCTGGCACTGTCGGCTGAAGGCAACGTCACTGATAATATAACAGCCGTGATCCCGTCAGACTTTGAAAAAGTCAGCCTTGATGTTATTTCACAGAAAGGTCTGGCACGACTTATAAGCAGGCTAAAAAGTAATAATTATTTCAAATATACTTCTCCATCAAGAAGAACGAAAAAAAAAGCTTACAAGTATCATGGTGATATTATCTTCGGGGAAACGGAAGGCGGCGCAACACGAATATATCTTCGAGGAAAAGATTTTTTAGTAAAAAACGAAGTTGCGGATAAGATCTTTGACCTGAAGAATGAGATGTCCAGACCCGGCTTCAGTTATGGTTTCAGTGATGAAAATCCGGAAGGTGTTTTCAGTCAAGTTATCACGCAAATGATCCGCACCGGAGTGCTGGTATGATTACCTTTCCGATGAGAGAACTTATGACTCTGCTGACAGACACGGGTTCTTTTAAAAGTGACTACTTATTGCTTGAGGGGAACGCATCCTTTTCAGAGGCTTTATTTAATTATTCAGTCCGCCATCTTTTCCGGGGGATTCATCATCCTGAAAAAGACATTAAATTACTCTGCTTTGGTGATGTCTACCACCCTGCCAGTGAGACATGTACTGACGGCGTACTGGGATTTTACACGATGGCCATTATGCTTCTTCGTAAGCGGACTATCGTATTTAACCACCTCGAAAAGAGGATACCGGAATATTATTCTCTGTACACTTATCTGGCTGAAAAACACAGGATTCTGTCTCATTATAATATTTACTGGTCGCCCGCTGAAAGCGCCGGAGCGGGTGCGCACACAGATGACCACGATGTGGTCATTGTGCAGCTCGCGGGAAAGAAAAAATGGAAATTTGAACGCGAAGGAATCACGCTTAAAGCAGGCGATATTCTCTTCGTCCGGAAAGGGACGCTTCATGACCCGGTAACGGAAGACAAACACCAATCACTGCACCTGACGGTGGGGCTCGTTAATGGGGTATCCTCTTTCCCTGTTTTCCCCGAACCCACGACTGTGGGAGATCACGCCGGATATCTCTCCCCGATGGAATTTTTCTACAGTATGGGAAATCTGCTCGGGAGAGGCGAACTGATACTGCATACTGGCCATGATGTAATAACTGAAGAGGGGCATTCACACATCCGTTTTGCGTGTCAGGAAAACGTCCTTGAATTAACAAAAGAAGTCTTTCATCACATATTTGAACGCCAGAGCCTGACCAGTTTCTGTATACGCCCCGGGGCTGGCAGAAAAGACGTCACTAACCTCATTCTTTCTTTTTATAAAACAGGCATCCCCGTGGAAATAAAAGGAACAAGTTAATGCTTGATTATATGCTTGAGCAGTTCAGTAGCCTGCCTGTTGAACCCGGGTTACTCAGAGACGGCATGAAAAACTATATTGATGAACAACTGCTCTGGTGTGAGGACAGTAAGTTTTCATCAAACTTTCCTTTCAGGGAAACCGGTCTGCCTCAGGAATTTTTTCTTCAGAAAATCATTTCCTGCGACGGTAATGAATATCTCACTGGACCGAGATACAGAGGCGGCGATTTGAGAAAGCCTTTTATTGATCTAGTCGCCAGCTCTGCTCCTCTGACCAGGCGGGCAATTGCGTCAATACTAGACGTATGGCAACCCATGGGAGCAGGTTCAGTCCGTCTTCTCCGTCTGGTGTCTGAAGATACGCGCGGTCGTGCCGATCAGTTTTTTTATGTCGGCGACAGTATGCATGAAAAGAAAGAAGATGTTATCAACGGACATGCCGTCCACCTTGAACGGGCAAGCCTGCAGTCAGTTGAGTGGTGTCTTAAGGCTCTGGAACTTGCCTATGCCGAGACGTATTCCCGCTTTCCTTTTTTGAAGGATAAGGTGGTTCCCGCGGATGAAGAAGACATACGTGATGCCATTGGTGATGGAAACCTGTTCATCATACTTTCTGAAAAGTCGCGTGCGGGTTTTATCATTTGTGAGAATGGTCGCCGGGCTTTTATATCCGGAATGTGGATCACCGAAGAGATTGTTATTCCGCGTTTTCGGGGAAAGCACGTAGCTGGCTCAGCACAACAGGCCTTACTTTCTTGCCTCGGCAATCTGCCGCAGCCAGTATCGCTCTGGGGAACTATCGAAAGCAGCAACCTTCCTTCTATACGCGCTGCTGAGCATACCGGGAGAAAGCGGGTGATGGAATATGTTTTTCTGAGTGATGGAGATATACATGATTAAGAGCTTCCGGCAGTTAACGCTCTGTTTTTTCATACTGTTTTCCACACTCGGCTTCTGCCTTTATCTGGGTTTTTTTTCTTTTTACCTGGTTAAAATCAAAACACACCCGCTTATTATTTCAGTGCTGATAGGTTCAACAGCGCTGTCAAGCCTGTTCTGGGGACCTCTGGCCGGGCGGATCATCGATCAGACCCGTCACCGGTTTTTCTGGCTGATAACTGCGCAGGCGTGTTGTGTCTTTCTGGTTTTCACTTTCGGAAACCAGACGCATTTCAGGCCCGTTGTCACACCAGTACTGGTCATATCATTTTCCCTCACCGTAAATTTTGCGGCGATTATCGTTAACCAGTATCTGCTGCCTGAACTTCATAAGAATTATGAAACGAGTGTGGCCGTGGCGTCATATATCAGCGGAATGGCCGTTTTCGTAACCGGACTGTTGCTTGCCGCCCTTTATGACAGCTATCCACCCTCCCTGTTTTTTAGTGTTGCCGCCGGCTGCTTCCTACTCTCTGCCCTTACCCTTGTCCCCTTGCTTAGCGGTAAGGCCTGCGCCGGTCCGGACGAGGCAATTCATGAAACGGAAAAAAAAGACATCGCCGGTATTTATCATCAGACGTTCCGGTGCCTGAAACGAAACTGGTTTCTTGCTCTGGCTATGTGCGTTATGGCGTTTACGGAGACGTCGTTTAATACCAATTTTGACGTGATTGCGTTTTCATTAGGTACCACACCGTTTGCTGCTGTTTTTATTCTGGGAGCGATCAGCGGCATTCTTGACAGCCTGGCTTCGTGGTTTTATCCCCGCTCGGTGGGGAAAACAACGGTTAACTTCAGATGGCGTTTTTTCCTGAGCACCTTTTTACTTATTTTTTCGGTAGCGGCCTTACTTACTTTCTGTGGTTATGACAAAAAGCCGTGGTTTCTTCCCTCTCTTGCCCTCTGCCTTGAACTCACAGGTGTGTGGTGGTCGATTTTTATTGCCGGACAGGTCAGGGCTGCAAGTCCTCAAGGCGAATATGGCCAGACCATGGCCGCATTTCGTGTTCCGCGTTCAGTAGTAACATTCTTCGGGATGACCACTATAGGAACAGCGTTGCAGTCCGGTGACATTGTCTGGATTTTATCCGCTGATACCGCGCTGCTTTTTCTTCTGCTTGCCCTTAATGTTTATCTGTACATGAAAAAAAATGCTGAACGCTGCAATATGGAGAATTCAGCGGCGCCACTGGATTAGGGCTGCTGTGGATCCTGCACCTGCAGTCCCAATCCGGAACACTGTGCGGAGCCTGGTCCGGGGGTAGACGGGGCATTTTCCACTGCATAAGGCCGCCGCCTCTTATTTGCCAGCATCGGTGCGGTGTGAAATCCCACAGACGGCTTTCGTGTGTGAGCGGCCCTCCCCTGATCTTACTTCTTCCCTGAGTCACTTAAAACGAATGATGCCGGTCAGCGCATCCCGGTTTTGATGTTCACAGGCACGACATCAATTTCAAGTTGAAAGAGCCGCAGATAACAGGCGGAACAACGAAGACAACGTGCTTTGCGGCTGGTTCAGCAAGAAAAAATGGCCGCCAGCAATGGCGGTGGAATGAAAAGAAACCGTAGTGCAATCACGCCATGCCGCAATGCCTGACAACGTGGTCAGTGCATCGCCTTCGCCATACAGCGCGACAATCGGGCAATCCAGCGCGTCTCCCGATTCAGGGCGATAAGCATCAAGGAGCCGATAATCACACTGGATTACCGGGGCAAACCAACGCATCAATTCGGTAGAAGCCAGAAGCTCCGCTGGCGTCCCTCCCAGCGTCGTGAGATAAACAATGAGCGTTGGCAGATCAAAAGTGTGCACCTGCCGCGAAGGGAGTTGCTGATGAGGGGCATTCATCGCGCACACCACCAGCCCCGCTACGGGCCGGTTCTGACTACGCAGATAGCGCGCGGTTTCATAAGCCACCAGAGCGCCGAAACTGTAGCCGAGCAAGATCACCGGTTCCGGTCCGGCGATATCCTCTGCCGCCTGCCGGGCCAGCATCATCAGTGAAGGGGCGAATTCATCGGACATACGGCTACCACGTCCAGGATAGACATACTGCTGTAGCGGCAACGTCCGTGGCCAGTCAGCATTAAGCGCGATAAATGCATTATCGCTGCTGCCCGCATAGCCAAATGCATAACATCTCATTCCACCTGCTCCTGTTGTGTCAGAGCGGCCAGACGGCGACGCAGTACTTTGCGCTGAATTTTACCAATCGATGTGCGTGGAATGGTCTCAGCTTCGCAATCAAACAACTGGTATGGCGCAGCCGCAATGAGCTGGGCCAGACGCGCATCAATCCGCTTGCGCACCGTCTGGCGATCACATCCCGACTGAGCGACGAAGAAAATACCGATCAATCCCGCAGACTGACAAACAGCGGTGTAACCGGCGCGTACACCAGGCAGGCGTTCCAGCTCAGCTTCCAACTGGTAACCGGGAATGGAAATACCGTCAATGCCATCCCCTTCACGATCGGTAATGTATAACCGCCCCTGATGCAAAAAGGCGCGATCGCCAGTATCAAACCATCCTCCCGGCAGGAAGCAGTTTTCTGCTTCGCCGTTAAAGTAGCCTTGGGTAACGGACGGTCCCCGCACCTGTAAATTACCCGTCTCCCCCTCTTTTAACAGCGCACCGTTGCAGTCGGTGACGCGCACGCTTGCGCCGGGGATCGGCAGACCTAAATCCACATAACCGTTTATCCGACGTCCATCGCCCGACGACCAGGTCAATCCTGAGCACGTCTCCGACATGCCAAAAGCGGGTCTTAATGCCGAAGGATTCAGGCCGTGTGCAGAAAAACGTTCTGCGCAATAGCTCATCTGATCGCTGATGCTTTCTCCGGCATTCACCAGAAAACGCAGGCTGCTGAAATCCCAGTCGGAAGCCGCCTCCCGTTGCGCCAGCTCGCTGAACACATGGTTAGGCACCCACCCCACTGTCGCCTGACGTTGCGCCACCAGACGCGGAAAACGGCCCAGATCCTCGTTTACCCATGACGTCGCCAGATGGATTTGCGCCGCGCCGCAACAGGTGGGCAAAATACCCAAAAAGGCCACCGCGCCAACATGCTCCATCGGCATCCAGTTCAGGAACACATCCTGAGCCGTAAAATCATTCATCTGTGCGCTACCGGCGGCCATGGCGATCAACGCACGCGCACTCTGCGTCACCAGTTTGGGCTGCCCGGTAGATCCCGATGTAGGGAAAATAAGCGCCAGATCATCACCGTTCGCACCAGCCGAGCGAACCTCGTGGCTGGCAGGCAATGCGCGTAATTGCGCTGCGTCAACCACCAGCATCCGCGCCTGCGGCCCATCATGCTGGATCTGTTGAAAACGAAGCAGATCCTCTCCCGCGCCAATCATCGCTGTCGGGCGAAGTAGCTCCAGTGAAGCCAGCGCCAGCCGTAAGGTATGCGCTGGCGTTGGCCACGGCTGTCCCGCCGCAACGGGCACCGCCACCGCACCGAGCAACAGACATCCCCACAGGGCGAGCACAAAGTCCGCCGGATCAGCCAACCGCAGTAGCACCCGATCTCCTGGCTGGATCCCCTCATCCTCCAGAGCATGACTGACCGCCAGCGCCTGAGGGTAGAAATCGGCGTAACGCCAGAACGTACGCTCTCCGACCGCATTAATCGTTTCAATACCATTTTCGGCTTGCTCAGCAGCCAGCGAAAGCACGTCATGCAGCGAATCCAGCGCCCACAAACGGTGTTGTGGCTCAGCGCCTGTAGCCAAAGCCAGGTTCATAACAGGGTCTCCAGAAGAAGAACATTCTCGGTCATTGGGGAGGAACTATGCTGTCGCAGCCATTGCAGCGCCTGACGATCAGGTAAAATCAGCGTGCATTGTTCAACATCGAAGGCCAGCTGATCTACCGGCAGTCGCCACTCACGTTTCCAGGTAAAATCAATCCCGCATTCAGGTGCCAGCGAGACATGACGAAAGCGTTGATCTGCGGGAAGGAGGTCCGCTTCAGCTAAAGGCTGATGGATGGTTTGCCGCGCGCCCTTGGCGAAAAGCGCATTGCGATCAAACTGCAACCCATAGGGGGCAAAATTGACCCCAGCCTTAGCAGCGTTCAGCAGGAGCCGGGCGGCCTGAATCAGCGGGATTTCACTAAAGGCGATGCAGCGGCGCTCACCGAGAATATAAGGCGGACGTTCGCCGATCAGCGCCCCGCGTTGCAGGATAGCCAGCAAGTCTGGCAACGGCGTATCGTGCTTTCCTAGCTTAATCCACCATATCAGTTTTTCACTCAGATCACTGCGCAGCCAGTTAATCATTTGCAGCATCCTCCAGCGCGGCGGGTTTCGTTTTTCCCATCCAGTGGGGCAGTTCTACCCACAGCAATACGACAGCAAACACGCCGCATAACGCCCAACCGGTGGCGACCAGCCCTATCTGATCAGAAAGCACGCCGCCAGCAACAATTGCCAGCACCATGCCGAGGGTGGAAAGCGATAAGACGCTCGACGATACCGCAGCCATTGCCGAAGGCGGACACTGGACAATCATGTTCTTCTGGCAGAACGTGAACGCAATCTGGAAGACAAACAGATACAGTGCATAGCCGGACAGGCTCAGCCAGACTACCGGGGTCAACAGCGACAACTGCATCAACACCACGCTGATCAATGCGATTAACCACGGCTGGTTGCGCCAGCTTTGACTTTCATCCTGCATCAACCACGCCACCACCAGCGAGCCAGTAAAGAAACTGACGCTGGCAATCGCCTGTAGCAACATAACCCCCTGTTCGCCCAGGCCGAGAAGGTTGACAGGCAATAAGGTGCGCGCCACATTGTGAAATCCCTGCAATAACGCCGTTGTCACCATCACCCAGATAAATTGCCGCCGCAACTGCGGTAGATCGCGCAGCGCCTCAAACGCCGGACGCAGCGCGCTGCCGCTGGCTACCGGCGCTGAACTCTCCTGCGTTCTGTTACGTCGCCACAGCAGGAAATAGAGCGCGCCGGAGATCAGAAAGGTTAAGCTGTCGATCAGCGCCACCCAGACCAGCGGACTCTTTTCTACCAGAATGGCACCCAGCAGCGACCCCAGCGCAATACCAATAAAGGTACCGGTACCGAACAGCGAGGCGGCGCGCCCCAACAGCGGCTCAGGAACGGTATTTTTCAGTGCGACCACCCTGGCGGCCTTGCTCAGGCTCTCGACCAGCCCGCGCAAGGCAAGCAGCACAAACACCAGCGTCAAATGCTCATAGCTCAGGCCAATCAGCAGTGACACCCCGCCGCCCAGCCATTCGCTAATCGCGGCCAGTTTTGCGGCGCTAATCCGCTGCAACAACCGGCTGACCAGCGGAGCAGAGAAAATGATCGCCCCCCATTGCACGGCAAACACCGCCGATGCGAGAAAATTACTGCCAGTGATGCGCCAGATATACACCGACAGCGATAACATCAGTAAAAAATTCCCCAGCGTGCTGATTAATACTGCTGACCAGATGGTTTGCAGACTCTTGTTACGTACTGTTTCGCTTAAACTGGCCATCAACCTTCCTCCACTGCGGGAGCCAGTTGGTAATCCGCAGGATCGACCTGATGCTGCGCCAGTAAAACCTGCAATTGCTGCTCTATCCAGGGGCAAAACGCCGCCAGTAACTGTTGTTGCTCTGCGAGGCAATCGTCCGGTTCAATTGCCCACGCCACCGCCTGGCGGCACAGGTCGGCCTGTTGTGGGTATTGACGGCAAAAGACCTGGCAACACAACGACAGATCACGCGTATAACAACGCTGCTGCTCCATTGTCAGTTCGAAAGCGGCGCGGACCACTGCTTTCATTATCCACTCACACATCAACCGCGGTTTAGCCTGCCATTCTGGCTGGCGCAAGCGCCTTTGGTATTCCGCCATCCGCTGCGATAACCACAACGCCTCTCCCATAATGGCTACCCCTGGCCGGTAAGGTGCCAGCTGGCGGGCATAATCATGGCCGTAAAGTAACAGCGACTGTGTTTTGATGAAAAACGGCCACACGCCGAGGTAATTGCCCAAGACATCTTTTTCCTGGCAGGTGGTGAATTCCAGCTCGGTCAGCCCAGGCAATAACTGATGTAATTCCACCGTCAGAGCATCATCCGCCGTGAGCGGCGTTGTCGGGCATCCATCCGCCACAACGGCAAACGCATCAAGATCGGAGAGATAAGGCACCTGGGTGCCGCGGGCGACAGAACCGCGCAAGTACACAGCGCGCAGCGTCTTTGGAAACCATTGCTGAAACGCGCTGACCAGCCGGGCACCAAACGCTGCGGGAAAATGGTGGGCGGAAGTGTCATTGACAATAAACCCCTGTTCATCAAGAGGGAAAAAACGACCCGGAATATCAGCGTGCGCCATAATTTTCAGCCTCCATAACCTGGTTATCCAGTTTGCTGAACGTTGCCATCACTGTTTGCGTTGCCGCAATCGCCGCCGGCCAGCCATTAAATAACGCGGTGAGTTCCACCGCGTTCAACACCTGCTCACGCTGCCAGCCCTGCTTTAGCGCGGCTCCGGCGCAAAACTCCAGCAAAGCTGGCGGAGTGCCTGCCGTGCAGGCCAGCACCAGAGACAATAAGGTGCGCGTTTTCTCATCAATCGCCTGCTCTGCGCGAAAAAAATCGCCAAAATCTTCCAGAAAATGTTGTTTGAACGCGGGCGCTTGCAGGCGCATCCCGTGTAACAGCCCGTGAGGATTGCCCAGTGGCAGCTCAAACTTTTCAACCGCCTGCAATCCACGCGACAAGCGATGGGGTTGTGCATCACTCATGAAGGATTCCTTTGTGTCTGAGCCGGAACACGCCGCTCACGCGCCTGGGTAAATGCGGCGCGACGGCGGGCGGCATTAACATTAATCTCCGGCGATGGGGCGACGGTCGGTGTTTTAGCCATGACAAACTGGCTGAGTGCCCGAATAGTGGGGTGGGCAAAAAGATCGACTACCGCCAGCGAGTCGCCCAGCGCGTTGCCGATACGTTCGCTGGCCTGAACCATCATCAACGAGTTGGCGCCCATCTCGAAAAAATTGGTCTCGCAGTCCGGCGGTGTTGGTAGCTCAAGCAGTTGCTGCCATACGCGGGCAATAGCCTGTTCGGTGGCATTACCTGTTTTCGCCTTTCTCTGTGGTTGTTGCGGCAACTGCTGCGGCAGACGGCGACAGTCAACTTTGCCGCTGGCGGTCAGCGGCAACTCGGACAACAGCGTGAAGCAGGAAGGCACCATATAAGCAGGTAGTTTTGCCATCAGCGCTTGTTTTACTGCCTCGATCTGTACCGTTCCCGGCGTGTTTTCAACAATCCAGGCCGCCAGAACCGGATTGCGCTCATCACCAATCACATTAACCGCACAGTGACGAATCTCAGGCAATTGCCCAAGACAGGCATCAATTTCTCCTGGCTCAATACGATTGCCGCGCAGTTTGACCTGGAAATCCATCCGTCCGAGAAACGTCAGCACGCCATCATTTCGCCAGCGACCGAGATCACCGCTGCGGTAAAAACGCTGCCGGGTTCCATCAGGCAGGGTGCGCCAGACAAAGGCTTCCGGTGAACGCTGCCCCAGATACCCCTGCGAAAGCCCCGGTCCGGCAATACAGATTTCGCCCACCGCTCCCTGCGGTAACGGCTGGCCCTTTTCATCCATAATCAACAACTGGGTATTGGGATTGGCGACGCCGAGCGGTACCGTCAGCGCACTTTCGTCTTGCGTCGTCGCCACGTGAGTCGCGCTGGTCATCGTGGCTTCGGTGGGACCGTACTGATTGATAATGGTCAGATTGCTGCCGAAAGCACGCCATGCCGCAGTGAGATCGTCGCCACGCAGACGCTCACCGTTCAGCATCAGCACCCGCAGGGTAGCGGCACCGCAGCTCTCCGCCAGCAAGGCACGCAGCAGTGTCGGCACCATCGACAATACATGACTGACCTGCTGTGCAGCCATCAGCGCCAGAATGCGCGCAGGATGAGTCGCCGTGGCGTCATCTGGCAGGATGGCGGCGGCACCACTCGCCAGCGTGGCGAACTGATCGCGTACGGCAGGGTCGAAGCTGAATGATGTCAATTGCAGCACCCGGTCGCCCTCCCCCAGCGCCAGACGGCGGATAAGAAAAAGCAAATCGTGTGCCACACCACCATGACGAATAGGCACCCCTTTGGGTATGCCAGTGGAACCTGAGGTATACATCAGATAACAGCACTGCTGCGCATCAACATGACGCGCCACTGCAACCACCGGCTGACCTTCCGCCAGCGTCAGTAAGCGCTGCTCATCAATATGCTGAGCAGGCTGCGCCTGCTGGCGCACCAGAGATTGCCGCTCGGCAGGCCAGTGTGGATCGATGGGTAAATACATTCCCCCCGCTTTCAGCACGCCGTAAAGCACGGCGATACGCGCGGCGCTGCGCGGCAGGCAGACGGAAACGCACTCCCCCGACGCCAGCCCTGAGGCAATCAGACCATGTGCCAGTTGGTTTGCCCAGCTATCAAGCTGGGCATAGCTCAGCTCACCGCCCTCCCACACCAGCGCCGTCGCCTGTGGCGTACGCTTCACCTGGGCTTCAAACAGGCCGTGCAATGTCTGCGCCGTGGTTAGCGAAGGATCCTCGTGAGAAAATTCACTTTGCTGTGCGATAAACTCGGCGGCGGACATCAGGCTCAGGCTGTCGATCACCGCCCCCGGTGACGTCAGCATCGCGGCAATCAGCTGTTGCCACGCCTGCGCCAGTCGCACGAGGGTGTTCTCACCATACAGTGACTGGCGATAAGCGATATAACCGCCAAACGCCGCGCCCTGAGACTGGAAATGCACGTTAAGATCATACTTTGCCTGCTGCGACAATGTCGGGCAGGTGGTCACCGCCAGCCCCGGCAAGCTGAGTTCATCGAGGCTGACAGGATCTTCCACGATTTGAATCTGAAAGAGCGGCGACTGTTGCGCATCACGCAGCGGATTCACCGCGTCAACCATCTCTTCGAATGGCAGCGCCGAGCCGGAGATCGCCTGATCAAATGCCGTAGCGACGCGCCTCACCAGCGTTTCCAGCGGCAATGAGCTATCACACTGCACACGCAGCGGAATGTTATTAAGCAACGGCCCGATCACTGCGGCACTGTCAGGATCATCGCGCAACGCTACCGGGATGCCGAAGACCAGATCCTGCTGGCGGCTGTAGCGTTGCAACAGGATAAACCAACTGCTCAACAGCACGACAAAAGGGGTAACGCTCCACTGCCGCGCTTGCTGTTTCAGTTGACGCCACTGTTCTGGCGCTAATGACAGCGCCTGGATGCCGGCATCCTGCTCATCAGCACTATCAGGCTGGGAGTCGGTGGGAAAACGCGACGTTTGCGGCGCATCCGCCAGCCAGCTTCGCCAGCGTTCACGCAGCAAGGGATAGGCGGCCTTGCGCTGTTGCTCCAGCCAGGCGAACTGCGGGGCAGGTTCCGCAGGAAGCGAGCCAAGCCAGGCACGCTGTAGATCCTGTAGTAATATCGGCAATGACAAACCATCGGCGGCGATATGATGCAGGTTAACCAAAAGGTAGTGGCGTGCTGGCTCCGTATGTACCAGGGCAAAACGGATAAAGCGGTCGCGCGCCAAATCAAGTGGCTGAGTATGGAAGCCATGACGGAAAACGGGAAACTCCGCTTCACTGACCTGATACTCCTCCAGCGCTATCGGGCCATCCTGGGGATCAAGGTGATAATGGGGACCTTGTGGATTTTCAATCAAACGACTGCCGAGAATAGGGTGTCGCGCCACCAGCGCCACCAGCGCCTGTTGCAGCCGCAGTGTATCCAGTGCGCCGTCGAGACGCCATGCCGCAGACATCGAATATTCACTGCTTGCGCCATGAAGACGCCACAAAAACCATAGCCGTTGTTGCATCGCGCTCAGCGGGTGCGCGGCATGAGGGTCGTGGTTGTCGATGTGGTCGGTACGCGCGTGCCCGGTCGGCAACTGCGCCAGCGCGGCGGCAAAATCCGCCAGACGCGGGTGTTGCATCATTAAGCCGGTGGATGCCGCGATACCCAACTGGCGGCGAATCTGGCGCACTACTTCCATCGCCAGCAATGAGTGCCCCCCTAGCGCGAAAAAATCAGCATCACGATCATTGACCGGGCAATCCAGCAAGGTCTGCCAAATTTCCGCGATATCCTGCTCCAGACCAGCATTCAATATGCCAGTCTGCGTGGCAGACGCGGGGGACGGCAAGGTCTGCGGCAACGCGTTACGATCAATTTTGCCGCTGCGGGTCAGCGGCATCGCGGCGAGCGGCACATAGCGTGCAGGCACCTGATAATGCGGCAGTCGCTGCGCCAGTGCGTCATGCAGTTGGCTCTCGGTCAGCCCGACCTCGGCGCTGCAGTAAAATGCCGCCAGCAGCGCGTGTCCCCGCGCGTCTTCTCGTAGCGCGACGGCGGTTTCATCCACCAGTCCCGTGGCCAGCAATGCCGCTTCAATTTCTTCAATTTCAATGCGATAGCCATTGAGCTTAATTTGCCGGTCACTGCGCCCCAGGTAGTAAAGATTGCCATCTTCCCGCAACACAGCGCGATCACCGGTTAAATAACGCCGCTGGTTGATACCTGCCCCGCCGGACAAAAACTGGCGTGCGGTCATATCGGGACGCTGGTGATATCCCAGTCCAACACTGTCACCATCAATCATCAGTTCACCGCTGACCCCGGCGGGTAACGGCTGGCCATGATGATCCACCACCGAAAGCAGCGCCCCCGGAATAGCCTGCCCCAACGGTACCGGTTCATGTTGCTGCGCAACAGGACTCGCCAGCAGATACCAGGCGACAACATCGGCGCACTCTGTCGGACCATAGCTGTTGATAAAACGACATGGCGTCGGCCTTTGCTGCTGCCACTGCCGCAGCGGTGCCAGCAGAATAGGTTCACCACCCAGCACGACATAACGCAAGCTGTCCAGTGCAACATATCCCTGCTCTTTGGCCTCCTGCAACAGGGAGATAAATGCGGTTGGCGTACAGTTAATCACCGTGACCTGATGCTGAATGATCGCCGCCAGCACCGCCTTTGGATCAAACTGCTCCATGCAGGGAAACAGCACCTGCCCGCCACACATTAACGGCGCAAAGAGGTTTTTCTGGGTTAAATCAAATGCGATGTTACTGATCACCAACGCACGCATTTCTTCGTTGCCAACGGCCTGCTGGTACCATGCCAGCAGGCGTGCAACACCGGCATGATGCACAATCGCCGCTTTGGGCGTCCCGGTGGAGCCGGAAGTAAATATCAGCCAGGCGCGATCTGTCGGTTGAGTTACCCAGGGGGACCATTCGCCACTGATTTCGCCCTCCGGTAATGTCTCTTCATCAATCACCAACGCCAGACCCGCATCAGCAATCATTGCCTGTAAACGCGCCACGGGTTGCCGTCTGTCCAGCGGCACATAAGCACTTCCGGCGGCGAAAACGCCCAGCGTCGCCGCCAATGCGGCGGGACCGGCGGGTAAACCAATCCCCACCGACGATCCCGGTTGCACCCCCTGCTGATGCAGCCATTGTGCGACCCGACCAACCTTTGCCCATAGTTGCGCATAAGACCATGACTCACGCCCCTGAGCGACAGCAGTAGCCTGCGGCGTTTGCCTTACCTGACGCGCAATCTGCTCCAGCGGCCCTGCGGGGGATGCAGGTATCTGCGCGACTGCCGCAGTGGCCTGCAGGCGGAACGTCTGCAACGCCGCATCGGGATCGTCGGCGATTTGCTGCAGCAGGCAGAGATAGGCCTCAGCCATTATTGCGACATCCTGCGCCGTCAGCGCGCCATGGCGAAACTCAAACAAACACTGCGGCTGTGCGCCAGGCACGACGGTCAGCATCAGATCAAATTTGGCCTGTTGGGGAAAATATCGCACCAGGCTGACATGAATGCCGGACAGCGCCAGTTGATCCGCCGCATCGCTTTCCAGGCTAAACATAATATTGCTGGCGGCCTGTGGATGGCGTGTACGCAGATGGTGATAAGAAGCATGGCTGTGGGGAAGACTTTCCTGCGTCTGCCGGGCCAATGTCAGCACCAGTTCGCGCAGTGTTTGCGTCGGCTGCATGTTCGCTCTGCTATACAAGGTGTTCACCAGAAAGCCGACACGTCGGGCGTCCGCAATGGCATTACGGTTGGCATAGGGGGTCAGCACCACGGTATTGTTTTTTCCGTAATACCTGGCCAACAGCAGTTGGAATGCGGCATTCATCCAGTGGTGCAGACTGACGCCACTGCGTTCTGCCAATGCCGTCAGGCGGGACCACAGCTTACCGTCAACCGGCAAGACGGAATGACCGGCCTGTGGCTGGCCGACCGCCGGAGGAAACGAGATCGGTTCCTCAGCATCCTGCAACAGCGCTTCCCACCAGTCATCCGCTTGTCGGGTATCCGCCGCCGGGCGATAAACCGGCAGGTTTTCCGCTGGAGGTAAATGGCCCTGATAACGCTGGGCGACGTTATTCAGCAACATCCCCAGACTCCAGCCATCAATTACACTGTGATGGAAAACCAGCAGTAACACATGGCGATCCTCTGCCTCGCGCAGCAATTGCGCACGCAGCAGCACGTCGTTGGCCAGATCAAACGCGGGGGCGGCCAGTTGTTGCAGCCACTGTTGCGGCGTGCCGGACGGAGCCTGTTGCGCAACGATCGCCGGTAGTCCGTTACCGCAGCGCTGGCACAACCCTTGATCTGTTTCCACCAGCCGCATACGTAAGGCCGGATGCTGAGCGATTTCGTCATTCAGTGCCTGGCAAAACAACGAAGCATCCAGCCCCCCCTCAAGCCGTAGTCCCAGCGCCAGATGATAAGCATCACCGCCATGTTGCTGCTGCCACAGCCAGAGTCTGGTCTGGCCTTCGCTGGCCGGTATGTTTTCTCCTTCCCCGGTCAGTAGTTGCAGCAATCCGGACTTGTGCAACTGCAATTGCGCTTTCAATGCTTCATCCAGCGCCCCTTTCGCTGCCCGAACACGCAGTTGTCCATTATCATGCCGCAGGGTTATCCCCAGCGCCGTTAACCGCTCATAGAGATCTACTGTCTGACTCATAACGAAATTTCCTCAATGTCGTCGCAGGATTGAGCCTGTTGCAACCAGCCAGCCAGCGCATCAGCCTGTTCGCCGAAAGCCCGATGATTAAGCAACAAGGCAATCGGAACCTCGACATTCAGATAGCGGCTGAGTTGTTGACGCAACTGCACTACGAGCAGGGAATTTCCGCCCAAGCTGATAAAGTGCGCCTCGCGATTCTGTGGACGCTGCCCCAAAACCTGCTGCCATATATCCGCCAGTTGCTGTTCGTCCTCACGTTGCAGAGGTTGCGACTGTTTCTCGCCGAAGGCAGGCAACGGCAATGCGCGGCGATCAATTTTTCCATTTGGGGTTTGCGGCAATGTCGGCAATGCCAGCCAGGCGCTGGGCAACATCCACTCAGGCAGTGTTTTCGCCAGTTGGCGGCGTAGCTCGCCGGAACCGGGCTCCTCTCCCGCCGGAACATACCAGGCGGCAAGCTGTTTCTGCCCGGTGGCGTTCTCCACCACACTAACCACAGCCTGCTGGATACCCGGCGCGCGCAACAGGCAACGCTCAACCTCACCGGTTTCAATGCGATAACCGTTCAGTTTTATCTGGTGATCCAGACGGCCCAGGTAGACTAATCGCCCATCCGCCAGACGACGCACCCGATCCCCTGTGCGATAGGCGCGGGTTTCCAGATGGCGGAGCGCGGCAGGTACGGTAAAGGCCGCCGCGTTAAGTTCGGGGCGTTGCAAATAGCCTTGCGACAATTTCTCCCCGGCCAGCCACAACTCTCCCGGCATGTTTTGCGCCACTGGCTGCTGGACGCTATCCAGCACGTATGCCCTGGTGCCAGGCAATGGCGTGCCAATGGTTTCATCACCACCGGCATAGCGGCGAGCGCAGGTGGAATAGACGGTATCTTCGGTCGGACCATACAGATCCAGTAATCGCAGCAGTGGTGCCTGACTCAGCAGCCGGTCAACCAGCGTCTGGCGGAAAGGCTCGCCAGCCACCAGCGCCACCTGAGCCTGCAACGGGAAGGCTCCGGCCTGCAACAGCGCCTCCACGGCGGAGGGCACGGTATTGACCAGAGAAACATCAAGCGAACGCTCCGCCAGATCGAGAATACGTTCGACGATCACGCAGCACGTTCCGAGACACAGCGGAACAAAGCATTCAAACACGGACAAATCGAAGCAGATGGATGTCGATGCCAGAATCCGCGCACGTTCCCTGTCGCTCAGACAGGTCTGCGCCCAGTCCAGCAACGCCGAAATATTGCCCTGCGTCACCTGCACGCCTTTCGGTCTGCCGGTGGAGCCTGAGGTGTAAAGCACGTAGGCAATAGCATCAAGACTGGCCGCCACCAGCGGACGCGAAACCTCCGGCCGCAGATCGACTGGCGTAATAACATGATGTTCGGGGAATAACGCCGGATCGCGCGCCATAACAATCCGGCACTGGCTGTCCTCCATCATCATGGCCAGCCTGTCTGGCGGATAGCTGAGATCCATCGGCACGTAACAGGCACCAGCAGCATGAATCGCCAGCATCGCTGCTGGCAGATGACGGTCGCGCGTCATCGCCAGGCCAATGCGTTCCCCCGGCCTGACATGCTGATGCTGCAACAACGCGGTATAACCTTGCGCCAGCGCCAGCAGTTGAGCGTAGCTGCAGGCTCCACTGGCGTCCTCGACTGCGGTAGCATCAGGGGATAACGCCGCCTGGCGACGGAAACGGCTAATCACATCCTGGTGGCTCAGTTGGGGTGTGACCGGGCGGGTCAACAGGCCCATTTCAGCCTGTTCAGCCAATGACAGGTAACAAATCTGGCCGATGGCGATATCTGGCCGCAGCAGCGCTTCATGCAGCCATTGCTGTAAATGTGCCAGTAAGCGTTGCGCGCTGTGGCTGTCGCACTGCAGCGGATCAAACTCCAGCTCCAGCACTATCTGTTGTGGCGACGGGAATGCCAGCAGTGAAAACTGGCTTTGCGCCGCCGCTGCGGGAATAAACGGCGGACAATCAGGCTGTTCACTCTGACAGGCGAACACGGCATGGTAGAGATTATCGCGCTGAGGCTGCCGCCGCCGCACCTGTTCCAGCAACGAAATATAGGGCAGAAAGCGATGACGAAGCAGCAGATGAGTGTGCGAGCTGACTTGCTCAAGCAGCGTTTTCAGCGTGGTGTCATCATCAACGTGCAACGCCAGTGGCAAAATATTAACTGCATTACCCAGCCAGCGGGCTTGCTGAGGCGCGCGCACGGAAACCGGTATGCCAAGCGCCAGTCGCGTTTCACCGCTATATCGCGCCAGCAGAGCAGCAAAGGCGGCGGCTAACAGCACATGCAGCGTAGTCCCGGCCTGCTGTGCATATTGCTTTAATGCCTGCGTTTCAGCGGCGGCCAGCGTGTGACGCACACTGGCCAGCGCCGCCGGTTGTACCGGTTTCGCCAGATTAAAATCTGGTCGTTCCGGCATGGCGCACAGCGCATCCAGCCAGCCAGCATCGGCCTGCAGATCGGGACGAGCGCTGCTGTGCAGGCTTCCGAGCATCAACGGCAAACGGCTGGCTGCCGGTAAACACTGTTCCCCAGCGAGCAGTTGGCGCAAATCGTGCAACAATGTCTGCGCGGCCATATGATCAATAATCATATGGTGAACCGCTAATGCCAGTTGCACGCCTTGTCCCTGCCCGGTTAGCAGGGCGCAACGCCACGCTGGGCTGACAGTCAAATCAAAGGGACGCGCACGGAAATCCAGCAACCATGCTGACCGCTGTGCGGACGTCCAGTCGCTAGCGTCCACGCATTCCAGCTTCACTCCCGCCCCGCTAAGCCAGCCGGAATCCGTCAGCGTCGCCGCCAGTTGCGGGTGCGCCGCGCTGAGCAGATCTAACGTCTGCTGCACCTGCTCTGGCGAGTGGTGCGGTGACAGCGTCAGGAAGGTCGCCAGGTTGTAGCATGACGCGTCGGGCTGCGTCTGTTGATGTAGCCAGATCGCTTGTTGCCAGGGCGTCACCGCTGCATTTTCCACTGGAGGTTCCTCCTCCGGCACAGTCTCCATCGCAGGTAAGGCCGCAAGCTGCTGCTCCAGTTTTTCCAGCGTCAAATCGGCCAGCAACCAGTCGAGCGGAATAGTGCGGGCTAACCGCTGCTGCAACAAGGTGTGCAATTCAAGCCGGAGCAGTGAATCAACACCCAGCATACTTAAGGTATGCCGGGGCTGAGGGCTTAACCCTTTAGCCGCAAGCAGAGTGAAAAGCGCGGAAGAAGATCTGGCGTCAGAGGCTTCACTACGGCATGGCAAGCCAAGCGGAGCAAGATTTCCCGCCTGCCACTGGCTGCACATATAGCGACGACGCAGTTTGCCGCTGGAGGTTTTGGCCACGCTTCCCGGTTTCACCGCCACCAGATGCGCCAGCGTCAAACCATGGCGTCCGGCAACGGCGCTACGCGCCTGCTCCAGCGCTTGTACGGCATCAAACCGGCGCACCGCGCTGCGTCGCACTTCCTGTACCACGACCAGTTCGTCACCACTCATAAACGCCACGCCGCCCCCCGTGACAAACTGGCTGTCACTGCTCTGCACGGTGTATTCAATATCCTGCGGATAGTGGTTACGGCCACGAACAATCAACACGTCTTTCAGACGCCCGGTGACATACAGCTGACCATCACGCAAAAAGCCCAGATCGCCAGTACGCAGATAGCTCGTCTCAGCATCATCTGCCAGTGCGGCCAGCAAGGTGGCATTCGCCTCTGACGCATTCCAGTATCCGCGGCTGATGCTGTCACCGCGCAGCCAAATCTCCCCCACCCTGCCATCGGCACAACGCGTCCGCCGTTCCGGATCGGCGATAATCAGCTGAGTTCCGCCCCACAGCTGGCCGCTGCTTACCAGCGTGGTGCCATCAGTGGTTGTCGTCAGTTGCGCTACCCCGGCGCTGAGCCGTTCGCTGTCAACATGCAGGGTCGTCGCCGGTTGCCCCGCTACATTGCCCGATACAAACAGCGTCGCTTCCGCCAGCCCATAGCAGGGATACAGCGCGCCGTGTCGCAAGCCGTAGTGCGCATAGGCAGCCTGAAAGCGCGCCACGGTTTCACTGCGAATCGGCTCCGCGCCATTATAGGCAACGTCCCAGCGGGAAAGATCGAGGCCTGCGCGCTCCTCCTCGCTGATGTTATTGACACAAAGGGCGTAGGCAAAATCGGGTCCGCCGCTACAGGTCACTCCCGCGTCAGAAATCAGGCGCAACCAGCGGACAGGCTTTTGCAAAAACGCCATCGGCGGCATCAGCCAACAGCTGACGCCCAGATAGAGCGGCTGCATCACGTTGCCGATGAGTCCCATATCATGAAACAACGGTAACCAGCTGGCGAATACCGTATGGTCGCCATTGCCCATCCCCTGTCGGATAGCACACTGATTACTCATCAGATTGGCATGGGTGACAATCACACCTTTTGGGTCACCGGTAGAGCCGGAAGAGTATTGTAAGAAAGCAATGTCTTCTCCGGTCAACGCTGGCGCCCACCATGCGTCAACATCGCCACGCTGCGCGTCTTCGATACAGCGTAGTGCAAACGCGTCAGCTTCACTCTCACGCCGCACATCATCCAGCGTTTCATGGTTGGTGAGGATGGTGGTCGCCTGGCTACTGGCGATAAGTTTTTGCAGGCGATCACTCTTCGAGCGATTGTTGCCCGGTGGATAGGCGGAAACCGCTATCACACCGGCATATAAACAGCCGAAAAACGCCACGATAAAATCGATTCCGGGGCGAAATTGCAGCAGTACCGGCTGCTTACTCAGGCCCTGTTGCTGCAGCATCAGTGCGGTCAGGCGCGCCTGTCTGTCCAGTTCAGCATAACTGAGTGACGTGGCGACCTTTTCACCATCAGGCAAATAGTAAAAAGCGACCGTATCCGGGCGCTTCTGCGCCCAATACTGAATAACATGATGAAAGCAGGGGAAATTTTCGACCGGGGACGACATACTCATGCCTCCTCTGCACCAAAATGACGACGGAATGCAGCGATGGCGGATGCAGGAACACGCCAGAAACCACAATGCAAATTGGCCGCCTGGTAGCCACGTTCGACCAATGCCTGGTAGTGCGTGACCGCGTGCTGCGGCTCCACCATGCCCAGCGTCGCGGGATAATCAAATTTGCCGGAAAACAGGCTGGAGAGAATACAACCGGTAATATGATGCGCGTTATCGTCATCCGCCGGGTATTGCAGTGCCCATTCCAGCGCTTTTGGCACGTAGATACGATGTTGAATCTCACCAGGCGCGCGCAATGCGCCACCTTCGGTAAACAGGATATCGCTCTGAGTTTCAAGGCGCTCAATCGCCTGTGCGACATCAAAGCAGTGAGGGTCCGAGTCATCGACAATCAGCGAGCCTGGACGCAGGCGTGCCACATCCACCACGTTCGGCACATTCGTCGCACCAACTAATGTCGTCGCCTGATAGATCTCTTCCGGACAAGTGCGCTGCGAAGGTGCAAAGCGCAGTTCGCCCTGATAATGCAGCTCTTCGCGCAAATAACGCATTAATGTTTCCAGCGCATCACGCCGCGTGTAGAGATCGCACAATGTCAGGCTGCGAGGATGCGGCAGAACCGTCAACATCAGAGACAACGCAGCGGTACCCACCGATCCCAGGCCAATAAAGCTCAGATCTTCATCAGCCAAATCACGCCCTGCCGACTGTAACAGTTTCTGCAAAGACAGCACCACCGCCGAGGTGGTGGTGGCATGTCCGGTGGTAATCAACGGCTGGTTCGCCTGATGGCGAATTGCCTGACCATAGCGCGTCGCCGATGGAATCAGCCCGGTCAGTGAAACAGCACGGGCGCCTAGTGAATGCGCAATATGAAGACTCTGTTCAACCAGCCGGACGATATCGCCGCTTTGCGAATAGATTTGCCCGTAAGTACGCGGCAGCGTCAGCGTGGCAATACGCCCTTCAGGCAACTGGCGAATATTGCTGAGCAACGGCAAGTCGCCACAAATACCGTGGGTGATATCGCGCAAATTGAAACCTTTCCCTACCACACGATCATTCAGGCAGGTAATGGACACCGCATCCACCGGCGCCTCTTCACCTGCGGCAAAAAGCGTCAGCAATGGCCGCTGATCAAGAATCAGCCATGGCGCAAGCCTCGTTTCCAGTGCCTCTTGCGCGTCATTGCTGGTTTTGGCGCGCTGTGACAACTGGGCCAGCAGTTTATTTTTTAACTCAGGAGTCAGGGTCGGCAGGGACGAAGAGACACTGGACATATCAGTTTACCTTTTGCTCACGAAAGTGGGTGGGCGCTAATTCGCGCAACAGCGCCAGACTGGTCAACGTGGCGTCGAGGGGGATACCAAAATCAATCAGACAGGCGATTTCATTCACCCCCATGGCGCTCAGGGTATGGGTCAAACGGCGGCATTTTTCGACCGGGCCAAACAACGCGGCCTGTTCAAAATAGCGTTCGAAAGCAAAGTCGAGAAACTGCGCTTTGTTGGCATTCACATTCTGGCGAATATCCGCCTCCACCAGGTTGTCGTATTGCCGGATATAGCCTTCGAGATAGCGCAGCATGGGTGCGCGAACCAGCTCCTTTGCCCGCTGAATATCATTATCCAGATAGGTATGCAGCATGATGCTAATCACCCCGCTCTGCGGATCGAATCCCGCCCGCTCACGCGTCTGACGATAGTTATGAATATTCTCTTCCAGCAGACTGAGAGAATGTCCCAACATGCACAGCACATTGCACCCTTGCTCTCCGGCACGGCGCCACCCTTCAGGTGAACTACAGGTCAGCCAGTAGCGCAACGTTGGCTGAATCGGTCGCGGCCATGTGCGCACCTCGACGCTCTCCCCGTCCACGCCCGGAATGGCGACCGCCTCGCCGCGCCACAGGCGTTGCATCTGTTGCATACCGCTGGCGACACGTTCACGCCGGTCATGCCAGGCTTCGGGCAGTAAAGCAAAGTCCCCTTTATGCCATCCGCTGGCCAGCGCCAGCGCCACGCGACCGCCGGAGAGGTTATCGACTACCGACCACTCCTCGACAATCCGCACCGGATTATGCAGCGGCACCACGACGCTGCCGGCGCGGAGTTCCAGGTTTTCAGTGCGTACCGCCAGCGCTGCGGCCAGAACCGAAGGATTCGGGTACAAGCCGCCAAAAGGGGTGAAATGGCGTTCAGGCAACCAGATAGCGTTGATACCGTGCTTATCGCCAAATTCAGCACAGCGAAACAGCATGTCGTATTTATTAACCGCCCCCTCTTCATCGTTAGCCGAGAAAAAAAACAGGCTAAAATCAAGCTCGCCTGCTGCCTCTGGCAGTGGCTGCTGCGCTCGTTTAGCACTGCGCTGGCGCAGTTGCTCTCGCTGTTGCGGGGTTAATCCCGCCAGTTTTTCTTTGAGAAAGTCATTCATGACGCCTGTCCCTGCTCTTCCTGCAACAGCGCGTACAGCTCCTCTTCGGAGAACTCACCCAACGCTTCCAGCAACACACTCAGCTCTGCGCTATCTACGCTATTCAGCAGACGCTGTTCGACCAGAGCCGTGAGATCGCTGATGGTGGCGGCGTGAAGTAACTCAGACAGATGAATTTCACAGCCAAAGTGAGCGTTAACTTTGCTGACAATCTGCAAAGCCCAGAGTGAGTTACCTCCCAGGTCAAAAAAGTTTTCATCCGGGCTGATAGCCGGTAAAGCCAGCACGTCCTGCCAGATAGCGGTGATCTGTTGCTGAACGTCATTCTGTGGTTCCGTACTGCTTGCATCAGATTGTTTCATCGTGAGGTTCTCCGCTGAGGAAAATTTACGGGATTCAACCTGCGGGGCAATCAGCTGGCTGAAAAGGGATTGGATCTCTTGCTGACTGCAATACTCTTTGCCGTCGAGGCTCAGAGTGACGCCGCCGGTCGCCAGAAGCTGGCTCAGATGCGCGGTGTCAGCCACAGGATGAGGTTCTGCCCAGTGATAGCTGCGCTCAAAGGCGTAGCCTGGCAGACGAAAACGTTGCAGATCTAACGGCGCAGTCATCAATCCGCTCAGATCGATAGCCTGGCCATGCGCCCACAACTCGCCAGCGGCCTGCAACAGCGCGGAGACTGACTGCTCTGCCCGCGAGGCATGAGGCTGGCTGCTGATAACCGTCGCAGCAGGTAAAACGCCGCGCGCCAGCGATGCCAATACCGTACCGGGGCCACACTCCAGAAAAATATCCACACCCTGAGCGGCGGCACATTCCAACCCGGCAGCGAATTGCACTGGACGACGAAGATGTTCCGCCCAATATTGTGCTGAAAGCGCCTGCTCTTCGCTCAGCAACTGGCCGGTCACATTGGACACAATCGGGATTGAAGGGAAATGACGTGGCGTGGCAGCCACTGCCTGGGCTAACTCGGTCGCTGCCGGTAGCATTGCCGCAGTATGAAAGGCGTGGGAGGTATGCAGGAGGCGGTAGGCGATGCCCTGTGTTTCCAGTTGCCGGCTAAGCTGTTCAAGCAGCACCGCATCGCCGCCCACCACACAAGCGTTATGCTGGTTGATAACGGCAATCTCCAGCTCCGGCGGCAGTTGCTTTTGCAACGCTGGCGCGTCTAATGCCACGGACAACATGCGTCCGGGCCTTGCCGCCTGCATCAAACGGCCACGCAGACAAACCAGGCGCATGGCGTCATCCAGTGAAAATATTCCCGCCAGACAGGCGGCCACCCATTCGCCAATGCTGTGGCCCAATAACACCGTTGGCTCAATCCCCTGCTGACGCCACCACTGCGCCAGCGCCCAACTGGTAGCGAACAGCGTCGGCTGGGCATATTCCGTCAACATCAACGTTTCGCTTTCTGACATCAGCAGTGGCAGCAGTTCGCCGCCGCCGTGGCGGCGCATACTCTGCCCCGCCTCATCAAGCCAGTTGCGGAAGTCGGCGCATTGCCGGTACAGCGGCAGCGTCATTTGCGTATGTTGCGAACCCTGCCCAGGGAACAAAAATGCCACATCACCAGCGCCAGCGACCGCTGCGGTTACCGGCCGCACCGTCTGCAACGATTTCACCGCCTGCGCGATATTTTCAGCGACAATCGCAGCGCGACAAGCAAAATGACTACGGGTCGATGCCAGCGTGGTGGCGAAACCGGGCAACTCCGCATCGCTGCGCGATGCCAGCGCCGCAGCAAGCTGGTGGCACTGGTTCTCCAGCGCGGCGGGACTTTTCGCCGACAGCACCAGCAGTGATGCGTGGCTCGCCGGTAATGGCGATGCAGTGACCTCAGGGGGTTGTTGCAGGATCAGATGTACATTTGTGCCACCGATACCGAAACTACTGACTGCGGCTTGCCGTGGTTTTTTGCCGGGTTGCCAGGGTTCCGCCTGCTGTGGGATACGGAACGGCGACTGGGTTAATTTCAGCGCGGGGTGAGGCGTTTCGCAATGCGCCAGTGGTGGAATCACCCCCTCCCGCACTGCGCAACACGCCTTAATCAACCCTGTCACGCCAGCTGCCGCCCCCAGATGGCCGATATTTGCCTTGATGGAACCCAATGCGCAAAAACCGCTGCGGTCAGTGTAGGGATTCCACGCCTGCGTAAGGGCGGAAATCTCAATGGAGTCGCCCAGTTGCGTACCAGTGCCATGAGTTTCCACATAGCCGATATCTTCCACATCCGCTTCTGCCACCGCCAGCGCTTCCGTAATCACACGCGCCTGTCCGCTGACGCTGGGGGCAGAGTATCCCACTTTGTCATTGCCATCGCTGTTGACCGCACTGCCGAGGATCACGCCATGGATAGCATTACCATCACGTAATGCATCATCCAGCCGTTTCAGCGCCACCAGTGCAACGCCAGCACCATCAATCGTGCCATTAGCATCCATTGAGAAGGGGCGGCACAGGCCATCCGGTGATAAAAAACCGCCGGGGATCGCCAACTGGGATTCGGGTTGAAACGCCGGGATCGCCGCCCCTCCGGCAAGCGCGACATCGCACTCCCAGGTGAGCAGGCTGTTACAGGCTAAATGAACGGCAAGCAGCGACGTTGAACAGGCGGTATTGACGCTAATGGCCGGCCCACCCAGTCCTAAACGGTAAGCAATCAGCGTTGCTGCACTGTCTTTGCGGTTCATCATTTGCAAGTAATCAGCCCCCAGCGCGGCTAAATGGCGGGGGTTGTGCTGCAAATGTTCTTCAAAATAACGGGAGTGGCGCACGCCAGCGAAGATACCGGTGCGTAAACGCTGGTGTTCCTGACAGGCATTCGCCTGCTCCAGCGCCAGCCAGGCTTGCTCCATCAGCAAGCGAAGCTGAGGATCCAGCGCTTCAGCTTCAATCGGGGTATAACCAAAAAAAGCAGCGTCGAACCATTCCGGATGAGTTAATAGTGGTCGGCGATGTATCCAGTTCTGCCCAGGTCTTTCCTGAATAGTCGGAGGAAATTCAGGTATGGAGACTTTTCCGCTACGGATATTCTGCCATAAAGCATCTACATCTTCTGCATCGGGAAAAACTCCCTGCATTGCAACAATCGCAATATTCATTCTATCCACCAAGATATAACAGTCATTAAGAAACAATCCTCAAAGAAAGAGCCTTATTTCCGATAAAAAAGTTATATTCCCGGCAAATAAAAAATTAAAAAGAAAGAATAAAAACTATAATAACCTCCAACATTATTTTTTCAAAAAACACGACAACAAAGTCATTTAAATTAATTAAATTCGAATATAAACCCAAATGCAAATAACTGCCAACGCAACCACAAAAAAATGAAACATTAAAATAAAAAACAAACAAAAGACATTAATTATACAGTTAACAACTATCAAAGGCACTATTTTAAAGAACAAAAAACCACAAAATTATTTTAATAAAGAATATTATTTTAAATAAACAAAAACATCAATATAAAATAAAAAACCAAAAAAATAAAAAAGTACAAAATTTAATTACGCAAGATTGCAATATAAAGAAATAAAATCTGGAAAATGATTTAATTCACATCTGAAAGCAGCCATATTTTAATTGATATGACTTTCTTATACATTAATTAACGCATCATATTACCGCTCCACTTTAACCAGCCCATACTTATTACCGGGTAACGACAAATCGGCATTCATAAATTGGTTTATCTGACCAGTAATGACCACATGTATCTGCCTGTTTCAGATACCAATGCAAGGTGGCGCGGTGACGCGTTATATCAAAAAGCCTGTTGACGATCAGCAGCGGCAACGCCTGAATAATATCGGCGGACAGCCACAGTGGAGCACGTGCTGATCTGAGGCTTTTAGCCCTTCAATGCCCTGTAAAGTAAACTAATTTATCCCTCTTCCAACGGAAGAACGGGTAGCGTATAGCATGTTGGCGACCTCGGTGACGGTCATTCCTCATGCAGCATCAGTACGGCAATAAGCCGTCTGGCATGATGTTTATCACGCGTTGCTGGGCTGCTTTACGCATTAGTTGTCGCTCTTCACCAGAGATAGCCGCTATGATCGGCATCGCTGAGTTCGGTTGGTGATGTATGATTTTTGGCGATTGATCAGATCGTTCAACCCAAATCCGCAGTTCCATTTACGTGATCGACTAATTTGAGAAGCCATTTAGCCTAATAGTTTCTTTTCAAAACAAATCGCTTCTTCCCGCCCCTTGTAAACACCATAATTATCAATAACATGATAACCATTTGCCAAATAAAACCGCACCGCAGCCTCATTTACCTTCCGAGTCTCAAGGCAGACAGAAAGGTAACCATAATCAAATGCAGCCGTTTCCAGAGCCTGAAGGACCATTCGACCAAATCCCTTATTTTTTTCTAATGAAAACATTCTTTTAATTTCACACACATGTGCCATTAATGGCCGAAACCCACCACAAGCTACAGCCTTACCCTTATTCAAAACCAACAAAAATAAAGCGCCCTCCTCGGAAAAATTGGACAACGCTGCGCGTTTTGAACCATCACTACCGCTGATATTCGAAAGAGAATCATTTAAAATTTGTATTAACTCCATAACCTGCTTATCGTCAGCCGGTTGGTTGATTATTTTAATTTCAATACTCATTAACACCTCTTTATTAAATTAGTCACTAAGATAATAGTAGGTTATACAGCATTAAAATTTTTGACCGATAGCGGGAAGATAAATAATTTGTCTTTCTGAGGATTTAATAACAAAGCGTAATAAACTTTATGGATAGCCGCCATTTTTTCTGCCTGGTGCGGGTCACAGATATACAGTGTCGGTACGGCCCGTCACCATACCAGCCCCGCCGCAGGCAACCAGCGACGGATTATACCGGCATGGAACTGGCATCCTGTTATCTCATTGATTTTTATTGTCAGCAGCTCAGTGCTCCAGCGGGAGCGCTGGTGTCAACAACACCGCTTAATGACCGCTTTGGGGGTGCGGACGATTTCCTGGACTCTCAGGAGATAATTTATGTATTCCAAAGCTGAGCGCCTTCGCGCTATTGAGCTCTATTTTAAATTCGGCAGAAAGATCACCTCTGTTATTCGTGAACTGGGCTACCCCACAGAACGCAACCTCCGGCGATGGGTACAGGCATGGGAAGCCAGCAGTGGCGATATCAGTTGCCTGCCCCGCAAAGAGCGCTACTCTGATGCGCAGAAACAGGCCGCCGTCGACCATTACCTTACGCACGGCTGCTGCCTTGCCCATACCCGAAGGACGCTGGGATACCCCTGCGGTGCGCTTCTTATTCGCTGGATAGATGAACTCCATCCCGGCTGGCGACGCATCCACACCAGTGTGCAAAACGCCAGCGCGCCCTTTAAGCCGGAGGTTAAGCTGCAGGCCGTCAGGGATCTGTGTACCCGGACCATCCCCGCCCAAAAAATCGCACAGGACGTGGGCGTCAGCCGGCAGGTGTTGTATAAATGGAAAGACGAGGCCATCGGCGATGAGACTTACCAGTTCATGCGAAAAAATGACGACCCCTCCCTTATCCAGGAACGTGATGCGCTACGGGAAGAGCTTGCCCGGCTCACTCAGGCGGTAAAGCGCCAGCAGCTGGAACTGGATATCCTGAAGAAGGCGGAGGAAATAATAAAAAAAGACCCGGGCATCAGCGTCAGCACCCTGACAAACAGGGAAAAGACGAAGGTCGCTGATGCCCTCAGAGATACACATCCACTGCCAGTGCTGCTGAGCACCCTGAGGCTCGCCCGCAGCAGCTATTTTTATCACCGTGCAGCACTGCGTGCCGGTGATAAACACGCCGGTGTGCGCGTCAGCCTGTCGGAGATCTTCCACGCCAACTACCGCTGTTACGGCTACCGCCGCCTGCACGCAATGCTCCGTCATGAAGGCGTCCGGCTCTCTGAAAAAGTCGTGCGCAGGCTGATGTCAGAAGAAAAGCTTGTTGTCAGTACAGCCCGTCGACGGCGTTACAGCTCGTACTGCGGAGAAATCGGGGTGGCCCCTGATAATCTTCTTGCGAGGGACTTCACCGCCGGGTTGCCCAATCAGAAGTGGCTGACGGATATCACGGAGTTCCATCTGCCCGCAGGCAAAGTGTGGCTGTCACCAGTCGTGGACTGCTTCGACGGTAAGGTGGTGAGCTGGTCGTTGGGCACCCGGCCAGACGCGATGCTTGCCAACAGCATACTGGAAAGAGCGATCGGCACGCTAAAACCGCCCGAACGTCCGATCATACACAGCGATCGCGGCGGACATTACCGGTGGCCGGGGTGGTTACAGAGAATATCATCCTCGGGCCTGGTGCGCTCTATGTCGCGCAAAGGTTGCTCTCCGGATAATGCGGCGTGCGAAGGGTTCTTCGGACGGCTGAAAAACGAGATGTATTATGGTCGCAACTGGTCAGGTGTAACGCTGGATGACTTTATGAAGCAGGTGGATGGCTACATCCGCTGGTACAATAGTCATCGGATCAAGCTGTCGCTGGGCGCAGTGAGCCCTGAAACGTACCGGAAAAGACTGGGGTTAATCTAATCAACCAGTCCAGGAAATCGTCCGCACCCAAAGCGGTCATTAAGCGGTGTTGTTGACATTGCTGACACTGGTAACCGAAATCACAGGGTAAGTGTTTCACAAGTTGTACCAGCAACGCACAATTCGGACTGAGTTACCTCCAAGTGATCTACTATTTGGCGCAGCTATTTAGTTGTCAGAGCCACTATGTAAGCTGTAGACCTAGCATGCCATTGCATGCTATGATCTTATTATTAATAGCCATAAAAAGTGCTTGATATATGCCTTGGGACAGAAATGTGAGTCGTAATGAACAACTTATGCTCCAAGTGTTAGAGTCTGCTGTGCAGCCTCTAAATCTGAGAGAGATAGTTAATGCAATAAATGCTATCGATAATACTAGTCTGGCTGGAAAAACTCCGGAGAAATCGCTTTATTCGATAATTTATAGGCGTGAAAAAAGAAGAAAAGAAAATGGTCAAACACCAATATTCATAGTAAATAAACGTGGTGGAACACAGTATTACTCAGTAAATAAAGAGGCCATTTAAAATGAGTGTTCCTCATATAATTCCTTACCAAGGAAGTAAAAGAAAAATAGCAAATGAAATATTAAGTAATATTGAATTTAAGGTTGAAGGAAGACTTTTTGAACCTTTTTCTGGTTCGGCTGCAATCACCTTATCTGCTGCGAGTCAGGAAATAGCAAGGGGTTATGTTATAGGTGATAAATATAAACCACTAATTGACCTGTGGAAGGCTATCATTGATTCTCCCGATAAGGTTGCGGATGAGTACCATAGACTTTGGAATGCCCAACTTTATGATCCAAAAGATTTTTTTTCTAAAACCAGAAATCAGTTCAATATTGATAACGATCCAGTTAAGTTTCTTTATTTAGTCGCACGTTGTGTAAAAAATGCTATTAGATTCAATGTTCAAGGCGAGTTTAATCAATCTCCAGATAATCGGAGACTAGGAACGAAGCCTGATCGTGTGAAAAGGGAAGCTGATAGAGTATCGAGGTTATTATCTGGAAAAGTTGAATTTCGCTCAGGTGACTTCATGGAAATACTCAAAGATGTAACTCCTGAAGATGTTGTTTATATGGATCCACCTTGGCAAGGAACAAGCAATAAAAAAGATCCTAGGTATGCATATTTATTAGATTTGGAGCGTTTAATCGAAGGGCTTAGTGACCTTAATCAGCGCGGTATTCCTTATCTACTATCATTTGATGGGACTTGTGGAGATAGGACCTATGGTAATGAACTGCCAGCAGAGTTAGGCCTGACAAAAACAGGCATTCATGCTGGCAGATCGAGTCAGGCCACCCTTCTGGGAAGAGATGATGTGACTATTGAGTCTCTATATCTATCTCCCGCTCTGGTTGAACGGGGTGAATTTACCAGGGGAAACGTTCAGCTTAAAATGTTCGCCTAACCATTATAGCGCTTGTGAATTATAGCTTTTATCAATTCCTGAGGAGAGCAGCCAATGTTAACGCTCTCCTTGTATAGGCTATCAAAATCTTTAACTTCTTTACCTTCCCAGGTCAGATTTATACTTCTCTGGGTGCGCATCGCAACGTGTGTATAATTTTCTGGGGTAGCCCAGTAACAAGTCTTGCAAATATTTAGATCAAAATAATTTTTCAGATTTTCACAATGCTCACAGTCCCAGGATTTGGATCTCTGCATAGATTTTGATAGAAGCATGAAATCTTCAGAGTTGCGCTCTCCTGCAATATCCCCAGAGATATAATATGGAACTCTGTGATCGATTTGTAATTCATAAGCGGGAAGAGGCTGTTTAGATATTGAACAGAATAGGCCATCACGCTCTATAAGTTTACCTTTTAAAGAGTGAGGAAAGTTTATTCTACCGCCGAATTTGTGTTTTTTAATATCTGAAGCGGGACCAAATATATATTCGGCTATTGTTCTATTGTCAGAACTCTTAATGTTTCTAGTTATTAGTGGAACTCCGTTGTCTCTTACATCACCAACGGCGCGAGCTCCATGAACAAAACCAGCATTTCTAATTTGTTCAGAGTTTATTGATCCATATTGAACGATATGATTTATTACAAAAATCGCCCGAGAACTGCAAACTTTCAAGACATCCCTTAAATAATCTTCAAGCTCTTTTTCCACAATCCATAATCTCAGCATCAAAAAATAGCATCATGATAACCATGTTTTGATACTGACATCAATCATAATGCTGGCTTGATTGTTTTTCATTTATTATCAATTCGTTGAGTATGGTTTAGGTTTAATTTTCAACATGTAAAAGTTCACGGTTAACTGCATTAGGATGCTTTTTAACCAGAGAACTCTATTACGCGGTAAGACTAAATTCTGGGGGGACTACACGCACACAGCGCCTGCACGCACTCAATTCAACTCCCTGACCCCATACCCCACGACCACTTTATTCGCAGCAAGACTCTTGGTGACCACCGTTCCGGCCCCCACTTTTACGTTATCACCTAACGTAATATCGCCAAGCAGAATGGCATTGGCGCCAAGCTCCACCTGGTTACCCAATACCGGGCTTTTCGTGACCTGACCATCACGGTTTATCACACTGCCAATGGTCACGCCCTGCCGTAACGTACAGTTGTCCCCAATGATTACGTCATAATTCACCACAATGCAGTGAGGGTGATATATTTTCAGCCCAAACCCAATTTGGGTTCTGTGTGGAATTTCCACACAGAACACCCACTCATTAATAACTTTATTCAGAATCACAAAAGGAATGCTGATAATTTTCAGCAGCGCATTTGATGACTGGTAGAGGGTAGCAAGGCGAAACAACAATATTACCAGTTTAGCTTTAACACTGCCCGCTGCTTTAACTTCACGCCATACATGGCCAATATTTTTCAGCATATGAATATCTATTCTTTATTCCGCGCTCAGCGCACCGTTACTGTGGAAACCCGATACCAACCATCAGCCTGTTTGCCTTCGTTGGCAAGATTAATTCGTGATACCCCTTTCGCATCCAGCATCGCCACATCGATATTATACTGCCCGGCTGGCAGCGCTTCCGGCATTGCCAGTTGATAAATGAACGAATGCTGCCCCGGCAGCCAGGCACGGACATTCTCCGTCGTTTTACCCATAATCATCACGTTATTAGCATCATTCGCTACACGATAAGCCAAATCATATTTCAGATAAATGGGTGCTACACCGTCATTAAACCACTGGCTGTTTAATGTCAGGCTCTGCCCTTTCGCCAATTCAGACTCATGGGTTAAAGAAGCCAGGCGGAAACGGTAGCCAAGTTTAGTCAACGCGTTATCCACAATATCCCGATATGCAGCGGGTACGATGCGCGATTTCAAATTAATGGTACTGGCATGTTGTGCCAGCGCCCAGTCAAATGTCGCCTGCACTTGCTCACGCGTATAATGCTGAACGCTCTGCCACTCCGACATATAACCACAGATTTCCAGACTCACCGGCGCACGTTGCCACACAGAACTAAAATTTGGATAAAGGACTCCAGCATTCTGTAGCTGTTGAGGATAATAATCTTGCATGTGACTCCATGTTGCTGAAAAGTTATGCCAGTCTCCCCAGCAATCTGCACGCCATCCCGCGCCTTGTTTCGCTGCACTTGCCAGCGTATCGCCACCGTTAATTAACATAATTTTTGGGCTGTTGGGAAACGCCGTAACATACATGCTGACGTATGTATCCAGTTGGGCTGAGGTATAGCGCTCCAGTAGCGGCTTAATCGAGGGAAAATTGCTGTTGTGCCACTCGCCCCATGAACCTATCAAGCCAATATCGATATAAGCCAGGTTTAAATTACCGTCATAACGCTTACCAAAAGCGTTAAGCAAACGCTGGCTGTATTTGATAAACACCGGGTCGGTCCAATCCGGTACAAACGTTTTTTTATCCGGCGTCCACTCCCCTTTGATGCCTTTTTGGATCAACCAATCAGGAATTTTTGAACCACTGGCAGGCTCATCCAGAGCCATAAAACGCAGCCCTACCGCCATCGCAGGCTGATGCTGGCGAGCCAGATCGAAAACGGTATCCACAAGCTGAAAGTTATATTGCCCTTCTGCCGGCTCCAGTTCGCTCCAGTAAAAGCGATCATATTCAATGCCGGTATCAGGATAATCAGCCAGCGATAATGTGGTGCTATTACCTTTATTAAAGCTGGCAACGCCATTGCCCGGATTGGTTAACGGACCATTTAGCCCTCTGGGAGTGACGGTCGTCATAGATTCGCCAGCCATCCCCAACGCCGAAAATAACAAACCTCCTAACGCAATAACTTTAAAGTTCATTTATGACTCCTTATTTCCACATCAGCAGAAACCGGAGGTCAGTGATCCTTCAGGCTGAGCCACCAATCCCAAATCCCTAAGTGGAAATGTGGGAAAATGTCAATACCCAAGGCAGACTTAATCATATATAGCGTTAATAACGTCGCAAGCGTGCAGAACAACCCAAGAAACAGGATCAACGCCGTCAGCAGAATGCGAAATAGCGTCGATTCTTTACGTGGACGCTTACGGTGGTCCAGACCGAACAAAAAAACGAAGTAATAGCGCCGGTTCAAAAAAGGAAAACTTTTACGCACATCGATCCAATGCATTGACGATGCCGTGACAGACAACACTGCCTGCTCAACGGCCAGTCGTTGTTCCGATGTCAGTTCTGTGTCGGTTTTGTCATCAAGCGCTTCATAGAAGCGTTCAATGACTAACGGGCGTTTATTAGATTCGTTCACTATTAACCTATTGATGTATTAACTCGATAATTTATTTACTGAGGTGTAAACGGCCATCGTTTGTTGCGCGATTTTTTGCCAATTATACCGTTGTAAATATTCAGAGTAATCAACAGATAACGATTTAGAACGCTGTGCGATTTTTTCAGATAAATCTGCCACGTCTCCTACATTGAAATACGCGTCTGATGCTAATTTCACCTCCAGATTGGCTGGAATATTACTGACCACGGCAGGCAATGAGAACGACATTGCCTCCAGCAACGCAATAGGTAACCCTTCATGATATGAGGGCATTACAAATAGTTTAGCTTGTGAAAAGACAGTTTGTAGTTCGTGCCCCATTAAAAATCCGGTCAGGATCACATTGGGGGTTTCATGGGCTAACTGTTTTAACCGTTCGCTATATGCAGTCGGGTGATCAGCATCGCCAACCAAAACCAGCGGCATCTGGATGCCTGATTGCTTATAGGCGGCGATAAGGTCGTGCAGACCTTTTTCTTCCACGAAACGGCCTACTGCAACCACATAATTTTGCGGCTGAAGGGAAAAACGCGACAGCGTTTGATTAATCACTTCAGGTGTCAATTGCTGAGATAGGCTCACACCGTTATAAATAAGATGCGCATCATCCCGGCCATATTTTCTTTTGATCATCTCGTTAATGACTTCGGAGATCACAATCACTTCATTGGCATATTTCACTGCAACCTTTTCACCCAGCAACAGCACTTTTTTAGCCAGAAATCCCCATTTCTGACGTTCATAATCCGGTCCATGGTGAGTAAAAACCACTTTTTTACCCAATAAACGTAACAGCGGCACCACCAGGCCGGGGCCAATAGCGTGAACATGCACCACAGTGGACTTATCAAAACAGGTCGCAAATGCAGCGAGAACAGAATGAACGATTGCCTCTAATGACCGTTTTTTCGGCGCTAATAACGCACGGGTCATCACTCCGCGATACTGTGATTCTTTATAATTGACATAGGGTGAGCGTGCCAGAACACAAATATCTACATCAAAGTGCTGTTTTATAGTTGGGTATAAATTTTGGCAATGTGTTTCCACACCGCCAGACACGTTTGGAATACCACGTGTACCCAAGACGGTAATCTTAGTTGTCATATTATTTTTCGCTTATTATTTCCTGATAAAGCGCTAATAAAGATGCTGTGTGTGTATGCAATGAATATTTTTCGCTAAGACGCTGACGCGCGTTCAATCCCATTTCTCTGGCTTTTTGTGGATTTACCGCCAGGTCATCAAGCACATCGGCCAGCGCCTGGACATTACCCGGCTCGAATAAAATGCCATCGATATTATCGCGGATTTGTTCGGGAATACCGCCAATACGACCACCCACCACCGGTTTGGCGAACGCCATAGACTCCAGTACCGACATTGAGCAGTTCTCATAATATTCGGAAGGAACCACCACCGCACGAGCCTTTCTAATCAGCGTATTAAGCTCTTCGCCCTGTTGTTTATAACCCAGGAATTCCGCATTCGGAAATTGTGCGATCAGATCGTCATACAGCGGTCCGCTACCCGCTATTTTTAACGGGATTTTATTCCGCATTTGCTGATGTGCGCGGGCCAGAGTAGCAACGCCTTTTTCCCGACTCAGGCGGCCAATAAACAGAAAATAACCTTCGTCTTCAATGTCCTCTAACGGCTGGCTGTCATCAATCCCGTTCACAATAACATCGATACGAGAATGCGGCAGTTTACGAATGAGTTGGCTGCGTAAAAATTCGCTGGGTGAAATAATCACATCCAGCGCCTGATAATTTTGGGCAATATTCTGCCAGGCCGCCTCTAGCGAAAGCAGCAGGCTTTTTGATGCAGAACCCTGCTGACAACGGTATTTAACCGCGTTAAAGACCGAACCGGTTAAACAAGCATCGCAAACCTTGCCATCACGCAGCATGGTGTATGAAGGGCAGATAATTTTGTAGTCATGAGCCGTTAACACGGTTTTACAACCAAACTTCCGTGCGACATTAATCAACGACGGCGTAAGCTGGTGGTAGATATTATGGAAATGGACAATATCCGGTTTTTCTTTACGCAATAGCGCCAACAACTTTTTGCAGGCTTGCGCATTATGAATAAAGTTAACCGCGGTTTTTACCGCCGCTACCACGCCACTGTGCTGGTGGTAATCCACATTATTGACAAAATAGGGCGCGTAGTCTGACGGGAAATTATTTTCATGTTGCATGGAGAAAGCGATAACCTCAACACCGGCTGCTTTCAGCATTTCACTTTCCTGAAAATAAACCGTTTCTGCGCCACCCTTGATATAGAAAAATTTATTGACTAATAAAACTTTCATCATCCCAGCCTATTCATGAATAACCTTGCTGTCTGGCGGAGTCATAGGGTCGCGCATTGTTCTGCTTAACCCCTTTACCAACCCAGCCGAAAATACCGTCAGGTTCATCACGCTTTGCAATCCATTCAATAGTGAGCGGTTCTTAACCGTTTTTAATGCCACAAAAATTAGTAACGGCAATAACGTTATGCCAATCACACTGGCGCTAAACGTCAATAATCCCAGCAGCAGCGCCAACAGATACACCGCAAAAATCGCCTCGTTTTTAACAATTTTTAATGCCTCGCGGAAATGGGGGGTGCCCCATGCGCTGCGCAACAACTCGCCCGGCGCCCAAAGAAAACCCGTTGTCCAACGATATTGCAGCATTTTAAATGTTGGCATGGTGTACGAGGTGTGACGAAAATAAGGCACACTCAAGCGATGTAATTTATATCCGGCAGCGTGCAGACGAATGCCTAATTCAGCCTCTTCATAACCATGCAGGCTGCGGTGGGTGAGATAGCCTATTTTTTCAATGGCCGAACGGCGGTATAACCCCCCGCCCCCAAGATGGCTACAATCGCCCAGCGGATATATTTTATGAATGCGTTGCTTGCGCGATTTAAATTCATAATTTGCCGCATCATCCATTTCTACCGTTCCAGCCACGCCGGCGTACTCTGGATGTGCCGCCAAAAATGCAATCCCTTGCTCAATAAAGCCGTCTTCCAGCACCATATCGCCATCCATTAGCAGGAGATAATCCCCCTGGCTGTACAGATAGCCAAGCTGGTGCCCCACGCCACAACAGCGTTCAGACGGTTCCGTCAGCGACACCACGGTTACGCCTTTGGCGCTGGCAAGCTGCTGAGTGTTGTCGGTTGACAAGCTATCGGCAACAATAATTTTATGAGGGTAATCGGCAATATGGCGACGAATACTATCGATAGTTTTCTCGATACATTCCGCCTCATTGAACGTTTTAATACTCACTGAAATAAAAGGTTTATCACTCATACAGTCTTTCCCGTATAACGGTGGACAGAATGGCGTATCACCAGACTTGAGCCTAGTGATAAATAAAATAGGAATTGCAACATGGGAATAATCATCAGAATCTGACTATAGGGCAGACTCAACAGACAGCCAATTGCAAACACATTAAATGCCGGAGAAAAACTTAGCAATTGCAGATCCTGCCGGTCTAACTCATTACGCTCCAGCACTGGCTTTGGATGTGCAATAATTAATATATAAACAGTTAATCCAATAAAAAATAGTGTTCCTACCACACCCACTTCCCATAGCAACACACTTAATGAAGTCGAATCAATAATCAGGTTATAGATAATATTTAAAAACCCCGGAGAAACGGCACTACCACTATTGGTTGCATTTAATCCATAACCGAATAAAGTACCGGAAGGTCCCCACATATCGTGATTCTTCAACCAGAAAAATAGGGTAGTAAAACGCCCCAGCTCACCTGATTCCATAATATAATTGGTATCGAAAATATAACTTAACGAATCCAGAAATACGCTAGCGGCGCTTTTTGTTGGATCGCTGCCAAACGCCGAGGAGTAACCAGAAGCCAAAATCGTAATCGCCACGGTAATCAGTAACGCCATGCCGATCAAAATCAGTAAAATCGCTTTCAGGTTGACATTACTCAATCCATTAATATAACCCGGCATCATCCAAACACAGGCCAGTAATAACGGTGAAATCAGGATAACGAACTTCACTTCTCCCAGGATACAGAGGCTAAATCCCAAAATGATATGTAATGCCGTGGATTTAAAGGACGTCAAACCATGTTTAAACTCCGACACTTTCAGCAGCATAATCAGCAGACAGAACAACCCCATCGCTGCGGTATTCCCGCCACCCATGGGATCGCCGCCAAAAGTACCGACCACGGAATCCCATTTTTCATCTTCGCCACGCAAGGCTACCCGCTTTGGTAAAACGAATAACACCTGATAAAACACGACGGGAAATTGCGCGTAGAACACCCAATACAAGCTACAGGTCACGCGATAAATTTGTGATTCCCGGCAAAATCCCAGCAACAGGCAAAACATAATCAGCGATAACGCAATCTCGTTTTTAAAACCGACAATGGTGACGGTTATTCCCCCCTGCAATAGCGTAGACACCAACGCCATCGCCATAAAAGAGAGATAAAGCGTGATAACCATCAGTTCCTGGGTATCTAAATGCAATCCATCGTAACGGGTTTGCATGATGAGCAGCGCTGACATGATCAGAACCATAAAAAAGGGTAACCACAGCACCGCCAGCAAACCGGTGAAATATTGCGTCAGCCCACAAAACACCAACGTAATAAAGACATATGCCTGCAGATAATGTCCGGTATTTAAATTCATGATTCAGTCATCATGCTTTTCAGCGCATTAGCACGCTTATTCACTTTTATATAAATGAACGCGTAGCGCACCAGCGTCAATACCGAAAAAAGAATCATTGATGTAGCATACTGATGATAAAAATAAGGCACTATCACAAAAGCGATTAATACAATACTTAATTGCTCCAGCTGAATACGCAGAAAATAGCGATGAGATCCAAATATTAATTCAATCACCGTCAACGGACATACTGCCAGCGCCGGGAATAAGTAAGGTAACATATAGCGAGACGTAGGAATGGAATTGATCCATTCCTCGCTGAAAAAAAGATTCATCACCAACGGATAACACACAAACACACCTAATGTGCAGATGACGCCTGCTGCCAATAATACCCGACGAACCTTTTTGAATTCATCATAGTTAAATCGCTTATTTCTAAAATCGGCGGACCATGACGAAAAAATAGAGTTACGCACCGCATTGCCGATGATCACAACCGGCGACAGACAAAAACGGCTTACCACCGAAAAATAACCCGCAGTCAACGAAGAGAACCAAAAATTAATCAGCATAATCGGCAAATTATTATTTACCATCGCCAGCACTTCCGCACTGCCAACGCGGGTGAGGTGGTGAAAATGCTGAGTAAAGAATGCCGTATTACGCTGCAGACTAAAATGCCTAAACGTAATGATGTGAATATTAAATGAATACAAGATGCAGCCGCTAATCAGCGCCATCATGGTGCAAGCCCAAGCCCAATAAAAGGCGGAGCTATGTGAGGTGAACACAACCGACAATACCACCACCGTCGAAACAGAAAGTCGCTGAAAAGCCAGAAAACGATAGTTGCCCGCGCGCAGCGATAAATTCTCGGCTATCAATACCAGCGCATAGGAAAGCGTGAGCAGGTAGAGAAAGAATACGTTTTGCTGGAACAACCATGCGGTCAGTACGGCGTAAGGCACCGCAGTAATCAGGCTTTGCAGCGTACTGAACACCACGTTTTGCGCCAACTCACTGTCTTGCTGTTTTGGGATCAGCAGTTGCGATGCAAAGGTACAGACCTGTGCCCCCACCAGCACGATGCTGTAGTTCAGCGCGTAAATCCCCACCTCGGCCATATCATATTTATGAGAAATCAGCCAGATAGACAACGCGCCAATCAGTTGTGAAAGCACCGAGGAACTCGCAATGGTAGAAACACTTTTCAGTAAACTCATATTTTCACTAAACTCATAGATGACCTGTGCGGTTGATGAGCGCATTCATGTGATGGCTCAGGGAACGTATTCCCTCTTTGGTTTCAAGGTCGTTATCAGCCACCTGATTTATTACCGCGCCAATCAGCACCGCGTGGTGATGTTTCACTTTCTCAATGGCACTCAACACATCGCCAGCACGCCACGCACCGGCTTTCAATACAAAAATCAGCCCATCGGTCACCCGATTAATCAGTTGAATATCCTGAGTTTGATTCACAGCAGCCACGTCAATAATTATTCGCTGATAACGTGTTCTCAGTTCCGCCATCAACGTTGCGACCTGTTCGGATGACAGCATCAGCAAAGAAGACATCTGTGCATTACCACGCGGCAGGAAGCTTAAATTTTCACTGACCGTCACCAGAGCGGCATCCATAATGGATTGGTCTTGCAGTATTTCTGCCATGCCAATCGCAGAAGGTTGCGCCAAATCTTGCGTCAATCCGGCGTTGTTAAAGAAATCCAGATCGATAAGCAGCGTTTTTTGGTCCGCACTGAAGGATGTCGCCAGCAAATGCGCCAGCAGTGATCGCCCTTCACCGGCTTCCGTCGAACTGATGGCAATGGTTTGGCAGGATGGATGAGACAGCAAAATATGGGTCCTGATGCTGTGGACAATATCCACATCCAGCGGTGACTCGGTTATCAAGCGCACCACCTGTGTTCGTCTCAACCCATTGGTAAAACGGCGAATTTCACCCACTGGCTCCACATTAAGGCGCTTTTTCATCTGGCTGATGCTGTTGATTGAATTATCCAGCGCGGCTCTCACGATGAAATAAACCACCGAGAAAATCAGGGTCAGCATGACAGCCATCACCAGCAGCATCGCTTTATTCGGTTTCGACGGCTTGTCAGCCGGCACCGCAGGGTCATACAACACCGCATCCGGTTCTAAGTAGTTGCCGGCAAGCGTCTGCTCTTTGGTGCGTTGATAGAGCGCCTTATAGAGTTCTTTCGTTTTCTCCAGCGCCGTCGTCAGGTTGTTGTATTCATCACGTTTAGACGCCAGCGTCTGGAAGGCCGCTTTTTGTTGATCCAACAGTTGCTGATAGTATTTTTCATCCCTCAGCGCCGCTTGATACTGCTTACTCAGCCCCGTTTCCAGTTCGAGTAACACGGTGCGGGTCTGTTCCTCAATCGCCTGAACCTGGGCTTCCGCTTCCAAAATCTTGGTATGTTTCAGCCCATAGCGTTTGCGTAAATCATATAAAGAACGTCGGGCCTGCGTCAGCGCAATGCGCAAATCCTGAATCTGAGCATGATTAGAAATATCGGGCAGCGAAATGATGTTTTCCAGCGATTTTCCTGCATTCAAACGTACGCTGTTATAGTTCGTTTCTGCGGTGATGCGACGCTGGGTAGCATCCGCCAGCTTCGTGGTGACGATACCCAACTGTTCCGTTTCAAAACCATCCACACCACGGAACGTGAGCAACCCTTCTCTCTTTAGAAACTGATCGATAGCGGCCTGCTGCGCTACAACTTGCTGCCACACCTCTTCCATCTGTTTTTGGTTCAATTCCCTGGCTTTTAACGTCTTAAGGTGTTTTTGTCTCGCCGTATAATTAATGAATGCTTGCGCAACCCCGTTAGCGATTTCAGCCGAAAGCGCCGGCGATGCCGATTCATATGAGATAGTGGCGAGATGCGTGGTGCGAACACCGTTAATCGTCAGGTTTGGCACCATCGCTTTCAGCGCACGATCAACCTGTTGTTGCTCATCAGCCTGGTTATCCGCATTTTTGTCAGAATCACCGTTAATCGCTGAATTTTGGTACAATTTGATGTCCCGTACCGCTTGTTCAAGCACAATACGTGACTGCATCAACGCATACTGCGTTTCGTAATAGCCACTGCGGGTGGAATCGTAGCCATCGACCTGCGGCAAGGGTGAAACATTATCTTGTTGCGCTTTAATCAGCACCGTGGCCGTCGAAACATATTTAGGCGTGATCATGTTAATCAGCGGGTATGCCACTGCCGCAGCAACCAAGCCAGACAGGGCTATCTTCCAGCCGTTTTTTTTGAGTTCTTGGGCAAACCGGGAAAAGTCGATGGTGCTTTCCAGCTTTTTGCCGTTTTCCACAATAGATAGACTCATGTTCAGAAAAAACTCATACCAACAATCACGGTATCACCGGGATGAACTGTGTGTCTTACATCAACATTTTCAATCAGTTGATTGCTCTTCGACAGACGAATAGCAATATCTTTGCGGTCTGCACGATCAGTAAATCCACCGGCCAACGCCAGCGCTTTTTCAACGGTCAACCCCGGCTCGTAGCCATACCCATTCGGCTTGTGAACTTCACCCGTGATATAGAACTTCCGGAATTCGGCGATGCTGACCGTCACCATCGGATTTTGCAGATAGTCACCACGCAGGCGATGAGTCAATTCTTCGCTCACCTGCCCCGGCGTTTTTCCTTTCAACACCAGTTGACCGATATAGGGAAAAGTAATCGCGCCACTTTTATCCAACATGAATTTCATTGTCATCTCAGGCTCGCCGTATACCAGAATATTGACGGCGTCGCCTTCATCTAACTGATAACCGGTGTCCTCGCTGTCAGGTTTGTCCATCTGCTGCGGACTTGACAGGGTACATCCGGCCAGCAATGCGCTCAGGCACAGAAAAATGCACAGCTTTATTATTCTCACGTTAGATCTGTACCTTAGTTGTAAACATAATCAGAGAGTTATCGTGGCCCAGCGTTCTGATGACCTGGCGATTACCATCAGGGCCAATAAAGAAAGAATCAGTATTTTTATTAGAACGGAGCGTGTTTAGTTGGTACTTAACTTCAACGTTAATAGAGGGCCTGACGCTATAGTTCATAGCGAATGTGAATACCCTGTTCCTGTCTTTACGATCATCCAGATAATTCTTGTAATCATCTGTCAGGTACGAATAATCGAACGTGGTAGAGAATTTCCCAACCAGCCAAACATGCTGATAAGAGATACCATATTCAGACACCATGATATAGCCACCGACTTCTGTCGGATCTTTGATGCGCTGTGCCGTATGAGCGATAAAAGCAGACTGTTTAACCGGCTTCCACTCACCCTGAATGTTCCAGTTGACGCCACTGAAATCCCTGGCATTCGGGTTATTATCAAAGGTTTTGTATAACCAGGATACGTTCGCATCAATACGGGTTTTGCCTGTAAGCTGCGATTTGACGCCGTATTCCAGGTAATAGTCGTTGTTGTCTTTTTTAGCATCGATTTCATAACGCCGCTGATTATGAGTAAAGCGGTAGTTAAAGCGCGTTGCCTGGGAGTATTGGTCAGTGAGTTCTGCTACCAAACCGTTCTCATGCCATTCCTGCCCAAGGATATAGTTATAAAAATCAATATCGGTATTTCTGATATCACCGGTATGGCCTAAACGCAGTTTTTTAAACAACACAGCAACGTCGGCTTTACCTCGCCCACCCGGTGTACCATAGCTGTAACGTAATTCGCTATTGAAAAGCGTGTTACTCAACGGTGAATGAATACCAAATTCGCGCAACTGTTGAGGCCGAAATCCTTCGGTAATACCACTCCCACGCGCTTCATGGCCAAGGGAGTCATCAAGAATAAGCGCTATCCCATGCCTTTGCCCATAGCGCCATGCGCCATTAAATCGCAACAGATGATCGGTATAATTATCCGCCGGGGCGCTGCCGTAATGACGATAATCCCCAGAATACATCAGTAAATAGCGGTCCTGATCACGTTGACCAATAGCTTTAAGCGTTGGCTTGAGGCTTTGAAAATCAGATCCTATCACGTCTTGATGATAAGCCTGATTGGTCACGTTACTCTCATGCCCATAATCCAGACCAAGCTGGCTTTGAAAATCAATACCCGCAATACCGATATGCGATTTAGGTACCAGTTCCGCCCAGGAAGGGTGAGGTATTACCATTCCCGCAGCAATGATCAATTTAGTACGCATTTTCACCGATAAAGCCTTTGAAAATGGTTCTAAAGATAATCTTGATATCCAGCCAGAGGGACCAGCTTTGAATGTAGGCAATATCGTAGTAAACCCGTTTTTCCATTTTATCGAGGGTATCCACCTCACCACGATAACCATTAACCTGCGCCAACCCTGATATTCCCGGCTTCACTTTATGGCGAATCATGTAATTTTCGACCAGTTGCCGATACTGTTCATTATGCACAACCGCGTGGGGCCGGGGACCAATAATTGACATTGTACCTTGTAATACATTGAAAAACTGAGGCAATTCATCTAACGAGGTCCGGCGTAAAAAAGCACCAAAGCGTGTAACGCGCGGATCGTTTTTCGTTGCCTGCTTCACAACATCGCTATTCTCCATCACGTGCATCGAGCGAAATTTCCACACTTTGATTTTGTTGCCACTCAGGCCGTAGCGATCCTGCTTGAATAACACCGGCCCAGGCGACGTCAGCTTGATGCCGATAGCAATCACTAATAGCAACGGCGAAATCATCAGCGTAATAATTCCACCAATGATCAAATCCTCCGCACGCTTAATTACTGAGCCAAGACCGTCAAACGGCGATCTAAAAATACTGATGGTTTGAATATTATTAATGGAACGAAGCTGTGATACGTATGAACTATAAGAATAAAGATCAGGAATAATATAAGTATCAACTGTAGTATCAGACATCATCGACAGAAAATAGCGAATGCGTTTCAACGCAATCATCGGCAGTGCAATATAAATTTCATCTACCCGGCCAGCTTTAGCTTCCTCAACCAGCGCACTCACCTTGCCTTTAAATTCACTCTTTATCAGGTAGCCAAAGCGGGATGGATTGCGATCATCGTAGAAAGCCAACTCTAACTGCATATTAGCGTACTCTTTGAGCAAGGCTTTTTCCGCTGCTAACCCGCCAGGGGTTAATCCTACAATCGCCACCCGAATCCGTTTTTTAGCCATGCATTTGAACGTAATTAAACGCATCAGATAGAGAACGCATAAAGAAAGGGTGTACCAGTAAAATGTAGAAGGAAAATATATGTTATCAAGTTGGTGCAACAGCCCTAGCGAGTATAATGTACCGGCATATGTCCTGACCACCTCAACAAATATGACAGATAGCAATGCGGACACCCACAGCGTTCTCTGTCCACGAAACTGCATATTTTTAAGCCGATTCTGATATAAGCCCGTATATTCCCCAACAAGTAGAAAAGAGGTAGAGAATAGCAGGCTAATCATAATGACATCATCAAAAGCGCCTATGCCCATCAAGAATATCTTGGCACTGACGATTAATGTCACATTGATTGATAAGAAATCCATCAATTTAATAATGGAAAAGTCATTTCCATAGGAAATTTTTATCTGATTGCTAGACACGTTTAATCATAGTCCATTAGATTTTTATTATTCGCACCTCTCCGGTCACGATAATATATCACACAAAAAAAATTTAAAATAGCGACCAGAAAAATCATAACAATACGGCGTCAGAAAACACCAAAATAAACAATACCACTTATTAATTCATTTATATAAATGATCACACTATTTCTTTTTTATTTTAATTATTTTTTAATAATTAGATATTATGATAATGCTTATTGAGATCATTATTTGTGATTATTGGTAATATGTATAATATTTAGCCTGATTAGCTCGCAAGATAATCAGGCCAGAAAATTGAAAGAATGTGGATCGTACGTTGGTCGCCTCAGTTACTTTGGCTGGTAGCAGCACGTCAACGGTTATCAATAGCCGTACCAGACAAGACACTACCCGGCGTACTTGCCAAATTCACAGCTCAGTTGCGTCCACTTGCGAGCCTGTTCACTCAGCGTAGGAAGCGGAAAGCCGTGGCTTGCGTGTTCCTCAGGATCTGGCGGTGATGGGGTTCGGCGATTTGGATTTTGCCGCCAGCAATCGTCCCTCTATCACCACTGTCGGCATCGACAGGCGGGAGATGGGCCGCCGGGCCGCTACCTTACTGGCAGACAACATCGCCGGCCATCCCCACAGCGATGCAATTATCGATATCGGCTTTCAGCTCATCGAGCGAGAATCGGCGTAACCGGGTGGGTAAGCGCTTACCCCAAGTGCGTATGACCAGTGCCGCTGTCTTCAATCTCCAACGCAGACAAACCATGCAGAATGCCGCAGTCGTCCACAGTCTGCGTCACCTGACAGCGTTGGCTAATGTGCATCAGTTGCACTTTCAGTTGCTGTAGCTCCGCAATACGCGCTTCCACATGCCCCAGATGCTCATTCAACAGGATATTCACCCCCTCGCAACTGGCAGCAGGTTGCTCACTGAGCGCAACCAGCGCGCGGATTTCATCGTGGTTCATGTCCAATGAGCGGCAGTTACGGATAAACCGCAACCGATCAACATGAAACTGATGGTAGTGGCGATAGTTCCCTTCGGTACGTTCCGGTTCGGGCAACAGCCCTTTCTTCTCATAAAAACGAATGGTTTCCGGTGTGGTGTTGGTCGCTTTCGCCAGATCGCCAATTTTCATGTAATTCCCCCTTGACCCTATAGTTGCTACAGGGTTTTTACTACAACAAAACCCAGAACAGGAATCAACCATGTCAGAGAAACATTCATCTACTTCTCACCGTCAATTCCAGCCGGTCACGCTGGAAAAACCGGGTAAGGCCCTGTTCCGGCCACATCAGCAGGCGCGCCAGACGCCTCACACCGCTAACAATACCCAACAACGTGGGCAAACATGCGCTCATCACTGCTGCGACAATGCGGCACCGACCGAGCCAACCACTACGCTGGAAGGTGCGGAACGTATCGGCGACCAGCAGCGCACGCCGATACGCATCATGCAGATGGACTGCCCGACCGAAGAAACGATGCTGCGAAAAAAACTCGGCACCTTGCCGGAAATCAGCAAGCTGGAATTCAATCTGATGCAACGGGTGATGACGGTTACCCACCGTTACGATGCATTAGACAAGGTGCTGGCCGCCATCCGCACGTTAGGGTTCGAACCTGAAGTTCGCACCGGTGATGATCGCGCTCCCTTGCCGCCGGAGCCGAAAAAACCCTGGTGGCCGCTGGGCCTGGCGGTGGTCGCTGCCGGAGCGGCGGAAGCAGTAGAGTGGAGCGGTTTGCCCGAATGGTGGGCTGCGGTACTGGCGATTCTCGCCGTCGCCGCCAGTGGGCTGACCACCTATCGCAAAGGCTGGATTGCCCTGCGTACCGGCAATCTGAACATCAATGCGCTGATGAGCATCGCGGTGACCGGTGCGCTGTTCCTGCAACAGTGGCCGGAAGCAGCGATGGTGATGGTGTTGTTTACCCTTGCCGAACACATTGAGGCGCGTTCGCTGGACCGCGCCCGCAATGCCATTGCCGGGTTGATGAATCTGGCTCCGGATACCGCCACAGTGCAACAGCCAGATGGCAGTTGGCGCGACATGGAGGCTAACACCGTCGCGCTGGGCAGCATCGTACGGGTACGTCCCGGCGAGCGTATTGCGCTGGATGGCGACATCACCAGCGGCCACTCCGCCGTCAATCAGGCGCCGATTACCGGAGAAAGCCTGCCGGTGGATAAACGTGTCGGCGACAACGTATTTGCCGGCACTATCAATGAAAGCGGCTCGTTTGAATATCGGGTGACAGCGGCGGCGGCTAACACCACGCTGGCGCGGATTATTCACGCGGTGGAGCAGGCACAGGGCACCAAAGCGCCAACGCAGCGGTTCGTCGATCAGTTCGCCCGCGTTTACACCCCGCTGGTGTTTCTGGGCGCAGTATTAGTGGCAGTACTGCCGCCGCTGTTTACCGGCGGAAACTGGCAGGAGTGGACCTACAAGGCGCTGGTGCTGTTGGTAATAGCCTGCCCGTGCGCACTGGTGATTTCTACCCCGGTCACCATCGTCAGCGGGCTGGCGGCGGCGGCGCGGCGCGGCATTCTGATCAAAGGCGGGGTATTTCTGGAAAAAGGCCACGCGCTTTCCTGGCTGGCGCTGGACAAAACCGGCACCCTGACCCACGGTAAACCGGTGCAGACCGGCTTTGAGACGCTCGCTGATGTTGACGCCGCCCGCTGTCAGCAACTGGCTGCCAGTCTGGCCAGCCGCTCTGACCACCCGGTATCGCAGGCAGTAGCAAAAGCAGCGCAGGAAATCAGTACGCCATTGCTTGATGTCGATAACTTCAGCGCCGTCGCCGGACAAGGCGTCATCGGCACTCTGCAGGGGCAGCGCTATTTTCTCGGCAACCAGCGACTGGCTCAACAGTGGCTGGGCGATACCGCCACGGGGATTACCGGGCGGCTGACCGCACTGGAGCAGGCTGGCAACACCGTGATCATTCTGGGCGACGAGCGGCAAATTTTAGCGTTGATGACGGTGGCCGATACGGTGAAACCCTCCAGTCAGGAGGCTATCAACGCGCTGCATCAGGCCGGCATTAAAACCCTGATGCTTACCGGCGACAACCAGTACGTGGCACAAGCCATCGCCCGTGATGTGGGCATTGATGAAGCGCGCGGCAACTTGTTGCCAGAAGACAAACTCTCACAGATTGAACGGCTGTCGGCACAGGGCGTGATCGGCATGGTGGGAGACGGTATCAACGACACCCCGGCGCTGGCGCGCGCGGATATCGGTTTCGCTATGGGCGCAATGGGGACCGACAGCGCCATTGAAACCGCCGATGTGGCGCTGATGAACGACGATTTGCGCAAAATTCCAGAATTTGTGCGCATTTCTAAAGCCACACGTACCCTATTAATCCAGAATATCGTGTTGGCACTCGGCATCAAGGCTTTGTTCCTGACGCTCACGCTGCTGGGCATGGGCACCATGTGGATGGCGGTGTTCGCTGATGTCGGCGCCAGCTTGCTGGTGGTAGGCAATGGTCTGCGACTGCTGCGCCAGACGCCGGTTAACGCCCGCCAGCAGCATCAAGCGGCATAGCATCACCGGCATAAACACGCATCGGGCCGACGGGAAACGCGTCGCTGCGCTCCTTATTCGGCACAGTATCTACAACAGGCTATTTGCAATAAATATTCGCAAAAGTATATAAGCACTCACTAACATTCTTTCCTTCATTGCATCAGGTGACCAACTGGTAGCAGGCGTCTCTCAGTTGCCAGTGGCGCTTGCTATAAAGCGCGCCATCAGAGTAGTGATTACTCACTTCATCAACAGTTCAGCAACCGGCGGCAAGCCAGTCCCATCGGCACACCTGTTCCGGCTTTTCTGCCACCGCAGGGGCTTCAAACCGAGGGCGCAGCACCCGCGCCGACGATATGTCAGACCCGGCAAAAATTAAGATTCACTTACAACTCCATGACAACATGAAATTTACCCGTCATTAAAGTACGCCTAACCTAGACAAACTGCGCATCCCTCAATCTACACCACCTGGAGGAGTCATGAACCCGTTACGCCGCCGCTTCGTCCTGCAACTGCCGTTGCTCGCTTATGGTATGCCGTTATTTGCCAGCGCCAGAGCCGACGACATGTTCAGCACCATGCGTCCAGCGGATTCTCTGGTGCCCACACCACACGACATTGGCGGCAAATTCGATCCCGATGGCAGCGTCAGCCGCTTTCCCGGCAACACCATTATTTCTCACATCCCGCTGGATTCCGACGCCTCGAATGCGTTTATGACGGTACGCGATACGCTAAAACAGCAGGACTTCAGCCACTGTCTGGCCTTCACCCCACCTTCCAGCTATCACATGACCGTGTTTGAAGGCGTGAACGAAACCAAACGCAGGTTACCGTTTTGGCCGGTTGACCTACCCACCGATGCTCCGATGCAGGCCTGTTCCGATCATCTGGCTCGCAAACTGGCAGGGTTCGACTTGCAAGCCACGTTACCGTTTAAAATGCGTATCACCAACTTCAACGCCCAGCTGGATTCTGGCGCCATACTGCGCCTGACCCCAGTAGATAACAACGAGGAGCGCAAATTGCGTACCCTGCGGGATCAGTTATCTGAGCGGCTGGAGATCCGTGCACCGGACCACGATACCTATGGTTTTCACGTGACGTTGGGGTATCTGGTGCGCTGGATGACGGAAGAGGAATCGCAAGCGTACCTGAAAACCCAACAGGCGTGCCTGCGTTACCTGCAACAACAGGTGCCGGTACTGGAACTGGGCGTGCCGGAATTCTGCGTTTTCAATGATATATTCGCGTTCGATACCCAGTTGAAGGTCGGCCAGCCTGCCAGCACCGTGCCGCTAACGGCCTGACGAGCGTGAGAGTCACGGTGTCCATGTCGCAACACGGCAATAATACCCCTGGGTTTGGCGCATAAAAAAACCCCTTCAGACAGGCTGAAGGGGCCGGGTCAGGTTAGTGATATGAGGGATAACAGCCCGAAAGTGGGTGGCCAGGCAACAAGATGGAACAGGATTCAGGCCGGAATCTGATTACCCCTGGGTTCTGATCAGATGATCAAACGCGCTCAGAGAGGCTTTGGCCCCTTCGCCAGTGGCGATGATAATCTGCTTGTAAGGTACGGTAGTGCAGTCCCCCGCCGCAAACACACCTTTCACGCTGGTTTCACAACGGACATCGATCTCAATTTCACCGATGCGATTGCGCTCAACCGTTCCTTCCAGCCAGGCCGTATTCGGCAGCAGGCCGATTTGTACAAAAATCCCTTCCAGCGCCAGCTTATGAACGCTGTCAGTGACGCGATCCTTATACTGCAGGCCGGTGACCTTCTGTCCATCACCCAACACTTCCGTGGTCTGGGCATTCACAATCACGTCCACGTTCGGCAGGCTGCGCAGTTTGCTCTGCAGCACGGAATCCGCTTTCAGTTCTGGCGCGAACTCCAGCAGGGTGACGTGTTTCACCACGCCCGCCAGGTCGATAGCCGCCTCCACGCCGGAGTTACCGCCGCCGATCACCGCCACATGCTTGCCTTTAAACAGCGGACCATCGCAATGCGGGCAATAGGTCACGCCACGGGTACGGTACTGCTCTTCACCCGGCACGTTCATGTTGCGCCAGCGCGCACCGGTAGCAATGATGATGCTACGGGATTTCAGCACGGCGCCGGAGGCGGTTTCGATCTGGTGCGGCTGACCCGGTTCAGAAGCCGAAATCAATCTTTGCGCGCTCTGTAAATCGATAACATCAACATCGTAGTCATCTACATGGGTTTTCAGCGCGGTCGCCAGTTTGGCGCCTTCGGTCTTCGGCACCGAAATGTAGTTTTCGATATCGACGGTATCCAGAATCTGACCACCAAAGCGCTCGCCCATCAGGCCGGTGCGAATACCTTTACGAGCCGCGTATACAGCCGCCGCCGCACCCGCCGGGCCGCTGCCGACGATCAGCACGTCATACACCGGACGGCTGTTGAGCTTATCGACCACACGGGCGTTGGCGCCGGTGTCAATTTTACCGACGATCTCAGCCAGACTCATGCGCCCCTGGCTGAAATGCTCGCCGTTCAGAAATACCGTGGGGACGCCCATGATATTGCGATCCTTGATCTCATCCTGAAACACACCGCCATCAATGGCAGTATGGGTAATGTTCGGGTTCAGGATGGACATTAAATTCAGCGCCTGCACCACGTCCGGACAATTGTGGCAGGTCAGCGAATAATAGGTTTCAAAGTGGAACGTGCCGTCCAGGCTGTGGATTTGATCCAGCAATTCCTTCGCTTCTTTCGACGGGTGACCGCCAGTTTGCAGCAACGCCAGCACCAGCGAGGTAAATTCGTGTCCCATCGGTGCACCAGCGAAGCGAGGCCCGGTGGCCGCCCCCGGATTGGTTACCAGGAACGAAGGCTTACGCACAGGCAGGTCATTATTTTCAAAGAAACTGACTTTGTCGGACAACCCGGCAACCTCAATGAGTAGTTCCCGAACTTCAGCGGATTTCGCTGAGTCATCCAGCGTCGCCACTAACTCAACCGGTTTGGTTAATTTTTCCAGATAGGTTTTCAGCTGGAGCTGCACGTTATTGTCGAGCATAGATTATCCTTGGCGTTGGCGTAAAAATCGGGTGCCATGCACCCGATAGAACATCAGGGGGAGAGTTGAGGTTAGATTTTGCCAACCAGGTCCAGAGACGGTGCCAGCGTGGCATCACCTTCTTTCCATTTAGCCGGGCACACTTCACCTGGATGAGACGCCACGTACTGAGCGGCTTTCACCTTACGCAGCAGGTCGGAGGCATCACGGCCAATACCTTCAGCAGTGATTTCCACCGCCTGAATGATGCCCTGCGGGTCAACGATGAAGGTGCCGCGGTCAGCCAGGCCCTGATCTTCACGCATGTTTTCGAAGTTACGGGTCAGCGCGCCGGTCGGGTCGCCGATCATGGCGTATTTAATTTTGGCGATAGTGTCAGAACTGCCGTGCCAGGCTTTGTGAGTAAAGTGGGTATCGGTAGATACAGAGTAAATATCTACGCCGATTTTCTGGAACTCGTCATAGTGATCCGCAACGTCGCCCAGTTCAGTCGGGCAGACAAACGTAAAGTCAGCCGGATAGAAGAAGAACACGCTCCATTTGCCTTCGATGCTCTGCTCAGTCACTTCAACGAACTGACCATCTTTAAAGGCCTGGTTTTTAAACGGTTTAACTTTAGTATTAATAACGGACATCGCTGATTCCTCATGTATTCCACTGTGTTTGGCTTGGAATGTAAGGTACAAAAATGTGATGCCCATCGCTAATGCGTTGTCTTTATCAAATCAATAAGCGATACCTAACGTTTTGCCAGCAGCACAATCACAACATGCCCGGCGGTAATGGACGCTTACAAACTGTCCGATTATCGGATAAGTACGAAGGATGCAGCACAGAAAAGGGTATGTTATAACAAGCCACACTCTATTCTTTTCAACACGTGTTGCCTGACAACTTACAGGTGGTCGGTTATGAAACTCAGGATGTCGCTGGTTTTTCTCTCATTTGCGGCGGCCAACGCCTCGGCATTTCAGGCCAAACTGACGCCTGTCAACCCGAATGACGCCGCGAAACTGGCGCAGATGGAAACGGCATTCAGTAACGGTCATGTCGCTACAGGTCCGTTGGGTATCTGCGATGCCACCTCAGTGAGCGGTTGCAACTGCCCGTTTTGCACCCAGTTAAGAAGTATTGGGCGTTAAATATCAGTAGCCGCCATCAGAAAAGCTGTCGGTTGGCTTTTGTTTTAACCTTCCTGATCGAGATTAAAGGATCGAAAACGCTCGGCGTATGTTCCTTCCCGCTCGGCAAACCGAAAGGCGCAGGCCCGCGCTACCACAATCTCCTCCGCCTGCGGCTGCTGTGACAACAACAGCAGCGTTTCATCAATAAAATCAGGCAACGGCATCGCACGCGGGTCATACCCCTGATCGCCCTGCAACCCGGTTTGCACCCAGGGCGGGATAATCTCGATGACTTGTACCGATGTCTGACGCAGTTGGCAGCGCAACGCTTGGGTGTAAGCGTGCAACGCTGCTTTGCTGGCACAGTAGGTTGGAGTAATCGCCTGCGGCAAAAATGCCAGTTCCGGAGGTCACATTCACTATCGTCGCGTGCGGCTGACGCAGCAAATGGGGAATTAATGCGCCAGTAAGCCACAGCGGACCCAACAGGTTGGTCGATACCGTATCGGTAATCTGTTGCGGGTCCACCTGGGTTAGATCTTCACGCCGCTGAATGCCGGCATTATTAATCAGCACATTGAGCGTCGGATAATCTTGCGTCAACTGTGCGACAAAAGCGTTAATCGCCATAGGATCGCGCTGATCCAATACTCGCCAGACCATGCCAGGGAAAGGCGCTGCGGCCTGCCGCACGATCTCCTCACGCCGCCCGGCGATAATGACCTGATTACCCCGCTGATGGAACGCCGCCGCCAGCCCCAACCCGATGCCCGAACCACCGCCAGTAATCAGTATCGTATTGCCCGTCATTTTCATCGCTGTCGCTCCCTGCCGTCATGACGCCATGCTGTTTAGTTAAACAGAAACGTGGTGATATCACTTTCCCGCAATAGATAAGATCCTGAGAAACTACGCCCAGCCAGATAATCAGCCGACAGGTCAGTCAACAACTGCAAAGTAAAGGTATGCTGTACCGCATCCAGCCCGACCATGCGGACATCCAGGAAGTCAAAGTAGCGTTTTACCTTCGGATACAACGCTTTATATAAACTTTCCTTGGCGGAAAAATTCAGTGTCAACATTCTGGCGAAACTCATCGAATCGTGGGAATGCAACCAGTCATACTCAATCTCATCAGCGATGCCGGGCCACAGGTTGCTGGCGCGCTCAGCGTGCATCCAGGTTTCGATATCCAGCCCGATACAGGTGATATCCCGGCTGCATTGATGCGCGGCACACAACACACTATCGACGTTGTGGCTGAGCGAACCTGCGATGCCCTCCGGCCACTGCGGCGAGCGATCAGGCGCACTGGTCAATACATAGCTATCCACGCCCAGCCGGGACATCACCGTCTGCGCCAGATAACGCCCCGCCAGATACTCTGCCCGGCGTTTCGGCACTGAACGCGTGATCGCCTCCGGCATAGGGAACCCTGCCAGAGAAAACAAATCATCACGATACGCCGACAAGTCGAAATAGCAGCGAGCGCAATGCCCTGGGTAAGCAGTCTCATTCCCAGCCGGACTGATGGTCAACCACTCGATATTTTTTATAAATGAAGCAAGCATGTCACTGCACTCTGCAACGTAGAACTATCCCAGTAGGCATAACTGACAGCTGAAATAACCTGTTGGAATAGGTTCTTAATATGTCATAAGGAATAGACGAAGCACGTTAAACGATTTTCGTCGCAAGTTCATACCGCATCAGACAAAGAAAAACATCAAAAAATGACGTTCGTCGCTTTCTTAACTGGCAATATGCGGGTTAGACGCTGTTTTGATTGTTAAATTTGCCGCGTTGACAGCGATACTCACCATAAAAATAGGTTTCTGATGGATACGCAGGCACTCACCACAGGTCGATTCCGACAGACAACGCGATTTGCCAGGTTTATGCATTGTCACGGAAACAGCCGACAAAACAGGGAAATATCGCCGTCTGACGATAAGGTGCCAGACGGATTACGCAGACTCCGGTAATCGCAGTCCCGGAAACAATCGTAGCGTATTAGCAAGAATGGCATCTGCAATCACCTGCGGCCACTCCGGACGCAGTTCGCATAGCGCGTCGAATACCGAAACAATACGCTCAGGGCGATTCGGTTGCCCCTGAAATCCGTACACCGGCATATCCGGCGCATCGGTTTCCAGCAACAGTCGGTCAAGCGGCAAACGGGCGATAGCCTGACGGGTCTTGTTGGCGCGCGGATAAGTGATAGTACCGCCGACCCCGATATAGTAGCCAAGGCGGATAAACGTCATGGCCTGATCGTAGCTACCGGCAAAACCGTGCACCACCCCCGTACATGGCACCGGATGGCGGCGCAGCATCTGCGCCAGTTGATCATGGCTGCGGCGGGAATGGAGAATCACCGGTAGATCATGTTGGGCCGCCAGCTTAAGCTGGGCTGCCAGAAACGCTTTCTGCCGTTCAAATTGCGGCTCCAGCATGTAAAGATCCAGACCTACCTCACCCACCGCGACCAAACGCGGAGGCGAGTACGCCAATGCCGACGCCAGTTCGGCCAGATGCGCCTCCTGATGCCCGGCAATATACAACGGATGTAATCCCAGAGCAGCGTATAGAACGGACCAACGCTCACTGAGCGCCAATACCCGGTCAACGTGTTCAGCGGCCACAGCCGGCACAATCAAGCGGCGGACGCCTGCCTGCGCGGCCCGCGCCAAACTGCTCGCGGCATCGTCAGCAAACAGAGGAAAATCAAAGTGGCAATGGGTGTCGATAAACCCAAAGGCCGGCACCTGCGCATCATCAGATAAAGAATGGGGGGGCAACGGTCATCCCTTAGTGCAAGCTGTCATGCTCTAAGGATACCTTCTCCTGATCTTTTCCGTAATATTCCTGCATCACACCTGCCAGAAAATCGTGGTTTCCCGCGACCCAAGCTCCGTCGCTGTCAACACATTCAGCCCACAGCTCCCACAGACAACCTTTCCATTGTTTCCATCTGCCAATAGCGACATCCAGATTCATCATAATGACCCCCAGACAAACTTCGGACAAAAAAACAACACAGACAGTGTGACGAAATAACATGACAGACATATGGAATTTCCACGCCTATGGTCGGCGACGTCCCATAAACAAGCTAAGCAGGAACAAGATAATTCCAACCACAAAAACGATTTTGGCGACGGCGGCAGCCGTACCGGCAAGCGCACCAAACCCGAAAGCAGCCGCAAGAACCGCAATGATGAGAAAAAAAATGCCCCAGCGAAACATCAGACCTCCTTGCATATGCACATTGAGAGGGGTATCGCCGTCAGTACCCCTGCAAAAAACGGTCTGGGTACGCGGCGACATCCGCAATCACTCAAAGAAAGGGCGTAATGGCGACAACAAGCGTACTATCATGCTGCTGTCAATGCTCAGCGGTGAGGCGATAGAATTCAGGATTTCACAGTCAGTTCATTTTTGACGCTTTTGACGCCGCTAACCGCCTTGGCAATCGCTTCAGCCCGTTCAGCTTGCGCCCGGTCGCCGACCTGGCCAGTCAACAATACCACGCCATCCTGAGTGACCACCTTGATATGACGAGAAGGCACGATGTCATCTGCCAACAATTTGGCCTTGATGGTACTGGTGGTGAGGGCGTCACCAGCATACGCGCTAACCGACTGCACACCGCTGCCATCCTTCACCTGTAATTTATCACTGACCGATTTCACCCCTTCAGTCTGGACGGCAATTTTCACCGCTTGGGTCGCCATCTGCTGGCTGGCAATAAAGCCGCTAAGCATCACCACACCATCGTGGGTGGAGACGGAAATATTATTGCTGTCGAGCGTTTCGTCTTTTAGCAATGCGCCTTTTACTCTGGCGGTGAGGGTGCTGTCGTCTACATAGTCAGTAGCCTTCTGTACGGAATTATCGATTTTCTTACCTGCGGTATCGGCGATACGCTGCGCCTGCTGTACCAGCGTTTCCTGCTCAGCCTGCGCCTGACCACTTGCCAGTACCGAACCCAGTACCAACGCCGCCAGCGACAATCCACACTTAGCCCACCGTTCACATTGCATCGAAAGTGTAATCTTGGTCTTTTTCATCAATACCTTCCTTATCGTTATCGCCTGTTTTACAACAGGTTTACTACTACTCGTGTCAGAACGATTCGTTACGTCATTTCAGATTATTCTATTAACCAATCAAATATAAAAAACATAAAAACCTAATTTTAAACGAATAATGGTTAAATAAACTAAAACCGTAACACACTGGTAACTATAGACAATGGCAGGCAAAAACCCAGCACAGAACGGCGGGAAGACAGTGATTTCAGATTTGTCCGTGGCGGGGAAACGATCAGAAGACAGTCATCACGTTATTGATAGTTAATCAATATGATAAAACCACCCACTCCTAGCGGAGTGGGTGATATAGCAACGATTAATATACCAACGATTAATGTTCGCGGGTCTTATGGAACTGCACGTCAGGATAACGCTCCTGCGCGAGATTGAGGTTAACCATGGTCGGTGCTACATACGCCAGGTTGTCGCCGCCATCCAACGCCAGATTCGGCTCGTTCTTGCGCTTGAATTCCTCGAACTTCTTCACATCGCCGCACTCAACCCAGCGTGCGGTAGAGACGTTCACCGATTCGTACACCGCTTCCACGTTGTATTCGGTTTTCAGGCGGGCTACCACCACGTCAAACTGCAACACACCGACCGCACCCACGATCAAATCATTGTTGATAAGCGGCCTGAACACCTGCACAGCGCCCTCTTCGGAAAGCTGCACCAACCCTTTAAGCAACTGTTTTTGCTTAAGCGGATCACGCAGGCGAATACGGCGAAACAGCTCCGGCGCAAAGTTGGGAATACCGGTGAATTTCAGATCTTCGCCCTGAGTAAAGGTATCGCCGATCTGAATGGTGCCGTGGTTATGCAAGCCGATAATGTCACCCGGCCAGGCTTCTTCCACATGGGAGCGATCACCTGCCATGAACGTTAGCGCATCAGAGATCACTACGTCTTTGCCGGTACGCACCTGACGCAGCTTCATCCCTTTCTCGTACCGTCCGGACACCACACGCATGAACGCCACACGGTCGCGGTGTTTCGGGTCCATATTGGCCTGAATCTTAAACACAAAACCGCTGAACTTCTCTTCGTCGGCACTCACCACACGCGCATCGGTCTTACGCGGCATCGGTGCAGGCGCCCAGGCCACCAGCCCATCCAGCATGTGATCGACACCGAAGTTACCCAGCGCCGTACCGAAAAATACCGGCGTCATTTCACCGTTCAGAAATGCATCTTGATCAAACTCGTGGGAAGCGCCTTTCACTAATTCCAGTTCTTCGCGCAACTGCGCGGCCAGATCTTCACCTACTGCCTGATCCAGTTCCGGATTATCCAGCCCTTTGACGATGCGCACCGCCTGAATGGTATGACCCATACCGCTCTGATAGAGATAAACCTCGTCCTTATAAAGGTGGTATACGCCCTTAAACAGCTTGCCGCAGCCAATCGGCCAGGTAATCGGCGCACAGGCGATGTTCAGTTCGTTTTCCACCTCGTCCAGCAGTTCCATCGGGTCGCGGATATCACGGTCGAGTTTGTTCATGAAAGTCAGGATCGGCGTATCGCGCAGACGGGTCACTTCCATCAGCTTACGGGTCCGGTCTTCTACGCCTTTGGCGGCATCGATCACCATCAGGCAGCAGTCAACCGCGGTTAGCGTGCGGTAGGTATCTTCGGAGAAGTCTTCATGCCCCGGCGTATCCAGCAGATTGACCAGACATTCACGGTACGGGAACTGCATCACCGAGGTGGTAATCGAGATACCACGCTGTTTTTCCATCTCCATCCAGTCAGATTTAGCGTGCTGGTTGGAGCCGCGTCCCTTTACCGTACCGGCGACCTGAATCGCCTGTCCGAACAACAGCACCTTTTCCGTAATGGTGGTTTTACCGGCGTCAGGGTGAGAGATAATGGCGAATGTCCGACGTTTCGAGACTTCGCGTGCGTATTCACTTGGAGACATGTTATTCAGGCTTCTTTAATAGTTAGGTGACGACATCTGCATCACGCAAGCGATGCCGCACCAGACAAAATTAGGAAATAAAAGACAGATAAAGCTGTCTGATGCCAATCAGTTAAGCCATCAGGACACGGGTAAGCGTGGCCGCACGGCAGAAAAGTTCCTCTAAGCACTTTTACACGCGTTTTCCCCCACACAGGCTTAAGTGACAGGCATCGTAGCGACAGATGGATAAGGCGCTCATTTTCTCTGATTTACCGGCCCGGCACAATCAATCATGACGTAAACACCGCCGGTGGTAACCTAAACCCTATATGAGTCACGCTCTGATAATAACATTTAGAAACACTCATAAAGATTCGTTTTACACTCACCGATAACAAACAGGCTAACGCTTACCTAATTTAAGGAGAAAGCATGGATCTGTCTGTTATCAATGCGGGCTATAGCCATTCTCAGGACCCAACCACCTCGCTATCGAACGCCGGGCAACGCCTCGACACAGAAAAACGCGACCCGTTGACCGGAAAAACCATCACCGCCCCCACCAGCATCAAGGTTTCGCAAGAAACCCTGACGCGCTGGCGCCAGGGCACCTCACAAAGCGAACCGCTGAGTAAGGAAGAACAGGACAAACTGACGCGCACCATTCGTGATCTGCGTAATGATATCATCACGCGCACCGCCTCCGGCGTCAGTCTGGACAACCCGCTATTCAAAGACCCTTTCACCGCCAGCAATGCCCTGCTTTTCAGCAGTTGGGCCAATAATATCAACGCTGACAGCCACCTCAGTAAAGAAGACCTCCTGACGCTGGTCCACGACGTGTTGGCCTACGGCTTTACCGATCAGCAGAGCAATATCACCAGCGCGATGCAACTGAGCGTGAAAAAAGCCGAACTGACGGCTATCAAAGACAAATACCTGAACAGCGACTATCAGCAGCAAGCACAAGCGGCCATCAACAGTTTTTTCAGCCAGAAAGTCGCCAATGAAGACAGCATCAGTAAAGCGCTGATGGAAGGGGAATATCGCATCGGCATCGAAATGGGTGACACCGCTCGCGCCGCCTGGGCACAAAGTCAGCTACAGAAATATGACACCGGCACCAGCGACGTGCAGCTCAAACGCCAGCACATTTTCGCACTGGCGAGCAATAACAACGTTGACGGTTGGTTCGACTCATTCCGCCATTACCTGCAAACGTCCCCGTCACCCAGCGACTGGGAACAGCACAATATCGATGCATTACAATCCCAATGGCAGCAGTTCCAGCAACGTCTGGGTTAACTGAGACTGTAGAGCACAATCAAGGACTGATTGTGCAGGGACAGAGTGTACAGGGACAACGTGTGCCGAGCTAACCGGGGCAAATATGATGAAAGACCCCTGTTCAGGGTTTATGGAGTTTGTCCTCGTCCTGCGTAGTTGGGCTATCGTCGTTAGTTGAGCTATCGTCGTTGGCCGGTTCATCATCCTGCGACGAGGCATTCGCGGTCAACAGGTAAGGCGACTGTTGCCAGCGGGAGCGGCGATGTTGCAACAAGGTGCGGGCCAAAATAATGCCGATAGCCAGCGCCATCATAATCATCAATCGCAGGATGTTGGTGGTGTTGTCCACCTGACGGGCTTCCGTCGCCAGCACATGGGTATCCAGTGTAATGCGCAGAAAGCCAATCGGCCCGTCCTTACTGTTGACAGGTTCGACCAACTGGTGATTGAAATAGCTGCCGGCGCGGCTGCCATCCAGCGCCAGCCGGTCACGTACTTCCACCTGTTCACCCGCACGCGCCACCAGCGTGCCGTCCTGCAAGTACAAGGCGGCATCCAGAATTCGGCTGTGATCGGTAAGCTGGTGCAGCGTTTCCTCAATCCTGCTGCTGTTGTCGCTATTGCTCTCCAGCAACGGCGTCAAATTAAACGCCACCTGACGCGCCAGCGTGCGCGCCAGTTCCTCCACTTGCTCGGAACGGGCCATCTGATGACTGAGACTGAAATAGGACGCGCCCTGCAGCAATATCACCAGCAAAGCCAGACAGATCAGCACAATGGCCGTACGATGTAAGCGAAATTTAATCCTGGCCCGAACCATGGTAATACCTGTGCGATTTGGATACTTTCATGTTGCCAGAAGCGTTAGCGATAGGATAGCTTGTTGCGTTGATTTGTAACCGTCCCCCGTCAATGCTCACTACCCGCAGGAAAGGATATTTAACCCATGTCGAACCGTTTGACCTATAGCGATCTGCCCGATGAGATCAACTGCTGGCCAAATTTGCCGCTGTCGCTGAGTGACGACGAAGTCATGCCGCTCGACTATCGCGCCGGCAATACCGGTTGGCTGATGTACGGCGATGTGCTCGACAAGTATCTGCTATCCCGCATCCAGCGTCGTCTGGATGACCCGCTGGTGATTGTCAGCGCCTGGAGCGTAGACGACTATCAGGTGGTGCGGTTGGCGGGCACCCTGACGCCGCGCATCACCAAAGTCGCTCACGAACTGGGGCTGGACGTCGCGCCGATGGGCAATACCCCAAGTTTACGTTCTCCCGGCCTGCTGGTAATGGACATGGATTCCACCGCCATCCAGATCGAATGTATCGATGAAATCGCCAAACTGGCAGGCACCGGTGAGCAGGTAGCGGAAGTGACCGAGCGCGCCATGCGCGGCGAGCTGGATTTCGCGGCCAGCCTGCGCCAACGCGTCGGCACGCTGAAAGGCGCCGATGCCAACATTCTGCGTCAGGTGCGGGATACGCTGCCGTTAATGCCGGGGTTGAGAAACATGGTCAGGCAGTTGCAAGACGCGGGCTGGCACCTGGCCATCGCGTCCGGCGGTTTCACCTATTTCGCCGACTACCTGCGCGACGAACTTGGGCTGGTGGCGGCGGTCGCCAATGAAATGGGGATGCGCGACGGCAAACTGACCGGTGAAGTAATAGGCCCAATCATTGATGCGAAATATAAAGCGGATACGCTGCGTCAGTTGGCGGAAAAACTGGACATTCCACCTCATCAGACGGTCGCCATCGGCGATGGCGCCAACGATCTACTGATGATAAAAGCAGCCGGTCTGGGCATCGCCTACCATGCCAAACCCAAGGTCAACGAGCAGAGCACGGTCAGCATTCGCCACGCCGACTTGACCGGCGTATTGTGCATTCTCAGTGGTAGCCTGAGACACGAAAAAAGCTGAGCCACACCGTAACACTCGCAGTAAAAAAGCAGTAACGAGGAGGTAATTCATGGCCAAAGCCGTCAAACGCGCCTTTGTCTGTAATGAATGCGGGGCCAACTATCCACGTTGGCAAGGGCAATGCAGCGCCTGTCACGCCTGGAACACCATCACCGAAGTGCGTCTGGCCGCCGCGTCCTCCTCATCACGCAGCGACCGTTTCTCCGGCTACGCCGGAGACAGCGGCAACGTCAGCCGGGTGCAAAAACTTTCAGAAATCAGCCTGGAGGCGCTGCCGCGCTTCTCCACCGGTTTTCAGGAGTTTGACCGGGTGTTGGGCGGCGGTGTGGTCCCCGGCAGCGCCATTCTGATCGGCGGCAATCCCGGCGCCGGCAAAAGTACCCTGTTGCTGCAAACTCTGTGCAAGCTGGCCGAACAGATGAAAACCCTGTATGTCACCGGCGAGGAATCGCTCCAGCAGGTGGCGATGCGCGCCCACCGTCTTGGCCTGCCCGCCCAGCACATCAACATGCTGTCGGAAACCAGCATCGAGCAAATCTGCCTGATTGCCGAGCAGGAACAGCCGAAACTGATGGTGATCGACTCCATTCAGGTGATGCATCTGGCAGATATCCAGTCGTCTCCCGGCAGCGTAGCGCAGGTGCGGGAAACCGCTGCCTACCTGACACGCTTTGCGAAAACCCGCGGTGTCGCCATCATCATGGTCGGCCACGTCACCAAAGACGGTTCGCTGGCTGGTCCGAAAGTGCTGGAACACTGTATCGACTGTTCAGTGCTGCTGGACGGCGACGCCGATTCTCGTTTCCGTACCCTGCGCAGCCACAAAAACCGTTTTGGCGCCGTCAACGAACTGGGCGTATTCGCCATGACCGAGCAGGGGTTGCGTGAAGTCAGTAATCCATCCGCTATCTTCCTGAGCCGGGGCGATGAAATCACCTCAGGCAGTTCGGTGATGGTGGTGTGGGAAGGTACCCGGCCACTGCTGGTAGAAATTCAGGCGCTGGTGGACCAGTCGATGATGGCGAACCCACGCCGGGTCGCGGTCGGGTTGGAACAGAACCGATTGGCTATCTTGCTGGCGGTGCTGCATCGCCACGGCGGGTTGCAAATGTCGGATCAGGACGTGTTCGTCAACGTGGTGGGCGGCGTCAAGGTAACGGAAACCAGCGCCGACCTGGCGCTGCTGCTGTCGCTGGTGTCCAGCTTCCGCGACCGACCGCTGCCGCAGGATCTGGTGGTGTTCGGCGAAGTCGGACTGGCCGGAGAAATCCGCCCGGTGCCGAGCGGCCAGGAGCGTATTACCGAAGCGGCCAAGCATGGCTTTAAGCGTGCCATCGTACCGTTTGCCAATATGCCGAAAAAACCACCCGCCAATATGCAGGTGATGGGCGCGAAAAAACTGTCGGACGCCCTGGCGATCCTGGATGATCTGTAATTTCCATTAGGCTTTATTTATCATAACGTTAATATTACACAGCGTTATCCGCCACATCGGAGTATCAGACCATGTCTCCCTACGATTACCTGAAAACAGCCATCAGACAAAAAGGCTGTACCCTGCAACAGGTCGCCGATGCCGCGGGTATGACCAAAGGCTATCTGAGCCAGTTGCTCAATGCCAAAATCAAAAGCCCCAGCGCCCAGAAGCTGGAGTCATTGCACCGTTTCCTGGGGTTGGAATTTCCTTACCAGCAAAAAAGCATCGGTGTCGTCTTCGGCAAATTCTACCCGCTGCACACCGGCCACATTTATCTGATTCAACGTGCCTGTAGCCAGGTGGACGAGCTGCACGTAATTCTCGGTTACGACGAGCCGCGCGATCGCCTGCTGTTTGAACACAGTTCCATGTCGCAACAACCCACCGTCAGTGACCGCCTGCGCTGGTTGCTGCAAACCTTCAAATATCAGAAAAATATTCACATTCACGCCTTCAACGAACAAGGTATGGAACCCTACCCGCACGGTTGGGACGTGTGGAGCCGCGGTATAAAACAGTTCATGACGGAAAAAGGCATCGACCCCCGCTACGTCTATACCAGCGAAGAGCAGGACGCGCCGCAGTACAAAGAGCATCTTGGCATCGAAACCGTGCTGATCGACCCGAAACGCTCGTTTATGAGCATCAGCGGCGCGCAGATCCGCCAGGACCCGTTCCGCTACTGGGACTATATCCCCACCGAGGTGAAGCCGTTTTTCGTGCGTACTGTGGCGATTCTGGGCGGCGAATCCAGCGGTAAGTCTACGCTGGTCAACAAGTTAGCTAATATCTTCAACACCACCAGCGCCTGGGAATATGGCCGCGACTATGTGTTCTCTCATCTGGGCGGCAACGAAATGGCGCTACAGTATTCCGATTACGACAAAATCGCGCTCGGTCAGGCACAGTACATTGATTTTGCAGTGAAATACGCCAACAAGGTGGCGTTTATCGACACTGACTTCATCACCACGCAGGCATTTTGCAAAAAATACGAAGGCCGGGAACACCCGTTCGTACAAGCGCTGATTGAAGAGTACCGCTTTGATCTGGTGATTCTGCTGGAGAACAACACCCCCTGGGTAGCGGACGGCCTGCGTAGCCTGGGCAGCGCGACAGATCGCAAAGCGTTTCAGGACGTGCTCAAGAATATGCTGGCAGAAAACAACGTGCCGTACGTTCATGTTACCGAATCCGACTACGACAGCCGCTTTCTGCGCTGTGTGGAACTGGTGCAACAGATGCTGGGACACGACCAGCAACACCCGGTGCCAACGGTGGGCTAACGGCTAACCTCACCGCTCGCACGCCGCGTTACCAGCACCAGTGATGGGAAGGCGTGATGATTTCCGGCAACGGCACGTCCCAGCTTTCCACCGGTAATGCATCCACCTGCTGGCAGTCATGCGCCAGCCCGATAGGGTATGGGCCGCGCGCTTGCCAGTGTTGCAACGTGCGGTCATAAAATCCGCCGCCCATGCCAAGCCGCTGCCCGTTGGCATCGAATGCGACCAGCGGTGTCAGCAGCACATCCAACTGCTCAACCGGCAATACCTGACGTACATCCAGCCGCGGCTCCTGAATCTTCAGTCGATTCCACACCAGCTCAGTATCCGGCGCATAGAGTAAAAACAGCAGATGCCCACGGCAGAACGGGTGTAACACCGGCAGATAAACCTGTTTTTGCCGCTGCCATAGCATCTCGATTAACGGCTGGGTATTCAGTTCACCGTCAAATGACAAAAACACCGCCACCCGTCTGGCATCGCCAAGGCGTGCGTGTTCCATCACCCGCTCTGCGGCCTGACGGGAAAAATCCGCCTGCTGATCAGAGCTTAACGCACGGCGACGTTGACGAACCTGCTGACGAATGTGCTGGCGTAATGATGCAACGGGAGAAAGACTGGAAGATGCACTGGCTGAGTTCATGCGCAGTCACTGTCATGCAAATAAATAAGGGGAATAAACGAGAGGGAATCTCCGAGATGCCGCCGCAGGCTGTAACCCTTGAACCCTTGGTTCAAGGTGAACGTAACGTCGCAATCTTAAGGCTTCTCGGACAAACCGAGCGTGCTCACCAACTACGGATCGTTACATTCTGTTGGTTGAAATATCGGCTCAGGGGACTTGCCCGCTGACGAACATCTCAGAGAAATTTTGTTCCTTCAACGCTACCTTATCATGTCTGGCAGCGATGTGTTACCCAAAAAAACGTACTTTTGTCAAAACGAGACGCGCTACTCAAATTGCGCGCCCTGACGCTCGGTAATGCGGCCTTGCTCCAGCAACGCCTGTTCAATTGTCTGCTGCAACATGCGGATACGCTGCTCCATATTGGCGGCATAATCGCGGGTTTTCAACCGCTCCTGCGCCAGTTCATGGCACACATTAAGCGCCGCGATGAACACCAGTTGCTCAGTATTCGTCACCCTAGTACGCACCTTAAGGTCCTGCAACCGCTGGTTAAGATCCTCCGCAGCCTGATTCAGCGCATCCTGCTGTTCTGGCGGACAATTGACTCTTAACGAACGGCCAAAAATCTGAATATCTACCGGTTGTGCAGACATGTCACCTTCGCCTTATTTCGCTTCACGCCCGCAGAGGAACATCCGCTGCGCGGCCCGTGACGGAGCCTTGAAAAAACGGGCGCTACTATATATATCCACAATAGAAGATACAAGCCCTTTCCGGGTCTGGAAACGGAGCTTGCTGGTATAGCAACGGAGCTTGGTGGTAGCATAACATGAACGACCTGCCAACGACGATGAATGCTCATGTCTATACAGAATACACTCCCCGGTTATGAAGTTATCGACCAGCTATTACAACAACATCAGGTTGCCCTGACCGCCGCCGAAATGCACGGTCTGGTCAGCGGTATGTTGTGCGGCGGCAACCACGACGATAGCTGGAAAACACTGACGTTCGAACTGACTAACGATGGTATGGCTTTCCCACAGACGTTGGCCCAACCATTACAACAACTGTATCAGGTGACCCGCGATACACTGGAAGACGAGGGTTTTATGTTCCAGTTGTTCCTGCCGGACGACGCGCTGGAACAGGTCAGCATCTTTGACCGCGCCGACGCGCTGGCCGGATGGGTCAACCATTTTCTGCTCGGCCTTGGTGTCGTCCAGCCGCGCCTTGACAAAACGAAAGGTGAGCTAAAAGAAGCGATTGACGACCTGCGCAATATTGCCCAGCTCGGCTACGACGAAGATGAAGACAAGGATGAACTGGAGCAGTCGCTGGAAGAAGTGATCGAATACGTACGGGTGGCGGCCATCATGTGCCATAACGAATTTACCCGCCCGGTAAGGACTGCGCCGGAACAGAAAAAACCGACGCTGCATTAACACACATTCTGCATTGATGCCCTTTTCAGGAGCAGGTAATGAACCAACAAGAATATCTCCGCCGTCGCCTGGCTCTGCTGGACAAAATGGCGCCCGGCAGCGCGGCGATTCTGTTCGCCGCGCCGGAAGTGCAGCGCAACGCGGACAGCGACTACCCTTACCGCCAGAACAGCGATTTCTGGTATTTCACCGGTTTTAATGAACCGGAAGCTGCGCTGCTGCTGATCAAGAGCGACGAAAATCACCACCACAGCGTGTTGTTTAACCGGGTGCGCGACCTCACCGCCGAAATCTGGTTCGGTCGTCGTCTCGGCCAGGAAGCCGCGCCGGCTAAACTGGGCGTGGACCGCGCGCTGCCGTTCAGCGAAATCGGCGAACAGCTGCATCTGCTGCTCAATGGTCTGGATGTGGTCTACCATGCGCAGGGTGAATACGCCTATGCCGACAAGCTGGTGTTCGCCGCGCTGGACACCCTGCGCACCGGCGGCACACGCAAGGGCTTTCGCGCGCCGGCCACCCTGACCGACTGGCGACCGTGGGTGCACGACATGCGCCTGTTTAAATCGCCGGCAGAAATCGACATCCTGCGCCGCGCCGGTGAAATTAGCGCGCTGGCCCACACCCGTGCGATGGAAAAATGCCGCCCCGGCATGTTTGAATACCAGTTGGAAGGGGAAATCCACCACGAATTCAACCGCCACGGCGCACGCTACCCATCTTATAACACCATTGTCGGCAGCGGCGAAAACGCCTGCATCCTGCACTACACCGAAAACGAATGTCAGATGCGCGACGGCGATCTGGTGCTGATCGACGCCGGATGCGAATACCAGGGCTACGCGGGCGATATCACCCGCACATTCCCGGTCAACGGCAAATTCACCCCGGCGCAGCGCGCAATTTACGATATCGTGCTGGAATCGGAAGTGCGCGCTATTGAGATGTTCGCGCCGGGCCGTAGCATCCGCGAAGTGAATGAAGAAGTGGTGCGCATCATGCTGCGCGGCCTGATCAAACTCGGTATCCTGCAAGGCGATGCAGATACCCTGTTCGCCGAACAGGCGCACCGTAAGTTCTTTATGCACGGTCTGAGCCACTGGCTCGGCATGGATGTGCATGACGTTGGCGACTACGGCACCGCTGATCGTGGCCGGCCACTGGAGCCGGGCATGGTGCTGACAGTAGAACCGGGCCTGTACATCGCGCCGGATGCTGATGTACCGCCGGAGTATCGCGGTATTGGCATTCGCATCGAAGACGATATTGTGATCACCGCAACCGGCAATGACGTGCTGACCGGAAACGTAGTGAAAGATCCGGATGACATCGAAGCATTGATGGCAAAAGCAGCAGCAGGATACGCCTCATGACGGTCATGATTGTCGGCGGCGGAATGGCAGGCGCAACGCTGGCGCTGGCGATCTCCCACCTGTCGAACGGTCGGGTTCCGGTAGACCTGGTCGAAGCCCGCTCGCCGCAAGAGCACCAGCACCCCGGTTTTGACGCCCGCGCCATTGCGCTGGCCCAGGGCACCTGTATGCAGTTGGACGCTATCGGCGTCTGGCAGACGTTCGCCCCCGTCGCCACCCCCATCACCAGCGTACACGTCAGTGACCGGGGTCACGCAGGGCGGGTACGGTTGCAGGCCAGCGATTACCGGGTACCGGCGCTAGGTCACGTGGTTGAACTACACGACGTCGGCAAACGATTGTTCTCGCTATTACAACAGGCGCCCGGCGTGCGATTGCATTGCCCGGCAACGGTAGTCAGTATGCAGCGGGAAGAGAGCAGCGCGTCACTGCAGTTGGACAACGGTACCCTGCTGAGCGGGCAACTGCTGGTGGCAGCCGATGGCTCTCACTCCCGGCTGGCACAGTACGCCGGTATCCAGCGGCAGCACGCGCCTTACGAACAGGTGGCTGTCATCGCCAATGTCACCACCGCGCAAGCACATCAGGGCCGCGCCTACGAGCGCTTCACCGAGCACGGTCCGCTGGCGCTGTTGCCAATGAGCAAAGGCCGCAGCTCACTGGTGTGGTGCCACCCGCTATCACAACAGGCCGAGGTGGATAGCTGGAGCGATACACAGTTTCGCCAGCAGTTGCAGCGGGCGTTTGGCTGGCGGCTGGGGGCGATAACCCAGGTCGGCGAGCGTCACAGTTATCCGCTGGCACTCTCGACCGCCAGCCGGCACATCAGCCACCGGTTGGCGCTGGCAGGCAATGCGGCGCAAACTCTGCACCCCATCGCCGGGCAAGGGTTCAACCTCGGTTTGCGCGACGTAATGACACTGGCGGAAACCGTGGTGGCCGCAGTCGAACAGCAGGAAGATCCGGGCAGCCAAATGGTGTTGCAACGCTATCAACGTCGCCGCCAGCCAGATCAGCACACCACGGTAACCTTGACCGACGGGCTGGTGCGCGTCTTCTCCAACCGCCTGTTTCCGATGGAAGTCGGGCGGAATCTGGGGCTGATGGCGATGAATGGCCTGCCGCTGCTGCGTGACGTGCTGGCACGGCGTACGCTGGGCTGGGTGGAACGTTAATACAGACAGGAATTCATGCTCTATGCAATCATTTGATGTGGTCATCGCGGGTGGAGGAATGGTCGGGTTGGCACTGGCCTGTGGTTTGCAAGGCAGCGGCCTGAACGTCGCGGTGCTGGAAAAGCAGGCGGCCACGGCACCATCGGCAACCGGTCCGCACGCGCTGCGCGTATCCGCCATCAATGCCGCCAGCGAAACGCTGCTGCGTAAGCTCAACGTCTGGCCGGGCATTGCCGCACAACGGCTGAGTCCCTACAACGACATGTACGTTTGGGATAAAGACAGCTTCGGCAATATTCGTTTTTGCGGTGAAGAGTTTGGGTTTTCCCACCTCGGCCACATAGTCGAAAACGATGTCATCCAGTGGGCATTGTGGCAACAGGCAGCCCAATCGCGGGATATCACTCTGCTGGCGCCCGCTGCACTGCGGCAGGTGGCCTGGGGCGAAACGGAAGCCTTCATTACACTGGAAGACGGCAACATGCTCACTGCCCGGTTGGTGGTGGGAGCAGACGGCGCACACTCCTGGCTGCGCCAGCACGCTGATATTCCACTCACTTTTTGGGATTACGGCCATCATGCGCTGGTCGCCAACATCCGGACTGAACAGCCGCACGGCGCTACCGCCAGTCAGGTATTCCACGGCGACGGTATTCTGGCATTTCTGCCGCTCAGCGACCCGCATCTTAGTTCGATAGTCTGGTCGCTGCCGCCAGAACGTGCCCGACAAATGTGCGAGCTGCCTGCCGGGGAGTTTGCCAGACAACTGGCAATCACCTTCGATATGCGGCTGGGGCTGTGCCAGTTAGAGAGTGACCGCCAAACCTTCCCGCTTACCGCGCGTTATGCCCGCAGCTTTGCGGCTCACCGGCTGGTGCTGACGGGCGATGCGGCACACACCATTCATCCGCTGGCGGGTCAGGGCGTCAACCTCGGTTTTATGGACGTGGCGGAGCTGATTGCCGAACTCAAACGGTTACAGGCGCAAGGTAAAGACATCGGCCAGCACCTGTATCTGCGACGTTACGAACGGCGTCGCAAACACAGTGCGGCCATGATGCTGGCGAGTATGCAGGGCTTTCGTACCCTGTTCGCCGGTTCACACCCGGTTAGCAGCCTGCTGCGTGATATCGGCCTGAAGCTGGCGGACACACTGCCAGGCGTCAAGCCGACGCTGGTACGTCAGGCGATGGGGCTTAACGATCTCCCTGACTGGCTGAACCACGCCAGTTAACCTGAAGTAAAACTATTAACCTTAAGTAAAACTATCGGGCTGCGTGCGTTCATGGCGCAGCCCACACATTACAGCCCACGTATCAGTAATCAACCAGTGGCTGCTTTTCATCAGCTTATTTCCTTCCCGCCAGCATTTCTGCATCCTGCTTCATAAAAACCATCTGACTGGTTATGTTTAATCTGTGCAGTGGTAACAAGGAAAATAAGAGCAGCCCTTTCTTTGAGCATATCGTCGAATAAGAAGAAAACATGAAAATATAAATCCACTGAGCGCATAATAAATATTCATCGCTACCACCCCTGAAATAACGAAATAAATAAAATGATAATGAATAGAAATAAAATAATCGATATTCCAGTCACTTGAACGATAACGAATACAGTTGGATGTCATCAACATCGCAAAGAAAACCACGCCAATTATTTCCATCACATAAGATAACGCCTTAATATTTCATTATGAAATTATCCAATCCGCAGAAAAAAACACCACACCCCTGTCACAATAGAGCATAAAAATTAATATCCACTGCATTAAAAAAACACCATTTGAAATTAGTAGCAATTAACTTATCAGATAAATAATAACGATAAGCAATACTCGAATACCGTAATTCAAAGGCGTATACTGCCGGCAAAGATGAACGTGATTATTTAAGGAGAGTGAATTATTCACTGTTCATCTTTTCTTTTTTGTTCTTAAGGAGAAATACCATGCAAGCTCGTACTATTAAGGAAAAAATCATACTGGCAGTGGTGGTTGGCATTATTGCCGGCATCATTTGCGCGATTGCCAAATTTGGCTGGGAAATCCCCTTCCCGCCTCGTACCCCGGCAAGGGATCTCACCAACCCGCCTCAGCAATTATTACAGCAGCTTGGCATGTCGTTTGATCTCTCCCACCTGACATATCTGTTCAATGGTAACCCACGGCCTATCATGAGCTTCATCATGCACTTCGGCTTCTCAATTACCTTTAGCGTGCTTTATTGCGTAGCGGCGGAATTCTGGCCACGCATCAAACTGTGGCAGGGTGCGTTCTACGGCCTGGTGCTCTGGGTGGTGTTCCATGTCGTGCTGCTGCCATTATTCGGTACTGTACCTGCGCCATGGGACCAGCCATTCGCCGAACACTTTTCAGAAATTTTCGGCCACATGTTCTGTTTCTGGGTAGCGGAGCTGGCACGGCGTGACCTGCGTAACCGTATCACCCATCAGTCAGAAGACAACACATTGACCACGCAACACGCGCACTGACCTTATCACGCTCTGATTATCTGGTTACCTAACCCCTGACTCTGATTAGGGGTTTTTCATATCCTCTCGCCCGTTTTTTCCTTCGATCTGCCAGGCTTTTCCCCCACCACCAACCTGTAACAGGGGAACCGTTCCACCTGGCACCTAAACCAAAACATCCTACAGTCATTTCATAACGCAGGAAGCGTCATCATGAAATAACTAAGGACACCGCAATGATGCCCATTTATTTTCTTACGTCTTCGTATGTTCTGATATCTCGCCACGTTTTTAGCCGTGTCTGCATGGTTGGCATATTACTGCTGCTTTGCGGCAGTGCTCGTGCGCTCACACCTGATGATGCCCGACATTTACTTGAACGCACCAGCTTTGGCGCCAGCAAGCAGGATATTGCAGCCCTGCTGCCGCTTTCCAGAGAGCAGGCGGTATCACAGTTAGTGGCATCACTGGATAAACCGCACTATATTCAGCCACCCGCTTATATTTCCCGGCCTCGTCCCAATTACTGGGACAAAGACTGGGAAAAAGAGCAGGTGGTGTTTTACCGCATCAATGAAATTCATCAGTTACAAGACTGGTGGATGCAGGAGATGATTGAAACCCCCGCGCCATTCGCCGAGCGGCTGACGCTCTTCTGGCACAATCACTTTGTTTCCCGTTTCCAGAACACCCGTATTTCCGCGCCTTTTTATGATCAACTGCTGCTATTTCGCCGCTGGGGCGGCAAAGATTTTCGCCAGTTACTGAAAGGGATTTTGCGTGATCCAATGATGTTAAGCGGATTGGATAACGTGAAAAATACCCGTACACACCCCAATGAAAACCTGGCCCGTGAATTGATGGAACTGTTCACGCTGGGTGTCGGCCATTACAGCGAACAGGATGTAAAACAGGTAGCGCGCCTGCTGGCCGGGCATACTGTCGCTCAGAATGACGGCTGGCGCTATCTGGTCAATGAGCAAGAGCGCGACATCGGGGAAAAAACGATCCTTGGGCAATCGGTAGCAGGCAATGCCAGTGACGAACTGGATCAGTTAGTAGAGATATTATTGCGCCAACCCAGCACCGCCGAGCACATTGCCGGAAAATTCTATTATGAGTTTGTTTCCATCACACCGAATGACGAGGAAGTGCACAGGCTGGCGGGGATATTGCGCGACAGCGATTATAACTTGCGGGCGCTACTCAACGCGCTGTTATTAAGCGAAGCATTTTGGGCACCGGAAAACCGCGGCAATTTAATCAAATCTCCGCTGGATGTGATTGTCGGGTTTGCCCGCACCTTTCGCCTGCGGATGCCCGATTACCGCATCCTCACGGACTATGCCGCTGTGCTGGGGCAAGAGCCATTCAGCGCGCCGGATGTTTCCGGCTGGAAAGGCGGCCTGAACTGGTTAAACAACAGCCAGATCACCAACAGAAAACGTATCATTGAACGGCTGTGGATTGCCGTTAGCCAGTCATATCGGCTCGCGGACGAGTCTGCTGACGGATTGCATATTCGTTTCAGTTCCGAATACCGACAGGTTCCCGCCACGTTCAGTGTACGCGTCAACCAGCAGCCCGTCGGGACGATTACCGCCAAAGCCGGCTTGCTCACACAAGGTATTGAGAAAGCCTCTAACGAATCTGCGGCCATGAAACCTATGTGGGAAAATGCCACTATTCCCAGCGCCGCACTGCCGCCGCACCCGCAAACCGTCACACTCGGTTTTGCGCTGAAAGACGTGGATACCCATCTGTTCATCAACTGGATAGCGCTCAACGGCAAGCGTTATAACCCATCAAGCGCGCGTTGGGTAAAAGCGGTAGCAGGCCGCTGCCCGAATGGGGTGCCGACCGGTGCTTTTTATTGTGATGCCGAGCTGGAGTTCTCGTTAGATAACACCGTCAGCACTGACCGCGCCTCGCTGGAAGACTTACAAACACCACTGAACTTCAACATTGAATATGGCACGGCACGGTTACAGCTACACCCTCAGCCTACGGTGACAGCAGATACGCCGTCATCCCCTTTGCCACTACTTCCCCCGCTGATGCCCGCGCTGCCTGATGATGTCGCCTCTGTGATGCAAGCGGCATCTGCCAGTCAGCTCAGGGAATTACAGCAGCAGATGTATCGGATTCTGAGCATAGACCCGGCCTATAACCTGAAATAATCCGGAGTGATATATGACAACTGCACCTGACTATACCCGCAGAAATTTGCTGAAACTGTTTGGCGCGTTACCATTAGTCTCGCTGTTGCCTGCCCCTGTGCTGGCTGAAAACCTCCAGGCATTACGCCAGCAAACCGGCCAGCGCAGGCTGATCATCGTCGAGTTGTTTGGCGGTAACGATGCGCTTAATACCCTGATTCCCTATCGTGACCCGCTTTATCGTCACTATCGACCCAATCTGGCTATTCCGGCCAAACAATGGCTCCCTCTCAACGATGAATTCGCTTTTAACTCCGCGCTCGCCGCGCTGGAAGCGATTTATCAGCATGGGGAACTAGCTATCATCCCGGATATCGGTTATCCCCATCCCACACTGTCGCATTTTGATGCCACGACTATCTGGAATACCGGTTATACCGATCCCACACGACATTCAGGCTGGGCAGGCCGCACGATTGCCGCCAATCAACGCTGGGCCAGACACCACGATGCGGATGGGATTGTGTTCTCAGGTTCGCCAGATTTTATCCAGCAAGAAGGGGTGCACGCCCTCGAACTTCAGGACACCAGTACGCTGCTGTCTGACGAGCCAATGCGCTTACAATCCGACGCGCAGACAAGCAGCGCCGCGTCACATTACCTGCGAACCCTGATAGACAATCACCAAAATATCAGCCAACGCATTCGGCAAAAACTCAATCGCCCCAATCCGTTTGAACGATTATTCAACCCCACGCAGTCAGGCTACATGGAACCGGTTTACATTCAGGGGGCGCAGTTGCTGTGGCTGATCGCCTGCGGCGTTGATACCCCGGTGCTGAAATTAGGCATGTCGGGCTTTGATCTGCATTCACTGATGCATGAACACCATAACCCTCTCTTGCAACAACTTGCCCGGCTACTGACAGGATTGCGTCAGGGGCTGATGGATATCGGCACCTGGAACAACAGCCTGATTCTGGTGCAATCAGAATTTGGTCGCAGGCCGCAAGAGAACGCCTCCGGCGGTACGGACCACGGCTCCAGCGGCGTCGCTTTCTTACTCGGCGGCGCCCTCAACGGCGGCATATATGGAACACGCTCAGACCTTGCCAAACTGGATGAAGCGGGCAACCCCGTCTTTACCACCGATTTTCGCCACCTCTACTCCAGCATTGTGACGCAGTTCTGGCAATTGCCTCATAACCCATTACAGCAGGAAGGTTTTTCCCCTCTGGCTTTGCGCTTCTACACCTAACGCCATCATGACGACAAGGATGACTATCATGAATCACGATGCCACTACACGCCAAATCAGGAACGACGCATACAGCAGTACTGAACCACAAGATGTTATTCACGAGCACGTATCGGATGGGGAATTGATATACACAACCTCGTTGCCTGACGTATGCGATATTCTGGTGTGCGTTACCCTGTATAACGAACCACCGATTGCCCTTAACAACACACTGGCGGCATTATTTCGCAGCCATACATTGACTTACGGTGATGACCCGACGCCGCCATCATTGGTGATTTGCATCATCACCGACGGTGAGTCTGCATTGCATCCTGACACCCGATGCTGGCTGGCCTCGTCAGGTTTCACGTTGTCCGATTCCTCAGGCACGCCAGCGCCCCATAAAGGCAGCCACAATTGTTTGCACGTTCAACGCAGCCGCAGCTCTGACAGCCAACCGGTTGGAAAGATTTCCACCTCGCTCAAGCCTTACTGCAAAAAGTCTCTGCCCCAACTGCTGCTGGCCGAGAAACGAGACAACCGAGGGAAACTGGATTCGCACAACTGGTTTTTTCGCCACCTTTGTCGTCTAATCACCCCGCGTTATGTGCTGCAAATCGATACCGGCTCGATTCCTGATGTCGCCTGCCTGTACAACCTGTATCACTATCTGGAACAACATCCTGATTGTGCGGCACTGGCAACGCATACCCTTACCGCGATGCCGACCGACACCAGGCTGCTGACAAACTGGCAATACAGTGATTTTCTCTGGGAAAAACTCACCGACTGGCCGGTGAGCCAATGCCTGGGCTATATGGATGTGATTCCCGGTCAATGCAGCCTGATACGCTATGCCGCATTGGTCACCCCCGGCCCGCAGGGGTCATGTCCTTTACAGCACTACTTGCGCGGCCTGCATCCCAAAGGGCTGCTGGAACATAACCAGTTTCTGGCAGAAGATCGCGTACTGGGGTTTGAACTCATCAAAGATACCCCTGCCACCACGGAGTACCTGCCCTCAGCCAGACTGGAAACGGATGCCTGTTCCACACTGGGGGAACTGATGCGCCAGCGCCGCCGCTGGATCAACAGTACTCTGGCGGTTCGCTTCGCCACCTTGCTGGAGTTGCCTGCGCTCTGGCGTAATGCATCGCTCTCACGCCCCCGAAAACTGCAGATTACGTTGGCCATACTGTGGCATTGCAGTTCGCTGTTTACCTTACTCTTCACCCCTACGCTGCTGAGTATGTCAGCCGCAATCAGTATGCCGCAGCTGTTATCAACCACATCACAGGAGATGACAGCCTATCTTTGGGCAGGCAGCGTATTATTACTGTGGTTTGGAGTAATGTGCCTAAGCCGATCATGCAATATCAACACCGCATCAGGGCTTATGCTGCATCAGATTGCGATGATTATCATGGGACTCTCGACGACCTTACTCACCCTTTGTAGTCTGATCACTTATCCGCTGGCGATAATCATGTTACTTGCAACGCCATTGCTACTTGCCGCTATCGTTTCACCCGATAACCTAAGCGCATTGTGGCGTATGGCAATTTTCTATTTACCCAGTTTGCTGTTTTTCCCGTTATATCTGACCACTTACTCTCTCGCACAGTTCAGTGATGTCAGTTGGGGAACCAAAGGGCTTATCCATCTCACCGCCAATAAAACTTCAATGCGCTGGCAACGAGCACGGGATAAAATACTGTCGGGATGGTTGATGACGAATGTGCTGCTTACCCTGACCCTGCTGCATACAGGAGAGCGTTTCAGTCTTTGTTTTGCCTCTGCATTGATTGGTTTTATTCTGATACGCTATTTTATTGCCGCACTGTGTCACCACTTTCTTACGACAACCGCCCCTGTCGTTACCAACACTCACCACAACCAAACCGGTAATCATGGTGATAGCATAATTAATGGCAAACCGGCAAAGTAAGATAGTGACTCAAAAACCCTAAAAGGGCCTCAGCATTAACAACCTGTTCAAATCATAGATAAAAAAACCTAACCCCATGAGCCGTGGACACTGCTACTTCACGGCCATTATCTTGCGTAAGGCACGACTGGTAATGCCAAAATCCCTGGCAATTTGTTCCTGACTCACGCCCTGGCTTAACAATGATGTGACGGCAATATGCCTGAGTTTCAAATAAATTCCCCAGGACGAAGGAATGTCCAGGGCATTATCAGGCATTGAGTGGAATAGCATTTTTTCATGGGTCTTTTCCGACAGGCGCATCCCCACTCGCTGAACAAACAGAGGATAATTCCTGCTGATATAAATTCGACACCCTCCGTGGCTGATAATAAACTCGATCATTTTATCAAAACCATCATTCTCAATAATTTCTGACACAACCCAAGGCAATGAAGAAAGTACCTTCACTTTATTATTTAAATAAAAATCATTAAACACCACAAAGCGGGGGTCATTTAAATCAGGCAAACCAGAAAATATACTGCGAAGAATACAATAATCCACGCCACCTCCTTTTTTCAAAAGGCGTAACCGACGGATAAAAAATAAAAATTAAATAATAAACATCCGAAATCAAATATAGGAAATAAATAAAAAATGAACTTAAAATCCAGATGACAATATATTTCCACAGAAATAACACGATGAAAACATAAAAAACAGCAAAAAAAAGAAAGGCAATGGGAAATAATAATATAAACAATATAAATGGATTATTATAATAAATACTGGATCATAACTGGAAATTACCAAACATCAGTGAGAGAGTTGGCAAAATAATCAACTTAGAGAGAATTATTTACAGGGTCAAAAAAGACCTTATAACCAAATCATTCATTTTTTGCCTTCTGGCTCCTGGCTCCGCTTACTCCTAACTATTACCGGTCAGCCTCGTCACCTGGGAAACTCGTCACCTGGGAAAGTTGTTTTTCCAGGCGGTTACCGGCCAGCAGCATCCATCTCCATTCCTCATGTACCCTACGTATTTATACACTTCTCCTTTATTTTTATATTTTTTTAGGAATTAAAAATAATTTTTTATACTTTTACACCCTTATGACACCCCCCTAGAGTACATAGCTATGACTACACTTCTTCTAAGCTAAATTTTTTGAGGACTCAGGGAATGGCAACATTATATCCGGCACCTCCGGCAAGCAAAACATCACGGATAGCTTTACTTATCGCAGCGCTGCTGTCTCTGGCAGTAAGCGCATCGCCTTTTGCCAACGCGGCAGACGCGACCGCCACACCCGTGTCAGGCGGTACGTTGAATATCGGGCTGGGCAGCGACACCCCGGTTATCGATCCGTCCATTACCGCTTACTCTGTCGCCGCGCTGGTTGCCCGCAACGTGGTGGATTCACTGGTAGGTCAGGCAGAAGACAACCGTTTTACCCCCTGGCTGGCTGAACGCTGGGAAATCAGCGACAACAATACCCGCTACACCTTCCACCTGCGTAAAGACGTGACGTTCAGCGACGGCACCAAACTGGATGCGGCAGCAGTAAAATATAATCTGGACCGTATTCTCGACCCCAAAACCACCTCCAGTTACGCAAAATCCCTGCTGGGACCGATTGATAACATCGCCACACCGGACGACTACACGGTAGTGATCAGCTACAAAAACCCGTTCGCTGCGCTGTTACAAGGTTTGAGCCTGCCTTTCCTTGGCATTCAGTCGCCGACGTACCTGAAAAATACGCCGAATACCAGCAACACCCTTGTCGGTTCTGGTCCGTTTATTCTGGAGTCGTTCATAAAAGGTAGTGGCAGCCGCCTGAAAAAACGCCCGGATTACCATTGGGGACCGGGTTATGCCGCACACTCTGGCCCAGCTTATCTGGATAAAATCGAATTCAAATACCTGCCGGAATCGTCAGTGCGCCTTGGCGCGCTGAGCAGCGGCCAGGTACAGGCGATTGACGCCGTCCCCCCCGCCAATGCCGCCGCACTGAACAAAGACCCTCGTCTGGAATTGATCACCCGCGAGAACCCCGGCGTTAATCGCGTACTTTATCTGAACACCTCCAAAGGCCCGTTCCAGGACGTCAACATACGCCGCGCCTTCCTGCACGCAGTGGATGCGGCATCGGCGACAAAAGTCGCGTTCTTCGGCACCCTGAAAGCCGCGGACAGCATTCTTGGCCCGTCCACGCTGTATTACGACAAATCAGCCGCCGCACTGGGTGGTTTTGACCTGAAAAAAGCCAACCACCTGCTGGATGAAGCCGGCTGGAAAACCAAGGATAGCGACGGTTACCGCACCAAAGACGGCAAACGCCTGACTGTGAATTTCGTCTATAGCACCGGTTCTTCAGAAGCAGCGGAAATTACCCTGTTTCAGGCCGTGCAGTATCAGGTGAAACAGGCCGGTATCGATCTCCAGCTCAGCCCGGTGGACAGCGGGGGCTTTATCAGCCGCACCAATGACAATGACTATGATATCGCCTCTAACTACTTTGTACGCGCCGAGCCGGATATCCTGCGTACGGTGTTCGACTCCAACTACATTCCGCCCAACGGCAACAACTTCAGCCGCATCCACTCGCTGGATGAGCCGTTGAGAAAAGCCATCGGCGCCAGCGACGCTGAGCGTAAGCAGCTTTACAGCGCTATTCAGCATGAACTGCTTGATCAGGCTTACGCGGTGCCGCTGTTTATCCCGGCCTACCAACTGGGGCTGTCGAAAAAAGTACAAGGCATCAGTTGGGCCACTAACGCGAAACCGAACTTCTATGATGTCTGGATTAAACCGTAACCGGGCCGTCACAGCCCTCCAGCGACTCTTCACCATCGTGGCGGTGCTTTGGGGCGCCGCCACACTGACGTTTATTGCCGTTAAACTGATCCCCGGCGATCCGGTGGCGATCTTAAGCGGTGGCGATAACGTGGTGGATGAGGCGTACCGGGCAGCACTGATCAAACAGTTTGGACTCGATCAGCCGCTGTGGATGCAATACCTGCGTTACTGCGGACAGGCGCTGCAAGGCGATTTCGGTGTCAGCTATCAATACCGGCAGCCGGTAGTCACATTGATTGGCGACGCCATGCGGGAAACCATCCAGCTTGCGATTAGCGCATTAGCACTGGCATTGCTGCTGTCGGTTATCAACGCGTTGCTCACTGCCGGTCGTCACGCCCGGCTGCGGGCATTGCTCTCCTGGCTGGAGCTGACGCTGCTCAGCACGCCGGTTTACTGGATCGGCATCGTATTGCTCAGCGTTTTCAGCTTCCGGCTACAGTGGTTTCCGGTGATGGGCAACGACGGGTTGATATCGCTGGTGCTGCCGGTCATCACGCTGAGTCTGCCGCTGGCGGCGCTGTTAAGTCAGGTGCTGCGCGACGGACTGGAAGAGGCGCTGTCGCAACCGTTCGCGCTGACAGTGCGTACCCGCGGCGTTAGCGAAACCTGGCTGCGCTTGCGGCACGGTTTGCGCCATGGCGCGCTGGCTGCTTCAACGCTGACCGGCACGCTGCTGGCGGGCGTGTTGAGCGGTTCGGTGCTGACCGAAACCGTGTTTGGCCGCGCCGGCATCGGCCAGATTACCCTTCACGCCATCGAAAGCCGTGACATGCCGCTGGTGCTGGGGCTGGTGATGCTGTCCGCGCTGTTATTTGTGGTCATCAACCTGCTGGTGGATGCGCTGTATCTGCTTATCGATCCCCGTTTGAGAAAAAAGGCGAACGCCCATGAGCAGTGAACCGTTAACCTATAAACCTGTAGTTCATCAACCGTTAGTACATCAACAATTAGTCCATCAACCTATAACAGGTAACGGGCTTCTGATGCGGATACGCCGGTTCCGGCACACCGCCTATCGCAGCCCCTGGCTGGCACCGGCCACGGTGTTGCCTGCCGCCGCCGTGTTGCTGTTACTGCTGGCGGTATTTTTTCCGTCGCTGCTTACACATCACCTGCCGGATCAGATGGACATGGGGGCAGTGCTCCAGCCTCCCGGCACAGGCCACTGGTTCGGTACCGACCCGCTTGGGCGCGATGTATTCACCCGTGTGGTATACGGTACGTCGTTGTCACTGAGTATCGGCGTTGGCGCGATGTTGATCGCCTGCATCGGCGGCATACTGCTGGGTACGCTATCAGCGCTGGCACCGTTGCCAATACGCCGCGTGCTGGTGCGGTTGCTGGATATTATGCTGGCGTTTCCGGAAATGCTGTTGGCGTTGCTGGTCATCGCCGTACTGGGCCGCGGCCCGGAAAACACGCTACTGGCGGTCGGGCTGGCAGGCATCGCCAGCTATGCACGGCTGGTACGCTCGCAGGTGCTGCAGGTGAAACTTTCTGGCTATGTGGAACATGCCGTCGCACTGGGCGAACATCCGCTGTACATCGTGATACGTCATATCATTCCCAACACCTTACGGCCATTGCTGATTCTGGCGACCATTGGCGTCGGCAATGCGGTATTGTCCGCCTCGGCACTGAGTTTTCTTGGGCTTGGCGTGGTGCCGCCTACCGCCGAATGGGGCGCACTACTGGCCGATGGCCGCAACTTTCTGGATATCGCCCCCTGGGCCAGCCTGTTTCCCGCCAGCGTTGTCGCGCTGTCGGTAATCGTTATCACTCTGCTGGGCCGGCGTTTGCAGGCCATTCTGGCCAGGGGGACGGCATGAGTCAGCCTGCTTCGCAGCCATTACTGCGCGTTGATGGGTTGAGCGTGACCTTCCCCAGCCCGTACGGGCCGGTGGAATCGGTGCGCAATTTGTCGTTTCAGGTCAATCCAGGGGAGATACTGGCGCTGGTGGGCGAATCCGGTTCCGGTAAATCGGTCACCGCCCGCACGCTGGTCGGTCTGGCGGGTGAACGGGCGCACATTCAGGCCAACGCCATCGAACTGGTGTGCCATGACGGTAACCGGTGCGATCTGCAAAAACTGAGTGCCCGGCAATGGCAACAAGTGCGAGGCCGGGAGATCGGCTTTGTCTTGCAGGATGCGCTGGTATCGCTCGATCCGCTGCGGCGCATCGGGCAGGAAGTGGCAGAACCACTGCTGACCCATCAACTGGCCTCGCGTGACGATGTAGCAACCCGCGTCGCTGAACTGCTGGCTCAGGTCGGTATTCCCGATCCTGCCAACCGTGCCGCACAATACCCGCATGAGCTGTCCGGCGGTTTGCGCCAGCGGGCGCTGATCGCCTCAGCGCTGGCTGCCGGACCCAAACTGTTGATCGCCGACGAGCCTACCACCGCGCTGGATGCCACCGTCCAGCAACAGATACTCACGCTGTTTACCACTCTGGCGCAAGCCGGGCACGGCGTGCTGCTGATCACCCACGATCTGGCGGTGGTTTCGCAAGTCGCCGATCAGGTGATAGTGATGCAACAAGGCGAGTTGGTGGAGCACGGCCCGGCACGACAGGTGCTGTCCGCGCCGCAACACCCATACACCCGCAGGCTGCTGGCGGCAATTCCGACTGCCGCCACCCGTGGCAACTGGCTGGCAGGAGCAAACCCGCTCAGTGCGCAGGCATCGCGCGTGCTCTCCGGCGCTGGCGATGCAGGCAAAAAGAGCGGGCTGGCGTTGCAGGTAGATGAAGTCTCTGTCTGGTTCAAACGCCCGGATGGCAGCCGCCTGACCGCGGTAAACAACATTTCGCTGGCGGTGGAACGTGGCGAAACGCTGGGCATTGTTGGCGAATCCGGTTCAGGTAAGACCACGCTGGGGAAAGTGATGCTGGCGTTACAATCACCGGACAGCGGTGAAGTGCGCCTGTCCGGCCACCCCTGGAGCACACTGGCCGAACGGCAACGCCGCCCATTGCGCGCCCGAATCCAGACCATCACTCAGGACCCGCTCAGCTCGTTCGATCCGCAGTTCACCATTGAACAGATCCTGTTGCAACCGTTGCGGCTACGACGCGATCTCAGCCCACACGCCCGTCAGCAACGTATTCTTACCCTGTTGGAACTGGTAGGGTTATCGCCAACGCTGCTTTCCAGACGGCCACCATCGTTGTCCGGCGGGCAGCGCCAGCGTATCTCCATCGCACAGGCGTTGGCGGCGGAGCCGGATGTGCTGATTTGTGACGAACCGGTATCGGCGCTCGATGTCACCACGCAGGCGCAGGTGCTGGACCTGTTGGTGGCGTTGCAGCAATGCCTGCACCTGTCGATGGTGTTTATTTCTCACGATCTGGGCGTAGTGCAGCACATGAGTCATCGGATTGCGGTGATGAAAGATGGCGATGTGGTAGAGCGAGGTACCGTGGAACAGATATTCTCTCAACCACAACACCCCTATACCCGGCAATTACTTTCCACCGTCGCCCCGGTGGTGGTTAGCCGGTAATGGGGGAGGTCCATCCACTGTTGTTGAGACTCACTGTTGTTGAGACTCACCGTTGATAAGAATCTTCGTTGCTAAGACGCGCATATCATCAAATCAGCGCCTCCCGAAAGATACAGCCCACATCAGATGGGCTGTATTGCTTTGATTATTTGCGGCAAACGAATCAAGCCATCGTGACGAGATTCATGCGGCATCATGCAGGCAACGGCAATTAACGTTGATCATAGAGTTATTCATAAGGTACGACATCGTATTACTGGCAGTGCTTTTCTATTTATCTACCTCTGATCTACATAGCCCTCAGATACGCGTCGTTTTATTCACAAAAGACCAAAAATCACTAACCGGGATCACAAAACCATCGTTCCAAAAATAAAAAAACAATTTGCCAAAATCACGATTCACTCTATAAAACGGAACAGACTTTTGAATTATCATGCCGTAACTAAAGACACCTTCTCTTAATTAAAAAGAAAACCGCGATGAAAAAACTCTCACAATTAACCGTCTTTTCAAAACTCTTGCTAGGGTTTTCCGTGCTCATCGTCATGATGCTGTTGCTCGGTATTGTGGCGATTTACCAGCTCAACGCCAGTGACAATAATGTTGGCACGTTCAAGAATAACCGTATGCCCGGTGTCCGTTATACGCTGGAAATGCGTGGTATGTTGTCGGAAATACGGCTGCAACAGGTGCAATATATTGCGTCGAAAACACCGCAGGAAATCGAAGGCCATAGGGTCGAGTTATTGCAGAATCAGGATATATTCCTTAAAGCTCAGGCCAATTACGCTAACCTGTTGAAGAATGCGCCGCAGGACAAACAAGCGTTATTCAATCAGGTTGTTGATAATTTTAAGAACTTTGTTGATGTTAACAGTAAAGTCATCGATGCCGTTAACAACGGAAGGCTGGACGAAGCCAGTAAAATCAGCGGTGCCGTCTCCTCCAAATATCGTACCCAGTTAATGAAAGATCTGGCGCAATTGGTGGATATGGAAATTGCGGCAGGTGAACAGGCCGGCGTCGCCTCGGAAGCTGGCTATAAAGATGCGCTGTATACACTATCCGGCCTGCTGGTGCTGGCACTGATTGCCACCGCCGTCATCACCACGTTAATTACCCGCAGTCTGTCACGTCAGCTTGGCGGCGAACCTGATTACGCGTCAGCCATTATGAATCAGGTTGCATTAGGGAATCTGCGTGTTCCTATCGCGCTGCGTGCCGGTGACACCAACAGTTTGCTGGCGACCATGAAACTCATGAACGAAAAACTGGCTGAAATCATTCGGGGTATCGTGGAAGGTAGTGAATCTATCTCGCTTGCCGCCAATGAAATGGCTCAGGGAAATAGCGATTTGTCACAGCGTACCGAGGAGCAAGCGGCGTCGCTGGTGCAAACCTCTTCCAACATGCAGCAGATTACTGAAACGGTAAAACGCAACGCCGACAACGCCCATCAGGCCAGCGAACTGGCGCGCCAGACGTCTCAAACCGCGATACACGGCGGCAATGTGGTAGACGACATGCTCAAACGTATGCATGAAATTTCCGCCAGTTCGCAGAAAATCGTCGATATTATCTCGGTGATCGAAGGCATTGCTTTCCAGACCAACATTCTGGCGCTTAACGCTGCGGTGGAAGCGGCACGCGCAGGCGAACAAGGCAAGGGATTCGCCGTCGTCGCCGGAGAAGTACGTAGTCTGGCACAAAAAAGTGCGAACGCCGCCAAAGAGATCAAAACGTTGATTGAAGGCACGGTAGAGAAAATCACCGATGGCTCCCGTCATGCCGATACCGCCAGTCAGGCCATGGAAGAGATCGTCAGCGCGGTCAGCAAGGTCACCGATATCGTGGCGGAAATTTCGATGGCGTCCAACGAACAGCATCAGGGGATCAAGGAAATCAGCGTTGCTATCGAGCAGATGGACCGGGTAACCCAACAGAACGCTGCGCTGGTTGAGCAAGCCGCCACCGCCGCTCAGTCGATGACGGAACAGAGCGAGCAGTTGCGCGATTCCGTCCGCTTCTTCCACCTGGAAGCCCAGCAGCCGTCCGCATTACGCCTTAACTGATCCAACTTACCGGGCCGTCACACGACGGCCCGCTTGCTGTTTACCTCGCACGTCTTACCTCTCACTGCTGGCCCCTCACGTCTTACCTCGCCTTTCCGTTCCCTGCGCAGCAACGTCCAGCTATGGATGAGATTCACGCTTCGTCGGGCAGGGTTTTCAGTGCCTGAGAGAGCGTTTGAGCGGTCTGACGCAGCGGCGTCAACAACGTGTCCTCATCAATTTGGCGCAGCTTGGCCGAAGAAAGCGACAACGAAATAGCGTATTTCACGCGCTGATGCGCATCGAATACTGGCGCTGCCATACAGGATACACCGACTTCGTGCTCTTCACGATCAAACGCCACCCCACGCTGACGCACATCTTCCAGTTCTCGCGCCATCTGTATCGGATCGGTAATGGTATACGGGGTCAGTTTGCGAATGTGCGGTTGATGATGACTCCAGTAGGAAAAAAATGCGTCTTTGGTGTCGTCTGCCAGAAACAGTTTCCCCATTGCCGAGCTGAACAAGGTCATCTGCTGCCCCAGATAAGCACGGGTGCGCAACATACCGATGGTGGGTTCCAGCTTGTGGATCAGGATACAGTAATCACCGTCACGTCTGGAAAAATTGACGGTTTCCCCGGTAGCGGCGTTCAATGCCTGCAACGGCGGCGCAAGCAGCCGGAGAACCTCTGGTGGTGCCAGCGATGTCTGCCCAACGCGAATAAATTTCGTCGTCAAACGGTAACTGCCCGCCGCTGGCGCCGGAGTGACATACCCACATGCCTGCAACCCTTGCAGCAAGCGATGTACCGTGCTTTTGTTGAGCTGAGCCAGCTCAGCCAGATGCGCCAACGGACAACCATTCGGGTAATTACTTAAAATTTCAAGCAGCAGAAACCCTCGCACCAGGCTTTGATTGCCTATGGGTTTATCATGACCATGCGACAGCGTTCCCATGCATCATCCCCTCTGACTGAGCAGTTTCATTTATCGATATCATGATTCAACACGCTATGGCATGACATAATGACATGACGTCACCCCAGCGGTCTGGCGTTATATAAACAGAAAAAAGCCGCAGGAGTAACCCATCGTCAGGTCAGCCAGGGATGCCAGGCACTAAAACGCGCGCGAACCTGCGGGTCTGGCTGAGTCGGGTCGCCGCTCACTTCTCCAGCCAGCTTGGCAAGAAAATCCACCAGCCAGGAGGCATTGGCTTCGGCGATGCGTTTGCCCTCAGCCGTATTCATGGTTTCCGGCAGGCGTATCAGTTTAACGCGGAAGTGATCCAGCGTGTAGAGACGATCATCCAGCTCACGCTCGCAGGCAAACATATCCTGCGGATCGAACAACGGACGCCCCATCATGCCCGCTACATAAAACACCCGCGCCAACCCCAGTGCACCGAGCGAATCCAACCGGTCGGCATCCTGCACGATTTTGGCCTCCAGCGTTTGTGCCATAATACCCGCGCTAAAACTGTGCGCTTCGACTGCATGGAACAGCGCCGGATATAACGCGTGGGGAAAATCAGGGAAATCCCGTGACAGAATGCGTACGGCCTCTTCCGCCGCCATGCGGGACGCGTGGCGGCGATCAGGATGATTCTTCGGCACCAGCACAATGTCATGCAGGTAGGCGGCGGCAATTATCACCCGCAGATCACCGCCTTCCAGCCGCTGGATATGCCGGGCGCTATTTGCCACACGCACCAAATGATGGTGATCATGTGCGCTATCCACAGAGTCCGCCAGATGACGGGCGACGTATTGACTCATTGCCTGTTCAAACGCGAGTAAATTCATGCCTTTCTCCTGCGCCAATTCATATAAATCATCACACAATAACCAAAAACTTATGACGACAACATGACCGATGAACTCAACGCTGATCTTCACTATTGATAATAAGCGGTAAAATTATTCTAAATAAAAAATACTTATTTCCTATTTTGTCAATAAATAAATATTTACTTTCCTGATAACACATTATTATATTTAGCCGCATATGCGATGCATAACGCTTATTTTTTCATTTTCGTTATGTCATTTTTTTAATTTACAAAACATAACCTGAAGTCTGTCGGGTAATGCAATCAAGGGTATTTATCCCATGAGTCCGGTTTTACTCTTTTTTCTCGCCTTAGTGTTTATCGCTGATGGCCTGATGGTGTTCCTGATTCCGGTACTGGTTTATGCTGAAACCCAAAGCCTGGTTTATTCCGGTTTGTCTTACTCAATAGGGTGGCTGCCGCGTATTGTGTTAACCCCGGTGCTGGGTGTGTTGATTGACCGCATGGGCGTCCGCCCTGTCTCCATCGCCTCTGATGCAACCAAGGCGTTCGGCTGCCTGCTGCTTTGTCTGGTGTTGAATTTCGCCGAACAACCGCTGATATTGGCGTTAGCCTGTGGGTTGCTGGGTGCTGGAGTCTCCATCGGCAATGCACAAACCATCACCGCAGTGGAAAAGCTGATCGCCGCCCACAGCCGCTACATTGATAGGGATGCTAATCTGCTCACCCGGCTGGATTTACTCGGCATGGTACTGGGACCGGTGATGGGCATGTTACTATACGAATATGGTTTTCTGACACTATTGTATATCGCCGCCACCCTTTATTTATGCAACGCTTATTATTTCCTCACCTCTCGCCTGTTTTCTTCCACATCGGAATTTTCGCCAAAAAATAAAATCAAGGCATCACACTCAGCCCCGAAAAAACGATTTCCGTTACTCATTATAATCCGCAATCCATTTATTATTCTGATGATAGTGCTGGCAGCAGGAAATAATATGTTTGATGGGCTGGTGGAATCCAGCGGTGCGGCATTGATTAAAAATCAGATGGAACTGCCGGTGAAATATTTCGGTTTCATCGATATCTGCGCCGGTGCGGCAGGATTTCTATCCACGCTGGTTTACGGTGCGGCGCTCAATCGCCTGAGCCGGGAGGCACTGCTGGCGACAGGGCTTGGCCTGATTGTCATCGCTTCGCTGCTACTGACCACCACGCTCGACCAATTAGGAGCATTCCTGACATTTTACGCGCTGGGCATCGTCGGCAAAGTTTTTACCGGCAATATCATGCGCACGCTGCGCCTGACGCTGATCCCCTACGAGCGGCTGGCCAGTACCTCATCACTGATACTGATGTTGAACCAGTCGGTATTGCCGCTGATGGGGGGATTTCTGTTTTTGTCCGAACACTATAGCTGGCCGCTGACCCGGTTTATGTATATCGCTATCGTGCTTTCACTGCTGGCAGGTATCGGGTTGTTGATTGGCCTGCGGCGTAAACCGGCAAACACACCACTGCCTTCACCCCAGCCAGACCATTTGGCGTAACGTATCAACATATGTCCAACGGTATGAATATTTTATAAAAGTGAATCCAATTTCGTTGCTGGTTTTTTTTCATCATCAGCGAATGCCGGGCAAAAAACAGCGGCAAAGCGCGTGTAGTCGGTGCTGCTGTGCCGCTGGATAACGTTAACTCATACAGTCACACTCAGAAATCATCACACAGAATGCAAAAAATAATGTACGTCTGGTTACGAATCCGTAACCACCAGATCCCCCATCCTTCCATATTATGCACTTAAGATAGTCATGCGTTACTTGCCATGTGCGCTGCCGACAACGGTAGCAATAACAAGGCCGATAGGCGACTTTGCCTTCTTAAACTTTCTTTACAACCATCTGGAGACAATATGCTACGGACAATGTGTCTGGCAGCCTGCCTGATAAGCACCAGTGCGCTGGCCGCGGAAAGCACCGATCTGGCATCACTGGTTAGCCAACGCCTTAGCTACATGAAAGATGTTGCAGGCTACAAAGCGGCTCATCATCTGGCGATTGAGGATCTGCAACAGGAGGACAATGTACTGAAAGCCAGCCGACAGCAGGCAACACAGTATGGGCTGGACGCCGATTCGGTGACACCATTTATTCAGGCACAGATGGATGCCGCCAAGGCAATCCAGTATCGCTATCGCGCCGACTGGCTGGCTGTGCCGGAAAAAAACTGGCAACCACGCTCGCTGGATGAAGTGCGTGCTCAGATAGCCAAACTAAACGGTATGCTGCTCCAGCAACTCGCCGATACGCTGCGCAAGCAGGGCGGCAGCCTGAGCCATCTGAATCACACCGCGTTTATGCACACGGTTATCCAGAAAAACCTCAGCGAGTACGACAAAGCGCGGCTGTTCAACACCCTGAAACAGGCAAAATTACAGCATTAACCGCCCTGGCGGCACGCAGATTCAGCGTGCCAGCTTCCTGCAACGATGAAAGCTGCATGGGGTAACCAAGAGCAAGGTGACCCCATGCAGCATCCCCCTTGCGTTGCAGGTGCTGAAGGCGCTATGAACACGGAGAAGGGTCGGCGCATTAGCCAATACCGAACACTGCCACGGTGCTGTTGCAGCACCCGTGTTACTGGCGTGCTCCGATAGCCAGCCGATTGAACGCGCTCATCAGGGCGATGGCAAAGCAAAGATCGGTGATCTCCGCCTCGGTGAAGTGGTCACGCAGCGGTGCGAAATCCGCGTCCGGTGCATGGGTCTGCGCCACGTCGACCAGTGATTCCGTCCACGCCAGCGCAGCCTGCTCACGCGGGCTGTACAACGAACACACCCGCCACCCTGCCAGACTATCCACTTTTTCATTGCTGACGCCTGCGCGCCGCAACCATCCTGCGTGCATGTTTAAACAAAAGGCACAGCCGTTGATTTGCGAAATGCGTAAATAAACCAGTTCGATCAGTTCAAGACCGAGCGTGCTTTTCTCCAGCGCTTTTTTGGTCATCAACAGCCCCTGGTAGGCTTCCGGTGACAGCGTGGCATACGGCAAACGTAATGTACTCATCGTGTTTCTCCACTGTGGATCGGCGCGTTAAAACGTAGGGCTCGTGCCAACAGCCCCTGACGAAAATAGAAACGGTGAGCTAACGCATTGGATAACGCAGAATCCAGCACCAGTTGGGCACACTGTTCGCGTGCCGCTTCCTGATACATTGCCTGCATCAGCCGATCGCCAATGCCCTGCCCGCGCACCTCGTCCCGGCATACCAGGTCATCAACGTACAGAAAGCGCCCATACACCAGATTTTCCTGCACCCGGTACCCAGCGAGCCCAAGCGCAACATCGGCCTGCCAGGCGACCAGCAACTGGTAGCCATGCTGTGCCTGCCGTTGCACCTGACGAACAAATTGCTCGCTGTCGGTTAAATGCGGTCGCAAGGTCTGCATCAGACTAAAACACGCCAGTTGTTCCGCCTGACTACTGGCCCATGCCAGATGAATGTCAGCCATCATTTCGATCCTTACGCGATGAAGAGGGTTGCAATGCGGGCTACTGTAAGCCAACAATGCCCCATTCAATAGGGGCAAGAAATGTCGCTTTGATAAGGACATAGTGATGGATTTTCTGACCAGACCGTTTTCGCCAGCGCCGTCCACACCTCTCAATCAACAGCTTTACCAGCGTATTCGGGATGCCATCGCCAGCGGGCAATTACGCCCCGGCGAGCGAGTTCCCTCGGTACGCAGCCTGGCCAGCGAACTGAATCTGGCGCGCGGCACGGTAGAAGCCGCCTATCAGCGGCTGACAAGCGAAGGTTATCTGCTGCCGCGTGGACCAGCCGGCACCATTGTTTCACCTGGGCTGGCAAACCTGACGCCCTCCCATGCGCCCGTCGCTCCGGCGTCATCACGCCCACCGCCAGAACCGGACAGCCCGGCTACTTTGCCTTTTCAGTTGGGACTACCGGCTCTGGATGCTTTTCCACGCACAACCTGGAACCGGCTGGTTGGGCAACGCCTGAGAACGTTGGCTGGTAATGCGCTGGCCTACCCGGACCCACAGGGATACCTGCCGTTACGCCGCGCGATTGCCGCCTATCTCGGCGTCTCTCGTGGTATCGCCTGCTCAGAGCAACAGATTTTTATTACTGCGGGTTACCACTGCTCGCTGGATTTGATCTGTCGGACACTGTTCAAACCCGACGATCTCGGTTGGTATGAAGACCCCGGTTATCCGCTGGCACGCCGTTTTCTGCTGCACGCCGGTATGCAACTGGCCCCGGTATCGGTGGATGAAGACGGTCTCGATGTGGCCGCAGGCGAGCAATACGCGGGGCACGCCCGCTTCGCCGTCGTGACCCCCACCCATCAGAGTCCGCTTGGCGTCGCGCTATCGTTACCACGGCGTCTGGCGTTGCTGGCGTGGGCGGCTCGCCGGGAGGCGTGGGTTATCGAAGATGATTACGACAGTGAATTCCGCTATCACGGTCGGCCCTTGCCTGCGTTAAAAAGTCTGGATAACGACGAACGGGTTATCTATACCGGCACATTCAGTAAGGTGTTTTTCCCCGGCCTCAGGCTGGCTTATCTGGTGGTGCCACAGGCACAGATCCCGGTATTTCAGCAGACGGCGCAAATTCTGCACAGTAACGGGTTCATACTGGCGCAAGCCACCACCGCCGACTTTATGGAGCAGGGGCATTTCGCCCGACATATCAGAAAAATGCGCACACTCTACGCTGAGCGCCGCCGTTACCTGCAAGAGGCGATCACCGCACTGGCAGGTAACCGGGTAAACCTTCATGCCAGCGCAGGCGGAATGCATCTGCTGGCCAGGCTAGCGCTGGAAGGCCAGCATGACAGGGATATCGCCGCGCAAGCCATTACCGCTGGGTTGTCGGTGCAAGCGCTCAGCCAGTGGCGGCAACGGGCAAACAGCGCTGGGGGATTACTGCTGGGATTCACCAATCTGGTGAGCGCTGAGCAGGCACATCAACTGACTCAACGCCTCTGCGCGTTGCCGTCGTTTCAGCGCCTGCCCACCATCAGGCAACAACCTGACTAGTCCGTTTTCAGACGCGAAATCCGCTGGCCGCTAACTACGGCGGCCAATGTGGCGAAAGTGCCTGCGGCTACCAACGATGCATGGGTGCCTTGCCCGCCGAACAGGTTGAACATCAGTGCCACCAGCGCCGCACCAGTGGTCTGCCCCACCAGTCGGGCAGTGCCCAACATACCGCTGGCACCGCCGCTGCGATGACGGGGTGCCGCGCTGATGATGGTGTGATTATTCGGCGACTGAAACAACCCGAAACCCACGCCGCACAGCATCATGCGCAGTCCAATGTCCAGATAGCCTGGCGATGTCGGCAACCAGGCCAGCGAGAACAGCCCCAGCGCAAACAGCGACAATCCAATGGTGCACAATACCCCGGCATTGACGCGCTCAAGCAAACGCCCTGCAACTGGAGCTACCGCCATGATCGCCAACGGCCAGGGGGTAAGCAGCAAGCCGGTTTCGATTTCATTCATCCCCAGCACGCTCTGGAAATAGAACGGCAGCGACACCATCGCCAGCATCTGCGCACAGAACGAACTGACCGACGTGCCCATCGACAGCGCAAATATCGGAATACGCAGCAGATCCACCGGCAACAACGGATAGGGCTGGTTGAGCTGACGGCGGAAAAAATAGCCCCCCAACAGCAGGGTCAGCAACAATTCGCTCAACACCAGCCAGCCGTTCTGCTGGTGAGCAAAGCCACCCAGCGCGATGAAAAATAGCCCGAAGGTCAGTGCGTTCAGCAGCGCGCCGGAGGCATCAAAGCGCTGCGCCTTCATCCCGTCGTTACGCGGCAAAAAACGCCAACCCAATAGCATCGCAACCATGCCGAACGGCACATTAATCGCAAACAGCCACTGCCACGACGCCACGCCTAAAATCCCTGCGGCAATGGTCGGCCCGGCAGCGGTAGACACCGCCACCACCAGCGAGTTGATCGCCATACCTCGTCCCAATCGGGTTTTGGGGTAGATAAGCCGGATCAACGCGGTGTTGACACTCATCAGCGCCGCAGCTGCCAGCCCCTGCAGAATGCGCGCCAGCGTCAGCGTCGTCAGCGAATCCGACAACGCACAGACAAACGACATCAACGTAAACAGCACCAACCCGACCAGATAGACCCGGCGGTAGCCCACGATATCCCCCAGCGACGACAGCGACAGCAACGTCATGGTGACCGCCAGTTGATACGCATTGACGATCCAGATAGACGACGCCGGGCTAATGTTAAAATCGGCGGCGATGGTGGGTAACGCCACGTTGGCGATAGCGCCGTCCAGCACCGCCATAGCAATGCCAAACGCAATAGCGAAAATGGCGCCAAGACGCGCCGGCATCGGTAATCCGTCAGCGACGGAATCCGTACCCGAAGAAGTGACTGCTGCGTTCAAAATGATGTCCGAAAATAAAAGGCGTGAAGTGCGCGGCAAGGCCTCCCGCCGCACGTTTTTTGTACCCATCACCCTACTGGGTTTGGCAGGAAGTCGCAATTAATGTATAAAAAAACTCATGATTATATATTTTATCAGAGTTCACTGACATTAATATTTTCTATATTATCATACACATTCCCAACGTCCTTCCACTTCATTCTAAACTGATTTCTCTTTTTTGCTTTCCATTCTTCATTAGTATATTTAATATTAACACCCGGATCATAATATATTTTATTCGTAAAAAACGCAGAAATGAACTTTTTGATATTATTACCTTCAGCCAGGGTAATATTCGGCCCAAAGTGATACTCAGGATAATCACCGGATAATTTACTATAGGAAACAAAACATGTTTTATTATGCTTACGCCTCCAATGATCAATTATCTTACTAAAACTCCATCCAGCTGCAATTATTCCATTTATATCCTTTAGAAAAATACCACCATCAGGGTCAATAATTTTACCCTCGCACACATCATAGCCATCAATCCATAAAGTCAGCCCTGTCTTTTGATTATACTCTGATATTTTATGCATTCCTGTAAAATCTATACGCTCAGGTTTCTTACTACTACCATGGTCATTCATAAACCCATAAATATCAGAAAGATACAATCCAGAATCAGGTTCCGGGGTCATCAATGTCACTACACTACCAGAATGAGCTTTAAGCTCCCAATCCATAAAATCAGGCTCAGAACGTCCATTGGGAATTATATTAAACAGACTTTCCAGTGTGAGGCCCGCACCGTTTTGTGCTTTATATGGTATTTTCAAACCTAAATGATTCATTCTCTGTGAACGCACATAACCTATATTATAAATCTCTTTAATTCTTTGAATAAGAAGTTGTCTACTATCTTGCAGTAAATAATAAAATTCATAAAATACAGAAAAAACAGAGCGGAGAAATTTATTCTCTATAAGATGCTTTAGTTCACAGGATAGTTCGTCATCCCATGCACTAACGTAGGATAAAACCCGGCCTTTACCAATACCCATAACAAGATAGCGATTGCTATTTATACGCTTCTGCCTCTCCTCTCCAGTTGGAGGACGCATTAAATGAGATGGTGCAGTAGAGCAGCCTTGTAGAATACCTGAAAGCCGCACTTCTGGATAGTCTGGATATAGTATAATTTGGGCACCTTTGGCTTGTTCAGTTGTACCATCGAACGATAACCAAAACCAATCTATTTTCGCTTTAAATATAGCACCTTTTTCAGAAATCCCTGAACTAACCACATTCCATAAAGGTAAACTTTTTATTACACTGAAATCTTTTCCAAAATATATTTGTTGTTTTGAGTTATCGTTATTAGCCAGAGGCTTAATAATAATCCGCGTTGCTCCAAGATTCTTCATCAGCCCAGATAAGTGCTCTATTCCACTAAACACACCACTCTCCCATGAGAAAAAATAATTGATTTTATAATGCCATCACAAAAAATATGATTCCATAAAACAATGCGAATAAACACACAGTTAGTATCAGACTACATCATAAATTTCACACATTTTTTAGACAACAATTCAATAACTGTATATTTATACAAACAATGTCTTTATACTGGGTTGAATGAGTGATAAAATATCACTCAAAATTCCCTTTATAAGGCGTAAGGCTAATGAGTCAGTTAGAATTGATCGCACAGGAACTATTTGAACAAAATGAACGAGACCAAACGTTAAAGCTGGAAGAAGATAAAAAAATTATAAATCAATTGGTTGAGATCTATGATCAAAAGTATATCGCTGAAGCTTTGCGAGCTGTAGGTCATAATGACTGGACACGTGAGACACTAAACCGATGGCTGAATGGCAAGGCAGTACAAAAACCGTTCACTGACATAGAAGTCAAAATGCTCAAAAAACTGCTACCATCCCCTCCGATATGCCACCCGCATTATCGTTTCCGTTTTATCGATCTCTTCGCTGGGATTGGCGGTATCAGAAAAGGCTTTGAAGAGATTGGAGGAGAATGTGTTTTTACCAGCGAATGGAACAAAGAGGCGGCAAGGACTTACAAAGCAAACTGGTTCTGCAACCCTGAAAACCATATATTTAATGAGGATATTCGTGAGATCACATTGAGTAATGATCAAACGATAAGCGAGCAACAAGCTTACAGAAATATTGCTCAGGAAATACCTGACCATGACGTTCTGCTGGCAGGATTTCCATGTCAGCCATTCTCCCTTGCTGGTGTATCGAAGAAAAATTCTTTGGGCAGATTGCACGGATTTGAGTGCGAAACACAAGGTACGCTCTTTTTTGATGTGGCACGAATTATTGCATCCAAAAAACCGGCTATTTTCCTTCTCGAAAATGTAAAAAACTTAAAAAGCCATGATAAAGGAAAAACATTTAGAATTATTATGGAAACGCTGGATGAGCTTGGCTATATCATAGCGGACTCAGAACATACAGGCTCTGATGATCCTAAGATTATTGATGGAAAGCATTTTCTTCCTCAACACAGAGAACGAATTGTATTAGTTGGCTTCAGAAAAGACCTGAATATTCATCAGGGTTTTACGTTAAAAGATATAAAAAAATTCATACCTAAAGATAGACCAGAATTATCTGAACTATTAGATAAAAATATAGATAGCAAATATATATTAACACCATTACTATGGAAATATCTTTATAATTATGCAAAGAAACATCAGGCTAAAGGAAATGGTTTTGGTTTTGGCCTCGTAAATCCACATTCTAAAAATAGCATAACACGAACGCTATCAGCACGTTACCACAAAGATGGTTCAGAGATTCTGATAGATAGAGGATGGAATAAAGAGCTGGGTGAAAAAGACTTCGATAATAGTCTAAACCAGGAAAAACGCCCACGTCGTTTAACCCCCAGAGAGTGTGCCCGTCTCATGGGCTTTGAAAAACCGGGTAAATCAGAATTTAAAATCCCTGTTTCGGATACACAGGCATACCGTCAATTTGGCAACTCTGTTGTAGTACCTGTATTCTCTGCAGTCGCTAAACTTCTAAAGCCATATATCGAAAAGGCTGTAGAAATTAAAGAAAGAAGGGAGATTTGATAGACCATGGCTGATGTACATAAACCTGAGATTCGCAGAAAAAACATGAAAGCGATCAGTAATCATGACACAGCCATTGAATTAAAAATATCCAGCATACTCGATCGGCTTGGGTTCGAATTTCGAACTCAGGTAAAAAATATGCCAGGAAAACCTGACTTTGTCATCGATGAGTATAGAAAAGTCATTTTCACTCATGGCTGCTTCTGGCATCATCATAATTGCCATCTATTCAAAGTTCCCGCAACCAGAACTGAATTCTGGTTAAAAAAAATAAATCAAAACGTAACAAGGGATAAAGAGAATAATCAGAAGTTAATTTCTGATGGATGGAACATTTTACTTATATGGGAATGTGCTATTCGTGGCCGATATAAACTTTCAGAACAGGATATTTCTGAACGTGTAGAGGAATGGATTTGTGCGGGAAATTATTCTGCTGAAATAAACATATCCGGGTTACATCATCTAAAGGATCAGTTTTCATAATAGCCTCGAATATTCATTATCATCATGACTATGGTATACTGTCATTAAAAATACTAATTACAGATTAAATCTATTCATTGGCCTTATCGCCGGAATGTATCCATTATCCACACCGAGCAACAGGCTGGCGGTATCACCGCACAACTCGTTGTTATTATTTGCATTATTCAATTCACCTGTAATTTCAATTCATCTGTAACTAAAGAGAAATCATGCCGTTACCTGTATTTATTACCGGTTTTATGACCGGTGCCGGTTTGATCGTCGCAATTGGCGCGCAGAATTCATTCGTATTGCGTCAGGGGATGCGCCGGGAGCATGTGTTTTGGGTCAGTTCGGTGTGCTTTTTATGCGATCTGGTACTGATGACGCTCGGCGTGCTGGGTCTGGGGAAAATCATTAACGACAGTAAACCGGCGATCACCGCGCTGACGCTGGCCGGGGCGCTGTTTCTGCTGTGGTATGGTTATAACACGCTGAAAAGCGCCTGGCGCGGCAACAACCAGCTGACGATCACCTCACAGGCGGATGGTTTGCGCCGACGCACGGTGATCAGCGCCAGTCTGGCGGTCAGCCTGCTAAACCCGCATGTTTATCTGGATACGGTGGTGATTATCGGCGGCATTTCCTCCGGCATCGCCCCCGATCTGAAGCTGTGTTATCTGGCCGGGACCGTCAGCGCCTCGCTGCTCTGGTTCTACACCATCGGCTACATGGCCGCCGCCTGTTCGCGTTATTTTGCCAACCCGACCACCTGGCGCGTCATCGACAGCCTGATAGGCTGCTACATGATTTTTATGGCGTTGCAGCTGTGTCGTTTGCTGTATCAGTGATAACGCTATCTGATGCGGACGCGCCGCCGCGCAGCCATTCTATTTCCTTTGTCGGCCAGGCGTGCAGCCGCGCCAGCGCGTCGGCGTAGAGCGGCATGGCATTGGCCGCCCCTTCCCGTTCAACACATACTGCGGCATAAGCAGACGCAAACAACGCCGCCTCGGCCAGCGCTTCCCCCGCCGCCAGCCGGGCTGCCAGAGCGCCATTGAAGGCATCCCCCGCGCCGGTGGTGTCTTTCGGCTGTGCCGGGAAAACCGGGATGCGTGCCAGACTATCGCCGGTGGACAGCAAAGCCCCCTGCGTACCCAGCGTGATCACCAGTTTCGCCACCCCTTTATCGTGCAGCACCTCGGCGGCACGTTCGGCACTCTCCCAGTCATTAACGGCAACGCCGGTAAGTTGGGCCGCCTCGGTGCTATTGGGCGTGAGCAAATCGACGTGACGCAAAAACGCATTGCTGACCTTCTGCCACGGTGCCGGGTTGACGATGACGTAGGTGCCCGCCTCACGAGCGGTGTCCATCATGCGTTGGATGGCGCTCAGATTATTCTCCAGTTGCATCAGCAGGATATCAGCCGCCGCCACTGTTGGCCGACAGCGGGCGACTTCAGCAGCGGTGACGGTGAGATTAGCGCCGGGGTAGACTGAAATCATGTTTTCGGCATCGTCCCCCGCCACGTAAATCAGTGCGTTGCCGGTCGGCTTTTCCTTGCAGGTAAACAGGGTGATAGCATCAAACCCACTGTGTTCCAGATGGCGACGGGCGTAAGAGCCGAAATCATCCCGCCCAACCTTGCCGATATAGTGCACCCGCGCCCCGGCACGCATCGCCGCCATCGCCTGATTGGCGCCCTTGCCGCCGGGTCCCATCATGCTGTGCTGGGCAATCAGCGACTCGCCAGGCGCCGGAAAGCGCTGCATATGCGAGACGATATCCAGATTGAACGAGCCAAACACGCACACCTTGCCTTTCATACCGGTTCTCCCTCAACGAGGTTCTCATTCCAATAACGTCATCGCGTCATCGTCCCCAATAGCGTTATCTCCCGAAATAACGCTCCGCTGCCAGACAAGCGCCACGGCACCCGGTGTGATCGGTCGCGGCACTGACCACCAGTTTCAACCCGCGTCGGGTTACCGGTGGGCGCAAATGGCGCTCCAGCCGCGACTGAAACTGTTGCAGAGGAAAATCCGCCATTGCCGGCACCCCGCCCCCCAAAATCAGGTATTCCGGGTCCAGAATATTCATTTCTGCCGCAATGGTTTTCGCCAGCCGGTCAATAAACGCGCACAGGTCCGGGTGGTCGCGCTGGGTCGAAAACAGTGTTGCAAGCGGCTGCTCCGGGCAGTGCCGCTGCGCCCACTGGCTCAACCAATGGCCGCTGGTGACGGTTTCCACGCAGCCTTCGTTGCCGCACGGACAGGGGCGCGGATTGTCCGGCCACGGAATGTGCCCCAACTCGCCGGAGCCGCCGTGCTGGCCGTGGTAAAACTGGCCGTTGATCCACAGGCTATTGCCCAAGCCGGTGCCGAGATACACCCCCACTGCGTGCTGCGGCAGGCTCTCCAGTTGCAGCAAATCCCACAACATCAGGTGATTGACGTCTTTATCCATCGCTACCGGCACGCCTATCCGTTCCGCCAGTTGACGCGCCACCGGCTGGTCATCCAACACGGGGATAAACGGCAGCGACACCACCTGCTGCCGGTCATGGCTGAGGATGCCCGGCAGCCCCAGCATCACGCCGCCGATGGCGCAGTCCGCCGTCGCCAGCGCCGGGCGCAACACCTCAGCCAGCGCGCCCAGCGCATCCGGCTCCCGCGCCCAACTGGCGGTCGGCACTTTGTGAAACCCCGACCAGTGGTGTTGTGCATCCATCACCAGCAACCGGGTGCTGGTGCCGCCGATATCCACCCCCAACCAGCCGGTCATCACACAGACTCGCTTAGCGCGCCCTTCGCCTGCGCGATGTGTCCTTGCATCAAATCCCATGCCTGCTCCAGCCGGTCATGCAGGCCGAACAAGCCGGATGTACCGACGATCAGCACCTCAGCACCCGCCGCCAGCAGCGTGCCGTAGGTTCGCTGGTTGCAGGAACCGTCCACCTCTATCAGGTACTGGTAGCCGTGCCGGGCTTTCAGGCTGCGCAGTTCCTCGATTTTGCGCACCATTTCCGGAATAAATGGCTGACCGGCGTAACCGGGGTCTACCGTCATCACGGTTATCTTGTCCAGCAGGTGGATGTAGTGATGGATATACGATACCGGCGTCGCCGGGTTAAGCACCACGCCTACCCGGCGATTCAGCGCACGAATCTGATTAATGACCCGGAACGCGTCACGGTTGATGGTTTCGGCGTGCGGACAGATAACGTCCGCCCCGGCTTTTGCCACCGCGTCGATAAAATCGGTCGGCGCTTCCACCATCAGGTGCACGTCGATAGCCACGCGAGTAAATGGCCGAATCTGTTCAATGAAAAACGGCGACAGGGTGATGTTCTTGACGTAGTGCCCGTCCATGATGTCCACGTGCAGAAAATCGGCCCGCGAGTCCAGCACCGCCAGTTGCTGCTTAATCTCCATGAGATTCATACACATCAGCGAGGGGGAAAGTTGAGTACGCATCAGACGTCCTTTTTATCGTTTAACGATGACTGGCGGGCCAGCTGCACGCTGCGGCGCACGGCCCGGTAATGGATGTATTGGTTTTTAAAGAATTTGAGCGACAGCACCACGATCAGCACCGCGCCCCACATCGCCAGACTGAAATGCTGGCTAATGTTCAGCAGGTTGAAACCGGTGGAGAGGATCTGTAACGCCACCAGCGCCAGCACCACGCCGGTGACCCGGCCAAAACCGCCGTTAGGGTCAGCGCCGCCAAGAATGATCGCCAGTACTGTCAGCAGCAGGTAAGAGTCGCCGTAGCCGATGCGTGCCGAGTTAAAACGCGCCATCATCACCAGCCCGGCCAGCACGCACAACAAACTGGAAATGACATACACCAGCACCAACATGCGGTGGGTGTTGATGCCGCTAAACCAGGTGGCGTTGATGTTGCTGCCGCCCATGTAAATGCACTTGCCGGCACGGGTTTTGCCAAGAAATAGCGCCATCGCCGCAGCCGCCAGCAGGAACAGATAGAGCGGTAGCGGCACGCCGAGCAGCGTACCGGAACCGAGTGTGCGCACCACCTCCGGCATACCGCTCACCGCCGCGCCGCGCGTCAGCCAGATGCCGATGCCGTTGACCGTCATCATGGTCGCCAGCGTCACCAGAATCGGGTGTGCACCCACTTTGGTGACCATCAGCCCGGTAATCACCCCAATCAGCACCGCGAGCGCCACCGCCCCCAGCACGCCAATACCCAGCCACAGCAGTTGCAGTGCCGTACCGGCGCCGGACGGCAAATAACTCAGCAACACCCAGGCGATAAATAAGCTGGTGAGATTAGCCGTGGCGATGATGCACAGATTCAGGCCGCCGCTCAGGATGGCGACGAACATCGCCAGCGTGAACAGCCCTAATTCCGGCAACTGAAACGCCATGCTCATAAAGGTGGAGCCAGTGAAGAACCGCCCCGGCAGCGCCAGCGTAAAGGCGGCTACCGCGATGGCTATCAGCAGCAGCAGGCCGGGATGCGCACCACCCGCCCGACGGACAGCAGTGCGTAACCGGGCAATCGAGTTCATGGCGGAATACGCCTGTCGTTCAGGTAAAACTGACATCGGTTTCCTTCCGTTTTTTGTAGTGGGTAACGGTTATCGCCAGCATGATCACTGCGCCGATGACGATGTTCATGAAATAGCTGGAGACGCCAATCAGGTTGAGGCCGTTCTTGAGGATGGCTATCAGAAACACGCCCATCAGCGTGCCGGTGACGGTGCCTTTGCCGCCCATCAGGCTGGCACCGCCGAGCACGGTGGCGGCCAGCACGTCCAGTTCGCCGCCCACCAGCGCATTCGGCACCACTTCGCCGACACGGTAGACCTGCACCAGCCCGCCGACTGCCGCCATCACGCCGAGGTAGCCGTAAGCCAGCAGGTGGATCAACCCGACGCGAATCCCGATGCGCCTTGCCGATTCCTGATCGCCGCCGGTGGCGTATAACTGGCGGCCAAGGTGGGTTTTGTTGAGCAGGACCCAGGTGAACAGCGCGATCACCAGCATCAACGTTAATGGCAGGCCTATTTGGTAACTTTGGCCGTTAACGGTAAACGGCAATACGCTGCGCAGCGTCACCCACCATTCCGGCAAGCTGTACAGGCTGTGGCCATTGGTCAGCCACATCAGCAAGCCAAACAGCAGCGACTGCATACTGATGGTGATGATGATCGACACGATACGCAGCGAGTAGATCAACACCGCGTTGATCATGCCGAGCAGCGCGCCGCACAGCATCGCCAGCCCGATGCTGACCACCGGGTTATCAAGACCGGCATTCACGAACAGCGACGCGATCAGGTATTGCGTTACCGAGGCCACCGCCGCGAACGAAATATCGATGCCGCCGGTCACCAGCACCACGAACAACCCCAGCGCAAAAATACCGGTAACGGCATAGGTATCCGCCAGGTCGAGCAGGTTTTGCCACGTCAGGAACTGGTCGCTGGCAAGGGAGAAAAACACCACGAAACACAGCAGCACCCAGGCCAGCCAGCCCTGGCTCGACTGCGGTTTCAACCAGGATATGTCAGGCATTGATCACCTCCGCCAGTTGCTGTTGCGCGATGTCGTGTGGCCGGTATTCGGCATGGATGGTGCCATCCTGAAAATGCAGTACCCGGTCGCAGTTGTAGTAGACTTCCGGCACTTCGTCGGAAATCAGGATGATGGAAAGCCCCTCACGGGCCAGTTGGTGGATCAACTGATAGATGCTGGCTTTGGCGCCCACATCCACCCCAACGGTGGGCGAGTCGAGGATCAGTATCCTCGGCTGGGTCAGCACCCATTTGGCCAGCACGATCTTTTGCTGGTTGCCGCCAGACAACGTGGAGATCGCCTGTTCCGGGTCCGCCACCCGCACCCCCAGTTGCTGGATCCAGCGCAGAATCAGCGTGTTCTTGCGGTATTCGTCAATCAGATGGAAGCGACTGCGCAGTTGGTCAAGGATGGTCAACACCATGTTGTCCGCTACCGACTGCTGCTGGATCAACCCCAGCGTCAGCCGGTCTTCCGACACATAACCGATACCGGATTTGATGGCATCCTCATGGTGGCGAAAGCGCACCGGCTTGCTGTCGAGCCAGATTTTTCCGCTGTCGGGCTGGGTCATGCCGAACAACGACAACGCCAGCTCGGTACGCCCGGAGCCGAGCAACCCACACAGCCCCAGCACTTCGCCCTGATGCAGCCGGAAGCTGACATCGTGGTACTGCCCGGCGCGACTCAGCCTCTCCACCTCCAGCAACACACGATCCGGATTGCTGGTGGGAGCTTTCAATTGATAGTCGAGCGTCAGGCCGGTCATCAGCTCGGTCAGCCGCGCGCCGTCCATCTCGCTGGCAGGCCAGGTGCCGACCTTACGGCCATCACGGATCACCGTTACCCGGTCGGAGATCTCCAGCACTTCATCCAGCCGGTGACTAACGAACACCACGCAGATGTTTTTGTCTTTCAGATAGCGCACGGTGCGCAGCAGTTGGTTGACTTCGGTGCGGGTCAGTGAGGCGGTCGGTTCGTCCATGACAACCAGCCGAGCCTCCGCTACCAGCGCCCGGCAGATCGCCACCTGCTGGCGCTGCGCAATGGACAGCGCCGCCACCGTGGCATCGAGTTGCAGGTCGAACTGCAATTCGTTGATGATGCGCTGCGCGGTGTCGCGCACCCGGCGGGCACTGTACCAGCCGAACAACCCGTTCAGGTTATGCTCGAAGGCGATGTTTTCCGCCACGCTCAGGTTGGGAAACAACGACAGGTCCTGATAAATCACCTGAACGCCAAAATCACGCGCCTGCCGTGCGGTGAGGCGCGAGAGTGCGTCGCCTTCTCCCAGTCGGATACGGCTGCCGCTATCCGGGGCATGTACCCCGGATATCACCTTGATCAAGGTACTCTTGCCACAGCCGTTGGTGCCAGCCAGACAGTGCACTTCTCCCGCCATCAGCGACAGCGAGATATCGCTCAGCGCCCGGTTGCCGCCGAAGGTTTTCGACAGGTTCTCCAGCGCAATCAGCGTCTGTGGTTCAGCCGCGTTCATCGCTTACAACCCCATCTTGACCAGTTTCGGCAGGTTAGCTTTATCCAGGCTCTCGGTCGTGTTGCCGAGAATGGTGTGGGTCTGGCTATCCACCTTCACTTTGCCCAGGCCATCGATGGTCATGCCGTCGGTAATGACTTCCTTCTTCTGGATCATATCCGCCAGCCGCACGAACACCTCGCCCGCCGTCATCGGATTCCAGATATAGCCGCCCTTGATAGCGCCACGGTTAACCAGCGACTGGCCCTGACCGGGGCTAAACGAACCGATAACGCAGATCTGGTCAATCTTGTTGCGCGCCATGACGGCACGACCGGCACCGATGGGGCCCTGCGAACCAAACGCGATAATGCCTTTCAGATCGGGGTATTTAGACATCAGCTCGTTGGTGGTGCGGATAGAGTCATCCAGCGATTCGCCAACGCCGAACTTATCCGCCACCAGTTCCATCTTCGGATAGTGGGCTTTCTGCCACGCCACGGCGGAATCAACCCAGGCGTTGTGCAGCGGCACCGTCAGGCTGCCGACGTAGGCGGCATATTTGCCCTCGCCTTTCATGCAGTCCGCCAGCGCTTTCATGTGGTTCTCACCGTGGGTTTTGGCGTCAACCAGCTCAAAATCCCAGTCGGCGTAATTCTGTCCCGGCGACTCGTGCACCAGCACCTTGATGCCCGCTTCCTGAGCGCGTTTCAGTACCGGCTCCAGTACTTTCGGGTCGTTCGGCACTACGCCGATGATGTCCACCTTCTGGGCGATCAGATCTTCAATCGCGCGTACCTGTAACGCCGGGTCTGCCGAGGTCGGCCCGACCTGCCAGGCATCAATGCCGCGTTTAGCCGCTTCACTCTTGATACCGGCCTCCATCGCGTTAAACCACGGAATGCCGCCGATTTTCACCACCACTCCCATGCGCAGCTTATCAGCGGCGTGTGCAGAAGCAGCAAACAACGTCAGCAAGGTACAGGCGAGTAAGGTCTTTTTCATTATGCTTCTCCGATCGAGTTATTAATTAACTGCATGGCGGACGGACGTTGTGAACAATCGATAATATTGACGCCATTCCATGCCAGTTCCTGTTGAAGCGCTTTATCTTTCAAACTGTCGGTAATCAGAAAATCCACATCGCGGTAATGACAAATACGTGCGAACGATGGATGAGAAAATTTACTGGCGTCCATTAATAAATATTTTCTTTCCGATGCCAGCAGCATTTGTTGTTTTAAATGGGCGCTATTTTCATTGCCCTCACGTAAATAACCGTCATTCCCCAAACTGCTACAGGAAAAGAAAATCTTATTAATTAAAAACTCCTTTAATGGTTGCTCCGCCACCACACCGCTAAAATCTTCATAGCGGTCAGAATATTCTCCACCCAGACAAATGGTGCGAATATTCCCTTTCGGTGCCAACGTTTGCACCGTGCGCAATGAATTGGTTAATACGGTTAATTCAATATCCGGCAATTGCCGCGCTAAAAACCAGCAGGTGGTGCTGCTGTCGAGCAAAATACAATCGCCGGGGCTAATAAAATCCAGCACACGTTTTGCTATTTGCATTTTCGGCGTCACATTTTCATTCATGCGCTGACGAAATGTGGCTTCCTGCTCGCTGCGTCCAGCACTTATTGTGGGTGTATTTCCCTGACTGCGCGGGACAATAACAGCACCACCGTGACTGCGTAATAACACCCCTTTCTTTTCCAGCAGCGATAAATCTCGCCGGATAGTTTCCTGTGACACCTGGCATAACTTCACCAGTTCTGAAACCAATACACGACCATGTACGGTTAATTGCTCGACAATGCGCTGCTGACGCTCAATCGGCAACATGGCGACCTCCTGTGGGTATAAAGGTAATGGATAGCGGGAACACAAAATGTGCCCTGGGCAAAAGACCGGGGGAGGGAAAATGACGGGGCTGCATTCAGTGATCCTGGTGGAAAATAAAAATGAAACTTGCATCACCAGAAGAATTAAAGGTGATGAATGTCACAAAAAGTACCGTTTTAACGGCCATTATCGTGCCTTAACATAAGCACACTAATAAATGTATCAATAAATTAACATGACCGAATGTGACCGTTTTTGTGGATTTGACCGGTTTATGGGGAACAACACGCAGAAGGGATAAGCAAGGATACTCAGAAAGCGGAGGAAGCGCTTGCCCCCCGATAAAAGCCATGAAACTGGCAACGATGCTAAGCGATGCCATTCCACATCGGTGTTGTTGTCACGCCCCAGGATTTGCGGCGGTAAATAGGGAAAAACGGGGGAAGCATGGGGTGTGAGCCGGAACACCATCCTCACCACAGAGAAAGGCGTGAAATGTAATGCACGTTCTTCCTGATTGAAATGTTCATATTGCGAGCATCATTCCAAAACGAGTCGCAACCTCACTGTAAATCCATACAGCCCATTTTACCTTATTAACGACTGGCATAGAGTGTGTGTGCGGCGGCAACATCCGCAGCCGGGCGTGGAACCCGAATATCTGGAGCTGAAAAACACGTTGTTTTTCAGTAAGTATCCGTAGCTCAGGCAGGGCAACCAGAAGGTTGGCCGGCCAACAGATCCGGTGTTCCAACCTTGTCTGGGCCACACCTTTAGCCTGGAACCTGAAGGCGTAGCGACATAACCATCTGGCAATGGAAGACTTAATTATGACGGACACCAACGCGACTCCCGCTGACAGCAGCATCACCCTTTTTCGTGACCTGATCGCCAGCCTGCCGTTCTACCAGTTTGATGAGGTTCAGTTGTGTGACCTTGGCGCTATCGCCGCTGAATCCGTTTCTGGTTTATGCCATGGACTCAGTGAACTTGGCGACCGGCTGCAAAATGGCGACGGCATCGAACCCGAACAACGCTACCAGTTGGGCGCCAGTCTAAATGCCGCCGCACACCTCATCCCGGCGTTATTGGAAATCTGTGAACAGACGGAGCGATACACACGGGCGCTACCGCAGGCGAATGAACCGATACCGCTCTACGTGGTTTACACCGCGTGATGTAACGAATCAGGTGCTTAACTACTATCTTATGGCTGTATATAGGCACGTCACGACGGCCTGTTGTGACACCACGTCCTGTCTGGCAGCAAACACGGGTGAGCGTCTTATCGGGAAGCTCACCCTCTCTCTAACGCCACCCGTACCTGACCTATTAACCAGTAAACGTGATGCGTTGCTTTGTTCCCTGCAAACCGGGGACGTTCTCCTGCCTCGCCGGTTGTGCGGGCGTCGTCAATCGCCCGTTTGCTCTGACCATGCAGGTCAAACCTTATCAAATTTCCCGGCATGGTAATCCGCTATCGCTTGCTGGATCTCTTCGCGCGTATTCATCACAAATGGCCCATAAGACACGACAGGCTCGTCTATCGGCTCCGCATACCCAAACAGCAACACCGTCTCATCCGTAGCCTTGATAACAACGGTATCACCATCATCATGCATCTCCACCAGATTCCACTGTGAAACAGGGGTACCTGCGATACCCACCGCACCACGCACCACATATAAAAACACGTTGTTTCCCTTCGGTGCGGGTAACGTCACCTCAGCATCTGATTGCAGTTGCACGACTGACATAAACACGTCGGTGAGCGACGGAATAGGACCGGTTACACCCTCATACACGCCTGAGATCAACTGCATATCACCCCGCCCCGATGCCAACGGCACGCGGGGAATGGCATCATGTTGCAAACCGATATATCGGGGTGACGTCATCTTCAGGCGAGAGGGTAAATTCACCCACAGTTGCAGGATCTCCATTGCGCCGCCCTGGCGTTTGAACGCATCCGGCGACAATTCAGAGTGAACCAGTCCGGAACCAGCTGTCATCCACTGAACGCCACCCGCGTTGATGATGCTTTCATGACCACCGCTGTCACGGTGCACCAGGCTGCCTTCCAGAATAAAGGTTACGGTTTCAAATCCCCGGTGAGGATGCGGCCCAAAAGGCAATCCCTGATTATTCGGTAAGTACACTTGTGGACCGTGATGGTTCAGAAACAAAAACGGGTCCACTTGTGGTACGCCCGGCCCCGGTACCGGACGGCGGGTTATCAGGTCAGCGATATCATCCCGATACGCGGCATGACAGGTTGATACAGTACGCATAATCCCCTCTTTATATTGAAAATATTATGATGGAAATAAGTCCGATACCTACAACATGGAATAACGACCGTTTTTCGCCGCATTTAGTCAGCCGTAACCGCCTGATCACGCCCCTGACGCTTGGCCTGATACAACGCGTTGTCGGCGCGCTGCATCAGGTGGTCGATGCTTTCGCCTGGATTCGACTCCGCTATGCCGCAACTAATGGTCAGATTAATCACCTGATGGCGATGCGACACCAGCGCAAAGCGGACAGCCTGACGTATCTTCTCGGCGATGTGGTGAGCCTGATGCAGCGAACAGCCTTCCAGCAGCAGCACGAACTCTTCACCACCCCAACGGCAGGCGGCGTCTGTTTTGCGAATCGCCCGCTGCATCAATCGAGCGATTCGCACCAGTACCTGATCACCAACGTGATGCCCGTACTGGTCATTGATTTTTTTGAAGTGATCCAGATCGATCAGAATAATGGAGAAGGTACGGTGCTGCGTCGATTGTTTAATACGAAAGGTCTGAAAAATGTATTCAAACGCCTGACGGTTTATCAGCCCGGTCAATTTATCGGTCGTTGCCATCAACTCAAGCCGCCGCTGATATGCACCAATAGTCAGCCAGATCATCAACAACATGGTGATGCTGACAGTAATACTAATCCCGGTATTTTTCAGCAGGGTAAGCCACAGCTGTTGGTCGTGCGGCTCGCTGCTCTGCTCCACCATCAACTTCCAACCGAACTCTGGAATAATACGGGTGTTCAGAAAGATATTTTCGTTGTTCAATGAGTACTGATAGTTACCGCCCGGCGACGTCAGGATTTGGGTTGCCAACTGTTGTAATCCCGGCTGCTGATGAATGTTCAGCGCCCGGCGAAACCCCTTGCTGTGAAGCATGACGTCGCCGTTTTCATCGATAAGATAAATGGTGCGGTTGTAGCGCTGTTCGTAATTTTCAATCAACTGGGTGACCCGTTGCACCGGCAGACCGACACCGGTAACGCCAATAAAGTTACCGTTATAATCGAATACCTTGTAGTTGATGAAAATATCCATCCGAGTACGGTTTTCCGGATCGACACCGATTTCAATATCGTATGGTTCGTTATCCTGTGCATTCTTAATATCGAAAAACCACTGATCTTCCGGTGATTGCTCGGAAAGCGTGTGGGTCACCTTTTCCGGATCGTAATAGCGTCGGGTATTATCGGAAACGAAAAAGGAAACCACGGTATTAAAGCGCCGATCAATTTCCCTGAGATAACGGATCATCGCTTGCGGCTCCGTTTCGTTGGACAGCACCCAGTCTTTCACGAAGGTGTCGTGCGCCATCAGCGATGAAATAAAAATAGGATTGAGCAGGTCACGTTGAATTTCGGAATAAACATTATCGCTGGTAAGCGGCAACGAGCTTTCTGAAATCTCGTCGAACAGCGAGTGGCGGGCAACCTGATAACTGCTCCAACTGATCACTAAAAATGCGCTCAGCAACATGCAGGAAAACAGGATAGCCGCCCGTTTTTTGTTCATCCAATAGGTCTGGGAAATGTGAGACAAGGGCAACACCGCATCCTCTCGCTGGCGCCTGCCGACGTATTGCCGGAAAGCATTAATGCAAAATGCCGACATGGTAATGAAGTTAGCCCATAACGCAACTCACCTTATGCTATCCATCACTTTTTCTGATGAAATCCTGCAAATTTCAGCGCAGATTAGGGTGGTGATATTCATCCCCAATGCGTCTGTGCTTAGCGACCAATAATAGTAGATACGCGAATAGTGGATACGCGGCGAACACCTCGCCAGCCCCAAAAAGTTTGAAAACCATAACCTCGCTTAGAGCAGTGTCCACATTAGGTAGCCAGGCGTACTATCAATTCCATCTTTGGGATTCATAAATGGGATTTCTTGCGTCCAGAGCAATTTCAGGCAAAAAAACAAATCCACTTCTGAGATTATACAAGTCGTCAACAAAACCATAACTTATTATAAGAGTTCAAAATGCTTCCTCTAAACGGTTTATACAGGTTGCATGAGCGCATTTCATTAGTACCTGTTGCCGACTTAGCATCTTCCTACGATCTAAGAGCCGGGCAATGTAAAGTTTTAGAGCGTTTCTACTCTATAAAATCAGTGGCAAAATATGTCGGCACACATAAAGAAATGCTTAATGCGGTGGTTCACGAAGTCGTAAAAAAAAACAGTTATCTTAAACAAGAAACAGGATTACTGATTTACGCAAAAACGCAAACACACAATACTTTTTTTGATGAAAATTGGTTATCAGATATTACAAAAATGCATGGGATCGGCCACTGGGATTCAATGACTCTGAGCCTGAATCACTGCGCCACGGCATTATCGGCAATACATTTTCTAAAAAAAACAGCAATCAGGAATAAAAAACCACTAATTCTTTTAACCGGCGAGAAGGCTTTTCATAAAGATATTAATAAATTAGATAATGGCCTACTTGCTGAGATACCTCTGGCTTTACTGTTAAATGCGGGTCAGGCGACCTGGAATATCACTGGAAGTATGGTGAGGCATTTACCTGACTTTCATAATAACCACCAGGATAAATCGCCATCCGAACGTCGAGAATACTATTCAACCCTGGAAGACAAGTATGCTGAGTTTTATTTGAAATCTCTGGAAAAATTCAAGTTAAGACTGGATGAAATTGACGCCATCGTGCCAGGAAACCTGGATATACCGCAATTAAAACGTGCTATGGCAAAAATTAATTTTCAGGGACATTTGTTTCTGGAAAACATACCTGAATATGGTCATGCATATTGTTCAGACATACCATTTAATTTAGCTGTACTGCTGAAAGACTTTAATGGCAAGCGTATCCTGTGTGTCTCTATGGGAATGGGGATCACGTTATCAGGAATCTTAATTGAAAAGAGGTAAACAATGGAAAATCTTCTGGTAGCGATAAATAAATCTTTAAATGAAGTCTTGTCTACATCCATCACCGTGACCGAAAGTACCGACTTCAATGATGATTTGGATCTCGACTCGGTATTATTCGTGCAGTTTTTGCTGCTGCTCGAAGATCAAATACCGGGATTAATGTTCGAACCTGATCAGATTAATCAGGATGCTTTCACCACCGTCGGAAAACTGATGGCCTGGATCAGCGAGCATCTGGACCTGGAGAGCGCCGATGCATGATGTTCTCTTTAATGACATCTACGCACTCTTTAAAAATCAGTCCCCGAACGAGGCGATACGGAGGTTTCGCCTCAACATGACTGAAAAGAATGTGCAAGAGCCTGCTGTTAAACTGGCTCTTATTGCAGATGTTCAGCAAAACAGCGAAACCGATCCCGTGCTGGAAGCGATGGGACTGTGTATCGAATCAGACTCGACACAAACGTATCAGACTCTCCATCGTCTTTACGGGCCGGTGTCCATTGCCGCCAGGCTTGGCCTGTTATCGAGGATACTGTCCATCAGTTGGCAGCATTTATCTTCGAGGACGAGCTTTGGGGTGAAAACCACCAAACATCAGCTTATCAAGGCCGAATTTGCTGAAATCAGCAATCAAATCGATTTCATGCTCACGCAGTGGGAGTTGCGTATCTCTCAGGATGATTATTCCGGGATAGACGAGGACCACTGGCAAATCAGCTTTCTGACAAACAGAGCTGAAAAGTTGATGGGCGGCCACGGATATCTGCTGGGCAATAGCCACTCGCTCTCGTACTTGTCCGTCATGATTTATAGCCTCTACGGCAAATCCGATGACGAAGAAACCCTGTTTCCCGTTGAACACATTGGTCAACCTGCATGAATACTACGCCAGACATTGCCCTGCCGCAGCGCCAGTCCGTAGGCAGAGACATTTCAGATCTGATCAAGCTTTCATGGCCGATGGTGATTGTGGCCTTCGCGGTCTCTCTTGCTCAAAATATCCAGACCGCGATACTGGGCCACGGAAACGAATCAACATCGTTGTATGTTTTATCTGTAATTCAACCATTTAGCTTTTTATTTCTCTCAATCCTCGAATGCCTGGCGATTTCCAACCAGGTGTTCAGCGCGCGTTCGATGCACCAATGGTCTAAACAAAAACTCCTGCCAGCTACTGCCATTATGGCAACGCTGGGCATGGCGATTGTTGGATTGCTGGCCGGTATCATCTCATTGAGTTCGCCTTTGCTAACGCAGCTTTTGCCGGTAGCCACTCCAGCGTTTTATAGCCAGGTCTTACCGCTTTACTTCGTTTCAATGCTGCCTTTCATCATGCTTGAAATGTGTAACAGCGCGCTCAGGGGCCAAAGCAAGAGTGCCGTCAGCATGATGGTCGTACTGGCTAACATCGCGCTCAATGCCGCCATCTGCTATTACTGCTATCATGTGCAGAATCTGGGCTTCTGGTCGGTGATTATCGCCAACGCACTGTCTGCTTCGCTGCTCACTCCCATCGCGCTTTTACTGGTCCGGCAAACAGGGAAAGGCTGTACCGATCCTCAACCCGGTGCCTTTATCCCCCGCCTCACGGGCCTGCTGCTGAACGTGGGTTTGCCTGTTTTCGCCTCGTTGGTCATTTTGTTTTTTAGCTCGGTGCTGATCATTCCTTTGCTCGGCACGATTGGCGAAGAGTATGTTTCGGCGTATCTCGTCGTGAGCCGCCTCAGAATGCTGATCGTCATTCCGGCTGTTGCCTGCGGTTCAGCGCTGGCCATCATGTTCAACCAAAGGATGTCAACCCACTCGGATAGTGAACTCAAACGCCTGTTGCAGCGTGGCATGGGATTTGTCAGCGTACTGTATCTGCTGCTGACCGTTGCGGTTTATTTTCTGGAGTCCCGGCTAGTGGGTATTCTCTCTGGCGATCAACAGATCCAGTACATCAGCACAAGCATGATGATGGTGTTATTACCGGCATTTTTTATCACGCCTTTTGTCGCCTCACTTCAGGCATTGCTTGAACAATTGGATCAGGCCAAAAGAGTTCTCATCCTCACGGTCATTATCGAAGCGGCAACCGTTGTCGCTATGTTAGCCGGATGGAAGCACTTTACTCAGCTGAATACGATTCTTTATCTTATCCTCGCGTTTAATATTATTTATTTTATTGCCTTCGGCAGAGAGTTCATCAGACTGGCAGCTAAAATAGGAGAAAAGAATGTTTTATAGTTTTTTTTATCCTCTACTGTTCGTTTTATGTCTGATTCATCAAAATTATCTCCGTATACTAGTGATTATGCGGTTACGTCCAACTCTGCTGCTTAAAGCAAAAATACGGCCAGCCACACATTACGCAAGAGCATGTCATCTTATTAGTCTGTTTGATCTTTATTCGTTGCATGTAATGTCATCCTGGTTTTCCGCGCTTTATGCCATTCACCTGTTTGAGAAAACACGTGCGCTACCCTATAAGCAAGGTGAATTAATGCTGCTGAGTAGTTGCATACAGGATGAGTTATTGTGGCGTGGCAAAACCGTAACGCTCTTTATTTACCCTCAATCTTCGCCCGATGCTGAAAAAATTCTCCTGCTTCACGGCTGGGATGGCCGCAGTATTATGTTTCGCCAACTAGCGCAGCAGCTTCAAAAGCAGGGATATGCCGTTTTTGCGCCCGATCTTCCCGCACACGGTATCTCAAAGGGTAAAAAGACCTCGTTTTATGATTTAGCACGCTTTGTTCTTCAGATAGCAAAAGACTATGGAAATTTTTCCGTCGTGATGGGCCACTCTACAGGCGGATTAATCAGTTGCATGGCGGCATTACAGGGGATGTCATTTAAAAGTATGGTACTGATGAGCAGCCCCAGCAGCTATGGAAAAATGGTTGACAGATATGTCGCTATCAATCGGCTTCCAGTGCGAATCGCCGCCTCTATGAAAAAGATTTATCGCTTACGTTATGGCGTTCATCCCGACCATATTGGCCCGGCCCTATATCATGAGATAAAACAACCGGTGTTGATTGTGCATGACGCGCAAGACGTAAGCCTTGGAATGGAACATGCAACCGAGTTGAACGATGCCTTTACTAACAGTCAGCTTGTGACAACACAGGGAAAAGGTCATAACGGCGCTTTACGTGACGCAGAAATATTCAACCATATTTCTGACTTCGTCTCGCGCACGATAAATGAAGACTTCTATTCCTTTAAAAAAAACATCTTCGCAAAAAATCACTAATTAGAATAAATAGAAACAAGAAACATTCATATAATAAAAGTCAGCCAACTCAGCTGCTTCAATTATATAACAAATGCAATCTCAGAGAAATTATTAGAATTAACGTTGTTAAATTCAATCTTCCATAATCAGGACATTGAACGATGAATTTATTACAGTCAAACATAGAAGAATTCATATTATCCTCTCTTCGTAGAATGGGTGTTGAAGCGTCAACACTTGACGCCATTATGGACGGCGCAGAAATGTACGGCCCAACCGGCGTTCTTGATTCTGTTCACCTGGTTGGTTTACTTTCCGATATCGGTGATGTCGTGGAAAGCGCAGACACGTCCGGCGGAAGCTTTTTTGATATTCTCGACAGCGATCTCTTCCTTCAGTTTAAAAATCTTGAAAGCACGAAAACGTTTCTGAGTGAGAGGTTTGGCTATGTCAACTTTTCCGCCTGATAGTGATTTCATCAACCATACGCATATTGAAAACGTATCATACCTACGCCTGGCGAATACGATTTCAACGCCCTTTTATGCGTACAGCGCGTCTCAGATTAAGAAAGATTTCAGCGAACTGAAGGCTGCGCTGCCTGCTGGGATTCGTTTCTTTTACTCCCTTAAAGCGAATCCCAATAAAGCCCTGGTTTCATTACTGCATCAGGCTGGCGCGGGAACCGAAGTCTGCTCCTTAGCAGAGTTAAAATCGACGCTCATGCTCGGAGTGAAACCGGAAGAGATCATTTTTGTTGGCCCCGGCAAGCATACCCCCGAACTGACGGCATGTTGCGAAGCGGGTATCAAAGCCGTTGTGGTTGAGTCCATTCAGGAACTGAGTCTGCTGAATGATATCGCCGCGACGCTCAATAAAACGCAAAATATAGCCTTGCGCATTAATCCAGCGTTTAGCGGAGAGAAAGCCCGGCTCGTCATGAGCGGCAAACCTCGCCAGTTTGGTATCGATGAAGAGCAAATTCCTCAGGCCATCGAGCAGGTGAACACACTCGGCAACCTGCGGCTGGTGGGTATCCATATTTATCTCGGCACCCGCATTCTTGAATGGCAGGCCATTGTTCGTAATACACAGAACATCCTCAATCTCGCGCAAGAACTGCAGAAAACCCATGGACTGACGTTCGATTTCGTCGATGTTGGCGGCGGGTTTGGAGTGCGCTATTTCGAGAATGAAAAAAAGCTGGATCTGGAAGCGCTTGGCGCCGCTCTGCAACCTGTCATCCATCAATATCAACAGGCTAACCCCAATACCCATATCATCATCGAACTGGGACGTTACCTGATTGCTCGTGCAGGCATCTTCGTTACCCGCGTGAACTGTCTGAAATCATCGCGTGATGCATGGTTCGCTATCTGCGATGGGGGCGCAAACTGCCACGGTAGCGCCGCTGGCATTAACTCGTTAATACGGCGCAATTTCCCCATGGCACGCCTGGGCACGCCAGGAGCAAGCGAAAAGCAGCGTTATCAGGTCACGGGTCCATTGTGCACACCAACGGATATGTTGGGTGAAAACGTCCTGCTGGATAGGTTACATGCCGGAGATCTTATTGGTATTGGGCACTCAGGCGCGTATGGCGCTAGCGCCTCGCCGGTGAATTTCCTTAGCTTCGGTCATCCCGCAGAACTGCTGATTGAAAACGATAGAGCCGTACTGATCCGCACGCCGGATAATGTCGAAAGCCTGCTGGCTCCTCAGGTTTATGAATCGCTTTCGCTCTGCGATGAGTAAGGTGACACGATGAGTCTGGCTTTCTCAACCTCACAATTGATATGGCAAACCTATGCCCATTCAGTTGACAAGCTTGCCTCTGATGAAAAGCAGAATGAGGCGCTGAGATCCTTTGTGAATGCGCTCTACTGTTCACACGGGCGCGAAGAAACGGCGTCAGGTGAACACGTCGATCGGTGGTTCACCTCTGGCGCTCACCCCTTCTTCACCATGCTAAAGCCGCTCCTGATGACACTGAACGCACAGGCTCCGCTGGCATCACTGGATTTGGTGGTACTGGCACACTGGACACACGACACCATTATTGGTCACTCCGTGACGAATGCCGTCATGCATGAGGTACAGGCGAACGCTGCATTCGGCATCGCGGTTAGCGACCATGGCATCAGCAGTTCCTGGCTGGCGCTTTCACTGATTGAGGACTATCTGGCAGAGGATGACGAAGAAGAGGCCAGGAGCAGCGCACTGCTATTAATTGCCGATCAGAATACATCGCTCCATGAAAGCCGGTATCTGGATACCATTTCAGCACAGCCCTGCGCAGGCGCGGTGCTCTTGAAAAAAGCACCGCGCGGCTCACAGCATGGCGCAAAAAATGAGATCAACTTCAGGGGTTATACAAAAATCCAACCACCCGTAGCGTGGAGCACGTCCTGGCTTGCCACATTGTCGAAGCAATTTTTCGATGCGGCAGACGGTGAATTACCTTTAGTGATTATTACCAGCGCCTTTCTGGCATCCAGGTTCGATGAGCGCAGTTCGGCCAAAAAAATTAATCTACACGTTTGGGATGACTCGCTGCTCTCGGTCGCCCCCTGGGCATTGTTAAAACAATGTGCAGAACCCGCGACGCGCTATTTTTTTCTTCAGGAAGAAAATGAAGCCATCATGGTTGCAGCATTTTTATCAGGCAGCGCATCATGTATATAAACCATATCACCCATTTAATTTCCCCTACGCTGACGCCCATTAGTGAACTCAGTGAACGGTATAAATGGGGCAACCGAAACGATAAAATATTTAGCCGTTTTCACAACCTGAAATCAGCCAGCCTGTTTCGGGACACGGCGTTGCCGACGCTCTTACAGAACCTGACCAATAAAATCATTCAGGAATGCGAGCCTTCACTACTTGAAAATCTTGATTTTATCGTGTGGGCCCATTCCCTTCATGCCGTCGCACCATTTGACGTAAATTCGGTAATACAGGCACAGTTCAGCCATGTTTTTAATAACAAGAACATTGAGTTTTTTTCTGTCACTCAGGCGTCCTGCGCCAGTGGGATGCTGGCGATGAAGTTTATTCAGGCAAAGCTCGACGCAGGAAAATGGCGCAACGGTTTACTCATAACGGGTGAGAAATGTTTTCATAAGACCGTACAGTATGTCGATCAGAATGGATATTTTGGCGAGGGGCTTAGCGCCAGCGTTATCAGTGCGACACCTGCACAAGCTGCGCTCAACGTTAAGGCGCTGGAAATTAAACAGCTCGCAGAATTTGGTACACGTATGCGGGCAACGACACGCGAAAGCGAAAATAAATATGACAGTGAATTTCTCCCCACAATGCATAAAGCGATACACCAAAGCTTGAGTCAGGCAACCTATAAGGCAAGCGAACTGAATTATTTATTACCCTATCATATCAGTCCGGTGACATTTGACCGCCTTGCCGATCGCGTCGGTTTCAGCCGCGATATTATTTATAAAGATAACTTATATACCCTTGGGCATTGTTTTTGTAGCGATGCGTTCATCAATTTGGGTGAGCTTATTTCACAACAAGGAAATAACCTGCAGGGCAAAATCATTCTTAGTCTCGCATCGGGTGTGGCAGGCACATTCGCCACGATGATTATTAAATCAGAAACAGGGGTTACCGAATGAGTATTTCTCATCTGACAAACTGGCTTAGTAAAACAGTCATTTCGCGTCCCGACAATATTGCAATCATTACGACTGACGAGCACGTCACCTGGTCAGAGCTAATGACGCGTGTGCAGAACACTGCGCATTACTTAAAAAGCCAGGGCGTGAAGCGCGGAGACCGCGTTCTGGTCTGGCTTCCGAATAGCATTGATTTTGTGGTCAGCTTCTGGGCGACACAATATTTGCAGGCCGTTTTTGTCCCTGTGAATCCTGACACGCCGCTGGAAAGAGTAATGTGGTTACTCAATAACGCCGAAGCCTTTACTTTAATTACCGAAGCATCCCGCGCAGGCCAGCTTCATGCCGAGCCTGGCCAGACTACGTCCGTAACCGTTATTTATGACAGCGAACCGGAAGATGACAAGCCCTCTGCGGCAACGCTATCACTCAGGCAGATAGCCGCAGCAACGTTTAGCCAAAACGTCTCCGTCACCTCCTCGCTTGACGTTGATCTGGCGTGCTTGATTTACACATCCGGGTCTACCGGAAATCCCAAAGGGGTTATGCTTACGCAGCGTAATATGCTTAGCGCCGCGACATCCGTCAGTACCTACCTGCAACTGGCGGCGGATGACCGTATTTACTGCGCCATCCCCATGAGTTTCGACTACGGACTTTATCAAGCGATCATGGCAACGCGAGTCGGAGCAACGCTGATTCTGGAGCGTGATTTTACCAGGCCGCTGTTCGCCCTGTCGCACGCGGTAAAAAATCAGGCCACGCTGCTGCCTATCGTCCCTTCAATGCTGTCCATTATTGCGCCGCTCGCCAGCCGCTATGATCTGTCGTCAATTCGTAAGATCACCAATACCGCTGCGGCATTACATCCCGCAGACATTGACAAGTTAATGAACCTATTTCCACAGGCGGAAATCTTCTCCATGTACGGGCTGACGGAATGCCATCGTTGTACATGGCTTCCGCCCGCCATGCTCAGGGAAAATAAAGAGAGCGTCGGCTACGCTATCCCCAACACCGAACTGTGGGTGGTTGATGAGCATGGCGTGGCACATACGGCCAACGCCACCGGTGAGTTGGTCATCCGAGGCGCCACGGTAATGAGCGGCTACTGGCGAAATGAAGAACAAACAAAAAAGAAACTACGCCCAGGCCCGCTTCCTGGTGAACAGGTTCTCTATACCGGCGATATCTGCCGTCTGGACAAAAACGGCCTGCTTTACTTCATTTCCCGGCAGGATGACATCCTAAAATCCTGTGGTGAAAAGGTGGCGCCAAAAGAAGTGGAAAGCGTGATTAAACGTTTTCCCGGTGTGTTGCAGGTCGCGGTACTTGGGCTGCCTCACCCGGTTTACGGTGCAGAGATCGTTGCCTGTATTGAAGCACAAGACGCTATCGATCTGCCTGCCCTAAAGGCGTTCTGCAAAACCCATCTCGAAGCTTATAAGTGCCCACATCGTTATGTTGTCAAGGACCAGTTAACGCGCAATCCCAACGGCAAGATCGATAAACATTCGCTGATGGCTTCCCTGACATCACTCACTCAACCCGAAACGATTTAACTTACCGTCAAGGAAACGATTATGTATACCTCCATCATTATCGAAGCCATTGGGCTGGTTTTAGAAACATCCAATGTAAGCGAACTCAATGCGTCAACGCATCTTGAGCGTGATCTGGGCTTTGAAAGCGGCCTGTATATCGAACTGATTATGTACCTTGAAGAGAAAATCGATGGTCTGGTGCTGGACCCGGCGACCTTAGAGCTTAAAAACTTCGAAACCGTCGGCACGCTATCCAGCTATATCGAACGTCAGCTCGTGGATCAGGTGGCATAAATGTCTTCATGGTCTGAACTGATTGCCATTTACCGGCAGTTCCAGAACCACGACGGTAACGCGTGGCAGTGCAGGGGCGATAGTTTTAACTATGTCGCCTTGTTTCACCGCGCCTGCGATATCGCCCTGTTTATCCAGACCCATCAGCAGGAAAGTCACCGGGCGTTCACGCCGGTTTTAGTCTATGGTCACAGATCGTTTGATTTTCTGGCTGCATGGTGGGCGTGCCTGCTGTGCGGTTGTGCGGTTATTCCGGTCGAGGCGGATAATAGCCGCGAACGACTTGATCGGATCGCTAACACTACCGGCGCCAACCTGTTAATCAATACCCACGACACGGCGTTCAGGCTTAAGTATGCGGATGTCGCATCCACCTCCAGCATCCCCACGGCTATCCATCGCACTGACGAGGTTGACACACTCATCCGCCGTACGGAACAAGCGATTGCAGAGCGCAGCTGGCACGGTCTGGCTTATATCATGTTTTCCTCCGGCACTACCGGAGAGCCAAAAGGCATACCCATCACCGTAGACAACCTGGCCGACTTCGTTAGATGGATTGCTACGGATTACCCCCTGAATGGGCCGGTAACCGGTAACGTGCGCTACTGTTTCGATGTTTCCCTGTTTGAGCTGTGGCTTGCCTGGTCGTTTCGCCAGCCGATTTCCATACTCGATTACACGGAGCTGGTTAACACACGCAAGCTGATTGCCCAACATGCCAATATCAAGCTTAGCTGCTGGGTGTCCACCCCTTCCATCGTCAAACTCTATTTGATGGATAAGACGTTCAATCAACAGACACTGCCTTACCTCAATCGCTTTATGTTCTGCGGAGAAACGCTGACCAAAGAGATTGTGGCGTCGTTGTGGGAGCGCTTTCCTGATGCGCAAATCATCAACACCTATGGCCCAACGGAATGCACCGTCGCCGTAACAGCGGTCCGTATCACCCCGCCCATGTTAAAGGACAGTAAGTCCTTACCTATCGGCTCAGCACGCCCTGGAACGGCGGTGTATCTGGAACGAACGGATGATGCCACCGGGTACGGTGAAATTGTGATTAGCGGCACCAGCGTCGGCGCGGGATATCTCAACGCACCACCAGAGCGTGCGGCAAATTTCTCGCTCACCTCAGAAGGCCGCACTTATAGAACCGGCGATATCGGCACCTTTGATGGTCGCTATTTTTACTTTATTGGACGACATGACAAAGAAGTAAAAATTCAGGGCTACCGTATCGATCTCCATGCTATTGAACATTATCTCCTGTCCCGCAGCGGTATCTCAGCGGTCATCGTTGAACCGTATTGCCGCAAAGGCACAGCGGAGTCTGTACAGGTATTTGTCGCCGCAGCCGACGACATCGACTTTTCCTTGCTGGCAGAAGACATGCGGGAGCATTTTCCGACCTGGAGCGTACCACGCTACTGGTATCGGATTGCGGATATCCAGTTAAACAACAATGGCAAGCTTGACCGTCAGGCTGTTAAACAAATCGCATTAGAAAGCGGGTGCAAATATGTTTCTGTCCCAGGTAAAACCTCTGTTTGAAAAGCTGAAAAATCAGGAAGATGCTATCGCTATTATCAATCAGCAAAGCGACTACAGCTACGCGGCGCTGGGGAAACGGGTAGCCGCTATCACCGCATACCTGGTCCCTTTTCGTGGGCAAACGGTGCTGATTCACGGGCATAAACAAATCGATGCGGTAGCGGCTATTTTGGCAAGCATATTGAGCAATTGCTGCTTCACGTTTGTCGATGAGGCCAACCCGGCTTCACGGGTGCAAAAAATCACCTTAATGACTAAAGCGACCGTGATCCTGAATACCAGCGACAAGGCGCTTGACGACCTGGAGGTGAACGCGCAGATCATGACCGCTGCGTTGCCTGATGGCGATCCCTCGGTGTTGTCTGTGCCCGATACTCTCACGCAGCCCCTGTTTTATATCCTGTCAACCTCCGGCAGTACGGGGGAGCCAAAAGGGGTCCGAATCTCTTATGACAACTTTGCCGCGTTCAACGCCTGGTTTGCCGATGACATCACGCTGAATGCAGCGGGAAGCCATGTCAATCATGCTTGTCTCTCTTTTGATATGGGGATTTTGGATCTCGTTCCTCCGCTGTGCCGGGGCAAAACCGTCCTGATGCTCGACCACAAAAACAATATGTTACCGCGGCAAAATATTAAACTGATGCTGCGCAATGCGCATAAGCCTATTACAAGCTGGTTTTCAACACCCAGTTTCGCCGAACTGATGCTCAAAGACGCGCAGTTCAACGCACAGTCCTTCCCCTCTTTCACCCATTTTTTTATTGGCGGAGAACGGGTATCGCCGTGGCTTATTCAGGCGCTTCAGCAGCGTTTTCCGGACATGACAATTTTTCATGCATATGGCCCGACGGAAACCACCTGCCTTACACACTGCTGGGTTCTGCCAAATCCCGTAGTTACTCATTCCGGGTTGTTGCCTCTCGGACACCCCCGTGGCCTGAATAACGTGTTGATTGTCGATGATGAAGGGCATCCTCTCCCGCCGGGCACGACGGGTGAAGTCAGGCTATACGGCCCTCAGGTATCTCAGGGCTATCTGCCAGACGATCATCCCCGCAACGTCACGTTTGGTTGCGATCATCACGGTAGATATTACGCCACCGGGGATAAAGGCTATATCGACAAGAGCGGTTCCCTTTTTATTTGCGGTCGTGATGACGGGCAAATAAAACTCAACGGCAATCGCATCGAAATTGCTGAAATTGAGATGGCAGCCTGCGACCACGACAATGTTATGCAGTGCTGCCTTGCGGTAAGTGAAGATAGGCATAGTGCGTCAACACCACATCTCTTTGTTCAGCTAGCTGATAATTCACCGGCGCGCTACGACGATTTTCGCCGTCACCTTGCCCAACGCCTGCCGGCAAACATGATTCCCCGGTCGATCATATTTCAGCAGAATTTTCCGATGACGCTACACGCCAAAATCGATAAGAAAGCACTGTTGCAGGAACTGGAAAACCGCCAACGGGTTTAAAGTGCAAGCTCAAGTAAAAAACAAAAACGGCCCTTAAATAAACTCTCTCGGTAAGCCATCGGGTAAAGGCCGACGGGTCGATAACAAGACAACTCAGGATATTTATATGCGCTTCGATCACTCAGGCTATGTTGTCGCAGACAGTGATGCAACGATTAACGCCATTAAACCTTTCTACCCGGAGGTCATCAGATATAAAGAACTGCTTGCCCCCCAGAAGGCGCTGATTACCTTATTATCAACTCAAGATAAATTACATCGCATTGAGCTGGTTGAACCGCTGCCTGATAATATCCTGCTTAATCAAATGCTCATTAAAACCGATAAACAATCCGTTCCTTATCATATTTGTTTTGTCACAGATGATTTTGATAAGCAGTATAAATCGATGAAACAGGCTGGCTGGACAACCCTTACGCGCCCTTTTACCGCGTTCAGCAGCGAACATCGCGCCAGCCATCTTTATCACCCTGCCGTCGGCATTATTGAAATAATGACCAAACCATTATGATGAATACCCATCACGATATTATCCTGCGCGATGCGCTTATTACCGGCGATGATGCCGAGTACATAGCGGAACGCATCAGAGCAACTAACGATCCCGTTCAGTCTCGTATCATGCTTTCCGGGTGGTCTCGCGCTGCACAGCTTAATATGTTGGGCCTGCCCGAACGCTACGCGGCCACGGGCATGGCTGAGGCACGCAGAGATCTCGCCTTATCGGAGCGTCTGAAACTTTACGAAAACATTGGTTATGTCTCTCCCGCGTTGATTTTTCTGGCCCCTGGTCCAGGAATGGCGGCTTATGTCGTCGCGGGCCTGGGAACCGAACGTCAGCAGGACAGCTTTTTTGGGCCTTTTCTCCAGGGTTTACGCTGGTCCTGTTTTGCGATGACGGAACCGACATTAGGCAGCGACGCCAGAGCCATGCAAACCACGGCCACACGCGTTGATGGCGGCTACCTCCTGTCAGGTGAAAAAATGCTGATAGGTAATGGCACTATCGCCGATACCGGCGTGGTTTTCGCGCGCACATCGCAGGGTGCGCTCGGCGTGGATGCATTTATCCTCAATCCAGCAGCCGATGGCGTGCAGCGCCGCCGATTGCAGTTGAACGGCCTTGAGGGAATCAGTCTGGCACATCTGACCTTCAGGGATCTGTTTATCCCTGACGAGCAAGCGCTAGGCCAACATCTGAAGCCAACGCAACGCTTTGCACGTTCTGCTCTCGCCACCTTTGACGCCCTTAGGCCTTGCGTCGGCGCCATTGCTCTGGGCGTCACCCGACGCGCCTTACATGACTGGCAAGCCGATGAGGTGACCACCAGATACCGTTCATCCGTCCATTTCTCGAAGGCCAGTCTTGAGCTGGATGCGGCCTATCTCAGAGCGGTCCGAGTCTGCCGCCAGCTGGAGGCACGTCAAACCCCGGATTGCACGCCAGGGATGTCAAAAACAGATAGCGTGAGGGTTGCTGAGAGCATCATCAGCAGGCTAATACATGCGATGCCGGCTCAGATAACGCCGCTCCACCATCGACTCTGGCGCGCTTTCCGCGATGTCAAAGCATTTGAATACACTGAAGGCACCCGACACATCCATATGCTTAGCTCCGGCTTTAAACCGTCCAGCGAGGCAGCATGATGCGCCAGTCCGCAGCATTACTCAGCCATCAAAAGCTCAGCATACGCAGTGTAGGAACCCTCATCACTCCCGACAGTCGGCATTTTATACCCTGCCGGGAGAACGAACAGACGGAGTCCTGGTATCACCACTGGCCGGTGTCTCACTGCGGTAATCAATTACACGCCAGCGAAACCGTGGCGCTTTGTCAACACGGTTTAACTCACCACTTGCCGTCTATTTTGGTTTATGACGCACTTTTTCCCGCGGCCAGGGGAGCGACGCCATTACTGCAAAGCCTTTTACGCCACTGCCCCGACTATAGCGAAGCCTGGGGAATCAACAGCGGCGCCTTTTCGCTGAATACCGCCGCCAGGCTGGCCTCGGAGTTCATACGTCCTGGGCACTGTCTGGTTTACGTTCACGATCCGCTGCGCCGACTGTCACCGTCACCGAGTGAACAAGAGATCGTGCTAAATATTCTTACCTTCTCTTCTCAGAATGAACGTTGACCATGGACGAACAGCTAAACACGATCCTGACCTCCCTGACGCGGCCAACACTCTTTCCTTTGCGAAAAGGCGAAATCGATGAAATAAGCCAGATGACGGATATTCGCTTTCCGGTTAAACAGCGGCAAGGGCGGTTACTCAGTTGCCTTAGTCAATGCCAGACGGCGCCCAAAGCGTTACTGATTCACGGCTGGGGCGGAAACCCTTTAATGCTGAAGCCACAGAGAGATCTGCTCCAGCAGCTGGGATACCGTGTCTTTATGCCTTTCCTTTTGGGACACGACCCGACACACCCACAAGCAAGCTCTATTCCCGAACAGGTACAACTGCTAATGCAATTACAGGAGCGGGAAGGAGAATTTGATATCGTTATCGCTCACTCAGCGGGAGGGGTGATCGCCGCCCTGGCAGCGACGCAAGGATTCATGCTCTCAAATATCATCCTGATCGCCTCTCCTTCTTCTTTTCCTGATCTTCTTGAACATAAGCTCAGGGAGTTTCCGGCCATAAGCGGCCTGCACACCGCGCTTCATCACCGTTATTCAAACGATCTCTCCGCCGGCCCGGAACTGATGTCCAGACAGGTGTTCGCCCGATTGAAGGCGAGCGCTCTGGTCATTCATGGTACGGCGGATCGAAAAATCGACGTGCAGGATGCCCTGTCCCTGCATCGCCAATTACCTGAAAGCGAACTGGTGCTGGTGCACGAGGCTGGTCATCTGGGTGTTCTGAATCATGACACAACGCTTCAGGCCATTAGCGGTTATTTATGCCGTCCGATGTCCCGAATACAGGGAGTGAAACGCTATGCCCGGCCATATTGAATCTCTTACGCTTTATCTGCCTGAAGAACATAAGCTGCTTAACGAGCTGGCTCCTTCACTCAAACTGACACCCTTGGATGTCAGAATGTTTTCTCGCTTTTACGGTTTAGAGCGCTTTCCGCGCGCGCCCGGCTCGCTGAACGATATGTTTCATCCGCTGTTGAGCAAGTTTGTCGAATGCCATACTTCACAGCTGAAAGACATTAAATACGTCGTACACACCCATACATTACCGGCAGTGAAACCGTTTCCCGACTGCGTCAAAGCAATGGTGTCTGATTATGGGTTCTCTGCCGATACGGAGTATTTCTCGCTCACAATGGGGCACTGCTCAACGTCGCTGACCGCCATTGATTTTCTGTCGAGAAAATTAAAACCGGGAGAATATGCCCTGTTGCTTATCGGCGAAAAAGCCTTTCATCCCAAAGTTGAGCTAATTAACGACACGACCATTATGGGCGAGTGCGCCTGCGCAGTGTTGATCTCAAATCCCGTTGGCGCAGGTAATGTTATCGGTAGATTTACCACTCAGGCGGGGGAGTTCAACCGGCAATCAGGACATTTTTATGACAACGGCCCGGTATTTAGCGATCACTACTTTCCCTTTATCTTAAATTCCCTTAAGTCCGCATTTTGCTACTTTGGCATTACCGCAGACACGCTATCCTGGCTAGCGCCTCACAATGTCAATCTCTCATCGTGGAATAAAATTATGGGAGAGTTAGGCATCAGCAAAAATAAAGTCATGCTGGATAATATAAAACTATATGGACATTGTTTTGGAGCCGATCCATTTATTAATCTCGCCACCTTAATAAAGCAGGGTAAAGCACAACCTAATGAGCCGGTATTACTGGCGAGCGTAGGTATGGGCGCGACGTTTTCCTCGTTGTTAATACAGCAGGATGCCCATCATCAAATTTCCGTAATTGCAATTTGAATCAATACTTAATGAACAACTGAGATTAACTTACAGATAACCTTTTTTAATCGTGCTTAATTGTCTCATGGCTGATATCACTTTGTTGTATCCCCAACTAAAAGAATTGGATGAACACCTGCTAGCCATCGGCGACCTGGGTGAAAAAAACCGTGCCGCGGCGCTCGCCAGCCTTTCCCACCCGGAACTGATGAGCATCGCCTGCATTGGTATTCCTGCTGAGTTCAATCCCTACCGGTCATCGATCTGGTCCGATATTAGCTATGAGCACCATTTGCAAGTCATCGAATACCTCTGCCGGTCAGATGCCAGCGCCATGATGATGCTGCCAGGCGCGTCTCTCAGTACCCGTGCGATCCTGACACTGGGCACGCACGAGCAACAAGCCCGATTCTTCTCATGCTTTTCTGAACGCCCTGCCTGGACATTCTTCGCCGTCAGCGAGCCAGAAAAAGGCTCCGATGCGACAGACGTTCATTGCGAACTGAGTATGCAGCAAGACAGCGGATACATTAACGGAACAAAAATGTTTATTGGCGGCGCGCTGAACGCCAGCGTCGGTATCGTCTTCGCTCGTTATCAGCAGAGTCATCGTCTGGTTATGATATTTCCGGATAATGAACGGCATGGACCACAGCGTGAACTCCTGGCGACGTTCGGCCTTCAGGGGGCCGGGTTGACCCGACTCGTGTTTGACGACTATCCGGTTCTCAGGGACGATATTTTGGGACATCAACATCGTGGGCTACAACAGGGACTCAACGCGTTGAGCCTCGTTTTTGAACGCCACCGTCCGATGGTGGCGGCGATAGCGCTGGGCACCACGTTCGGCTTGCTGACCAGACTGGAAAACTATGCGTTACCGAAAAAGGCCTTACGGTGGAAAACGCAACAGTGGCGCAAGTATCACGCGCTCTACAAAAATATGTTGTCCGTTGCCGAGGGCTACTCACTCGGAAAACGTCAGTACGCACAGACCAGTCAACTTAAGCTTGGCGCCACACGTTTAGTGGAAGAAACCGCACATGCAGTGCCGCTCTGGTTACGACGCGACGACTGGCTATCCGACAGCACGTTACGCAGGAAGTACCGCGACAGCTTCGCGTTCGAATATATGGAAGGCACCACAAATATCCATCTTCTCAACAGCCTTCGTCCCCCTCAGCCAGTGTGAAGATTTCGCCATGATTTATCTCGATCCCAAAGATATTTTCTATCGTTCTTTTGTTTTTACCGAAAAGAACCAGCCGGAATGGGAACAAGAAATTCCGCACTGGCATTCCTATATACAACACTTTTTTCACTCCAACGGCCTTCAATTAACGGCAGAGCAGGAACGCGTTAATGAATGGATAAACAGTCCTGAACGCGCCGCGTTCAGCGATATGATTCTCGCCCTTCTGCCGGAGGTTCAGGCGGTCATTTCTCCTGATCGTATCAGAACCCTTCTTATGGCCCACTGGACACCGGATCTGCATATGGGCACGTCGGTAGTCAATGCGACGATTCACGCCCTGGGCCTTGCGGATTGTCTTGCCCTGGCTATCAGCGATAGAGGTCCAGATGCCGCCATTTTTGCCCTGGATGGACTGAACGACTGCCTGGCAGGGAAGGATGAAGATGGCCTTTTGCTCATCGCTGAGCAAAAAAATCTGATGTACCACTCTCCCCTTCTTGATGAACTTAAGCCGGAAAACAACGCCTGCGTTTGTCTGGTCAACACCCTTCGGCGAGGGCTGCAATATCGGGGATACGTCAGGCACTTGCAGGACAAACTATCCGGCAGCCTGGTGAGAGAGGTGATACGCAAAGCCGAGCTGGACGGTAAAAATACCGTTGTTATCGGGCCATCATCCGCATTGGAGGCAATAAACGGCGAGTTTCAAACGCACCCCACCGAGGCGTCGCTACTCAGTGCCGCTCCCTTTGTCGCGCTCAGCAAGTACTGTCAGCCAGAGAAAAACTATCTGCTGGTCAGTGCGTTTCAGGGAGAGTTCAGCTTCAGCGCTTTCGCAGGAGAGCAAGCACGGTGAACCTTGTGTCCCTGAAAACCTATGTGCCCAAAACGCGCATTCCCCTCGATACCTTAGTGGAGTCCCGCGGCGGAAAATCCTCGGAAGCGAAAATATTTCGCCAGTTGTTCGGTTTTAACCATGCATCGTCACTCGCAGAGGATGAAAGTGCACAAGCATGTTTCCTCCAGCTTCTCGGACAAGCCTGTGCGTCGCTCATCGATGGCCCCAAAATCGATGCCGTTATCCTGGTGCAGGGGCTTCCCGCTCGTTCGCCACGCCAACATGTCGATCTGGACGCACTGCGGGCATCTTGCGAAGCTATCTCTGACCAGGCATTACTGTTCAATCTTAACCAACAAAACTGCGCCACCTTGTTCTGGGGCCTGAAGCTCGCTGACAGACTGCTTAGTCGCGGTGAGGTAAAACGGGTCGCATTGCTGGCCGGTGATACGCTCGCGGATTTTGCTTTATCTGAAAGGTATGTTCCCGGCTGCACCCTGATCGGTGACGCCTTTGCCTGCGCCATACTCGACGCGGGATGGGGGGAATGTACGATATCGGACATTCACTGCTGCCATCGTCCTGAGTTCTGGCCCGGTTTAGACGGCACCCAGGATGACATCAGGAAGTTTTATCGAGCCCATGACGAACTGGCTGGCATGGCGCTTAACCTATACACGGCTGATCTGCGCGAACAGGCCTGGCTGCTTCCTCACAATATCAATAAATTAGCCTGGCAAACCTGGGCAAGGCATCCGGCCAATGCCCAGCAGCGTGTTGCAACCGATCTGATAAACGAAACCGGCCACTGCTACACCACAGATCCTCTTCTGCTGCTCGAATCCTATGCTCCAGCTAAAACGGGTTGCCCGGCAATATTGCTTTCCGTTGGGCTGGGGGGGTGGGTAGGGTCCGCCACAGTCACCCGATACCGTTGCGAGGATATCAACCATGTCTGCGAATTCTGAGTCTATCCCCCGTTATCTTCCCCCCACAGGCTGGCATATCCAGAATGGGTTCCTCCAGATAGCGGAAAATGCGCATCGTCAGTACGGTGATCTTGTCTGGATCGGTCAGGAAGAGGAGCCGATTCTGCTGCTTGCCGGTGCCCGGCACGCGCGCCTGCTGATTGAGCAAGAAACCCTGTTTTTAAAAGAGTTTGAATCACTGACCTCGGCCTCTACTGTAGGCCGAATCATCATGGGTCCCTCTCTCACCACATCCAGGGATGGTGATGAGTGGAGAATGGCAAGAAAACTCACGGCTCCGACCGTTAACCCCCGATCTCCGCGATTAAAAGCAGGCTCACAGTGCGCAGCGTACTGGCTCACATCAGCGTTATCTGAGGGCGGGAAAGGTTCGTTACGTGAGTTGTGTCTTAACTGGGCGCTGATGTGCGTTGCCGATGGCTTTTTTGGCACAGGCATCAGTCAGGAGCAGTTGAGCAACATGATCGCGCATTTCAGGCAAATCTATCTTCAGCTTATCGTAGAAGCCCCTGGCATGGACTATGAGCAAATAGTCAAGCATCCCGCACTGGTAGCGTTTCGTAAGGAAGTGGAAGCGATCATCGCGCCACAAATCGATAGCGCAGCCTGCGGAAATGCAACCATGCTACAGCGGCTTTGTCTGGCGCTGGATGTGAATGCCAGACGTGAAGAGCGGGAGCGGGTCATCAGTCTGCTATTAGGGAATCTCGCGGCAAGCGTTGATAATACCGGCATAGCGCTTTTATGGACCCTCACTCATCTCTCTCAACAACAGGATTATCAGCTTCAGATTCAGGAACAAGCCCGTCATGGAAAACGATCCGTTGCGCTAGCGGTGGTAAAAGAATCGCTGAGACTGACCCCGGTTACCGCCTTCTTTGAGCGCACCACGGCTGAGGAAATGGTTATCGATGGCGCATTGATCGCAAAAGGGACGCGGGTGCTGTTCTCACCGTGGCTCATACACCGCAACAAAGCATACTGGGACCAGCCGCTAACCTACAACCCTGAACGCTTTTTATCTGATGCCAAAATCCCACCAGAGCATTACTTTCCCTTTAGCATCGGTAAACGTAACTGCGTCGGCATGACGCTGGCATTAGACCAGTTGACAACAGCCATCATTACTTTTTGCGAACATTTTACTTTTTCACTGGCTCCGGACACACGGCCTGCTGCGCTTAAACCCCTCTTCGAACTGAATGTCACGCCAAGAGGTGATATCCATTTCATCCTGAAGCAAAACAACAAGGTAACACACCATGTCTGCTAAGGCGGAGTTAACCCCAAGCACCATCCCCAAACTCAGCTTATTCTTTTTTTCAAATGTCAACAAAGGGGCTTCAACGACACAATATCAGCAGCTTATTAGCATGGTGCAGTTGGCAGATGAGCTTAACTTCGATGCTATCTGGACGCCTGAACGCCATTTTAACGCCTTTGGCGGAATGTTCCCGAATCCATCGGTGCTTAGCGCCGCGCTTGCTGCTTCCACGCGCCGCATCTCGATTCGCGCAGGTAGTGTTGTATTACCTTTGCATGACCCGCTTCGCGTGGCTGAGGAATGGGCGCTGGTTGATAATCTCTCCGCAGGAAGAGTGGGCGTTGCCTTCGCCGCGGGCTGGCAACGCAATGACTTTGTCCTGAATGCCGGTAACTATAAAAACAGACAGCAGTGCCTTTTCAGCTCAATAGAAACCGTCCTGTCATTGTGGTCCGGCAATACCGTGGTGCGCGATGAATTATCTCTGCCGGGTAGCCCAGAACCCGTTGAAATCCAGACCTGGCCGGCACCGCTTCAGCACAATATTCCGGTATGGATCACCACTGGCAGTAATCCGCTGTTGTTTGAGGAAGCCGGCAAACGCGGGTTTCATGTACTCACCCATCTGATAAACCAGACATGGGAACAGCTTGAAGCGAATTGCGCCAGCTATCGTCGGGCGCGAGCGGAGGCCGGGCATGATGCAGACGCGGGTAAGATTACCCTGATGATGCACACCCAGGCAGGCAAATCTAAAGCGGACATGCTGCCTGAGCTGCGCCCCGCCTTGAAAAACTATTTATCTGCATTTATGCAGCTTTCCGACAATCTCAGTCAATCTTCCTCTTCCCAACAGAGACAAAATCAAAAACGACAGGCGTACACCCTTAAATGGGGTGTTGAAAAGTATCTTAACCAGTATGGCTTGTTTGGCTCGGCATCTGAATGTCAGGAAATACTTGTCGCGCTGAAACAACAGGGTATTGATGAGGTTGCTTGCCTGATTGATTTCGGTATGGCGGAAGAGAGCGTCAGGGCCACTATCGATACGCTGGCCACGCTGTTAATTAATTAAGGAAAGAACATGAAAAAGACTGCTGCAAAACTGACTTTACTGGCGCTGATCTTCTGCTCTTCGTCGCAGGCCGCTGAAAAAACAATCAACGTTGATCGCTTCACATCCGTCACCGCACAACAGGGTATCAACCTGACGGTGAAGTGCGCATCGACACCGTCTATGGTCATTTCAGGATCGAAGGAGACCATGAGTAAGCTGCAGGTGTCTAACAAAGACGGTTCGCTACTTTTAAGTAACGAGGCGGCAGAGAATGATCGCTTCGTTTCTCATACTCTGGATATTACCCTCTACACCAGCAACCCGCTGAATGCATTGTCCGGAAAAGCTGGGGTAAAAATTGACGCAGCGGCATGTGCAGTAAGCCCAGAACAACTCTCGGTCAGCGGCAGTATGGGAACGGAGATTCGTGCGGAAGGCAAAACCGATGAACTGCAGTTGGAACTGGCGATGGGCGGCAGTTTTAACCGCAAATCCACCCCTTTTAGCGCTAAATCTGCGACGGTGCGTATGAGCATGGGAGCTGAAGCGTTCCTATGCAACATCCCCAAAATCACAGGCACCCTGGCCGCGGGCGCACGCCTCTCAGTTAGCCCGTCAGCAGGCGTGGATACCGGGGCAGCAAGCACCTTCGCCAGCGACATCTCGACTTCAGGCTGCGCTTAATTTTTTTGGCCGCTACGGGATATCCCGTATTACCTCACTAACCCGCCACCGCACCGGCGGGTTTTTATCGGCCTCATCAATTCAGACCATTAATACCTTCAGATAAAGAGAAAGAGAAAGAGAAAGAGATTGTCCAGGAAAGGACCACAGCAGGATATCAGCAGTATGCCTCCCAAAGGAGAGAGGCTACATAATCAAATAGCGAATGTCGAAGGTATCGATGAATCTACTCATGGTTTATCTTTAGCTTATCCATTCTGCGGTAGAAAGCGCTGCGGCTCAGCCCCAGGGACTCCGCTGCTTTAATGGCATTGCCTTCGTATTGCTGCAACCGTTTCAAAAGCAACGCTTTCTCCACCTCAGCTAATGTCATCGTGTCTACGCCGTCATCCATCGTCACCGTGCGCACAGGTGTTTCTGAACGCGTCTCGCTCCCCGGCAAACAGAGATCTTCAATTTCGATGCGATCAGCACGACAGAGCAGTATCGCACGCTCAATGAGGTGGCTCATCTCACGAATGTTGCCCGGCCAATGGTAATCATGAAGACCGTTGATAGCCTGTCTGGATAAAACCGGGACCGGTTTGTTGTACTTACGCGCGTAGCGCGCCAGAAAACGTTCGGCAAGGATTTCAATATCTTCTTGCCTGTGACGCAGCGCCGGTAAATGCAGTTGGATAACGTTCAGACGGTATAACAAATCCTGGCGAAAGGAGCCGTTGACCACGGCTTTTTCCAGATCTGCATTGGTCGCTGCAATGATCCTGCAATTGGTTTTTTGCGTTCTCGATGACCCCACGCGCTCAAATTGCCGTTCTTCCAGAACGCGCAGCAATTTAATCTGCTGGGAGAGCGGTAAATTGCCAATCTCATCCAGAAATAACGTTCCTTTGTCAGCCAGTTCGAAACGACCAATACGGTTTTCTCGCGCATCGGTAAAGGCACCTTTAACATGGCCAAACATCTCACTTTCAAACAGATGCTCATTAATACAGCCCATGTTCACTTCTACCATGCTGTTATCTTTGCGCGAAGACAGCTGGTGAATGTGACGTGCCAGGAGGCTTTTCCCCGTTCCGTTTTCACCCAGTATCAGAATGCTGGTGTCAGTCCTGGCGACGGCCTCAACCATACTGAGCAGTTGTTTCATGGGGTGAGAGTGAACGACCCATTCGCTGCCCATTTCATCATTACGGGCAAGCTTGAGAAGTTTATTTTCTTCACGCAAACAGTTACCGGAACGTCTTGCACGGCTAAGCTCAATTTGCTGCTGGATAATGCTCAGAATACGTTCATTATCCCAGGGTTTTTGAATGAAATCCGCCGCCCCCGCCCGCATGGCGTTAACAATGATATCGACGCTTCCCCAACCCGTCATGGCGACAACAGGCAGACAGTCATCAAACTTTTTTAGCTCATCCAGTAGCTGCAAACCTTCTTTGCCTGACGTGGTGTCTTTCTGAAAGTTCATATCCATCAGTACCAGATCAAACGGTTTGCTGGCCAGATGCCGCATCAGCTGGTTAGCCTGGGTTTCGACAGTGACGTCATATCCCCCAATACGCAGCAATAACTCAAGGCTACTCAAAATTCCGGCGTCATCATCAACCACCAGAATTCGTTTTTTTTCATCCATAAAAGACCCAGCATGAGAAGCCACGCCGTAATGGCGTGGCTATATGGTTTATTCGTATCGGATAGCATCCGCAGGCGACATGCGCGTAGCGCGTCGGGACGGGAACCAGACCGCAGCGGCGACAACCAGCGTGATCGTCAGTGCGACTCCAGTAAATAACAATATAAATCCTGTCTTTCCATCCCCAAGAATACGTGTCAGTTTCGGCGCAACAAATAAAGCCAGCGGCAGCCCAATGACCAGCCCTGCCAGTAATTGCTTTCCGCCTTGCAACATCAGCATTCGCAAAAGCACGCTCTCCGTAGCGCCAATAGCCATGCGAACGCCAATTTCCTGAATACGCTGGTTGATAACGTTACGCATCACGGCGTAAATCCCCGTTGCGGCAAGAATCATGGCAATCAAACCAAAGAGCATAAAGAGACTGGCGATGAAGTGAAGACCTGCGGTGTTACGCGCCAGCCGTTGATCCAACGCCTGTATTTGGCTGACGGAGAGACTACTGTCAACCTGGCTAACGGCAGCAATAAGCGCTGGTCCAAGAAATGCAGGATTTTTCGCATGTACAACGACGTTCACCGAAGCAGCCGTCTGCTGCTGCAATGAACGATAGATGGTCGCCCTGTCACGTAACGCGCTGAAAGGCCGGCCATGAATAACATTAGGAACAACCCCAATAACGTTATACCAGCGTTGGTTTTCAGCATTACGCAATCGCAGGCGTTTACCAATAACATTTTTTTCGCCAGGCCAGTATTGCTCGGCGAATGACTGGCTAACCACGACTACCGGCTGAGACTGAGCGTCATCGCTATACGAGAACTCACGCCCCTGCACCGTTTTTATCCCCATACCGGCCAGGCTGTCAGGCATCACCTGAACATCATTGACCAAAGGATAAGCCCATTTATCCCGGCTGTTGTTGGTCGAATTGTCTACGTCAACCTGAACAGGAAGCGTAAACTGCCCTGCCGTACTGGTCGTGATCGCCGTGCGTTCTGCGCCAGGAATCGTATTCAGCGCACTTTGTAGTTTCTGATAAAACAACACCCGGCTTTGTTCATTCGGATATTGCGTGGCATTCAGATTAATTTGCCCGGTCAAATAATCTTGGGTACTTACGCCATAATCTGCACGCGTCGCCTGATAAACCAACACGCCTAACAGCGCGCTGATACACAGAATTGAACAGGACAACCCCACTTCAAACGTCACAAGAATGCGGGATATACGGCCAGCGCTGCGGCTTTGCGCTCCACGAGTCCCATCCCTGAGCACATCATTAAAGTTGCCGTGGGTGATCTTCCAGGCCGGAAGCGCACTCGTTGTCACGGCGGTTAATGCCACCAGAATCAGGGCCAGTATAATCGTGTTGCCATCCAGGTTCAGGTGCCACCAGAAAGGGATCTTGTTAGGCACGAATCCTGGGAGCAGGCTGTTGGTAATTTCAAGCCCCCAGCCAGCAAGCAGGATGGCGATAATGCCAGAGAGTACGCAGATAAACAGACTCTCCCACATCATTTGCATGACTAATCTTGCTGCCGGCGACCCCAGGGCGACGCGGATAGCTATCTCTTTTGCACGCTCTGTGGTTCGTGCAAGCAGAAGGTTGCCCACATTACAGCAGGCGAGGATCAGCACAAACGCAACGGCGATTAACATGACGATGAAAATAGGCATCGTCTCTTCGCCCATGAAGTTCTCCTGAAAAGTGAGGACCTGAGCTGACAGCCCTTTATTGGTTTCCGGGTAGCGAGCCGCCAGATCTTGCATCACCCCTCTCAAATCATTATTAGCCTCATTCGCAGAAATGCCGGGCTTAAGACGGGCATATACCGAAACCTCAGGTGCATCTTTACGCGTTAAAAATTGTGATGCTTTCAGTTGTGAAGGCAGCCAGAGATCGTGGAAGAATGGAAAGGCGAAGTTTTCAGGCATCACGCCGATAATGCGGGTTCTGACGCCGTTAACCATAACGCTTAGCCCTACAATAGAGGCATTCCCGGCGAAATAGTTTTGCCACATGTTATAGCCAATCACGGCAACAGGCTCAGCGCCGGGTTCAGTATCCCCTTGATTGAAGGATCGTCCTTTAATAGGTTGCACACCCGTGTAGGAAAACAGGTCTTCGGTACTGCGTATCGCCATATAAGAAACGGCCTTGTTGCCGTCACTGATGTCCGCGCGTTCCCCCAGGAAGTAGCCAACGTTTTCCAACGTGGTGTTGCGGGCCTTAATATCCTCATAGTCCAGATAATTGAGACCAGAATCGCTCAGGCTGGCACCATTTACGATGGCGTTGAGTAACACCATATTCTTGCCGTTCGCATAGGGTAGCGGCGAAAACATAATCGTGTTGATGACCGACACCATATAAAGCGTCAGAGCAAGGCCGCATGACATAATCAAGACAGTCATCGCTGAGAAACCGGGACTCTTCAGCAAAAGCCTTAACGCATATCGGATATCAAACAGCATCTCAGGCTTCCTTTATCAAAGTTAATTCTCGGTTCAGCAAACCATCCCCGACAATCTGACCATCAGAGAGCACGATGCTCCGCTGCGCCCGCAATGCAGAGCGAGGATCATGCGTCACCATACAGATGGTGGCGCCATCACGATGCAAGCCATCCAATATATCCATCACCGCTTCAGCATTTTGCGAGTCAAGGTTACCTGTAGGTTCATCCGCTAACAGGATAGACGGCGAGCCGACGATAGCACGCGCCACCGCGACACGCTGCTGCTGGCCGCCTGAAAGCTGGGATGGATAGTGGCGTGCGCGATGAGACATATTGACCTTCGCCAGCGCATCATTGACCCGATTTATTCTTTCACTTTTACTGATATCGTTGCGGTAGGTCAGGGGAAGCGCCACATTCTCTTCAATGGTCAAATCGCTGATAAGATTAAATGACTGAAAAATAAAACCAATATCTCGATTACGCACCTGCGCACGCTGCTGCTTGGAAATATTGACAACATTGTGCCCGGCCAACTTGTATATCCCGGATGAAGCAACATCCAGCAGGCCTAAAATTGACAAGAGCGTTGATTTTCCACATCCTGATGGACCAGAGATCGAGACATACTCGCCTTTGGAAATGGTAAAACTGATCTTGCTTAAAGCATGGGTTTCAATTTCATCAGTAAGAAAAATCTTATTAATATCGGTCAGTTCTACCAAAGGTTCCATTGTTCTGGTCTCCATCAAATTACCGTTTATGTTGACGTGTGAGTTTTGCAATTTCATTCCGTTATTTCTATCTTGTCTGCGCCCTGCCATGCGGAACTGTCGCTTAAAATTATTTGATCGCCCGCGCGTAATCCGCTGGTAACCTGAATAAAGTCAGCGGACCCCTGGCCAAAATTCACTTTCATTTTGGTCGCAATCTTATCTTTTTTATCAATTACATAGAGTGTGGAAGGTAAATTGTTTTGCGCATAAGGCGGTCTTTCTACAAACAGCGTCTTTTCTATTTTTGTCACCCCAATCAGACCATCAACGCTCAGGTCTGGGCGGGCTTCCTGAGGCAAAGGCCCGGTGAAGGCAACATCAACTTTTACCGTACCATTGACGACCGCCGGATCAACCCTTGATACCTGCCCTTCGAATTTGCTGCGCCCCGTATTAATAGTAACAGGCTGACCAACCGTTAAATCTCTAGACTGCAGTTCCGGGACTTTTAATTCAGCGTAAAGATCCTTTTCTTTGGCTAAACGCGCGATATTACTGCCAGTGGTGATCCGCTGACCGGCCTGAACCGCAACATCCTGCAAAACCCCATCAATGGGAGACGTCACATTAAGAGATTCCACTTCCTGTTTATATAACGCAACCAGAGAAGCAGATTTATTCAGACGCATTTGGTTTGCTTTAATATCGGCCTCAACACTTTGCTTAAGCGTGGCCAATCGCTTTTCTTCAAATGCAACCTGATGACGATATTGTTCGGTATTAATACGGGTGGTTTCATATTCCAGCATCGGTACTGCCAGAATATATTTTTTCTGAGCTTTTAAGCGGGCTTCTGATGCCAGCAGGCGCGACCCGGCATCCAAAAGAACAGCTTCCTGATTTAACACTTTGTTTTTTAGTTCTGCGTTTTTAGCATCGATTTCAGCGCGTAAAGCATCATACCCCAGTTTATTTTCCTGATATTGTTGTTCAACAGTAGGGTTGCTCATCCTGACTAACAGATCCCCTTTTTTGACCCGCGCCCCTGCCTTATAAATCACTTCCTCAACCCGTGCATCTACACTGGCCGACACCCAGTTGATATCCTGGGGAAGAAGGACGCCATTGCCCCTTACCTCAACAGAAAAATTACCGAATTTCACTTCAGCGACTGAAAGGCTGCTGAGTGAGACTTTATAAGGTGAAAATTTGAAGTTGTAGATCACAGCAAGCGCCACAACCAGCCCCATCATCACAGCAAACGGCTTAGCGTATTTTTTAAAGCGAATTCTGTTTCCTGTTTGTACTAACGAAATATCCATTGTTATTCCCCTTAAGAATGCAGCCAGATCTATGCAGATATTGTGCCAACACACCAATTGAAATAAAAAACAATTAAAATCAATAAATTAACTAAATCACAAATCCAAGATGTTGATCAGCGCAACGTTGTCGATCCCGTTTATGGAATGACGCTGCGTTTCATGCAGCAGCTATCGCGCCAGGCTTTAGTCCTGACAAGGCTTCCCGGCTAAAATCCCATTATTGGGATGATATTCCAACCTTTCAAAATCTCACGTCCCAAAATCGGGAAATCACACATCCCTAATTTGGGATATCGCCAAAAGAATCATAAATTTCAATCTGTTAATTTATTAAAAAACATTGGCACAGCGATTGCTAGTTAAATTACAAGACACAGACCGCGTAATTTCATTATCAAAAAATCACCGATAGCATAAGGAGTGTGTATGTTAGAACGTAAATTAACTGACGTAGAAAAAGAGGAGTTCACTAAAAAAATAATGGATGATCTCGAAGAGAGGCATCTGAAAATATATGGAAAGCAGGCCAAAGCTGAGAAAACGCATTGCATTATGAAAGTGATTCACTACATAATCGAGAATATTTCAGAAGACATTTTGTTAGAAGATCTGGAAGAGATATCAGGAAAGACACGCTTTGATATTTGCCGTATTTTCAATCTTTTTTATGGTACTACACCCATAAAATGGTTGTGGAAAGTGAGACTTGCATTAGCTAAAGAATTTATCGACCTGGCTCCCCACTGGTCCTTAACGGAAATCAGTTGCGCATGTGGATTTTCATCTCTACCACATTTTTCGAGAAGCTTCAGCCTCGCGTATAACCAGACGCCGATGAACTTCAAGAAAGATGCACGCACAAAAATAAACAGTGAAAGAAAAAGAAAAAATAAAGAATTCGACATTATGTTTGGTGTCAATAAAAATGTTTTCTCAAAAAATGTACTCATCAACAATCTGCATTTAATATAATTATAAAAAACTCTGTAAACAATTCTTGATAACTGCCACCCATTAAAGGTGAGTGCTGACGCGCTCACCGAGCTACCGCGAACGGCCATTGCCAGTTTGCACTTCTGCCAAGGGATTTGGTTACTAACAGGACCAACAACCGGCCATGCCGATAAAACATCATAAAGAGGCGTAAGGTGATAGCGACCTTGTGGCCCAATAGCGATACTGAAATTTTTGGCGTGCCCATCTGTAGCCGCTATCAGCCAGAAAATAATTGAAGTCGTCACGAGTGAATACATAACGCTTTGAGCGTTTCAGCCGCGACTGAATTAGGCCGCACGTACCGATAAGCCTGATTCAATAAGCGAGCTACAGGCCATCGTCCTGAAGCCATGCCCACAAACCTCTACCTTGGTGTCATACCCCATCACTCGCAGCGCTTTGTTCACCGTGTTCTCACTCATGGGTTTACGCGGGTCGTGGTCGCCAATAAAGATAAGCTCATGGTCGCCGCTAAATTGCTGGATTTGCTTCAACGTCGCCAGCGCCTGCCGGGAAAGCGGCACCAGGTGCGGAGTACGCATTTTTGAGCCACGGTGAGAGTGTTTTACGCCGTCGATGGGTTCACGCTCTGGTGGAATCGTCCACAGGGCGGTATCAAAATCTATCTCTGACCAGCGTGCAAAGCGCAGTTCGCTGGAGCGGATAAAAATCAATAACGTCAACTCGACCGCCAGACGGGTTAATGGCCTGCCGGTGTAGTTATCGAACGTACTTTGGTATCTGTCAGGGCCATCATGGTTATCCTTCCATAATCCTGCTGTGAGTATATAAGCCATATAGAACCAACATATATACTCGGTTCTATACTCACAAGCAGATTGATGTGGGTAGAATCAGATTGACTTCGGTTGACAGAAAACTCGGGAAAAGCCTTGTGTGGCGCGGATTTCAGGCATAAAAAAAGACGTTGATTGACGTCTATTTATATACTGTTGACGAAGGCCGGACACGCAAAATGATGTAATTAATTGAATAATAAAATTTAATACTCACCGATCTAATTTAGATGCCCCCTTTTATGCCCCCACTTCATTTTTAGCCCATGTTTTCAATGAGCTATATCACGTCATTTTATCAATAAGATTAATTCTTATCCGTTCCGGTTCGATTCCGTGCAACAGATCCTAACCCAACCCCGCGATGACGAAAATGTTGTTCATGAATGGCGTATGGCTATTTTCTGTACCGTTCACTATACTGGATGTATAGCTATTCGCTACACAGAGAGGTCACGATGCGAACAGAGACAAAAGAAATGCCGATTAATATTCGTGCTAAAGCATCACAGCGGGAGCTGATTGATGTCGCTGCTAAATTGCTGTCGAAATCAAGAACAGAGTTTATCCTTGATGCTGCCTGCCGTGAGGCTGAAGATGTGTTGTTGGATCAACGGCTGTTTCTGGTCAATGATGAACAATATGATGCTTTCATTCAGGTGTTGGAATCACCAGTCACAGATAATCCGCGTGTGAATGCATTACTGAACAGGAAATCTCCGTGGGAATAACGGCACCTGAATTATTGCTGCCTCAACATGCAGTTGTGGATTTTCATTGTTCAGAGCCGTCATTGAATGAATGGCTGAAACGCAAGGCGTTAAAAAATCAGACACTGGGCGCTTCACGCACCTTCGTGGTGTGTGAAGCCGGTACACATCGTGTGGTGGGGTTCTATGCCCTCGCGTCGGGTAGCATCCAGCGTCAGGTTGCACCGGGCGCATTCCGGCGCAATATGCCTGACCCCATTCCTGTTCTGGTACTTGGCCGATTAGCCGTTGATGAACGTTATCAACGTATGGGGATCGGTGCCGGGCTTCTGAAAGATGCGGTACTCCGCTCCCGCAATGTAGCGCAGCAGGTAGGCAACAAAGCGTTATTGGTACATGCGTTATCTGATGAGGCAAAAGCGTTCTACCAATACTGGGGTTTTATCCCGTCAGAAATACAGGAACACACCTTATTATTATCGTTATGGTAATAATTTTTTATCAAAATAAAGAGGGTTTATGTAACGCCTTAATCACTGATAAAGAAGAGAGTAACATGCTAAAAATGACAAATAGCCAGGCTGGCAAGCAAACATTTAAGCATGCTGATTTAAAATAAATGGCGTCATTTCCCATCACTATTGAGAGCGTTCAGAATTCTGTGTCACGTTAAAAATTCTACAACGTCATCACGTTATTTAGTCGCCCTTCAAAATAAATGGCCAACTGTGACAATGTCAAATTCCAGCTCTGGATGGGCATTGTCCATTTTTCCTGTGCGTTCATCAGCCCCAGATAAAGCAGCTTCAACAGACTGTTTTCATTCGGGAAAGCACCTTTGGTTTTGGTCAGCTTCCTGAACTGTCTGTGCACCGATTCGATAGCATTTGTGGTGTAAATGACTTTGCGGATATTTGCCGGATAGCGGAAGTACGCTGACAGATTGTCCCACTTGCGTCGCCACGACTGGAGCACCACCGGATACTGCAACCCCCATTTCGCTTCCAGCTCATCCAGTGCCATTTCGGCCGCTTCTTTTGACACTGCACGGTAGACTGGCTTCAGGTCGGTCATGAAGGCTTTATGGTGCTTTGAGGCCACATATTTAATCGAATTGCGTATCTGATGAATGACGCACAACTGCACTTCCGTCTGCGGATAAATGCTGTTTATTGCCTCTGGGAAGCCGGTCAGCCCGTCCACGCAGGCAATCAGAATGTCTTTAACACCGCGATTTTGCAGGTCGCTTAATACCGACAGCCAGAAGTTAGCCCCCTCACTTTCTGACAGATACAGGCCCAGAACTTCCTTTTTACCTTCCAGATTCAGGGCCAGCACGGTGTAAACCGCTTTGCTCTGATAGCGGCCATCTTCCCGAATTTTATAGTGAATAGCGTCCAGCCAGACGAAGGGATAAACCTGCTCCAGCGGGCGCTGTTGCCACTGTTTTAGTTCAGGGATGACTTTATCGGTTACTGCACTGATGGTGGCAGTGGACACGCTGAAGGCATATAAATCTTCGATCTCCCGGCTAATGTCCTGATAGCTCATCCCCAGTGCAAACAGGCGAATGATCTTGTGTTCGATCTCGTCGGATAACGTGGTCTGATGTTTTTTCACCAACTGGGGTTCAAAAGTGCCATTACGATCGCGCGGAGTCGCCAGTTCGAAGCTGCCCGTCGGGGCTTTAATGGTCTTTTTGCCGGAGCCATTTTTACGGTTAGCTTCAACGTCCTGAGCCAGATGAGAGTCCAGTTCCGCAGAGAGGGCAGCTTCCGTTAACTGTTTGATTAAAGGCGTTAAGATACCATCTTTGCCCGTTAATGCCTGACCGGACTGGAGGGCTTTAAGCGCTTTATCGAAATCGAAGGGCTGGGACATATGTCATTCCTTTTTGATTGTATATTACTGGAATGACACAGAATTTCTAACACTCCCCAATACAATTTAGATAAGTTAACCTATCTACATGGATTTATTTATTATAATAAGGTGAGCACCTCTTTGCCCAACTTTATTATATTCACTACTCCATCGATTCGCAGACAAAGTTTTTAAATATCACTAACTCTGAATACCCCGCCGTTCATTAATCCATATTTTTTTAATCCACTCTAATATATTATTAAAAAACATTAGAGCGAATTATCTATTCCAGAGCGCTTTGTGTACTTTTCCTGTCTGGTGATAATCAGAAACCAGATCGATAAACTCTTTAAAATCTTTGTTCTCTACTACCAAGCGGTTGACGGATTGCCAATCAATACTTGTTCGCTCTCGTGCAGGAATCAGAGTTTGGCTATTACCGGGATCTTGCGGATTAAGAAGGATCACACCAATACCATGCAATGCACACAACATCTGCAGTTCTCTTTCTACGCCACGCTGCTTATCTTCATTTATTTCGGTCGCGACGAGATAACCAAAATTGGCCCAGCTTGAATTGCTCACAGCCTGGAAGAAACATTCTCGAACATTGCTACGGTTAAGCTGACGTTTTACTTCAAAAGACCACAGACGGGTTAAACGCCCTTCGCTATACCGTACACAGTTTTGCACGACGCTATCCCAACCTTTATCGAGAGGCTGCAATGCAACAATATCAGGATAAAGCCAATGGTTTGCCCCAAGGCCTTTGTTGTTGCTTGAACGCTTTTCATCGATACGGCGGCAAAGTAATTCTTCTTCTTCAGAAAGGTATTCGATCAAAAGCGGGTAAAGGGAATGCTCAGAAAAGCTTACCGTCTCAGCAGATGGAGTGGGAGCGATATCAAAAGATGACTCTTGCTGCATACCATTATCAATTTCCTTACCCCAGTAAAATAGTCTAGGCCGAGGCTTGTCACGCGTCATAACATGGGGACACATTGCTTTTGCCTGAACGGTTCTGCTCCCACCGACTTCAGCTGCTATTTGACTCAAGAAATCTTCATCGCTGGCAAAACGAGGGTTTTGACGCTTGTCGGCAAGTTCTGCACCATAGTGATCAATGATCTTTTGGGCAAGCTGGCGAGCTGTGAATTGTTCATCAGGATTAGCCTGAAGAACATTAATAATCATCTGCGGGCGACTAGTCATGGCTCCTGCCTTTGATGTAACAGTAAGAACGCTTCTATCTAAATGAATGGCTAAATCTCAGATGCTGCTTTTCTGATGGGACAGTGTAAAACTACCTATCACTTGAACCAAGCTTACAATATGAGTTTTTGGCATTAAACAACAGATTTCATTACCAAAACGGACACTCCATCAGAAGCCATGTTATAGAAAAAACAAGGTATGTCAGACACATACCTTAAATACACCTAATCATCCCGTGCTTAATTTAGCAAAATCAAACGGACTCACTGCCTTCTCACGATTCGCATCAAGAAAATCAGCCCACCACTGCAGCATCAGTCTGCGCTCATCCAGATGCTCGGCCTTATGAATATAAGCCGCACGCACAGAGTTACGCTCCATATGGCTCATCTGGCGTTCTACTGCGTCACGCGACCATAAGCCCGACTCGATCAGCGAGCTACAGGCCATCTGATCCTACCCACGTAATGTGGACACAGCCCTAAGCGAGGTTTTCGTTTTCAAACTGTTCCGGGCTGAGACCGCCACAGGCACTATGACGACGCCAGCGATTGTAATCACACTCGATATAATTAAATACTGTCGTCCGCATAATTTCACGGTCGGTAAAACGCTCTCCGTGGATACATTCCACTTTCAGTGAATGAAAGAAGCTTTCCGCGCACGCATTATCGTAGCAACAACCTTTTGCGCTCATGCTGCCGTGCAGGCTGTGCCGCTTCAGCAATGCCTGATAATCCGCTGAACAGTACTGCCCGCCGCGATCCGTGTGAACGATAACGTTTTTCGGGCGTTTACGCCGCCAGAGTGCCATCTGTAACGCATCGCAGGCCAGTTTCGCCGTCATTCGTGAGGACATCGACCAGCCAATAACAGCACGAGACCACAGGTCCATCACCACTGCCAGATACAGCCAGCCCTCATCCGTGCGAAGATACGTGATATCGCCTGCCCACTTCTGGTTCGGGCCGCTGGCGATGAAGTCCTGCTTCAGCAGGTTTTCCGATACCGGCAGACCGTGTTCACGGTAGCTGACCGGGCTGAATTTGCGGCTGGCTTCTGCCCGTAATCCCTGACGGCGCAGGCTGGCGGCGATAGTTTTGATGTTGTACTCCGGCAACTCATCAGCAAGGCGCGGCGTACCATAACGCTGCTTTGCCTCAGTGAATGCCTGACTGACAGCAGTATCACAGATGAGCCGGAACTGCTGGCGTGGGCCGGGTTGATGGCGACGTTTGAGCCAGGCATACCAGCCGCTTCGGGCAACCCGAAGCACCCGGCACATGGCTTTGACGCTGAACTCAGCCTGATGCTTTTCGATGAAGACAACCTTCATTTCAGGCGCTTCGCGAAGTATGTCGCGGCCTTTTGGAGAATGGCCAGTTCTTCAGCCTGCTCCGCCAGTTGCCGCTTAAGCCGGGCATTTTCAGCCGCCAGTTCATTTTCGCGTTCTGAGGAGGTCATCTGTTGCTGTTGTTTACTGCGCCAGTTGTAGAGCTGGGATTCATACAGGCTGAGTTCACGGGCGGCGGCGGCAACACCGATGCGTTCAGCGAGTTTCAGGGCTTCATCGCGGAATTCGGGTGTGTACTGTTTACGGGCCGTTTTGCTGTTTGATGCTGGTTTTGTCATGAGTAATCACCTCTGGTTGAGAGTTTACTCACTTAGTCGCGTGTCCACTAATGGTGGGTAGGATCAATCGTCCTGAAGCCATGCCCACAAACCTCTACCTTGGTGTCATACCCCATCACCCGCAGCGCTTTGTTCACCGTGTTCTCACTCATCGGTTTACGCGGGTCGTGGTCGCCAATAAAGATAAGCTCATGGTCGCCGCTAAATTGCTGGATTGCTGGATTTGCTTCAACGTCGCCAGTGCCTGTCGGGAAAGCGGCACCAGGTGCGGAGTACGCATTTTTGAGCCACGGTGAGAGTGTTTTACGCCGTCGATAGGTTCACGTTCCGGGGGAATCATCCATATGGCGGTATCAAAATCTATCTCTGACCAGCGTGCAAAGCGCAGTTCGCTGGAGCGGATAAAAATCAATAACGTCAACTCGACCGCCAGACGGGTTAATGGCCTGCCGGTGTAGTTATCGATACGTCGGAGCAGTTCGGGCGTGCGCTTAAGATCCAGTACCGGGCGATGCTGCCGATTGCCTATTGCCGGGAAAAGGTTATCTTCCAGGCTTTTCAGCACACGATGGCTGTGCTCCTGCGACCATTTTTTATTGGTGGCGTGCCATTCTATTGCCACCTCTTTAAAGGTTAACGCTTCGCTTTGTTCAACCTTATCAGATTTCTTTTTGTCGCCGGGGTCGGTGCCGTTTGCCAATAACTTCCGCGCTTCATCACGACGTGCTCTGGCATCAGCCAGAGAGACATCAGGATAAACCCCCAGTGCCAGCATCTTCTGTTTGCCGCCAAAACGGTACTGTAAGCGCCAATACTTTGAGCCATTGGGATGACCAGCAGATGCATACCATTGCCGTCGGTCAGCTTGTATTGCTTATCCGAAGGCTTAGTTGTTCTGACTGTGATATCAGTGAGCGCCATACTTATCTCCTCCCCGTTGGTATAAGCATTATCGAACCGAAAATACCATCATCCGTACCAACAACTGTTGGTAGATGTACATGGATGTCGGTTGACCCTGAGAGAATGAATATAGCGGGAAAGGTGGGTAAATACTGGATTTCAGGCATAAAAAAAGACGTCGGTTGACGTCTATTTATATACTGTTGGTGCGAAGGCCGGACTCGGGATGGAATTTAAATAGTTGATTATTAATGATTTTAAATCAATGAATAGCTCTAACGACCACCATACTGACCACCACTAGAAGTTAACAATACGTGCTAGAATCTCAGAACGAAGAGATCCCAGCACAGAGTTGAAAATTAATTCCTTCCACTTCAAAGATTAATATCTATACCTTGATTGATAACTGCACTTTCAACAAAAGCTCCTAGCTTTTGAGTCATCGAGTCATAAATAGAAGAGTTGCTATCACTACTTTTAAATGTAAGTACAAATGCAACTTCCTGACCTTCCAATTCTTGATGAGACTCCATACCATACTGATATAAATCTCTCGCAAATATTCTTGAATATAATCTTAGAGAGGTATTTTCTATACTCACTCTCTTAAAATCCCTAGAATGATGGCGTATAGGACTCCATTTAGATAATTCAGTTCTAGATACATGTTCTTTTTCTTTCGATTCCCTCATTGTTCCCAAAAGATTACTTACTTTCAAACCTGTTTCAGTGAGTTTAAGATATTGCAAAGCACATTCTAACCGAGTTGAAAAATAATTCTCACCAGCAGTATCTGATACCTTAGGCTTAAGAACCGCGGTTAATGATATTGAGCCACATAGTTTTCCATCAAGAAGCATCTCAGGCGGTAGCGGGATATCATTCCAGTAAAATGCAAATCCAGGCTTCAGTTTTGATATCCAAGTTAATGTCACAGTACCTTTCTTACATAACCAAGGCATTGTCTCTTCTTCCCACGGAGTGCCCCAACCCAAAGAATGATCATGATAAACTTGGCCGGTTCTATTAATTAACAGAGCACGAACAAGATCAGGAGTCGGTTTCTTTAAATTAGCAAAGGTATGTGCAGCTATTGCAGAAATTAATGGAGCGCTGTAACTGGTTCCGGTTTCAATCGTTCCCCCAAGAACCCGTAGTTTAGAAAACCATGACAGCTCTGGTTTTTTCATTCCTGCTGGAGCAGGCCCTTTTAAGCTATAAGGACATGAAGTATAAGGTTTTCCTTCACTATCGGCAATTCTTCCACTAACAGTTACCGCTGCTTCACAATCTGCCGGAGGACATAGTATTTTACTTGGATTATTTTCGCTAACATTTCCAATAGAGATTACGGGAAGAATATCAAACTCTCTTGCAATTTCATTTATTTTATGTCCCAGATAACTAATCTCACTTTCATTTAACGAGGGGGCCCCTTCATTAAATGAAAGATTCCATACTTTAGATTTACCAGAACTTTCCTGAGCAACCTTTCTCAGATACATAATAAACTGATCTGATGTAGGCTGTTTTAAAACACTTCTTTTGGCAATAGCTTGTGCGCTAATGAAATTGCATTCAAGATGCGGCAGAGACAAATTATTATTCCATGCGTAACCATGGCATATTACTGAAACTATTTGATTACCGTGTTTTTTATCTGCATCAACATCTGATATAAGAGGTGATAATCTTAATATATTCAAAGGTTCGTAAGATTTTGCCGAACACCCACCATCAATGACAACTACAGTTGGAAGATCTGAAGATTTATTAATCGGAGGAGTAGGCTCTGGACCAACGCCTGGAGGAATCTCATTAGCACTGACTTGTGAGACTGGTTCTATTCTATATACTGCACTACAGCTCAGAAGGCTTTCCAGATTATTTTTTTCTTTTACAAGAACAGTTAAAGAGGCATTTCCAGTACTTTTATATTTTCTGATTGCATTAACAAATATTTCTGGAACTAAAACACCTTTATCACCCACACGAACTTTGTCATTGTCATGATCATTATCACTAACATCAAATTCTGGATAACCAGCATGAATAGCACCATCATTATATAAATTCAATATTTTATTTACTACTGAATCTTTGGATTTCTCTTTAAAAAAAGGCATCAACCAAATATTAAACGGATGCAGTTTATTTTCTTTTGACTTGTTCCAAATATCATTTAAATCTCTATTTCTGAGTAGATCTTTCTCACTAAAAATATTTATACCCTTTACTCTAGAAACATCAACCATTTGATTAATAGTATTAGAAATTGAAACTCGTTCTATAAGCTTAGATATAGATCTCATATCTAACTCAATTAAATAACCATCATTAGTTGGGGCTATAATTCTAGCGCCAGCTTCAGGAATAAATAAGTCATCGGGTGTATATGATGGAGCGAACGAGTCATCAAACATTCGAGCTATAACATGTATATGATCGGCATGGCTGACAACTCTATCAATATTTTCACTAACTAACCTCAAATCCTCAACAAGTTTTTTCTTTTGCTCTTGAAGTCTGGATTGCACTATGTTAGCTCTGCTTTTCCCTCCTCCTTTTATGGCTGATGGTGTAGGGGATTTGAGTAGTGCGACTATTGGATTTAATAAAGGTGAGTTTATATTTTCAGCCATGCCTATCACTCCTTAAGATAAACGGATACTGTTTGCCTACTTACATTTAATACTCTTCCGATTTCAGCCTGGCTAAATTTATATTGATCATGTAATTTTTTCGAAATTTCTTTTTTTATATTTATATTTAACTCTTCATTTGAAACAACCACTGGATTATCAGCTTTACTATTAATTATAGAATGAACCACAGACGCAACATTTAACTCTTTTCCTGATAAAATACTTTGTCTTCTAGATGAAATACTAATATTTTCAATATCTGCACCAGTCAGCCCATTAGAGATGACGGCTAATATCTTCCTAGTATTTTTATCTCCTTTATCTTGAAAGAGGAAATGATCCCATAGTGCATCTCTAACATCGAGACCAGGAAGCTCAAAATTAATTTTGAATGGAAATCGTCTCCATATAGCAGGATCTAAAAGGTTTGCATGATTAGTTGCAGCTATAACAATAGCCTTATCGTCTAATGAGTCTAAGCCTTGAATTAGAGTATTTACGACTCGTTTTAATTCACCAATTTCTTGACTATCATCTCGCAATTTAGCTACAGCGTCCACTTCATCTAAGAATAAAACAGCATCCTTAGATGGAACATACTCAAATATCTGTCTAATATTTTTAGCAGTATCACCTAATAATGATGATATTACAGAGTCTAATCTAACAACATATAAAGTTTTATTTAGTTGTGCCGCGATATGCCCAGCAACAAGAGTTTTCCCTGTCCCCGGAGCACCCGACAAGAGCAAATTTAGCCTACTTGATATTCCATTTTCGATCAATTTATCTTGATGGCTAACGCTATCAATGAATGCACTGAAAACCTCCTGTTCTTTCTGATCCAGAAAGAGCGGAGATACCGGCCACTGTTGCTCTTCGATGAGAGGAGAGCGAGATTTCGGATCTACAGGAAGGCTCTCGAAGTACCCTGAACTTCGTAATGGAACTCCCTTGCGGCGCAGAATTGATTTAATTTTTTTGGCTGCTTCAAGATCTTGAGCACTGATAGCTTTAGCAATTCGATTGCTTACACTTCTGACCTCACTGTAGTTTGCATCAAGAGATGCTTCAATAAGTGCAGTAATGTCATTGTAATTCACATTCATAGATGATCCTATGTACTCGATAGCAAAAGCCAACAATGTCAGCAAAAATACCGATAATGTCAGTCAAAAATGACAAAATGTCAAATTGAATTCAAAATCAGTAAACCTACTTATACTTGAGAGCCCAAGTGTAAAACCTGCTCAAAAATAAAATAAATACAATAAAAACAATTAATTATATTAAAACTCCAAAAAAAAACTAAACATAATGCGCATCAAAAGCCTGCTACTGATGGCAATTCAGGATTAGATGATATGGGTGATCAATGAGAAATGCTTAGGATAGTAACATTGCCAAAATCATAGGGAACGGAGCGTGGTCTGAGACTAAATAGTTGTGCCTAATACCGCTACACCTACCGTTTACTAACACGTGGCATGTTGCGTAAAGGCACCATATACTAGACCTGACACACGGCCAGATAGATAAAATATCTCCAACGCCTTAATCTGCAAGGCATAGCAGAAAATGGAGCACTATTCCGCGCAGCTATTTAGTAGCTCCGCCCCCCCCCCCCGTAAGAAACTCTATACACAAGTAAACTCTTTGATGCCATTGAGAATTGATGGGTGTCGAATATGTGATCCCATATCCCAATACGTTTAAACATCAAACCAACACCTTCAACCCATGCTTCTGCACTACCGTAAGCAGTTTCAGCGATAACCCGCTGGGGCGTTTTGCGCCACTTTCCCATTTCTGCACCGTCGAAACACTGGTGTTCAGGTAACGGGCGAAAACCGGCTGACTGACGTTTAGCTTCTCACGCAGCGCTTTAATTTCCAGAGGCTGAAAAGACTCGACACTATTAAGGCACGCGTTGTCAAAATTGCGCATGGTTTCTTGTGGGATGGCATCAACGCTGAATAAGCCAGACGCGGCGCTGTGAATCGCCTCAAATGCCGGGCTTTTGAATTTACTTTTTGCAGTCATGGCAAATCTCCACCAGTTCTTTACGCTTAATCAGTGCCGTAATCTTTTCATCGGCAAGGTTGGCATAGTGCTTCGCCAGTTCGCGGAACCCAGCCAGTTCACGATCATCAATGTTCGCCATATCCTGCTTGGCATACAGGAACGTGTAAACCAATTTACCCCACCTTTCGCCAGTATGATGGCGCGATCGCGGTTTTGGTTAAGGCGTTTCTTGTAAACGCCGCCGCCGAGATCATCAGCTTTCCCCTGAGCCACCGCCTCAATGGCCTGACATAACTCGCTATCCTTGATAGAGTGGGATTTAGCCGCCTTAGTAAACCATTTGGTTTTTAATACACGCATCAGGCCAGCATTCCATCCCTTAACTATAGCACTTGGTGCTAGATTATTCCCTTTTGATGAATATTCAAACTACTTGAAGTCTGCAAAATTCTGTCGTAATTTTATCCACGCAACACCGCTGTCGATGACAGCCACCAATGTTTCCAGTATCAGGATGATACGAGTGACCCGTGAGAAACGCCTTCGGGTGGTCACAACGCCAAAGTCATAGGGAATGGAGCGTGGTCTGAGACTGACGCCTTCGGGCGACCACACCGGTACTGTTACTCTTCCATCGCCTGCAAGGAAGAGAGCGTGATGAAGAAGCGCGGTAAATCTGCCAGCCTTTGGGAGCAGATGTCGTCAGGTAGTTTGAGCGCCGTTACGAGCGTGACGATGAAGGTCAGTTAAACTAAACCATAGCCCATTGGGCCCTAAGTTTTACCCATAACCCGGTTTGCCGGGCGGCGTAAAATGCTTCACTTATACTATACCCAGCCAGAGCGCGGTTTTCCCGTACCGTCGGACACTGGCTTGTAGCTGCAACGTTTATCGTTGTAGTGATTTCACATACTAAGCGACTTAACTGGCGCTTACCCTTGTAAGTTCACGTTAGCGTGCAACTTCGATTTTACTCGTCCCAACGATTGCCGTCTGTACGTGTGAACGTGCGGGTTGTACCGCATGATGCCGTAATGCATCAGGGCTGTATCCGCCTGTCACGCTTTCACCCGGCGTCACTTTTACCGCGTAAGCAGGTGAAAGTGACGCCGCGCACTGACGTCTTTCTCGACTTTACTCATGGCCGTTTGCGCTGCGTGTCAACATTCTGACACCACCGTTTTCGCGCCTCATTGTGTTTAAAAGCATTCTGGATCGATATCGAGGCAGGCGATTTGCCTGGGGGTATGACTGTGTGAACAGCGGTTGCACTGTGTGCATCACCGAACCCCCGATACCTCAACAAAGCCCAAGCCCTCCGGCGCACAGGTATCGTTCAGGCAGAGCATTGACTCTGCATAGCAGCCATGCGCCGAAGGGCTGAAGTCGAGATAAGAGCATGACAAAACTCAGTCGTGAAATGAAAACATGGGCGAAACAGGCGGGTGGCAGCCATAAAACGGTTCATGATCGCCTCCGTATTGTTGAGCGTTTGTGCCGTCATCTGCTGACACTCAACATTCAGGTGCGCAGCGTACAGCACGTTAAAGCCCGGCATATCGAAAGCTATGTGGCGGCCCGCCGCTCTCAGGGCATGGCTTTGCGCACGTTGCATAACGAGATGTCCGCCTTGCGCAGCGTGCTGCGTCTGGCAGGCCGGGGAAAACTGGTGGATGATCCCCGCCTGAGCAATCAGGCGCTGGGGCTGGGTGGTGCCAGCCGGGCAGGCACTAAATATGCCATCCCGGATGCGCTCTATCAGTCTGTGCTGGAGTCCGCCCGTCGGGAAGATGCCGGTCTGGCCTGTGCGCTCCAGCTTGCCCGGTTGCTGGGGTTGCGTTCGCAGGAAGCGGTGCAGTGTTGCGCCTCGCTCAAGCGCTGGGAGCAGCAACTGACCCGGCAGGTTGACCGGCTCACCGTCGTGTTTGGCACCAAAGGCGGGCGACCGCGTGAAACCCGTGTGCTGGACAGCGCAGCGGTGCTTGCTGCTGTGCGTGAGGCACTTGTCATCGCCGACAACCGCAACGGCAAACTCATCGATAAACCGGATTTGAAAACCGCCATGAATTTCTGGCGTGCCCGGACTACCCGCCTCGGCCTGACCGGCCCGCACTCCCCCCACAGCCTGCGCTATGCATGGGCGCAGGATGCCATGCGTTTCTACCTTGCCGACGGGTTTAGCCGTCAGGAGGCACGGGCGCTGGTGTCGATGGATTTGGGTCATGGCGATGGCCGTGGCCGTTATGTTGAACGTGTCTACACCCGTCAGGAGGAGGCGTAATGATGTCCAATCTCACTCTGTTGCGTTTGCCCGATGTGATGAAAAAAACCAGCCTCAAAAAATCCTGGATCTATTACCTGATCGATCGTGACGAGTTTCCCCAGCCGGTGAAGCTGGGCGCACGTTCTGTCGCCTGGGTGGAGAGTGAAATCAACGACTGGATTGCCGAGCGTATCCGTCAGCGGGCGGAGGGGCGCAAATGAGTCATTCAGCTTTTCTTCTGGCGGGCAAATTGGGCTATACTGCGCGGGCTACGGCAAAATCCGTAGCCGGAATTGGCGTTCCGAACAATAGTCTGGTGCCTGAATACGCACATTGTGCGTATTTTTTTGCAGGCAAGCGTCGAGCTGTACCTTCAATGGTGGCTCGTGCGGGGCTTCCGCAAGGAAGGCCGGTAGCCAGACTGTCCGGTAACGCCAACCTCGCACGGGCTACCACCCGCGAGATTGGCGTCTCTGGTGGTAGCTATCACAATTGCTACAGTCTGGAGGCTGCCTTATGGCTACGACCCTTAGCTATTCCTGCCTGCAATCTTTCACCTCTCCTGCGGAGGTGCGCTATGTATAACCCCACACCGCTGTTACTGGAAGAGATCGCCGATCACTGCCGGGTGCTGGCCTACGCCATCATTGAGCTGGAAAACCCCGTTGCCAAAGAGCTGCTGATGTTCATCTTATGGGAGCGGCTTAACCTGCTGAATGACACGCTGGATGCGGAGGGGCCGGACAATGAGTAAGTTTGTCTCGGAAAGTGTTGCACAATCCCGCCACCGCTGGCCGTCGATTCTGGCGGCATTAGATATCTACTTTCCTGCCGGGGGCCAGCACGGCCCTTGCCCTGTCTGTGGTGGAAAAGATCGCTTCCGCTTTGATGACAAGCGTGGGCGTGGCACCTGGTTCTGCAATCATTGCGGCCACGGTGATGGTCTGGATCTGGTCGCCCGTGTCAGGCGGTGTGATATCGCGGAAGCGGCCAGAGTGGTGACGGCACTAGCGTCATCAGCCAGTGAAACACCGCCCGCCAGAGAAAAGGCGGTTGATCCCCGCCCGCTGGCAGAGCGCATCAAGGCGCTGATGACAGCCACGAGCACCGGGGAAAGCCCGTATCTGAAAGCCAGAGAGCTGATGACACCGGCTATGCTGCTGACGGCCGCACAGGCGATGACCATCGGGCGTGTCCGGTTTGGCGAAGGATCGCTACTGCTGCCGATGTTCCGCACCTCCGGTGAACTGGCAGGGGCGCAACTGATCACGCCCGGTGGTGAAAAGCGGTTGTATCCCGGCACGCAGTTGAAAGGGGCGTTTATTCCGGTCAACCACGGCCCGGAGCCGTCGAAGCTGATTATCACCGAAGGGTATGCCACGGCGCTCACCCTGCAACAGTGCTCGTCATGCCATGTGGTGGCGGCGGTATCGGCCAATAACCTGCTGAACGTCGCGCAGGCATTCAGGGCGCGTTATCCCCATTGCTGTCTGATTCTGGCCGGGGATAACGATATTCACCCGGATGGCGCGGCCAACACCGGCAAGCTGATGGCAGAGAAAGCGGCGCTGGCCGTTGACGGCTGGGTATCCCTGCCGCCGACCGATACCGCCTGTGACTGGGATGATTTTCGCCAGCGGCACGGCATGGATGCCACCAAAGCCGCATTCCGGCGTCAGCTTACCCGGCCTGCCGTTATCAGTCCGGCCCCGTTGCCTGACGCCGGGCAATCTCCCGTTTCGGTCTTTTCCTCCGCCCTGCCACTGCGTAAAGGCTCGGAAGGGTTTGATACCCGACAGGATTACCTGATCAAGGGCTACCTGCCGAGCGGCGCGGTTGCCAGTGCTTACGGTGCCAGCGGGTCGTATAAATCCTTTCTGGCTGTTTCCTGGGCGTGCCATATTGCCACCGGAAAGCCGTGGGCCAACCGACCAGTCACACAGGGTGCGGTGATTTATGTGGTGGGCGAAGGCGGGATCGGCGTACCGCGCCGCATTCGGGCGTGGGAAGAAACGCTGAACGACCGTAGCCCGATTGATGCGCTCTACCGCGTTGACTGCCCGGTATTCCCGGCCAGTCCCGACAGCGTGGAGCAGGTGATCAAGGCCGCCCATGACGTGCAGGCCGCCACCGGGATGGCGGTACGGCTGATCATTCTGGATACACTGGCCCGCTGCTTTGGCGGTTCGGATGAAAACGCCGCTAAAGACATGGGGGCGTTTATTCAGGGTTGCGACTACATCAAGGCGGCCACGCAGGCCACGGTACTGATTATTCATCACTCCGGCAAAGATCAGGACAAAGGCGCTCGCGGCTCTAGTGCCTTCCGGGCTGCGCTAGATGTGGAGTTTAATGTGCGCCGCGAGGCCGATGGGCAGGCGCTGATCCTGACCTGCACCAAAATGAAGGACGCCGAAGAGCCGCCACGCCGGGCCTACGACCTGACGGCGGTAAATCTGTACGTGGACGATGACGGCGAGCCGATTACGTCGCTGGTTCTGCGGGATGAAGGCCGGGAGGTCCGCGATGACCCGACCGACGCTGACCCGGCGCTCAGTGGGATCACCCGGCTGACGGATAACCATGTAGCGCTGTGGGAAGCGATCCGCTCGCGCACGGCCAGTGGCGACGGCTGCACCCGCGCACTGGTGCGTGACGACATGCGGGCGATGGGGTTTGATGTCTCCAAAAAGTTTACCCGCTGGCTGGATAAACTCGTCAAGGATGACCTGATCGCGCTGGATGGTGAAAACATCGTGCCATTATCAAAACGCGGTAACGTGGGGGAATAAACGGGGGAAATGTGGGGGGCACCGGGTATCAGGCTATGGTATCCGGCGGCTTCCCCCACTTCCCGGATGCCTATATACCCTAAGTGGGGGAGAATAATTAACTTACTGTATATCAATGATTTGTTGTTTTCCCTCTGTCATCCGGCGGGGGAAGCGTATTACACGGTAAAGTGGGGGCAAGGTGGGGGCGTCAGCACAGAAAACCGCTTTACCAGCATGAACGCTATTTACCCCTTTCCTGCCTGATACGGCGTTTTCTGTCAATCAATGTACCTGCTTCATCAAAATAGCGGCTGGGCCAGATTTCAGCGGGATGTTTGTCCAGCGCGGTGGCAACCAGCCATTCCCCCTTCGGCCAGGGACGTACCAGCACATTCGCCAGTGTGGAAGAACTGAGTCCCGCAGAACGGGATAGCGCGGCCAGCGTGGTGCCTTTCTTGCGCAAGCCGGCGATGATATCCGCCTGATGCCAGTCGTTATACGTTGTCATACCTTCTTCCTTATTTATTAAGATGTCAGGTAACTATACGTACTAATTCTTCCGCATTTACTAAGAGTTACTTAGTGGTATGAAAGCCGGTTTTTATCGAGCGCTTAGGCATTCTTGCCGGGATAGACGAAGCGACAGCCAGCGCTCGCATGAATCAATATGAGCGTGGGATTCACACGCCAGATTTTGAGCTGGCGCGCCGACTGGCTGCTGTGCTGCATGTTCCTGCCTGTTATTTTTATACGGTGGAAGAGGATTTGGCAGAAATGATCCTGTCGTTTTACGACACGAAGGAAAATCCATCCTCATAGTGCCACGGAGCGCCCGTCCCCTCCCCAAAAAGGGGGCGGGCGCGTTATAGATAAACAACCGCTAAATGAAAGTACCATTAGATACATCTGATGCATTTATAATGCTTGTCTATTCTTTAAACCACTTAGGCATATCCGATTGGCTTACAAGTACACGAGTAAATGAATCCTGCCCTTCATCATCTTTAGTACACTTAATCTCCTCAAATCCCCATTGTCCCTCTCGATTGGAAAAATAAACATTATATTTTTCAGTATTAAATCCAAAATACCGCTCTCTTGGATCACTAATATTCAAGTGACCACAGGTTGCAAAAGATCGCCACTCACTACTTGTTGTCCAATCAAGAAATAAAACTATCGAATTATTTGCCCAGCGTGATGCTCCATTTAGTAGCATAGCTGTAAGCATTAACACCCCAAAGAACACCATTAATCGATGCGTGGTCAATTCTTTCGATATAAGAATAAAAATAATATATGATATCGGTTGTAAAACCATAAAAAAATAAATAATAAAAAAATCCAACTTCCACCAGAATGCAAGTAAAGGAGAAGTACTTAAATCCATATTACTAGCCTGCAAGAAATAACTTTCCGCATAAGCAGCCGTAATAAAATACAGCAATGATACCCCACCAAAAAACAAAGACTTAACTTTAATAATGACTTTATTTCCATCGCGTTCAAGAGCGTAGAAAGTGAGAGCACCACTAACTATAACAAATATCGCAAAAGGTAACATCAGCCATCTTGCTATCACAATAAAACCGACGTTAATAAAAAAAATAGACAATGAAAAAACCACCCAGGATAGTAATGATACTATAGCTGATATTTTTTCATAATTACCACCTTCAAGACGAGAGTGAAAATCAACCACCTCCCGAACATTTTTTCTAAAAAAAACAAAAGAAACCAAAGTAAGAATAAGAAAAAATACACATATTGATTTTTTAAAGGGAAAGTCTTTTGCAGTAAAAAAAACATTTCCAACAAGAAAAATAAAAATCATGATATACAATGGATATTTATTTATTTTATCAAAAATCATGATATACAATGGGCATTTCTTTATTTTATCAAAAATCATATATCTCCCTTATATTATTAGGAAAGTAAGTCACACTTAAAAATGCTACTTATCTCTAAACTCATACGGCACAACATGCTCTTCCCGGTTAGCATCCAGATAATCCGCCCACCATTGCAGCATCAGCTTGCGCTCTTCAAGATGTTCGGCTTTGTGGATATACGCAGCACGGACGCCATTGCGCTCCTGATGGCTCATTTGCCGCTCTACGGCATCCCGCGACCACTGACCAGACTCAACTAACGCGCTACAGGCCATAGTACGGAAGCCGTGTCCGCATACTTCGGTGGTAGTGTCATAGCCCATTGTTCGCAATGCACTGTTGATGGTGTTTTCACTCATCGGTTTGGTTGGTCGGTGGTCGCCGGGGAAGACCAGTTCGTGAGCGCCGCTGATAGCCTTAATCTCTTCCAGCAGTGCTAAAGCCTGTCGGGATAACGGCACCAGATGTTCGGAGCGCATCTTTGCGCCACGCTGTGAGTGTTTCACTCCGGGAATAGCTTCACGTTCGGGCGGTATCGTCCACATCGCGCGTTTAAAGTCGATTTCCGGCCAACGGGCAAAGCGTAGCTCACTGGAACGGATAAAAACGCACAGGGTAAGTTTTAAGGCCAGCCGGGTTAACGCTCTCCCTTTGTAGCGTTCAATCCGTGCCAGAAAGTCAGGCAGTTTATCGAGCTTCAAGGCTGGCCGATGCGTCGCCTTTGGCGCAGCTATCGCCCCGGTGAGATCTTGCGCCGGGTTACGCTCGATCAGGTCATTTTGTACCGCGTAACGCATGATGTCGGTAACGCGCTGGCGTAACCGCGACGCCAAATCAAGATGGCCGTTTTGCTCCACGGCTTTAAGCGGTTCAAGCAGGTCTTTGGTTTTCAGGTCGGCAATGTGGCGCTGGCCGATGGCAGGCAGAATATTACGTTCCATGTCACGCCATACCCGTCCAGCGTGCGTTTGTGACCATCGGTTTTGGCTGATGTTTCGGTGCCAGTCCTTTGCCACCTTTTCAAAGGTGTTCAGCGCATCCTGTGCCTGTTCTTTCTCTTCTTCCCGCTTTTCCGTTGGGTGGATGCCTTCTGACAGCAGTAATCGCACCTCGTCGCGTTTCTCTCTGGCCTTCGCCAGCGAAATCAGCGGATAAGCACCGAACGCAATCCGGCTTTCCTTACCGTCAAAACGGTACTTGAGATACCAGCGCTTAGAACCGTTAGGGCTCACCAAAAGGTACAGGCCATGTGCATCTGCGAGCTTATAGGCTTTCTCGCGGGGCTTAGCGGTACGAGCAACAACGTCAGTCAGGGCCATAATTGGGGGTCAACTCATAATCGAAGCGAATTGACCCTTATCTTGACCCCCAAATAATCTGGATGTCAACGGATGCAAAAAGACCGCTGTGGAAAAAACGCACAATCCACACAGGCAATAAAATCAAATTAAATCGTTATTTAACAATGATATATGGAAGTCAGTGGACAATGGCGGACACAAAAAAAGCCACCCGAAGGTGGCTTGATTTTTGAATTTTGGTGCCGAAGGCCGGACTCGAACCGGCACGTATTTCTACGGTTGATTTTGAATCAACTGCGTCTACCGATTTCGCCACTTCGGCACGAAGTAGTACTTTGCGGAAAACGAGGTGGATTATACCTTGGTGTCGGCTCGGCGCAACCCCAATACGTCAACTGACGTTGCAAGCGCTGAAAAAATCGCCGTTACTGCAGTTTCAACGTGTTAATACGTTGCTGTGATGACATTTTTACTGGGCAGGCAGCGTAACGCAGATAAAAAACAGGCGAGCCGCAGCCCGCCTGTTTTGGAAAAGATGAATCAGCGACGTTTCATCAGCAGCATGATGCTGATAAACAGGAACAACGCGCTTGGCAACAGAGCACCCAACACCGGCGGCATGTGATACACCAGACTGAGAGGCCCAAAAATCTGATCCAGTACGTAAAAAAGAAAACCAAAGCTGATGCCGATGACAATCCGCATCCCCGCAGGCACGCTACGCAGTGGGCCAAAAATGAACGACAACGCCATTAGCATCATTACGGCCACAGACAGCGGCGCAAATAGTTTACTCCACATGTTCAGTTGATAACGGCTCGCTTCCTGACCGCTCTGGTGTAAATAGTTGATATAATCGAATAAACCACGAATCGATAATGCATCCGGATCCAGCGTCACCACGCCAAGCTTGTCCGGCGTCAGGTTGGTTTTCCACTCCCCGCTCACCGTCTGGCTGCCGCTAATTTGCTTGCTGTCGCGCAGGTCAGATTCTTCTACCTGAGACAGTTTCCAGGCGCCATTCTCATACACTGCTGACGACGCATAGCGTATCGACAGCAGTTTGCTCTGTTTGTCGAAGTGGTAGATATTGATCCCAGCCAGTTCATTGTCCCCGACCACCCGCTGAATATAGACAAAATCATTACCGTCTTTGGCCCATAATCCGCCCTGGGTTGATAACATCGAGCCGCCGTACATCATTTGTGAACGGTAATTGCGGGCCATCTGTTCCCCTGCGGGCGCCACCCATTCGCCGATAGCCATGGTCAGCAATACCAGCGGAATAGCGGTTTTCATCACGGCGGACGCAATCTGCAAACGGGTAAAGCCGGAAGCCTGCATCACCACCAGTTCACTACGGGTAGCCAATGTGCCAAGCCCAAGCAACGCTCCCAGCAACGCCGCCATCGGGAAGAAAATTTCAATGTCTTTCGGTACGCTGAGCAAAGTGAACACCCCGGCGCCCATCACCGAGTAACCGCCTTGTCCAACCTTGCGTAGCTGATCGACAAACTTAATGATGCCGGAGAGCGACACCAGCATGAACAACGTCATCATGATGGTGTTGAAAATGGTTTTACCGATATAGCGGTCCAGTACGCGAAACATATCAGGCCGCTCCTTTTACTTTCAGGTTGGCGCGCATTTTACGCGCCGGCACGCTATCCCACAGATTCAGGATGGCGGCAAGCGCAAGATAGGCAAAATTGGTTAACCACATCCATACCAGCGGGTCAAGCTTACCTTTGCCGGCGTTGGAGCGCAGCGAACTCTGCAACAGGAAGAACACCAGATACAACAGCATGGCTGGCAACATACTTAGCACGCGGCCCTGACGCGGGTTAACCACACTCAGCGGCACCACCATCATCGCCATCACCAACACAGACAGAATCAGCGTCAGCCGCCAGTGAAACTCAGCTCTGGCGGCAATATCCGACGAACGCCACAGTGTTTTCATATCCATCTGATCAACGTTGTTCGGATCGATCGCAACCGGCTGGTAACCAATAATCGCCTGATAATCGATGAAATCAGTGATGCGGAAATCGCGCAGCATCGCCGTCCCTTCATAGCGCGTGCCTTTGTTCAGCGTCACCACCTGAGAGCCGTCGCTGCGTGCTGCAACCGTACCGCTCTCGGCCACCACCACCGATGGGCGTGAGTTCTCGCGCGGGTGCAGTTGCGCCAGAAACACCCGTTCAAAATCACTGCCGTTCGCCTTGCCGACAAACAGCACCGAGTTACCGTCCTGCGTTTGCTGGAACTGGCCTTCCGCCAGCGACGCTATGCCAGGGTTGGCGCGTGCTTCCGCCAGCACTTCGTCCTGATGCCGCGACGACCAGGGGCTAAGCCACAACACATTGGCGGTGGCGAGTGAAGCAGTCAGCAGCGACAGCAGCAATGCAGCCTTTAGCAATACCCCTCTACTCAAACCGCAGGCGTGCATCACGGTGATTTCACTTTCGGCGTAAAGGCGCCCAAAGGTCATCAGCAAGCCAAGAAACAGACTCAGCGGCAGAATCAACTGCGCCATCTGAGGCACTCCCAGCCCCAACAGGGACAACACCAGGTTCGTCGGGATATCGCCGTCCACGGCAGCCCCCAGTATCCTCACCAGTTTCTGAGAGAAAAAAATCAGCAACAGGATAAACAAGATGGCCACCTGGCTCTTGAAGGTTTCCCGTATCAGGTATCGAATGATGATCACGCTTAATTACGCCTGTGAAAACTTGTATTTTTGCAGGAAAGCCGATAGTTTTTTCGCTAACTCGCCATTTACACTCATTTATGGCAACCTTCGTAGCTAACGCGTTATTAAAGCATCCCTGTTTGTGGGATGTTTATCAGAACCTGCTGAGAATCCTCGCACAGATTCGCTACGTCGTTTAGATTAACACAGGTTATGTTAACGCAACGGCGGGTAAATATTACGGAATGTCTCATTCTAGCCGTAGATCCTACCGTTGTCTTTAAAGATTCAGGAGAGTACATGGAGTTCAGCGTAAAAAGCGGTAGCCCGGAAAAACAACGCAGTGCCTGCATTGTCGTCGGCGTATTTGAACCGCGTCGGCTGTCCCCTATCGCAGAACAACTCGATAAAATCAGCGACGGTTACATCAGCGCGCTACTTCGCCGTGGCGAACTGGAGGGCAAAGTCGGGCAATCCCTGCTTTTGCACCATGTACCCAATATCCTTTCCGAGCGCATTTTGCTGATTGGCTGCGGTAAAGAACGCGAGCTTGATGAGCGCCAGTACAAGCAGGTTGTCCAGAAAACCATCAACGCGCTCAATGAAACCGGCTCGATGGAAGCGGTCTGCTTTCTGACCGAATTGCATGTAAAAGGCCGCAACACCTACTGGAAAGTGCGTCAGGCGGTCGAAACCGCCAAAGAAACGCTGTATACCTTTGATCAGTTAAAGACTAACAAGGTCGAGCTGCGTCGCCCATTGCGTAAAATGGTGTTCAATGTGCCGACCCGCCGCGAACTGACGTCTGGCGAGCGCGCCATCCAGCACGGCCTGGCGATTGCATCCGGCATCAAAGCGGCCAAAGATCTGAGCAACATGCCGCCTAATATCTGCAACGCCGCCTATCTGGCCTCGCAGGCGCGCCAGCTGGCTGACGGCTACAGCCAGATAACTACCCGCGTCATCGGCGAACAGCAGATGAAAGAGCTGGGCATGAACGCCTATCTGGCGGTAGGGCAAGGCTCGCAGAATGAATCACTGATGTCGGTGATCGAATACAAAGGCAATACGGATAACAACAGCAAGCCGATTGTGCTGGTCGGCAAAGGGCTGACCTTTGACGCAGGCGGCATCTCCATCAAACCTGCCGACAGCATGGACGAAATGAAATACGATATGTGCGGCGCCGCCGCGGTGTATGGCGTGATGCGCATGGCAGCCGAGCTGGCGTTGCCGCTCAACATCATCGGCGTGCTGGCGGGCTGCGAAAACATGGTGGATGGCCGTTCCTATCGCCCCGGAGACATTCTGACCACCATGTCCGGTCAAACGGTGGAAGTGCTGAATACCGACGCCGAAGGCCGTCTGGTGCTGTGCGACACCCTCACTTACGTTGAACGCTTCGAACCGGACGTGGTCATTGACGTCGCCACGCTGACCGGTGCCTGCGTTATCGCGCTGGGCCATCACCTGACCGGGTTGATGTCGAACCATAACCCGCTGGCGCACGAACTGCTGGGAGCCTCGGAACAAGCGGGCGACCGCGCCTGGCGTCTGCCGCTGGGCGATGAATATCAGGAGCAACTGGACTCCAACTTCGCCGATATGGCCAACATCGGCGGTCGTCCGGGCGGGGCCATTACCGCGGCGTGCTTCCTGTCGCGCTTTACCCGCAAGTACAGTTGGGCGCATCTGGATATCGCCGGCACCGCCTGGCGTTCCGGCAAGGCGAAAGGCGCGACTGGCCGACCAGTAGCGCTGCTGTCCCAGTTCCTGTTGAACCGCGCCGGGTTGAATGACGCCGAATAATCATCGGCAATCGCCGCCAGCCGGCGGCGTATTCATCCCCTTCCGGCCTGATCCCCGCGCTTGCGGGGATTTGTTATTCTGTCTGTGACCCTCATTGGTATGCGGAGCGCCATGAAAAACGCGACCTTTTATCTCATAGAGAGCGACCGCACCAGCGGCGAACTGAATGCCTGTGAAGCGCTAGCCTGCGACCTGGCAGCAGCGCGCTGGCGTGCTGGTCAGCGTGTGCTGATCGCCTGCGAGAACGAGCAACAGGCATTAAAGCTGGACGAAGCGCTGTGGCAACGCGAACCGCACGCATTCGTACCGCACAATCTGGCGGGAGAAGGACCACGGCAAGGCGCGCCAGTGGAGCTGGCATGGCCGCAGAAACGCGGCAATGCACCGCGCGACCTGTTGATAAGCTTAATGCCGCAGTTCGCAGATTTTGCCACTGCTTTCCATGAAGTGATAGACTTCGTCCCTTACGACGAATCTCTGAAACAGTTGGCGCGCGACCGCTACAAAGCCTATCGCAGCGTCGGCTTCCAATTGACCACGGCGACGCCGCCAACTCACTGACTTTTTGAGCATAATGGAAAAGACATACAACCCACACGATATTGAGCAGCCGCTGTACGAGCACTGGGAAAAACAGGGCTACTTCAAGCCCAACGGCGACACCAGCAAAGAAAGCTTCAGCATCATGATCCCGCCGCCCAACGTGACCGGCAGCCTGCACATGGGCCATGCTTTCCAGCAAACCATTATGGACACCATGATCCGCTACCAGCGGATGCAGGGTAAAAACACCCTGTGGCAGGCGGGGACCGACCACGCCGGTATCGCCACCCAAATGGTTGTAGAGCGCAAGATCGCTGCCGAAGAGGGTAAAACCCGCCACGATTATGGTCGTGACGCGTTTATCGATAAAATCTGGCAGTGGAAGGCGGAATCCGGCGGCACCATTACCCGCCAAATGCGCCGACTGGGTAACTCGGTAGACTGGGAGCGCGAGCGTTTTACCATGGACGACGGCTTGTCCAACGCGGTGAAAGAAGTGTTCGTACGCTTGTATCAGGAAGACCTGATCTACCGTGGCAAACGCCTGGTGAACTGGGACCCGAAACTGCGTACCGCGATTTCCGATCTGGAAGTGGAAAACCGTGATGTCAAAGGCTCGATGTGGCATCTGCGCTACCCGCTGGCGGACGGCGCAAAAACTGCCGACGGCAAAGATTATCTGGTGGTAGCGACGACCCGTCCGGAAACCGTGCTGGGTGATACCGGCGTGGCGGTGAACCCGGAAGATCCACGCTACAAGGATCTGATCGGTAAATACCTGATCCTGCCGCTGGTTGGCCGCCGCATTCCGATTGTCGGCGACGAACACGCCGATATGGAAAAAGGCACCGGCTGCGTGAAAATCACCCCGGCGCACGATTTCAACGACTACGAAGTCGGCAAACGTCACCAGTTGCCGATGATCAACATCCTGACGTTCGATGGCGATATCCGCCAGGAAGCGGAAGTCTTCAACACTAATGGTGAAGCCAGCACCGTCTACAGTAATGACATTCCCGACACGTTCCGCGGGCTGGAGCGTTTTGCTGCCCGTAAAGCGGTGGTCGCAGCGTTTGACGAGCTGGGCCTGCTGGAAGAAATTAAGGCGCACGACCTGACCGTACCGTACGGCGACCGCGGCGGCGTGGTTATCGAGCCGATGCTGACCGACCAGTGGTACGTCCGTGCCGCAATACTGGCCAAACCGGCGGTAGAAGCGGTGGAAGACGGTCGCATTCAGTTCGTGCCGAAGCAATACGAAAACATGTACTTCAGTTGGATGCGCGACATTCAGGACTGGTGTATCTCCCGCCAGCTGTGGTGGGGCCATCGCATCCCGGCGTGGTATGACGATAACGGCAAGGTGTATGTTGGCCGCGATGAAGCTGAAGTGCGCCGCGACAACAATCTGGCCGCGGATGTAGCACTGCGCCAGGATGACGACGTGCTCGACACCTGGTTCTCATCCGCCTTGTGGACATTCTCCACACTCGGCTGGCCGGAACAAACCCCGGACCTGAAAGCGTTCCATCCCAGCAGTGTGATGGTCAGTGGCTTTGACATCATTTTCTTCTGGATCGCCCGCATGATCATGATGACCATGCACTTCATCAAAGATGAAGACGGCAAGCCGCAGGTGCCATTCCATACCGTGTACATGACTGGCCTGATCCGCGATGAAGAAGGCCAGAAGATGTCCAAATCCAAGGGCAACGTGATTGACCCGCTGGATATGGTGGACGGTATTTCACTGGAAGCGCTGCTGGAAAAACGCACCGGCAACATGATGCAGCCGCAACTGGCGGAGAAAATTCGCAAACGTACCGAAAAACAGTTCCCGAATGGTATCGAACCTCACGGCACCGACGCGTTGCGCTTTACGCTGGCGGCGCTGGCTTCCACGGGCCGCGACATCAACTGGGACATGAAACGTCTGGAAGGTTACCGCAACTTCTGCAACAAGCTGTGGAACGCCAGCCGCTTCGTGCTGATGAATACCGAAGGTCAAGACTGTGGCTTCAACGACAACGAAAAAGTGCTGTCACTGGCAGACCGCTGGATTCTGGCGGAATTCAACCGCACGGTGAAAGCCTACCGCGAGGCACTGGACAGCTATCGTTTCGATCTGGCCGCCAACGTGCTGTACGAGTTCACCTGGAACCAGTTCTGCGACTGGTATCTGGAGCTGACTAAACCGGTAATGAACGGCGGCAGCGACGCTGAACTGCGCGGCACACGCCATACGCTGGTCACCGTACTGGAAGCGCTGCTGCGTCTGGCGCACCCGATCATCCCGTTCATTACCGAAACCATCTGGCAACGGGTAAAAGTACTGAAAGGCGTGAACGCCGATACGATTATGCTGCAACCGTTCCCGGCCTTTGACGCCGCGCTGGAAGACGAGCAGGCGTTCAACGATCTGGAGTGGATCAAACAGGCGATCATCGCGGTACGTAACATTCGTGCTGAAATGAACATCGCGCCCAGCAAGCCGCTGGCGCTGTTGCTGCGCGAGGCTTCCGCCGATGCCGCTCGCCGCGTTCAGGACAACCTCGGCTTTATTCAGACGCTGGCGCGTCTGGAGAGCATCACGCTGTTGCCGGCTGGCGACAAAGGCCCGGTATCGGTCACCAAACTGGTAGACGGTGCCGAACTGCTGATCCCGATGGCAGGTCTTATCGACAAAGTGGCTGAGCTGGATCGTCTGGCAAAAGAAGTGGCGAAGCTTGAACTGGAAATTGGCCGTATTGACAGCAAGCTGTCCAACGAGGGCTTTGTCGCGCGTGCGCCGGAAGCGGTAGTCGCCAAAGAACGCGAAAAACGCGACGGTTACGCCCTTGCCAAAGCCAAACTGCTGGAACAGCAAGCCACCATCGCCGCGCTGTAATCAGTCCACGGGCTGAAGCCGAGACACACGGCATCAGCCTGATTGATTACTGGCTGACCCAATAACAAAAAGCCCCGCTTATTATCGCGGGGCTTGTTTATTTGATGTGATTTTGACGGTTATCTCCGGCGCGGGTTACCGAGCACCTACCAGTGCCACCTGCGGCTGCGCCCTGAAGCCGTCAGCCAGCATCGGTTGTGCTTCGTTATCAAGGCGGAAGCTGGCAATCGACTGCTGCAAATGTGTTACCTGCGCCTGTAACGAACTGGCGGCGGTCGCCACCTCTGCCACCAGGCTGGCGTTCTGCTGGGTTACGCCGTCCATCTGAGTGATCGCGATATTGATCTGCGAAATCCCCCGACTTTGTTCGCCGGAAGACAGCATGATCTCGCCCATGATATCCACCACTTTGCGAACATCCGACAGGATCTCATCCATGGTCTTGCCAGCCACTTCCACCAGCCCAGCGCCTTTTTCAATACGGCTCAGCGAGTTATCGATCATGGTGCCGATCTCTTTAGCAGCCGTCGCACTACGCTGCGCCAGCGTACGCACTTCGGACGCGACTACCGCAAACCCTTTGCCCTGCTCGCCTGCCCGCGCCGCTTCCACCGCCGCGTTTAGCGCCAGCAGGTTGGTCTGAAAGGCAATGCCGTCGATTACACCGACGATGTCGGAAATACGGGCTGAACTCTGCTGGATAGAACGCATGGTATCCACCACTTCCGTCACCACATCACCGCCGCGGGATGCAGAATCCGACGCTTTCTGCGCCAGATCGTTGGCTTTGCGGGTGTTGTCTTCATTGTTGCTTACCGTGGACAGAATCTGCTCCATACTGGAGGCGGTTTCATCCAGCGACGCCGCCTGCTGCTCAGTACGGCTGGATAAATCAATGTTACCGGACGCAATCTCCTCAACGCCGACGCTGATAGCGTCGGTACCATTGCGCACCACCCGTACCATATTTTCCAGCCCGTCGCGCATATGCTGCACCGCACCAAACAACTGGGCGATTTCATTATTACCGCGAATATCGATTTTGGCGCGCAGATCACCTTCAGCAATCTGACCAAACACGGCAATCGCCTGATTAAGCGGTTTCACTACCAGATTGGTCAGAATCGACCAGGCAAGCGTCGCCAATACCAGCGCACACACAATCACCACCGACAAAATGACCTGCATACGGCTAACGCGTGTATTCGAGTCACTGTAAGCCTCATCAATACTCTGACGTTTGTACTGCACCAGCTTTTTCGCCGCGTTGTCAAAATCGGCGTACAGCGTGGTGGATTTCCCGGCACGTTGGCGGTAGTCATCCAGATTACCGGCTTCCAGTGCAGTAAACGCCGGGGTGATGAACTCACGCATCAGGGTGTCTCGTTTGGCCGCCATGTCGGAAGAAATCGCTTTTTCCTGTTCGAATTGTGGATAAGTCAGGTATTCCTGCCACTTCTTGTCGGCATCATCAATCTTGCCTCTGGCGCGTTTAAGCGCCACGGTAGCGGCATCCTTATCCTCTTTTCCCATCAGGGATTCATACAGACGTAAATCCAGGCGCGCGCGCAATAATAATTCCGAGCTTTCATTCAGCGCCACCAACCCCGGCAGCACAGTGTTATCCACATACGCGAACGATTTATTACCCGACTGAACAGCCACCAGCCCCAGAACACCGACAATTAATGACAGCAAAGCCAAAGAAAACACCATAATACTGAGTGTCGTGCGGATCTTTATCTTACGAAACATAATGCTCCCTGTGGTTTAGTAATGAAAAGTCATGAGCTTCAACTCACACGTAAACCGCAACAAAAATGAAAAGGAAATATCATGAAAGGGAAAGGCCGACTTTATTATTTCATCGTCGGCCCGACACGGTTAATATCGATTATTTAGTATGGGCTGGAACCGCAGCCAAAAAATCACCCAATTTATTTTTGTAAAATTTCGCCGACATCATCGTGGCATGACCGCTGGTTTCTTTACTTGCCGGAATCAAAAACAGCTCAGCGTGTTTCACCTTTTTCAATTCACTTTCCAGTATTCCTGTTTCAATCGGATTACGCTCATCATCAGCGGAATTAATCACCAGTAGCGGTGCCTTAATACGGCCCAATTCCGGCGAGGCGTTATAATCCGCAGAGGAATTCCAGATATAAATAAAGTCGTTGGCATCGGCAGTGACCGGAGCCGCCAGACGTTCATCCACCAGCTTGTCCGCCAGCGCGCGAGTCGGCGCTTTACTCTGATAGGCAAGAGTACCGCCGGTGGTGGCGATGCTGAACATGATGTTGGCCGTCTGCAACGACGGCGGCTGGGTGGTGTAATCACCGTTTTTCCACGCCGGATCGCGCTTGATAGTCTCAATCAGCATTCGACGCAACATCCAGTTGCGACCCGACAGCTCGTTCGGCTGCGATGCCATCGGCACCAACGCATCCATCATGTCCGGGTATTTTTCACCCCACATCCAGGTCTGCATTCCCCCCATCGAATATCCCATTACCAGACGCAGATGCTTAATACCGAGACCTTCAGTCAACAAACGGTATTGCGCCAGCACCATGTCATCGTAATTATATTGCGGGAATGTCGTACGCAGGCCGTCAGACGGTTTGGCGGATTTTCCGGAACCAATGCTTTCAGGAATAATGATGAAATAGTTGCTGGCATCCAACGGCTGTCCGGGGCCAAATAACTCGCCGCCAAAACCCGCCGCCAATAAGGCGCTGATCGGTTGGTTAGTCCCGTGCAGTAATAACACGGCAGGCTTTTTACTGTCGCCCAACGTGTAATAATGAATACGAAGATTATTGACGGTTTCTCCGGTATGGAATCGAAATTCAGGTGCGACCCAATTCCCTTCTTGCGGTTGTAATGTTTGTGCAGTCGAAAACGGGGATACACCAAACAGAAAAACCAAGCCAGCCAGTCCAGACAACAAGCGATTAACCATAACACAACTCTTCCGTAATCATTGGCAGGAATCCTGATGTTAATGTTTTCTGTAAAATATCCCAATAACGTTCGCTGGCTAACCATTGAAAAAGTAATTATATGCCACCAATTTTAGTTAGTGCGGTATATAATTCACACCTAAACAATAACAATGAAATAATCCATGCCATAATTCTGCTCAGATATCCGACGTTAACTCAAAAAAGCACCCGTCGTTGCTCTTCGGTTGTCGATATTGTCGCCTGCATACAGCGATAACAACACACACCATCATCACAACGACAAGTGCAGGAACTGGTTGAATTCGCTGGCCTTATACTCAGCAAACGCCTCGCCATTGACAAAACCGTGTTTACGGTACAACGCCAGTGCCGGTTCAAACGCCGGGCCGCAGCCCGTTTCCAGACTCAGGCGCGACAAACCGCGTCGGCGAGCTTCATCTACAATATGTACCAGCAAATGAGCTGCAACCCCCTGACGTAAACACTGCGGATGAGTACGCATTGATTTCAGTTCACCACTGCCATCCGGCAACATTTTCAGCGCGCCGATACCGGCTATCTGCTCACCGCGCCAGACGCTCCAGCACGTCATTTCCGGTGCCTGCAAGCCGGATAAATCCAACGCGAATACCTGCTCAGGCGGTGAATTATCATGCATACCCGCCAGATGCAGGGCAACCAGCGCCCTGGTTGCCTCACCGGTCAGGTCATCAATGCGGATGGCCAATGGTTCCCGCAGGGATATGTTTGTCATTATCATCAGCTCCATTAGCAAAAAATTTCAGGGAGTACAGATAGCCATCAGATAGCGTACCGGACCGGAATAATGACGTCGGCAGCTGGTGCCGATTTGACGTTTTTCGTTGCGGAATCAGCGGTATTGTCGTTCAATTACCGCCTCGCTAATCCATCCGTGAGCTTTTCGTTACACCCCGTTATCAATAACAGGGTGTTGAGCCAGTCTGCCGGTACGTATAATCGGCGGTACATATGATCAACCGTTCGTATCATCAGAACACGTCAGCCGGTTGCCGATGTGCTCGATCTGACTGAATTCTGCCGACAAAAGTGAGCAACATGACAACATCAGCGTCTACACCACTGCTGACCCGCCCGATTACGGCTGCCGATAATGCGGCGATTGCCAGCGTTATCCGCCGGGTTTCCGCTGAATTCGGCCTGACCGCCGACAAAGGGTATACCGTGTCCGACCCGGATCTGGACCAGTTGTTCGAACTCTACTGTCGCCCCGCCAGCGCCTACTGGGTGGTGGAGTGTAATGGTGAAGTGGTAGGCGGCGGCGGTCTGGCACCGCTGTCCGGCGGCGAACCGGATGTCTGCGAATTACAGAAAATGTATTTTCTGCCGCTGGCGCGTGGACAGGGCATCGCCCGGCAACTGGCGGAACAGGCGCTGGCATTTGGCCGTGAACAAGGGTTCCGCCGCTGTTATCTGGAAACCACTGCGCACCTGACCAGTGCTATCCACCTGTATGAAAAGCTTGGCTTCCAACCTATCCCACATGCCATGGGCGATACCGGCCATGTAGATTGTGAAATCAGAATGCTAAAAACGCTGTAAGCGTGCGGGCACTCTCACTGCGCCATGCAGAAAACACACCGCCCGGCGATTGCCGGGCGGTGTGTCAACAAGGAATCAATGGCGCTTACCGTCATCATCCTCATCATAAAAGTCTTCATCTTCCCCGAACTCGTCTTCATCCTCACCGTTCGGGTCTTCAAAATAGGTGCCCCAGCCGTCATAGTTGACGCCATGACGTTCAGCCAGATCAAGCAGCTGTTCTACCTGCTGATCGATAAGCTCAGCGTTCAGCGCGACTTCACTGATAGCATCGCAGCACATCAGCACCGCGCCGTCTTCCATTTCCATCTCTTCAGCGTCCGTCACTTCGTAACCCAACTTGAACGCTTCTACCGCCACTTTCTCCAGTTCTTCAAATTTCTCGGCTGAGAAATGGTGTTCGATGGTATAGAGCGCATCGGGATCGCTGCCGTCCTCCAGCAGTTCTTCGATGATCAGGCGGGTCTCTTCACGTTGTTCTTCCAGCAGTTCGCGGTTTGCCATGTCTCAATCCTCATCAAAGCGGCAAAGATAGGGGTATTTTCCCACAGCCTCGCCTCTCTCTCCACCATAAAGTTTGAACTCAGCACTTGAATTTGAATATTTACACATATAAAGTGAATTTTAATTCAACCTTCAGCGTTGAGCCACATGGAGAAAACAACGATGAACCCGTTTTACAAACGCCATTTTTTACGGCTGATGGATTTCACCCCAGCTGAAATCAGCAGCCTTCTGTCCCTCGCCGCCACCCTCAAAACCAATAAGAAAAACGGTACCGAGACCCGCCACCTGCAAGGTAAAAACATCGCACTCATCTTCGAAAAAGATTCGACCCGCACTCGTTGCTCTTTCGAAGTTGCTGCGTACGATCAGGGCGCTCAGGTCACCTATCTTGGTCCCAGCGGCAGCCAAATCGGCCATAAAGAATCGATGAAAGACACGGCCAGAGTGCTGGGCCGCCTATATGACGGCATCCAGTACCGCGGTTATGGTCAGGTGCTGGTGGAAACGCTGGCGGAATTTTCCGGCGTGCCGGTATGGAACGGCCTGACTAACGAATTCCACCCCACCCAGTTGCTGGCGGACCTGCTGACCATGCAGGAACACCTGCCGGGTAAACCGCTATCAGGCATGAAACTGGCCTACGTGGGCGATACCCGCAATAACATGGGCAACAGTATGCTGGAAGCCGCCGCCATCGTCGGGCTGGACCTGAGGTTGATCGCGCCCAAAGCCTGCTGGCCGGATGCTGGTCTGGTTGCGGAGTGTCAGGCGGCAGCAGTCAAAACCGGCGGTTCAATTACGCTGACAGAAGACGTGACGACCGGGGTAAATGGCGTGGACTTTATCTATACCGATGTGTGGGTTTCAATGGGAGAACCGAAAGAGGTGTGGCAACAGCGCATCGATCTGCTGCGCCCCTATCAGGTCAACGCAGCGATGATCGCCGCTACCGGCAACCCACAGGTGAAATTCCTGCACTGCCTGCCGGCATTTCACGACGATCAAACCACCCTCGGCAAACAGATGGCCGAGCAGTACGGCCTGCACAACGGCATGGAAGTCACCAACGATGTGTTTGAATCCGCCCACAGCATTGTGTTTGATCAGGCGGAAAACCGTATGCACACTATCAAAGCGGTGATAGTGGCGACCTTGAGCCAGAGCGTCGAACTGTAAACAGCCAGGATTAATGAGCGACATCAGAAACGAGCCGCTCAACAGTGGGCCGAAGAGAGCGTTCAGAATTCTGTGTCACGTTAAAAATTCTACAGCGTCATCACGTTATTTAGTCGCCCTTCAAAATAAATGGCCAACTGTGACAATGTCAAATTCCAGCTCTGGATGGGCATTGTCCATTTTTCCTGTGCGTTCATCAGCCCCAGATAAAGCAGCTTCAACAGACTGTTTTCATTCGGGAAAGCACCTTTGGTTTTGGTCAGCTTCCTGAACTGTCTGTGCACCGATTCGATAGCATTTGTGGTGTAAATGACTTTGCGGATATTTGCCGGATAGCGGAAGTACGCTGACAGATTGTCCCACTTGCGTCGCCACGACTGGAGCACCACCGGATACTGCAACCCCCATTTCGCTTCCAGCTCATCCAGTGCCATTTCGGCCGCTTCTTTTGACACTGCACGGTAGACTGGCTTCAGGTCGGTCATGAAGGCTTTATGGTGCTTTGAGGCCACATATTTAATCGAATTGCGTATCTGATGAATGACGCACAACTGCACTTCCGTCTGCGGATAAATGCTGTTTATTGCCTCTGGGAAGCCGGTCAGCCCGTCCACGCAGGCAATCAGAATGTCTTTAACACCGCGATTTTGCAGGTCGCTTAATACCGACAGCCAGAAGTTAGCCCCCTCACTTTCTGACAGATACAGGCCCAGAACTTCCTTTTTACCTTCCAGATTCAGGGCCAGCACGGTGTAAACCGCTTTGCTCTGATAGCGGCCATCTTCCCGAATTTTATAGTGAATAGCGTCCAGCCAGACGAAGGGATAAACCTGCTCCAGCGGGCGCTGTTGCCACTGTTTTAGTTCAGGGATGACTTTATCGGTTACTGCACTGATGGTGGCAGTGGACACGCTGAAGGCATATAAATCTTCGATCTCCCGGCTAATGTCCTGATAGCTCATCCCCAGTGCAAACAGGCGAATGATCTTGTGTTCGATCTCGTCGGATAACGTGGTCTGATGTTTTTTCACCAACTGGGGTTCAAAAGTGCCATTACGATCGCGCGGAGTCGCCAGTTCGAAGCTGCCCGTCGGGGCTTTAATGGTCTTTTTGCCGGAGCCATTTTTACGGTTAGCTTCAACGTCCTGAGCCAGATGAGAGTCCAGTTCCGCAGAGAGGGCAGCTTCCGTTAACTGTTTGATTAAAGGCGTTAAGATACCATCTTTGCCCGTTAATGCCTGACCGGACTGGAGGGCTTTAAGCGCTTTATCGAAATCGAAGGGCTGGGACATATGTCATTCCTTTTTGATTGTATATTACCGGAATGACACAGAATTTCTAACACTCCCGGGCCGAATACGAATAGCCGAATAACCAGAGTTATCGGCCCACACGCTTATCCTCAAACAGTTTACAGTAACCGGTTTACAGCTCCTCGCCGTTTGAGGCAATCACCCGCTGATACCAGTGGAAGGATTTTTTCGGCGTGCGCACCAGCGTTCCGGTGCCATCGTCGTGTTTATCGACATGGATGAAACCGTAGCGCTTAGCCATCTCTCCGGTAGTGAACGACACCAGATCAATACAGCCCCACGGCGTATAACCGATTAAATCGACACCATCTTCCCATACCGCCGCCTTCATCGCTTCAATATGCGAGCGCAGGTAATCAATACGGTAGTCATCCTGACACACGCCGTTTGCATCCGGCTTATCGACGGCGCCCAATCCGTTTTCCACGATAAACAACGGCACTTCATAGCGTTCATACAACGTCACCAGCGCATAGCGCAGCCCGGTCGGGTCTATCTGCCAGCCCCAGTCGCTGGCTTTCAGATGCGGATTGGCAATCGAATGTTCGGAACTACCGTCCATACTGGCGTCGATACGGTTCTGCACATCGTGCTTCACGACATTCGACATGTAGTAGCTAAAACCGATGTAGTCCGCCTTGCCTTCCCGAAGAATCTGCTCGTCTTCCGGCTCCATATGAATGTGGTAACCCTTGAGCGCCCACTCGCGCCGCGCATAGGCTGGATAGTGGCCGCGAACCTGCACATCAGTGAAGTAGAAACGGTCATGCATCGCTCGTGTTGCCAGCATCACGTCTTCCGGGTGGCAGGAATGCGGGTAGTACGGCACAAACGAGCACATGCAGCCCACGTTGATATCCGGATTGATCTCATGCGCTTTTTTCACGATCAACGCGCTGGCGACGAACTGATGATGCACCGCCTGATACATCGCTTCTTCCGGCTTCGCCTTCTGCGGGAACTTCACGCCGGAACACATCCAGCCGAAAATCTCCGCCGACACGTTCTTCTGGTTATTGATCTCGTTGAAAGTCATCCAGTATTTCACTTTGTGCTGATAGCGCTCAATCACCGTAGTGGCGAAATGCACGAAGCAGTCCAGCGTTTTGCGGCTCATCCAACCGTCGTAGTGCTGCACCAGATGCAAAGGCATCTCGAAATGGCTGAGGGTCAATACCGGTTCGATACCGTGCCTGAGCAATTCGTCGATCAGGTCGTCGTAAAATTTCAGCCCTGCCTCGCACGGCTGCGTTTCATCGCCATTGGGAAAAATGCGCGTCCAGGCAATGCTGGTGCGAAAACATTTGAAACCCATTTCCGCAAACAACGCGATATCGCTCTTATAACGGTGATAAAAGTCGATGGCTTCATGGTTCGGATACGACTCGCCGGGAACAACGCCATCGGTGATGCGCCGCAGTTTGCCGTGCGCACCGGCGGTCAGCACATCCACCACGCTCACACCTTTGCCGCCTTCATTCCAGCCGCCTTCCAACTGATGCGCCGCTACTGCGCCGCCCCATAAAAACCCTGCAGGTAACTGACTCATATTTTCCACCTCTCTTTCAGTACCGTCACACACTGACGGCAAAACATGCAATATTGACAGTTATATCAAACCGATGCGTTTGTTCGGGTCGCCGCCGGCGCATCCGCCGCGGACGCGGTGGCCGTTTCTTCCACTGGATCATCAAAGCCCACCACCATCACCAGCCCGACAGTCAACACGATAGCCACGCCGCAACCAGCCAGCTCACCAATAAACGACATTGGCGCAGACGGATTGATGGCGTTGATCACCGTCAGTACGCCCGGCAATGCAGCGTAGGCGTAATACAGCGAGCCGAACAGGCTGGCGACAACTGCGCCTACCGCGCCGCCGATGCAGCCGCAGATAAAAGGTTTCTTGTAGCGCAGCGTCACCCCGTAAATAGCCGGTTCAGTGATACCGAAAATCGCCGTGACCCCTGCGGACATCGAACGGGCTTTCAGTTCCCGATTGCGGGTTTTCAAAAAGCAGCCGAACGCCGCCGCCATTTGGGCAACCACGGCAACGGTCTGGAACGCCTGAAACGAGTCATGACCATTCAGATCAAAGTTAGCCATCACCACCGGCGTAATGCCCCAGTGCACGCCAAAGATCACGATGATCTGCCACACGCCGCCAATGATGGCTGCCGCCAGCGCCGGAAAGGCGTTAAACAACGCGTTGTAGCCAGCGGCGATCCCGGTGGCTACCCAGGTACTGGCCGGGCCTATCAACAGCAATGTCAGCGGCACCACAATCACAAAGCAGATCAACGGGGTAAACAGCGCGCTGACGATATCCGGCAAGCGCTTTTCCACCCAACGTTCCACCCATGCCAGCACCCATACCAGAAACAGCGGCGGCAACACCGACGCGGTATACACCGTTTTTGCCAGCGGCAGCCCCAGGAGGGTGATTGACTCGCCGGCGGCGATTTTCCCCGCCATTAAGGTCCATTCCGGGTTGATCAACGCGCAGCAACACAGCATCGCAATATAGGTGTTGCAGCGAAAATGGCGGGAAGCCGTCAGGGCGATAAACACCGGCAGAAAAGCAAACGGCGTCCAGGACATGAAATTGAGCACACGGTAGGTGCCGGTCAGCGCAAAACCGGTAGAGAGCTGCTGAATAACGATCAGTATGCCTTGCAGTATCCCTGCCGCGGCCAGAATATATACAATCGGCGCGAACACCGCCGACATGGTAGCGATTACCGTATCCAGCACACGTCGGCGGGGGGCTTCATCACGCTTTGCGCCCTCACCAAGTAACGCCGCCATCTGGTGGTACACATCCGATACATGTACGCCGATGACGACCTGAAACTGACCCGCGCTTTCCACTACCGCAATCACACCAGGCAGATGCTGAATTCGCGCTTTTGCGTTATCAGGCGTTTGCGCCAGTATCAAACGTAGTCGGGTCGCGCAACGGGAAAAATCGACAATATTCGCCTGACCGCCCACTTCCTGCAGAATGCTCTGCGCTAATTTCGCATAATCTCTGATCCCTGACATGACGCCACCTTATATGTTGGTATTCGGTAACCACGTTGTCGTTCGGCCACATTTGTCGTTCGACTAAAAATGAAACCGGTTTCAGACTGCATGAAAGCCGTGATTACTGCAACCGGTTTCATTACACCTCACGCTGGTTTTACGGGCGGGATCACATCCTATATAACGCGAATAGCAAGGGAGACAACAGGAAAAACGAAGGAGGTCAAAACTCCGCAGAAGGCTGTCGGCAAACCGGCATGGAATACGAGGCGATTATAGGCATATGCCGCATCCATGCGGCGCATCGGCAAAGTTGTTTGCCTCAGCTCGGCATTTTAAGCCGTAGTCCCTTTCAACTTGCACACAAGTGGTTTATCAGCAAGACAAAAAAATAAAAACAGTCACTTACAACACCAGTGACGCATCAATTTTCACCACGGCCTTGCGTACGTGAGCCGGCTCGCCGACAGCGCACAGCGGCTTGTGCACATCACCGGGGAAGAACACCACGAAATCGCCGGTATGTAACACAAACTGTTTTTCCTGCTCGCCAGCCGGCAGGAACGCGATGTCTTTATCGGCCAGCAAGTCCACGTCCGGTTTGCCTGCCGGCAGATTGCTGAAGGTCATGCCTTCGGTGCCGTTTAACACAATCTGGATATCCAGATATTTCGCGTGATACTCAGCGCGGCGTTTCTCGAACGGCTCCGTGCTGTCGTTCGATACCAGCACAAACATCTTATTGCCGTCGATATCATGTTTACCCAACGGGGTATCGGCGTTGATGTGCTGCTTCACGTACTCAATCGCCTCACGCAGTTTGGCAGGCAGATAGGGAACCAATTCCAGATGCTCGACATTACCGGTAATCATGATCGCTCCTTAAATAATTCAAATAAATTGAAACAATGTTTTGATTGTTTATACTCCTGTCAACATCGGCCCGCCAGTCAACGATAGTAAAAAAGTGATCCGAACGATGCGTTTTCTCTTTCGATGAAACACATCCCGCAACCGATTGCCCACCGCGAAAAGACAGCATTTTTCTGCTTGAATTCACCTCTTCGGCGCGTATAATTCCGAACAATTTGCCGGGAGGGAACATGTTTAACGCTGCCGTTTTTGTGGGTGCCGCACCGCAACTGCCTGTTGGCAGCATGACAGCGTTTTTCCTTCCGTTACCTGATCGATTTATAAAAAAAGCCCCTCGTTGAGGGGCTTTTTTTTGTCTGTCGCCACAGCCATTCCGTTTGTTTACCGGCCATAACCGAGGGGAGCATAGCCACATGGTCAATCCGCTATATAAAAGACACATCATCTCAATCAACGATCTCAGCCGGGACGATTTGGAACTGACACTGAAGGTGGCGGCCAGCCTGAAGGCTCATCCGCAGCCGGAACTGCTGAAGCACAAAGTGATTGCCAGCTGTTTCTTTGAAGCATCCACCCGTACCCGTTTGTCGTTTGAAACCGCCATTCATCGGTTAGGGGCCTGCGTCGTTGGGTTTGCCGACAGCAGCAATACCTCGCTTGGCAAGAAAGGCGAGACGTTGTCAGATACCATTTCAGTCATCAGCAACTATGTGGACGCCATCGTAATGCGCCACCCGCAGGAAGGCGCTGCACGGCTGGCGACCGAGTTCTCCGGCGGTGTACCGGTGCTTAATGCCGGCGATGGCGCCAATCAACATCCATCCCAGACGCTGCTGGACCTGTTTACCATTCAGGAAACCCAGGGGCGCTTGAACAATATGAATATCGCCATGGTAGGCGACCTGAAGTATGGCCGCACCGTGCATTCGCTGACCCAGGCTCTGGCCAAGTTCGACGGCAACCGTTTCTACTTCATCTCCCCGGACGCGCTGGCGATGCCGGATTACATCCTCAATATGCTGCAAGAAAAAAACATCCCCTACAGTCTGCACACCAGCATCGAGGAAGTGGCGCCACAACTGGATATTCTGTATATGACCCGCGTACAGAAAGAACGGCTGGACCCGTCGGAGTACATCAACATCAAGTCGCAGTTTATTCTGCGCGCCGCTGACCTCGGTAACGCCCGCGACAATCTGAAAGTGCTGCACCCGCTGCCGCGCATTGATGAAATCACCACAGATGTGGACAGCACGCCCTACGCCTACTACTTCCAACAGGCAGGCAACGGCATTTACGCGCGTCAGGCTCTGCTGGCGTTGGTATTGAACAGCGAACTGGTTCTGTGAGAGAGGAACAGACAACATGACTCACGACAATAAATTACAGGTAGAAGCCATCAAACGCGGCACCGTGATCGACCATATTCCGGCACAGATTGGCTTCAAATTACTGACGCTATTCAAGCTGACCGCCACCGATCAGCGCATTACCATTGGACTCAACCTGCCCTCCAGGCATCTGGGCCGCAAAGATCTCATCAAGATTGAAAACATCTTTCTGACCGAAGAACAGGCCAACCAACTGGCGATGTACGCACCGCAAGCCACCGTCAATCAGATTGACAATTATGAAGTGGTGCGCAAGCTGCACCCGCAATTGCCGTCACACATCGAAGGCGTCCTGACTTGCCCCAACACCAACTGCATCAGCCGTAGCGAACCTGTCAGTTCATCCTTCGGCGTAAAACAGCGCGGCGATGATGTGCAACTGAAGTGTAAATACTGCGAGAAAGAGTTTGAGCGCCAGGCCGTGTTGAACAGCCATTGATACGCGGCGGCCATCAGTAAAACGCCGTCGATTGGCTTGCAGCATTGGCCTGACGGCGAGCTTTTTGGAATAATGCCGAAAGTCGCATCGTTTCAGACACAATCAGGAGAAAATATGTCACGCATTATCAGCACAGAACAGGCTCCAGCCGCCATCGGCCCTTATGTTCAGGGCGTTGACCTGGGCAGCATGATCATCACCTCCGGTCAGATCCCGGTAGACCCGAAAACCGGTCTGGTGCCGGACGACATCACCGCGCAGGCTCGCCAGTCGCTGGCAAACGTGAAAGCCATCGTGGAAGCGGCCGATCTGAAAGTAAGCAACATCGTCAAAACCACCGTGTTCGTAAAAGATCTGAACGACTTCGCCACAGTGAACGCCGCCTATGAAGCGTTCTTCACCGAGCATAACGCGCCGTTTCCGGCCCGCTCTTGTGTGGAAGTGGCGCGCCTGCCGAAAGACGTGAAGATCGAGATCGAAGCTATCGCGGTACGCAGCTAGTCCCCGTCAGCATTGCAGCAGCGACGACAGATTGCGAATATCCTCATTGCTTCATAGAAAACCCCGGTTTAATGCCGGGGTGATTTTTGATCTGACCCGCTGATTTTTTCTGCTGCCAAAAATCTTTTTCCTGAATTACTGCCAGACCAGATGCTGTTTTACCCCGTAAATAACAGCACAGTCAGTTATAATAAAAACAACGGTATTTATTTCGGCCCGCTGAATAGCTCAACTATTTATATCGTTACTCTATTAACTAACGAAGTTTTGCTCAGTAAACTCACATAAAAAAAATTTCTACGATACAAAACATCTGCTTTTAACGCTGCCATAAGATAAACCAATGTAGGAAAATTCCTATATATCAGCAGGGAAATATTAGCGTTAATCTCGTGCCAACATGAAATCAAACACGAGAGACGATATATCATGAGCGTGATAAAAACACAGGCAAAAAATATCAGAACCCTCCCAACCCATAAGTTCAAACCCAATTTAATTGAGCGTATCGCAATAGCCGAGGCGCTATCCTATGAATATTTATCTCTTTTACCTTTAGCCAACACACTCATTAGCAAAGAGATATCCATATCATGGAAGGAAGTTATTATTTTTATGGGTGATGATAATATTAATTTCACAATTAAAAATATTGGAAAATATAAAGTAGAAGGAGTGATAACCTCATCACATGGTTATTTTGATGAGATTTCATCATCTACAGAAAAAAGAAAAATAACTTTACATCGCCTGCCTCTAAACAAAAAAATTTCTTATAAAAAAAACAGTAACGTATGGTGTTTTTGTTTGCCAGGGAAAATGTACAACAGCAAGTTAGATATTTATGGAAAATGGCGAGATGGTTTATATGAACATTTAAACCGTATTATGACTGGTTTTTTGCACACAAGAAAAGCTACCGTATTCTAAATATTCGTGCTGCCGGGCAGATGGTCGGCATGTTGAACAACGCCACGCATTGGTCCCTTTAGGGCAAGGCTGATTCGAGCCTTGTCACGCGGCAAGTGAGTGGCAAATTCGTTGGGCACGAATGTGACCAGCCAACGGCTGGCCTCCGGTGATAGTCCGGTAATAGACAGGCTGTCTCTCATTTCATCCCGATGAGCTTATTACTCAGACCAGTGATTCTGGCGAGCGACAACGCTGCCGGAAGCAGCCTCACAGAGGCAAGGCACAAGGATGTGCCGAGTAATACCTGCAATGTAAAGTATGGCGGGTATAACGCAGCGAATCTCCGCTGATTGACATAACAAGAACCTAATCGACTTACATCGTTTTAAACGTTACTGACAAAAAACAGCACCACAGGGCCGAGGAATCCAGCCAGCGCACTAGCGTGCCTGAAATATGGCGGATATATCAGATAGAATTGTCTAAAGGAGAGCATATGAATACGGTACTTTATCTTTTGTGGGGTGTGACATCCATGGGAAAAACATCCTATTCAGTCATGCTTGCAAAAAAATATGGTTTACCTGTGATTGCACTGGACAGGTTTCAAGGGTATCCAGAGATTATGACCGGGAGTGGCGCGCCTGACCATAGTGAATTACAGGGGACAGAAAGGATATATATTACCCCATCAAGAAATCTGATTGAAAAGGTTGTATCTCCGGAGGAGGCTCATCATATTCTTAAACAAAAAACATCCATATCATTAGCAAAACACCCAAGTATTATCATTGAAGGCGGCTCAGTATCATTACTGAAAAACATGATCTCTGATTATTACTGGACATCTTTCTCATGGCGAATAAAAAAATTCCTCATCCCATCCCAAAAAGATTTTATCGAAAGAGCAAAAAAAAGAGTATCCATGATGGTCTATCCTAAAAACGACAGACCCTCAATACTACAAGAAACCAGTATTTTCTTTAGGAAACATCATACCGTGGAACCATTAGCAGATATTGATGGCTATCGTATAATAATTCAGTACTGTAAGGAAAATAATATAAATTATGATTCTCTTGATAAACTCCCGGACCATGAAAAAGATAATATAACTAATCTGATTACACATGAGTATTATGAACATGCCTTATGGCAGGAAAAGAGCTTCCCTGGGTTCCCTCCTTCATGGTCATGGGTAATGTTACAGGATTAACCCTTCAAATATTCTGGTCATCATAATCTGGCAGCGCTTCGCTTCATCACCTCGCTATAGCGCAACCTTCAGGATAATTTGCACCACCATGGTGCGAATTATCCTTATTCTTAGCGATAAGTAGCTCATTTACCACGCTGGCACGCTTCCTGCATTTCCGTTGTATCCTCCCTCAAACGGAATGCAAAGGATGACAATGATAAAAATGACGCTTCCGACCGCGCCTTACTACGATGAAATGCTCAACGCAGAAGGCAGGCAACGCCAGCACTACGACGCTTACTGGCAATGGTTGCAGCAGACCGACCAGTACGCTATCCGCCAGAAGAAAGAGCAGGCGGAATTACTGTTTCACCGGGTGGGAATTACTTTTAATGTCTACGGCGAAGAAGGCGGCACCGAACGCCTGATCCCCTTTGACAGTGTGCCGCGCATTATTCCAGCTCATGAATGGAAAATGCTGGACCTCGGCATTCGCCAGCGGGTCAAGGCGCTCAACGCCTTCCTTTATGATATCTATCACCAGCAGCACATTCTCAACGCCGGCATCGTTCCCCGTGAACAGGTACTGGCCAACGACCAATACCAGCCTTGTATGCAGGGTATTGATCTGCATAACAACATCTATGCGCACATCACCGGTATCGATATGGTGCGCAATAGCGACGGTCACTATTACGTACTGGAAGACAACCTGCGCACACCATCCGGGGTTTCCTACATGCTGGAGAACCGCAAAATGATGATGCGCCTCTATCCGGACCTGTTCGCCAGCCAACACATTGCGCCGGTGGAGCGTTACCCCAGTTATTTGTTGCAGACGCTGCGGGAAAGCACCCACATTGACGACCCAACGGTGGTAGTGATGACGCCGGGCCGCTTCAACAGCGCCTACTTCGAGCACAGCTTCCTCGCCCAACAAATGGGGGTAGAACTGGTGGAAAGCGCGGATCTGTTTGTCAAAGAAGGCGCCGTGTATATGCGCACCACCGAAGGTCCGTGCCGGGTAGATGTCATCTATCGTCGCATTGACGATGCCTTTCTTGACCCGCTGGCGTTCCGTGCCGATTCGATGCTCGGCGTGCCAGGATTGCTGTCGGTATACCGCGCAGGCGGCGTGGTACTGGCGAATGCAATCGGTACCGGCGTGGCAGATGACAAATCCATCTACCCTTACGTACCGGAGATGATCCGTTTTTACCTGTCTGAGGAGCCTATTCTCGGCAATATCCCCACCTGGCAGTGCCGCAAACCGGACGATCTCAGCTACGTGCTGGCCCATCTCGACAGCATGGTGGTGAAAGAGGTCCACGGCGCAGGAGGCTACGGTATGTTGGTCGGTCCCAAATCCACCCGCCAGCAAATCGACGATTTCCGTCAACGGCTGCTGGCCAACCCCGGCAACTACATCGCTCAGGATACGCTGGCGCTCTCCACCTGCCCGACATTCGTCGAGGAAGGACTGGCCCCGCGTCATATCGACCTGCGCCCGTTTGTGCTGTATGGCGAGGAGATCCGGCTGGTACCCGGCGGTCTGACCCGCGTAGCACTGACGGAAGGCTCGCTGGTGGTGAATTCCTCGCAAGGCGGCGGCACTAAAGACACCTGGGTGATGGAGGAGGACGAATCATGCTAAGCCGTACTGCCAGCGAACTTTACTGGATGGCCCGTTATCTGGAACGGGCAGAGAGCGTCGCCCGCGTGCTGGACGTCACCTACAAACTGTCGATGATGCCGCGCCACAGCCAGCAGCAGCATGATCTGGCGCTGCCGCTCAACCTGACGTTCACCCATGATCTGTTTCAGCAGCGCTACGCCCGCTTCACCATGAACAATCTGCTGAACTTCTTCGCATTGGATAGCCATAACCCCAGCAGCATCTACAGTTGCATCGAAATGGCGTGGAACAATGCGCACGCGGTGCGTGGCAGCCTGTCATCCGAGGTGTGGGAGTGCATCAACACCACCCGCATCGACATCCGCAATCTGCGCCAGTCCGGTGTTGATAAGATAGGCATCGACGCCTTTTTCGACTGGGTGAAAGAGCGCGCGCATCTGTTTCGCGGCGCGATGTTCGGCACCCTGCTGCGTAACGACGCCCAATGTTTTATTCGTATCGGTACCTTGATCGAACGGTCGTTCGCTACCGCCCAGCTACTGACCATCAAGGATCAGCAACTCAATAACGACCTGGACCCGGTGCGCGAATACTACCGGCTCGATACCCTGCTGCGTGCGGTGAGCGCCCGCGAAGCCTACCACAGCATCTATCGCCAGCCCATCAGCCGGGAAACCGTCACCGAACTGCTGGTATTGCGCAATGACGTACCGCGTTCGCTACATGCCTGCGTGGGCGATCTGGTGCAACAACTGGAGATGATCGGCAGCGAAAGAGCACGCATCCCACAGCGGCTGGCGCATCTGCTGCACGTAGAACTGCGCTTCGGTTCGCTCGACGACATACTGGCCGATGACCTGCAACACTACCTCAACCGTTTCCTCACCAAAATCAACGAACTGGCTGACAGTATTCGTCATACCTATCTGGAGGCGCTATGAAACTGACCATCAATCACCTGACCCACTATCGTTACGATGAAGAGGTGAAATTCAGCACCCAGTACCTGCGACTGACGCCGCAAAGCTCTGCCCGCCAGCATATTCGGGAGTGGAAACTGACGCTGCCCACGCCCGCCGTCGCCACCACCGATGCTTACGGCAATCTGATGCATGTGTTGACGCTGGATAACCCGCATCACGATATTCTGATCCACGCTCAGGGTGTGGTGGAAATCGCCGATAATGCAGAAGAGACATGGGAGGGGGAGGATGGACTGTCACCACTGGTGTTTTTACGCAGCACTGCGCTGACTGAAGCGGATGAGGCGATCCGGACCTTCGCCCAGCGCTATTATCAGGAAGCTGACCCCGTCAGCAGCCTGGAAACGTTGATGGCGGAATTACAGCTGAAAATGCCGTATACTCCCGGCGCAACGCAAGTGCAAGATACGGCCTGCGTCGCGTTTGCCAAAGGCAAAGGTGTTTGTCAGGATCACACCCATGTATTTCTGGCCTGCTGCCGCAGCCTGCGCATTCCAGCGCGTTACGTCAGCGGTTATGTCTATAGCCGGGATACCACGCATGTCGCTATGCACGCCTGGGCTGAGGTGTGGCTCAACGAGCGCTGGCACAGTTTTGACATCACCAACAACACCCGCAAGCTCAATCAGCATTTGCGCCTTGCGGTAGGGATGGATTATCTGGATGCCTGCCCGGTGCGCGGCAGCCGCCTTGGCGGCGGATGTGAAGAGATGTTCTCAGAGGCGGCGGTAAGCCTGTTCGTACGCCAGCAACAGGTGCAACAGCAGCAGTGACGAGAACGATGGTTCCTGTTTTCGTTTAGTCGGTAAAATCGCTAAAAAGGTACTGTATGACCTACTGTGTGGCCATGCGTCTGTCTGACGGGCTGGTTTTTGCTTCCGACTCCCGCACCAATGCGGGGGTTGATCACATTGCGACCTTCAGAAAGCTTCATGTATTCCATCAGGAAGGGGAACGGGTTTTGGTTATCCAGTCGGCGGGCAATCTTGCTACGACCCAAAGCATCATCAGCCTGCTCAAAGCGCGTATCCACGCCCAGCACACGCCCAACCTGATGCAAACCAGTACGTTGTATGAAGCCGCCACACTGGTGGGTGAAACCGTGCGCGAGGTTATCCACCGCGACAGTCTGGCCCAGCAAAGCGGCAGCACCACCAATTTTGGCTGCAACCTGTTGCTCGGCGGCCAGATTGGCGATGAAGCCCCCCGGCTATTCCATATCTACCCGGAAGGGAATTTCATTGAAGCCACTGCCGATACGCCCTATTTCCAGATAGGCGAAAGCAAATACGGCAAGCCGATTATCGACCGGGTGCTAACGGTAGATACCCCGCTGGAACAGGCGATGTGCTGTGCACTGATTTCGATTGACTCAACATTGCGCAGCAACCTGTCGGTCGGCTTGCCGCTGGATGTGATGATATACCGTGCTGGCAGCTTTGATATCAGCGAACAGCGCCGCATCACCGAAAACGACCCTTACTTCATCGTCATTCGTAAAGCCTGGTCGGAAGGGCTGCTGAACACCTTCCGGCAGTTGCCGCCGTTTCCGGCACAAGAGTAAAGTACCGCCGAAACCGCGATCCTCAATATCTCTGGTGTCATACCGGGTACTTGCCCGGTATGAACGGATGATACGCTTATACCCACCACGTATTTGATTACGGCAATACCGCGCTTTGGTTAGCCATCACATCCCGCAGCCAGTCGCAGCGCATTTCCGGCACCGCCAGCAGCAGTTGCTGCGTGTAGTCGTCCAGTGGCGGCGACAGCGCTTGCATCACTGGTCCCTGCCGGACAATATGACCATGACGCAGCACCGCCACGGTGTCGGCCACTTCGCGCACCACATGCAAATCATGGGTGATGAACAGGTAGGCGACGCCGGTTTCCTGCTGAATCTGGCGCAGCAGCGCGAGCACGTCACGGGCCACCAGCGGGTCAAGCGCGGAGGTTGGCTCGTCGCAGATGATAAGCGACGGCTGCGCCGCCAGCGCACGGGCAATACAGACCCGCTGTTTTTGACCGCCAGACAGCGCAGTGGGATAACGCTGCGCCATCTCCGCAGGCAATCCAACCTGATGCAGCAAGTCACTGACGCGTAAACGTCGTGCGGCGGCGTCAAGTTCGGTCAGGCACACCATCGACCGTTCAATCTGCACGCCGACTGGCAGACGCGGATTGAGCGCGGTGTCCGGGTGCTGGTGAATCATCTGGATCGATCGCAATTGAGCACGAGTGCGCTGCGCCAGTTTCGGCGGCAACGCGTCGCCATTGAGCCGAATCTCGCCGCCTGCTGGCTCCAGCAGGCCACACAGGGTTCGCCCCAGCGTCGATTTGCCGGAACCGGATTCACCGATCACCGCCAGCGTACGCCCACGCGCCAGCTGTAGCGACACATCCTGCAACACCGGTTGCTGTTGGTAACGTGCGCCAAGATGGCGGACATCCAACAGCAGGTCGTCTGTTGCCGGTTGCGGCGCTTTGGGTTCACCGCGTGCCTGTAACAGTTCGCGGGTATACGTTTCAGTTGGGTTTGCCAACAGCGACGCCGTGTCGCCGATCTCTACCTGACGGCCATGGCGCAACACCATGATGCGGTGGCTGAGTTGCACCACCACCGCCAGATCATGACTGATATACAACGCGGCCACGCCGGTCAGGCGGATAATCTCATCAATCGCATTGAGCACCCCCAATTGGGTGGTGACATCCAGCGCGGTGGTCGGTTCGTCAAAAATAATCAAATCGGGACCGGCACACATCGCCATCGCCATCATCGCGCGCTGCAACTGCCCGCCGGATACCTGATGCGGATAACGCTGGAAGAAGGTTTGCGGCTCCGGCAACGACAGTTGGGTAAACAGTTCGATTGCCCGTGCAATCGCCTGCCGGCGCGACAGCACGCCATGACGCACCGCGGCTTCAATCACCTGTTCGCCGATACGCTGCGCCGGGTTGAACGAGGCGCTGGCGGACTGCGCCACATACGCGATGCGCGCACCGCGCACCCGGCGTAGCTGCCGCTCTGATAACGTCGCCAGATCGCTGCTGTTATCGCCGCACTGAAACCAGATGTGCCCACTTTCGATACGCATTCCATGGCGACAGTGACCGAGAATCGCCTGGCCGATAGTGGACTTACCGGCGCCGGATTCACCAATCAACCCCAGTACTTCCCCTTTATTGAGGGTAAAGTTGATGTCCTGCACCAGTGCCCGACCGCCCGCTGTTACGCACAACTGTTCAACCCGCAGCAACTCACTCATGATGGCCTCCGCGCCAGTTGCGCCCGTCACGGCTTAGCAGCCAGTCGGCCACCACATTGAGCGACACCGCCAGCAGAGCAATGGCCGCCCCCGGCACCAACGCCGCCCACACGCCAAACAGAATGCCGTCTTTGTTATCGCGCGCCAGCCCGCCCCAGTCGGCGGTCGGCGGCTGAATCCCTAATCCCAGAAACGACAGCGCCGACAGGAACAGCAAAATAAAGATAAAACGCAGTGCAAACTCCGCCACCAGCATGTTGCGCGCATTCGGCAAAATCTCGCGCCACAGAATCCAGCCCATCGACTCGCCGCGCAGCCGCGCCACCTCAATGAACTCCTGGGTGGCGATATCCACCGCCAGCGAACGCGCTACCCGCAGCACACGGGTGGCTTCCAGCACGCCCAGCACCAGAATGATGATAAAGGTACTTTTCGGCAGCATCGCCAACACCACCAACGCCAGAATCAGCGTCGGGATCGCCATCAGCACATCGTTGATGCGTGAAATCAGTTGATCGACCCAGCCGCCGCATACCCCAGCCCAAAAACCCAGCCCGGCTCCCAGCACAAACGCCAGTGCTGCCGCCAGCGCAGTCACCGCCAGCGAGGTACGCGTTCCCCAAATCAAACGGGAAAACAGGTCACGACCGATATTGTCGGTGCCGAGCCACGCCTGCGGCATCGGGCCCAACCAGGCGCCGCCAACCACCTTATCGACCGGGTAAGGCGCAATCCAGGGCGCCAACAGCGCCACGCCAATAAACAGGCCCAGCCCCAGCAAGCCGAGTACTACGGAAGGTTTCACAGCAGGCATGTACAGATATCCATTCAGTTGACGGCATTACCGCCGGGCATGGCGCAGACGTGGATTCGCCATCAGCGATACCACATCCGCCAGCAGATTAAGCAGGATGTAAATCGTCGCCAGCACCAGCGCGCAGCCCTGAATCACCGGCATGTCGCGTTTACTGATGCTATCGACCATGTACTGCCCAAGCCCAGGGTAAACAAACACGCTTTCGACGATCACCACGCCTACCATCAGGTAGGCGAGATTAAGCACAATCACATTGATGATCGGTCCCCAGGCGTTAGGCAGTACGTGGCGCAGCAGAATAGCCGAAGGCGACACCCCTTTCAGCAATGCCGTATCGACATAGGCCGCATTTTGAGCGCTGATTAGCGCCGCACGGGTCATGTTGCTCATGTGCCCCAGCACCGCCAGCACCAGCGTCAGGCACGGCAGCGCGATGGCGGTCAAATGTGCGCCGAGCGGCATAGCGTTGCTGATGCTGCTGTTGCTTGGCAGCCAGAACAGGGTGATGGAAAAAATCAGAATCAGCAGATAGCCGGAGAAAAACTCCGGCAACGCCACCGCGACACGGGCAAACAGATTGAGCAGCCGATCCAGCCAACTGCCCTGATAACGCACCGACAGGAAGCCTATCAGCAGCGCCAGCGGCACTGCCACCGCCGCCGTGCACCCGGCCAGAAACAGCGTATTTTCAAGCCGCCAGGCCAGCACCGGCGCAATCGCCCGACGGCTGGTAAAGCTCTGGCCGAAATCGCCGCCGATCACGCCCCACAGCCAGCCGATATAACGGGAAAACGCGGGTTGATCCAACCCCAGTTGGGCATTGAGCGCCCGCACCGCTTCCGGCGTCGCCGTCTGTCCCAGAATGGCGGTGGCGGCATTGCCCGGCAACAGTTGGATACCGACGAAAATCAGCGCCGATACGACAGCTACCATCGCTACCCCCGCCAGCAAACGCCGCAGGATCAACGTCAACAACGGGTAACGGTCAGCCCAGTGATAAAGCCCCGTCCATCGGTGAAACATCGTCACGTTACCTGCCTCAGGCCAGCCACACTTTTTCCGCTGCACGGTTGCCGCTCAGCGGGAAGCCCGGAATGGCATTCAATCCCTTCACGTTGGTACTGCAGGCGTCAAGCGCGTCGGCGTACAGCGGAATGATTTCGCTGCTGTTGTCCACCAGCATCACCTGAATATCGTGATAGATCTGACGGCGCTTATCTTCGTTGACTTCACCACGCGCCGCACGCACCAACTGATCGAAAGAATCGTTCTTCCAGGCTGATTCGTTCCACGGTGCCTGACTGGTGAACACCAGCGACAGCAACGCGTCGGCAGTCGGACGTACCGACCAGTTGGAGGAGACAAACGGTTTTTTCATCCAGACATTGTCCCAGAAAGCATCATCCGGCTCGCGCTCCACATTGAGCGTAATACCGGCTTTCTGTGCCGACGCCTGATACAACTGACCGGCATCCACCGCGCCGGGGAAACCGGCATCAGCGACAGAGAGCGTCAGTGGGCCGCTGAAACCGGCTTTCTGCCAGTGCCATTTGGCTTTTTCCGGGTCGTACGGACGCTGGGGAATGTCTTTGGCGAAGTAACGGTTAGACGGAAAAATCGGATTGTCGTTGGCAACGCTGGCGTAGCCGCCCAACACGGTATCGATAATCTGCTGGCGATCAATCGCGTATTTCAGCGCCAGTCGGCCATCTTCATTGTTGAACGGTGCGACATTGCTCAAACCGGGGAAGGTGAAAATCTGGCTGTCACGCGAGCGTAACAGTTGCAGGGTCGGCATGTTCTGAATGCGACCGACGATGCGCGGATTGACGCGGTTGATGATATGCGCCGACCCACTCACCAGCGCCGCCACACGGGCGGTGGAGTCGTTCATTGCCAGCGTTTCGACTGAATCGACATGGCCGCGCTCGCTGTTCCAGTGATTCGGGTTGCGTTTCACCAGCGTGCGCACACCCGGCTGGAAGCTTTCCAGAATAAAAGCGCCGGTGCCGATGCCTTTGTCAAAGCTTTCGTTTTCCGGGGTAATGGCAAAGTGCACATCGCTCAGCAGCGCGATGAATTCCACGTTCGGTTCGCTCAGGCGGATGGTCACTTCATGGCTGCCGGTAGCGTCCATCGTCACCACCGGGTCGAGATAGCCTTTCACCGACGAGCTGGATTTCTCGCCACGGTGGTGATTGAGCGAGTAGATCACGTCTTTGGCGCTGAGCGTGCGGCCATCATGAAACTGCACGCCTTTGCGAATAGTCAACACCCAGGTGCGACCACCGTCTTTGCTGTCCCAGGATTCGGCCAGCGACGGCACCAGTTCGCCTTTTTCATCCAGTTCCAGCAGGTTATTAAACAGTTGGGAACCCACGAAATACATATAAGTTTCGAACCAAAATGCCGGGTCGAGACGGTCAGTGCTGGAGGCGTTATCCACCCCGACAATCAGGTGGCCACCTTTTTTCGGTTGTGCAACCGCGTCCGCTCCCCAGGCAGCGCTCAGCGGCCAGCCGGTAGTGGCCGCCGCGACGGACAGGGCGCAGGCGCTCTTAATAAAATGGCGACGATTCATATTGTGTTCCCTTCCTAGAATGCTTATCCGTTAAGGATGGTTATTATCGTTATAAAAATAACCGCCGGGATTACCCCTGACGGTTGAACGCCTGTGCCAGACGGGCGATGTGTTCCGGGCCAATGCCGCAGCAGCCGCCGACTATCGACGCCCCCTGCGCCACCCATTCCTGCGCCCATTGCAGGTAGCCTTCCGGGTGCGTATCAGTGCGCAAGCGGCTCAGTCCTTCGTTCGCGCCACGCTGGTTATCGTCAGGCTCGAAGGCATTGGCATACACGCCCACCCCCATCGCGGCAGGTTGTGCTTTCAGCGTCGCACTCGCCTGCGCCACCGCCGACGCCATCACTTCCGGGCGGCTACAGTTGAACAGCAGGTTAGCTGCCCCCAGGCGGGCGGCCTCCTGCGCGGCGGCGGCCACGGTTTCACCAGAGCGCAGGCGGGCATGACCGTCAGCATCCAGTTCATCCTGCAACGTAAATGACAGCCACAGTTCACGCGGGTCATTCGCCAGCAGTTCACGCACCAGCGCCACTTCCGCCAGCGAGCTTTGCGTTTCCGCCAGCCACACATCCACGTAGGGGTTCAGGGCATCGATCAGTGTTTTCAGAATCGGCGTCGCGGCAGCGACGTTGAACAAATCCGGACGATAAGACCCCAGCACCGGCGGCAGCGAACCGGCGACACGCACCGGGTGCGACACGGCATCCGCCGCCTGACGCGCCAGTTGCCCGGCCAGCACCGCCAGCGCCTGACCACGAGCGTTAAACTCCGCATCGCCAATATGAAAAGGCACCACGGCATAGCTGTTGGCGGTAATCACCTGCGCGCCGGCAGCAATAAAGCTGTCATGTACCTGACGCACATACTGCGGCGACTCCATCAGCGCCAGCGCCGACCACTCCGGCTGACGAAAAGGAGCACCAATGCGAGCCAGTTCACGACCCATTCCTCCGTCCAGAATCAGCACGTTGTTTGACATCGTCTTTCCTTCATCACGTCATTACGTAAAAAAATCTTCTGCCACCATACAAAAACCCCATATAGATGTCTAGATGCCTTGATAGCCAAAAGCACAGACTGTCATCAGGCCAGTGGTGGCGGGGCTGGCAGCGCACCCAGTCATTTTTGTTTATTATTTGTTCAAGACTGATTTCTCTACGATGCTCCAATTTCCTTGAGCCAGGTCAATTTTAGCGCAATAAAACTGCCCCCCCTTACAGGCGAATTCAATATATAGTGTCTATCCTTTTTCAAGAACCCACATATTGTGTTTATCCACAAAGCATCCACAACCTCTGTACCCGTTGTCAGTTGCGGCTTTTTCCTGTGGATAACCTTAACAAAGGAAACACACCGAGGAACAACATGAAACCAGTAGTGATTAAACGAGACGGATGTCAGGTACTTTTTGACGAAAACCGAATCAATGACGCGGTCCTCAAAGCGGCCAAAGCCGCTGACGTGGATGATGCGGACTACTGTGCCACCGTTGCCGGTGCCGTCGCCCAGCAGATGCAAGGGAAAGCGCGCGTTGATATTCGTGAGATCCAAAACGCGGTGGAAAACCTGCTGATGTCCGGCAAATACAAGCAACTGGCGCGCACCTATATTGAATACCGCCATGATCGTGATGTGGCGCGCGAGCGTCAGGGCCAGTTAAATCAGGAAATCCGCGGATTAGTGGAACAGAGCAATATGGCCCTGCTCAACGAAAACGCCAATAAAGACAGCAAAGTCATCCCTACTCAACGCGACCTGCTGGCGGGCATTGTCGCCAAACATTACGCCAAACAGCACATTCTGCCGCGCGACGTGGTGCTGGCTCACGAACGCGGCGAGATTCACTACCACGACCTCGACTATTCGCCGTTCTTCCCGATGTTCAACTGTATGCTGATAGACCTCAACGGCATGTTGACGCAGGGCTTCAAGATGGGCAACGCGGAAATCGAGCCGCCGAAGTCTATCTCCACCGCTACCGCGGTCACCGCGCAGATCATCGCGCAGGTCGCCAGCCATATCTACGGCGGCACCACCATCAACCGTATTGATGAAATTCTGGCGCCGTTCGTTACCGCCAGCCATGAAAAACACAGTGCCGTCGCCCACGAATGGCAGATTCCCAACGCCGAAGACTACGCGCGCAGCCGTACCGAAAAAGAGTGCTACGACGCCTTCCAGTCGCTGGAATATGAAGTCAACACCCTGCACACCGCCAACGGCCAGACGCCGTTCGTCACCTTCGGCTTCGGTCTAGGCACCAGTTGGCAGTCACGGTTGATTCAACAGTCCATCCTGCGTAATCGCATCGCCGGGCTTGGCAAAAACCACAAAACGGCGGTGTTCCCGAAACTGGTGTTCGCCATCCGCGACGGCGTCAACCACAAGCCGGGCGATGTGAATTACGACATCAAACAACTGGCGCTGGAATGCGCCAGCAAGCGCATGTACCCGGATATTCTCAATTACGATCAGGTGGTTAACGTCACCGGTTCGTTCAAAACGCCGATGGGCTGCCGCAGCTTCCTTGGAGTGTACGAAGAAAACGGCGAGCAGATCCACGATGGCCGCAACAACCTGGGCGTCATCAGCCTCAACCTGCCGCGTATCGCGCTGGAAGCCCAGGGTGATGAAGCGCGCTTCTGGCAATTGCTGGACAAGCGACTGCTGCTGGCGAAAAAAGCACTGATGACGCGTATCGCGCGGCTGGAAAATGTAAAAGCCCGTGTAGCGCCTATACTTTATATGGAAGGGGCCTGTGGCGTACGCCTGAAAGCAGACGACAATATCGCCGAGATTTTCAAGAATGGCCGCGCATCTATTTCACTGGGCTATATCGGGGTTCACGAAACCATCAACGCGTTGTTCAGCAATCAGGTGCACGTGTTTGATGATGAAACCCTGCGGCAGAAAGCGGTGGCGATTGTCGCGCACCTGAAGGCCGCCACCGAAAGCTGGAAGGAAGAAACCGGTTATGGTTTCAGCCTCTACAGTACGCCAAGCGAAAACCTGTGCGACCGTTTCTGCCGTCTGGATACGGCTGAATTCGGCGTAGTGGCTGGCGTCACCGACAAGGGCTACTACACCAACAGCTTCCATCTCGACGTGGAGAAAAAGGTCAATCCATATCAGAAGATCGACTTTGAGGCCCCTTATCCGCCGCTGGCAAATGGCGGTTTTATCTGTTACGGCGAGTATCCTAACCTGCAGCACAATCTCAAGGCGCTGGAGGACGTATGGGACTACAGCTACACCCGCGTCCCTTATTACGGCACCAATACGCCAATCGACGAGTGCTACGAGTGCGGTTTTACCGGCGAGTTCAACTGTACCAGCAAAGGCTTTACCTGCCCGCAGTGCGGTAATCACGACGCCTCGCGCGTCTCGGTAACACGGCGGGTGTGCGGCTATCTGGGCAGCCCGGATGCGCGTCCGTTTAATGCCGGCAAGCAGGAAGAGGTCAAACGCCGGGTAAAACACCTTGCCAGTGGGCAACTGGGCTGACAGTCTGCGCGGTGCGCTCGGTGGGCGCGGTCCGTGCACGATTGCAGCGTTAAGCTGATGCCGCCCGACGGGCGGCTTTTTGGACGGTCATCGCTATGAACTACCATCAATACTATCCGGTGGATGTGGTCAACGGTCCGGGAACACGCTGTACGCTGTTTGTGGCAGGCTGCGAACATCAGTGCCCCGGCTGCTATAACCAGAGCACCTGGCGACTGAACTCCGGGCACCTTTTCACACAGGAAATGGAAGATCGCATCATCGCCGATCTGCAAAATACCGACCTGCCTTTGCAAGGGCTGTCGCTGTCAGGCGGCGACCCGCTGCACCCGCAAAACGTGCCTGATGTGTTGCGGCTGTTGCAACGGGTGCATGACGAATGTCCCGGTAAAAACATCTGGATGTGGACCGGCTACCGGCTGGATGAACTGACGCCGGAACAGCGCAACGTGGTAGACCTGATCAATGTCCTGGTGGATGGTCGCTTCGTGCAGGAACAACGGGATTTGACGCTAATGTGGCGTGGCAGCCGTAATCAGGTGATTCATCACCTGCGCTAATACGTCTCAGCGCAGGCCAGCCGTGTGGCGCACACACCAACGGCAACAATCACTAACGCTGGGGATGGGTTACAGTGCTTCCACCACCGTGTTGCGCCGCCAAAGGTGCTTCTTTCCAAACCCCAGCGCGTTGTCCGTCATTTTCATTTCGTTAAGCAACAGCTTCCAGACCGGCGCACCGCTGCTGCGCGCAATCGGGAAGCGCACGTTATAGCGGCTGCGCGCCTGCGCTTCTTCCTCGCCCGTCAACCGACTGATCTCACCTAAAAACTGCACGCCTCTAATCAGCAGCACGCTCTTTGGCTGCCCATTGACCGTGCCCGCCACCTTCGGACAGCGCCGCATGATCTCGCCGTGCCGGGTATCCGGCTCCGTCATCAGATAAAAAGCAATCTTTTCATCATCAAACACATAAAAACAGTTAGCGCACCATAACTCATCATCATCGCTGACACACAGCGTCAGCACATGCAACTTCTTCAGATAGCGGGAAATGACTCCCAAGGTATTCTCTGCTTCCACGGCCTCTCTCCGGGTGGAATGTCGTTAATCCTTGCCTGACCGGATAGCATCAGTCCCTGTCATCGTGAACTGCATAACATGCCACTTCCAGGGCAAAATACGGACCTATTACACGGCTATTCTACCCTTCATTGATAGAAAAAACGGATAACATCTTCACATAAAGGGAAATTTTAGTGCTATGCTCAAACAGAGTCTCCCCCGGTCGGCATAATCATCGCCGCCAGAGTGCACACGGACCGCGCACCCAGTGGAGTAATACTGCGGGCACAGAAAGCATAACGGCAAAAACATACCGTTAATTGCAACTTATTCCGGTTATTCTGCCTTCGGTCTGATACCACCTTACCATTCAGCACGACCGACAGCAGATTATTGAAAAAATGTGAAGCGAATAAAACATTACTCAATAAGGCTTTGATTTTCTCCACTATCTGTATCCTAAATAAAATCATACGACTGACCGTGGAGAAATAAGGGGATACAACCTGGTATTTAACATACCGGAAACCAATTATATAACAGCCCTTTACCACTACTAATAATAAGCATTACCGCATTAAAGGTGAAAAACTCAGCAAGTAGCTATAATTGGATTAAGAAAGACATTGGATTAAGAAAACAATTGGATATACCCAAAATAATTCGAGTTGCAGGAAGGCGGCAAGAGAGTGAATCCCGATGAGCTTACTCTAGTAAGTGATTCGGGTGAGCGAACGCAGCCAACACACCTGCAACTTGAAGTATGACGGGTATAGAAGTAAAAATCGAATTAAAGCAACGTGTTTTACATCGTTCGGACTGCGAAAAGGCGGTACCGGGGAGAAACATATCGACCTAATCATCACGTCGTTATGACATAGGCAATCGGACATATCGCAAGGGGAAATAACACAAAACAAGTCAGCAGAACCGATTCACCTGAGAATATCTGCTTTTACAGTTTATTAAATATATCCGTTACGTTGTACATATTGGGAATCTGACAACCAGTTGCAGAAATACCCAGGAGAGAAAATGAAAAACTACAAAATTGGTATTCGGCTATCAGTGGGGTTTGGGATACTTATCGCGTTTTCGTTGATCATGCTTGCCAGCGGCATTTATCAGCTAAACCAAATTACCCAGAATGCTGAGCGCATCATGCAAGTCCCTCTGCGCAAAGAGCGGCTGGTGGCGGACTGGGCGGCGACGCTTTCCGCCGGTATACAGCGAACCACCGCCACCGCGCGCAGCAGTGACCCCTCGCTGGCGCAGGTTTTCGCAGCAGATAACGCCAAGGCCACCAAAGAGAACAATGAACGTGTAGAAAAATTTACCGAGCTGGTGTCATTGAATGAAGAAAAGGCGCTGCTGGATAAATTAAACGCTGACCGTCAGGCCTATATCAAAGCGCGAGATGAAATTTTCAGCGCTAAGGCCGCAGGGAACGCTGAACAGGCTAAACAAGCCTTTGAACAAAAGCTGCTGCCTATCTCTGTTGAATACCAAAAAAGCATGAACACCTTGCGCGACTATCAACGCAACGGCATTGACCGGATGCAGGTGGAGATTAGCGAACGCGCCAGGAGCAGCTATTTCTTTCTTGGCATACTTGGGGCGTTGATTACTATCATCGGCTCCGTGCTCGCCTGGGTACTGACCCGCAGCATTGTGCAGCCGTTGCAAAAAGCGGTACAGGTGACATATGCCGTCGCCAAGGGTGATCTGACCGAAATGATTTCCGCGCAAGGCCGCGATGAGCTGGCGCAGTTGCAACACGCGCTACATGAAATGACGTCTCAGTTACGCACCGTAGTCGGCGACGTGCGCGAAGGGTCTGAAGCCATTGCCGGTGCATCGTCTCAGCTTTCGGTGGGCAATCAGGATCTCTCCAACCGCACCGAAGAACAGTCCGCAGCACTGCAGGAAACCGCAGCGTCTATCGAACAGCTCACCTCAACCGTTAAACAAAACGCCGATAACGCCAGACAAGCCAGCCAGTTGGCGCAAGACACCGCCAATCAGGCTCAATCCGGTGGTCAACTGGTGGGCGAAGTGGTGCAAACCATGGGCGCTATCGATAGTTCTTCGAAGAAAATCGTCGATATTATCGGCGTTATCGACAGCATCGCTTTCCAGACCAATATTCTGGCGCTCAATGCGGCGGTTGAAGCGGCTCGTGCCGGCGAACAGGGCCGTGGATTTGCAGTAGTAGCCAGCGAAGTACGCAGCCTGGCCCAACGCAGCGCTTCCGCCGCCAGAGAAATCAAAGAACTGATTAGCCATTCCGTAGAAACCGTGGACGCGGGGAACCGACTGGTGGAAAAAGCCGGTGCATCCATTCAGGGGATTGTGGATGGGGTGCGCAAAGTGAGCGAACTGGTAGGTGAAATCAGCATCGCCAGCCAGGAGCAGTCACTTGGCATCGAACAGGTGAATATGGCCATCAATAAGATGGAACAGACCACATTGCAAAACGCCTCACTGGTGAGAGAAGGCAATAACGCGACACAAGCCTTGCAGCAGCAGGCAGAGCAGTTAAAACAGGTGGTTAGTATCTTCCATTTGGGCGGCACAAGGGCTGACGCTTATCACCAACCCAGCAGCAGACCAATGCTTTCAGCCTCCCCTGCTCCAGCCAAAACGCTGGCCTTAAAACCGGCGGCGTCATCACGCAAAACGGCAGGCAGCGAGGATGACTGGCATTCCTTTTAAGCAGCGTTTTTAACGCCGTTTGCCGTCAACAACAAACCAGAGGCACCCTTCCCCAAAGGGTGCCTCTGGCGCTTCAGCAGTCCCTTTTTGATAAAGCGTTTATCCCCGCTGGCGCGGGGAACACTGGCAGTCCAGCCACGTTGGTGATTACGTCTACGGTTTATCCCCGCTGGTGCGGGGAACACGTTACGGCGAACGCGAAACGCGTTGTTAGATTCGGTTTATCCCCGCTGGCGCGGGGAACACCTTTCTGCGGTCCTCTTTTCGTGCTGCGATAGCGGTTTATCCCCGCTAGCGCGGGGAACACGCACATACACCTTGATTTCCTTGTGCGTATCTCGGTTTATCCCCGCTGGCGCGGGGAACACTCACGCCACATCGTTAAGTCTATGAAAACGTCCGGTTTATCCCCGCTGGCGCGGGGAACACTGCTTTTGTTTGCCTGTGAAAGTAAACTATTGCGGTTTATCCCCGCTGGCGCGGGGAACACTCCAGCATGGTGTAACGTTCGCCGGATTCCCCCGGTTTATCCCCGCTGGCGCGGGGAACACTCTAAAAATATATACCTGTTTTATAAGGTATTTTAAAGGCAGGAAAATTCCACCGATTTTTCCCGGTTGTTAAAGAACACTAACTCACTGATTTTCAACAGGGTGAAAAGAGACTAACCGCAGTCCATCGAGATCCACCGGCATCCGGCGATTTTCACCGACCGTCTGGAACTCAAAACCGGACTCAGTGTTAGTGGCCCAGGCCATTACCACATTGCCTTGTTCAGCCAGTTCCACCACCTGTTGCCAGATCATTTCCCGTACCCGGCGCGAGGTGTCGCCCACGTACACCCCGGCGCGCACCTCCAGCAACCAGACCGCCAGCCGACCGCGCAAGCGCGGCGGCACGTTTTCCGTCACCACCACCAGCATACTCATCCGCCATGCCCCCGATGCCCGGCGTCGCCAAAGGGTGTCGGTTCGGGAATGGCCGGCGGTTGTGCATCTGGCGGTGCCTGTGGCGGCTCAATTTCGCCGGCAGCCAGCACGTCTTCAATCAAAGGAATCAGTTTGGCCAGCGTTTGCTGGCTGCGGAAAATATCGCGGCAGGCCACCCGCACCTCACGATCCGGCTCCAGCGGGTTGCGAGCGGCAATCTCGAACGCCTTAGGCACCACGCCGTCAAACTTGATGATGTCGGCAATGTCGTACACAAACGACAACGGCTTGCCGCTGTGGATAAAACCGATGGCGGGCGCATAACCTGCCGCCAGTACCGCCGCCTCGGTAATGCCGTAAAGGCAGGCGGTCGCGGCGCTGATGCACTGATTCACCTTATCGCCACGCGCCCAGTCTTTTGGGTCGTAGCGGCGGCCATCCCATTTCACGCCGTACTGTTTTGCCAGCAAACTGTAGGTCTGGCGCACCCGTGCGCCTTCAATGCCGCGCAGTTGCTCCACCGAACGGCGGCTCGGCGCCGGTTCGCCAAAGCGCAGTTCAAACATACGCCGCACCACTTTCAGGCGCAATTCTTCATCCAGCGCCAGACGGGCCTGATACAACAACCGGTCGGAACGCGCGCCGCCCGGCTGTCCGGCAGCGTATAGCCTTACCCCGGCTTCCCCCACCCACACCAGCAGCGTGCCGACGGTGGCTGCCAGCCTGGCCGCCGCATGGGAGACGCGAGTGCCCGGCTCCAGCATGATGCAGGCCACCGAGCCAACCGGGATGTGGGTTCGTACACCGGTTTTGTCGATCAGCACAAACGCGCCATCCACTACGTCGATCTGCCCGTATTGCAGGAAGATCATCGAGGTGCGGTCTTTGAGCGGAATTGGGCTAAGCGGAACAAACGACATGGCAACCTCCCGCTTACGCCCGACGCAGCAACAGCAGTCCGCAACCCAGCGCCCGGCTTTTCCCCAACCCCTGGCTGACCGCCTGCGCAAAACGTTCGGCGTCGGTAATGCGTAGCAGGCCGTCAAAATCCACCGAGCTGAAGCTGACCGGCTCCGTCTGCTGCGGTTTATACCACCGCTGACGCTGATAACCGTCAACGCGACAGGCATTGACCTCAAACCCCCAGCGCTCTCCCTGACGCGCCAGCCAGTCGGCAGCGGCCTGCTGCTGACGCGGCCAGATCTCCGCCGGGTCTACCCCTTGTGCTTTAGCCTGATATTTAGCATCCATCAGCACATCGCTGCGCTTTTTCTGGCGCGTCACCACCGGGTTGGCGCGCAGGGAAAACGCCAGTTGCATCCCGGCGTTCAGTTGCGGTTGCCACGGCTTGGTGTCCACTACAAACAGGTTGTGATCCTGTCGGGGCGCACAGGCCGAGAGCAGGTAATAGCGGCTGGCATCGGTATGGCAGTCCTGCCGGAACAAAAAGCGGCGCTGCTGCTCCTGCGGGAACAGTTGCCACAACCACTGATGGCTGGCATAAACCGGCGACGTCAGCCATTTCTCCGCCATCGCCGACGGCAACGCCGCCGGTTGCAGCGTGACTCTGGAAAAGAACATTACTGACCTCCTTTCAGTACGCCGTAGTACTGCACCCGCGTGGTGAACTGCCAGCGCCGACGGCTGGCAGGCTGGTCGCCGCGCACCACTTCCATCATCGCGTCGCCCTCTGCAACATCCTCTCCCGGTTCCCAGTAGCAACTGCCATCCGGTTGGTTGATGGGCTCCAATGCCGGGTCATTGAGCAATGGCGTGTTCTTAACCTGTTGCCACACCTCGGCCAGCGAACCGCACAACAGATGCGGCGACAGCGGCAACGCCAGTGGGCAACTTTTACGACCAAGGTAAAGTGGGAAGACCGGGGTGCGTAGGGCCTGCGCCAGTTGTGAGAGCGTGACGGGCGCGCCCTCGGTAGCGCTCACCGCCACGTGGTAATAGGCATCGCAGCGGTATTCACGGGCAGTCAGCAGCGTTTCCAGCCCCTGCTCCGGGTCTGAACACAGCTCGTCACGCCGGGTGTAGCGCACCCGTTTGCGGTCTTCACGCGGCATCTGCACGGTATGGTAATCACGCAACCAGCCTTCACGGCGGGACAGCAGCCTGAACGCAAAACGGTAGTGCGCGTTAAACTGCGCCAGTCGCTCTTCTTCTTCGCGCCGAATGCCGAGCGCCGCCGCCAATAACCCCAGCAGCGCAGAACGGCTCGGCACCGGCGCAGAATGGCGCACCTCGCCCACCGCCGGTTCCCCCCACGAAGCCAGCGGCGCGTAAAGCTGAAACACCAGATACTCTGTCATGCCGGCCTCACTGGCTGATGAAATCCAACAGTTGCGGCAGGCTGCCGACACCGGCTTCGACATTCAGCACATAGTCGCTCATGCCGTCAGCGCCGTAGGCGCGATTGAATTTCTCCTGCTGGTTTTTCAGCGCGCTGATAGCCGCCTCCAGCGGTTCCCCGCTACGCACCGGCGTAAAGAACGCCACCGACAGCGCACGCGGTTGCGCCGCTCCCCGCTCCGCCAGCACGTAAGAGGCATAAGCACGGGACGCGAAACTGTTCTGCTTGCCGGTGGGCGACACAGTGAGCGCAGTTTCACCCAGCGCCCGCAGCGTGCGCTGCACCAGCGCGTCGTCACCGTCGAGGTTTTCCAGCAACCGGTCACGGTCGATGCAGATATAGTGATAGAACAGCGCCGAAGCAAAACCCTGCTCGCCCATGTGGGCAGAGCCGCTGTTGTCATCACCGGTGTTAAGGTCATCCACCGCGGTGAAGAAGTCGTCTTCCACCGTTACCGCGCTGACGCCCAGCGCGTGCGCCACCTGACAGGCCGCTTCCACGTTGAATTCTGGGCTGGAAGCCAACATACGGCCAAACAGCGCGATATCAACGCTTGCCACCTGTTTGCACAGCAGTTTCAGCTCTTCGCTGTTGGGTTCGCGGGGTTCGGCAATCAGCGTCTTCACCAGTTGGTCTATCCGCGCTCGCTCCGGCACGCTGATGTGCGCCAGTTGCTCGATGTCGAATTTCTCCAGCGGGTCGGAACTGTTTTTCTCTTCTTTTTTCAGCTTGCCGAACTGCCCGGCAATCTTCTTCGCTGCGTCCTCGGCGGTTTTGGTCGCCACGCCGCCATCAAGCAGTTGCTGATAAACCTCGCGCCCCAGCCGCCGGGTGCGCTTACCGATATGTTCGCCCAATGCGTTTTCAAACACCGCCGAGGTACGCCAGGCGCGTTTGAGGCTCTGGGATGACACGCGCAGCCGCTCCACTCCGCCGACCAGAGCGGTTTTCGGGCGACCCGCATCGTCGCGGTTGAGGTTAGCAGGCGCGTAAGCCGTTAAAAAATGCAGTTGAATAAAGGTGGTCATGCCGGTTCCTTGTTGTCGGTCGGGTGGTTTCCGTTGGCGTCTTCCGGTGCAGATATGGCGGATGGCATCGCATCCGGTGCCGGTTGCTGGGTTTTCTGGTGGTATTCGCACGTCCAGCGTACTGCGTTACGTTTCAGCGGGTTGGGGTCAGCAGGCAGGTTTTGCTGCCGGGCCTGCCATTCATCCATCCACAGCAGGATGCCATCAGCCAGCGACGGCAGATTCACGCCTGCGCTACCGCGAATATTGACCGCCCGAATCAGCAGGCGGCACAGTTCTTCCGGCGTTTGCGCACGCAGCAGCCGCTCAAAACGCAGTTCGGACAGGTAACGCCGGTCGCTGCCAGCACTGACCGTTTCCCCCAGTTGCGCGGCAAAACTTTTCCTGTCGTTGTTTCCGTCGGCATGGGCCGCCACCGCAGCAAATATCGCCACACCGAACCGTCGATGCGGTTGATTGCCTATCACTCCGGCCAGCATATTCGACAGCCGCATAAACCCCTGGCAGGTCAGCGCGCCATAAGGGGCCGCGGCGCGCCTTAACGCCGCCCGATCCGCCCGTCCGTTGTGGTTTTCGTTATGCCGGTTTTGTAATTGCTTAAACCATATATCTATTTTCTCCGCGGCTGGCGGATTTATCACCAGCCGCGTTGCGGTACTATCCTTACTACCTCTATCCATTCGCCGGTTCCTCCTGAGGTTGCAATCCTTTGAGCTGTTTCATTGATTTTTGTCTGTGGAACTGTGTCAACATCTCGCTGCGCGCTTTTACCGCTCGCGTCAGGTCGCCCTGCTGGTCCGGGTTGCCGAATGTCAGCCGGTCGAAGGTGCCGATCAGGTACATATAGAGCTGATTCTGCCAGGCGTTCAACGACTTGACCGGGCAGTTGCCACCGGCAATAGAACGATAGAGCTGCCGGAAAAGCTGTTCGGTTTCCTGCCAGAACGACACATCGATGAAGCTGAAATCTCCCCCCACGTCTTTCGGGCGGCTAAACCAGGCCGCTTTCACCGACTGACGCAGCAGTTGCTGAGCATCGTGCGCCATCTGCAAGCCCAGCGGCAGATAGTCTTTTACCGCCGGAGTAATCTCTTTCCATACCGGTATACGGTGTTCGTACCAGCAGCGGGCTTTCATGTTGTCCATGTCGTAGCCAAAGCACCACAGCCCCACCTGTTTCCGCAATGGCTTATTCAGGAAGTTACGGCTTACCACGTAGGCCGGCAGCATTTCGTTTAGCGTATCTTTGGTGCCCAGCACCAGCCCCAGCCAGTCACGGTAGGAAAGCCCACCCGGCTGACCTTTGAGCGAGAGCAGCGTGCCATCTTTAAGCGACTGGCGATAAGGCGTCAGCGGGTGTTTCCAGTGTTCATACTGCACGCCGTAGTTTTTGCTGCGGTAGTGTGTCAGCAGTGCGTCGGAATGCTCCCCGCACAGGTCGCAATGCCCGGATTCGGTATGGCTGAAATCGAGTTCGATGCGGCGCGGCATCCCCCAGAACGCCTGCAACGGGTGCGCGTTTTCCGGCGTCACCTTGTCTTTGTCGCCTTCGCTGGTGCGGGTAGCCGTAAGCCAGGGGAATACCGACGCATCGCAATGCCCACGCTCGCCGGGGGTGACGTTGGCCCACAATTTGCGCCACAGCGGCACCGGCCTGTGCGCGTCATGCGGCATCAACAGGGTGGTAATCGGGCCGCCGCCGCGCACGCCGACCCGATGGCCAACACCGCCGGACGGCGCATTGGTTTGCAGTGTGTACAGCGCCAGCGCGGCGCAGTGCGGGCAGATGGCGTTTACCGCACCGCGTTTGACAAAGTGATCTTTATTGAGCTTAAGGGTGTTGCCGCCCGGCGCATCGATCAGTAAGCCGGATATCGGGCTGTTGTCAGCCGCCAGCGGCGAGAAATCCTGCATAAACGCAGGTTTGCCGGCGCCAAACTGGAGCGCAGGCGCCAGGCTGTCCAGCGCCTGTATCCAGCCCTCGCCCAGCCCGTCGCGCCAGATGTCCTCCCAGACTTCGACATCCGGTGGCGGGTAGGCGGTTTGCAGCAAACCGATCAGCAACTGCCAGGCTGCGCCCTGAAAATCAGGCCGTGGACACGCCAGATCGATAATCCGGTCGTCGGCCAGTTGACGGGGAGAAATACGGGTGCGGCGCCCGTCCGCATCCACTACGGGTAACCAGAGTGTGTCAATCAGTGAAAACATGAACCTACCTCTTCAGCAAGGCCTCATCCGTAAGGTCGTCATGATTCCTGTTATTGTTTTCTGCCTCCGCGCGGCCAGAGTCCGCGCCAGTGGCACCGATGTTTCCCGGTGGATTTTGGTGTAGAACAAGTTGCTGCGTTTTCCATGTTTTTAGTACCAGAACGGTAAACATGGACATTAATTGTTATGGATATTGGCAAAAGCATGTTCAGCTCCTGAACAAGGATTGTCTAACGCGGAGCACACAACTATGATGACCAATGCGACTCGACCCTTCATTGCGTGTTCCTGCGACCTCGGTAGCGGTTCACCTTTGAATGGGTCACCTAATCACCTGGTTGCAATTTACTCCATAAAAAAAACAAGAGCAATAGTAGAATTTCAACAAGAGCAACAGTAGGATTTCTATAACACTTCACTAAGTTTAATTTTTCCTACCTGACAACAATTGCTACAGTTAATGCTGTTCCCCCAATTCAGGGGGATAAACCGAGCAATAGCAGTATTCCAACTGTGTTCCCCGCGCCAGCGGGGATAAACGCCCCCGACACCTCTCGGCACCGAGACTGTCGGGGCGACCACAGGGGTGAGGTGTCCCTCCGGGAACCTCCCCCTGTGTTTCCCCTGATAACCCAGCCACCGCACACAGGCGACTATCTTCAGCATTCTACTTACCTGTCAGACTCGGAAATTAAACCGTAGTGTTCGCTATAAAACGGTGCCACCTCACCCGGCATCAGCAGCAATACCTCGGCACCGGGGCGGTGCAGTTGCTGTCGAAAGCGTTCCAGCGCCTCACCCTGTAGCGTCGGCCACGATTTTTGGTGCTGCTGCCACCAGTTCCGGCGTACCGACAGGCGGCTTTTTTCCCAGCCAAACTCGCCTTCCCCGGCATAGGGCTGCGGCAACGCATCGTCATGGTCAGCGCGCCAGGCCAGATAGATATCCTGCGACTCCTCGCCGGCGCGGGTAAACAGTTCTGCGTCATCACTCCAGCCACGCTGAGCCGCCGCCATGCAATACCCTAATGAAAACGTCAGCGAGGATTGCGCCGCAACGGTGCGATCACCCAGCTGTTTTCCTTGCGCCTGATAATCCCCGTCTTCCAGCGCGGCGGGAGCGGCAATGCGCGGCTCATAAACACTGTCTATCAGCAAACGCGCCTCTTCCGGCATACGCAGCGCGCCGCGCTCACGCAATATCGCCTGAGTACGCCACAACACCGCCTGATGCGAATACACCGCGCCGGTACCGCGCAACTCGGTGCCCAGCCAGTCGCGCCCGGCCTCCGGCTGCCATTGCGGCGCCAGTATCCACAGTACTGGCGCGGCGCGATCATCCTGCTGTGGTGCAGCGTCATCCGGCTGTTTACCGCTACCGTCTGCCCGGCGAATATGCCGTTGCAAGCGCCCGGCCCGCTGGATCACGAGATCTACCGGCGCCAGGTCACTTATCATCACGTCCACATCAATATCCAGCGACTGCTCCACCACCTGCGTGGCAATCAGCACCTTGCCGCGCCGCGCTTGCCCGGTACTGTGTTTACCAAAGCGTTCAACCGCGGTGTCTTCAATCGCCATGCGGTCGCAAAACGCAAACCGGCTGTGAAACAGCAGCACATCGTCCGGCGCTATCTCATCGCACTGGCACAGTTGTTGCCAGGCGGCTATTGCGTCGTCCACCGTGTTGCGAATCCAGCACACGCACTGCCCGGCCACCACCGCCTGACGAATCAGCACAATGGCCTCGGCGCAGCAGGACAACCAGTTAACCTGCACGGTGCGCCGGACCTCGGCGCGGGTTTCCACCGGCCATTCGCGCAGCGCCTGCCTGTTCACCTGGGTAAACCACGGATACCCGGCCTGTTCCGCCAGCGTACCGGGCGGTTGCTGCACGCCACGGTAAAACGCCTGCACCAGCCGTTCCCGTTGGGACGCCGCCAGCGTGGCAGTCAGAATGATCACGCTACCGCCCTGACTGGCATGGAAGGCCAGCAGGTTTTCCAGCAGGCGGCCAGTATAGGCGTCGTAAGCGTGCACTTCGTCCAACAGCAAAATTTTGCCGCTCAACCCCAACAGGCGCAGCGACTGATGCCGAAACGGCATCACCGCCATTAATGCCTGATCAAGCGTGCCGACGCCCACATCCGCCAGCAGCGCCTTTTTGCGCGAGTCGGCAAACCACTGGTTACAGGCCGCACTGGCGTTGGTTTCATCCGGACCGTACTGCATCGGCCCGGTCTGCGCTTCTTCCCATAGCGACAGTCGAAAATCCGTCACCATATCGCGCGCGCCGTGCGCCAGCATCAGCGATGGCAAGCCAGGTTCGTTGAACAATGCGCGATACGCTTTCGCCAGGCGCCGGTACATGGCGTTGGCGGTCGCCATGGTCGGCAGACCAACATACAGCCCGTCGCCATACCCGGCGCTCAGCAATCGGTGCGTCAGCACCAGCGCCGCCTCGGTTTTTCCCGCGCCGGTGACGTCTTCCAGCAAAAACAGCTGTGGGCCGGGTGTGCTGATATCCACCGTCATCGCCTGCTGCTGCAATGGTGTCGGCTGGGTGATGAAAGGAAACAGGGCGCGCATCCCCTGAAACGATGCGACGGCGCTGGCGACAGGCAGGCGCAACACCGCGTGTTCTGCCTGAGGTAAGGCGTATTCACGCCAGTAGTCCGCCAGTGCCATGGGCTGTGAGCAATACGGGAAATCCGCCTGCGACGAACCTATCCAGTCCGCCAGTACCACGCAACCGGCCAGCGGCCAGCTTTGTTGTTGCAGCAACGCTCGCCAGTTGCGATCGCTAAATACATCGGGAAACGCAGTTAATTGAGGAAAAACCGTGCGCAGGTCGGTCAGGTAAGCCTGGGCGGCCAGAATGTCGTCCGGATGAAACGCCAGCGCACCATTATCTTTTTCCTCCGGTGGTTGCCCATGATGGCCGCACACTAGCCGCAGCCACAGATCCATCACATAATGAAATTTGTCGGCATGGGAAACCGCCGGTAACCAGCTGGCGTCTTCCTCCCAACGGTCATAGAGTCTGAAGCACCATAGCCACAGCCCTAACGAGTCATGACGCATAGACGATGCCTGCCCCGCCGGGCGCACCAGCGGCGCATCCGGATGCTGGTACAACTGCTGGAAACTGCGCGCAAATTTACCGATATCGTGCCAGGCCAAAAACCATGCCAGCCATAACGCAGTGCTCTCGTCATCCAACCCCAATACCTGCACATGATCACGCACATGAAAACGGTTATGCTTCATTAGCCAATAACCGCAAGCCGCCACATCCAGACAGTGATAGGGCAATAAATGGTAAGGCACGCTGTTTTCATGTTTAGAAGACGAACGCGCCTTGCCCCAATAACGAAAATAGGGTGCGGATAACAGTTCCGAATGGACTGCTTCAGGCATGGCGTACCTTACCAACGGATGAGTGATTCACTCTTAAAGTATGGAAAATTAATATTCTGTGACAAGATAATTTTTATAAATAAAAAAGCGACTTAACAAAAAATATTATTTTAATTAGCGAGTGAATAATATTCGCCATTTATATTCTGAATAATTGACGGTGCAGAAATAATCCCAATGCGTCTGGTCTAATTATTTCGCTGTGCTTCAACAGCACTCCCCGACACTTTTACCCGCTTCTACCCATCATTAAGTTGATCAGCTAAACCGTTTCTTCTATGTTAGCTAACAATTTACTAATCCCCGATAACGAGTGTAACTATGTCTCACAAAGTATGGGTAATGGGCGATGCGGTAGTTGACCTGATTCCAGAAGGCGAAGAGCGCTATCTGAAATGTCCGGGCGGCGCCCCCGCCAATGTCGCCGTGGGCGTTGCCCGATTGGGTGGATGCAGCGGTTTTATTGGCCGTGTCGGCGAGGACACATTTGGTCACTTCCTGCGTGATGTATTAGCCCGTGAGCAGGTGGACATTCGCCATATGCAACCAGACGCAGAACACCGCACTTCCACTGTGGTAGTGAGCCTGGATGCGCAAGGCGAACGCACGTTCACCTTCATGGTGCGCCCCAGCGCCGACCTGTTCCTGCAACCGTCTGATCTGCCTGAATTTCAGTGCAGCGAATGGTTGCACCTGTGTTCCATCGCCCTGTCTCACGAACCCTCGCGCAGCACCGCACTGGAAGCGATACGGCGGATTCGTTCCGCGCAGGGGTGGGTAAGTTTTGACCCGAATATCCGTACCGACCTGTGGCACAGCGAGCAGGCGTTGAAAGACAATCTGGAGCAGGTGCTGGCGCTGGCAGACGTGGTGAAATTGTCGGAAGAGGAATTCCGGTTTCTCAGCGGTAGCGACGATATTCGCCAGGGCAGCGCCAGCCTGATGTCCCGCTACCCCATCAAACGGTTGCTGATGACTCAGGGCGGCAACGGTGTCTGGCTGCATGACGGCCAGCAGTTGCAACATTTTCCGGCGCCCCGCGTCACTCCGGTAGACACCACCGGTGCTGGCGATGCCTTTGTTGCCGGTATGCTCGCCGCGCTGGCTGACTACGATAGCCCACATCAGGTTGATGACTGGCAGGCGGTGCTAACGCAGGCACAGCGCTGCGGCGCGCTGGCGACCACCGCTAAAGGTGCAATGACTGCCTTGCCGTTCGCTCATCAACTCACCGCCGCGCCATAACCCCCTCTCAAAACCTGTTCCCGCAACCGCGTTTCATCGCCGGGAACAGGTTTTGTTGGCACGATCACAGTTAGCACAGCAAGAAAAAAAAATTCCTTGTCAATTTGTGCCTCCCCCATTTAGCTTCTTTGCTAAACCGGTTTACCAATTTAGCAAAACAAGAAAAACATTTTACCATCTAAGGGAAACCCAACATGATAAAGTCAGGTTATCTCGCCGCCGCCGTGGGGCTGACACTCTGTACCTCGCCGGCGCTGGCCGCCTCCTCTGATAGCATTGAAGCACGTCTGAACGCACTGGAGCAGCGTCTGTTACAGGCAGAACAACGCGCCAGGCAAGCGGAAGCCCGCGCCGACGCCGCAGAAAAACAGGCTAAACGACTGGCGACCCGTACCGCACAGGTCGAGCAGAAAACCCAGCAGGTGGAACACACCACCCAACAGGTCGCCCAGCAAACCCAACAGGTGGCGGCACGCGCGACACAAAACGAACAGCAGACCCAGCAGGTGGCGCTGAAAACCGACGCACTGGCCAGCAAGCGTAACATTGCCGACGGCTTTGAATTCCATGGTTATGCCCGTTCAGGTCTGGCTATCCACGACTCCGCCACCAGTTCAAAAGCGGATATCGGCCCCGGCATGACACCGGCGGGCGAAACCGGCGGTAACGTCGGGCGTCTGGGTAACGAAGACGACACCTATCTGGAGCTGAAACTGGAGCACCGCACCAAACTGGACAACGGTGCCACCACCCGTTTCAAAGTGATGATGGCGGACGGCCAGCGCAGCTATAACGACTGGACCGCCGCCACCAGCCAGTTCAATGTGCGTGAAGCCTTTGTGGAGCTAGGCTCGCTGCCGACCTTCACCGGCGCGTTCAAAGACACCACATTATGGGCAGGCAAACGCTTTGACCGCGATAATTTCGACATCCACTGGATAGACTCCGACGTGGTGTTTCTGGCAGGAACCGGCGGCGGCATCTACGACGTGAAACCGGTAAACGGCTGGAAAACCAATCTCTCGCTGTATGGTCGCAGCCTTGGCGAGATCACCTCGCTGGATAACGACATCCAGAACTATATCGTCACCAGCAATAATTTCGTCGGCCCGTTCCAGTTCATGCTAAGTGGCCTGCACGCACGCAACAACGACGTGAAGGAAAACACCGGGCGCAACAACAGCAACAATGTGACCAACACCAACGCTGGCGACAGCGGCTACCATGCGCTGGTTGCCTGGCACGGCGACAGCTTCTACGGCCTGCGCGACGGGACGTCCAAAGTAGCGCTGCTGTACGGCCACGGCCTCGGCGGCGAAGTGAAATCCATCGGCTCCGACGGCAACCTGACCCAGAACGCCAACACCTGGCGTTTGGCAACCTACGGCACCACCGCGCTGAATAAAACCTGGAGCTTCGCCCCAGCCATTCTGGCGCAAAGCAGTAAAGATCGTTACGTTCAGGGGGATGACTACCGTTGGGTGACGTTTAATGCGCGTTTTATTCAGGAAATCACCGAAAACTTCGCGCTGGCCTATGAAGGTAGCTATCAATATATGAATTTAGATCCTCAGGGATACTTATCGCGTAATCAGGTAAGCGGTGGGTTTTACAAGCTGACCTTCGCGCCGACATTCAAAGTAGGCGATATCGCTAACGTGCTCAGTCGCCCGGAACTGCGTGTATTCGCCAGTTACATGGACTGGGATAAACGACTGGATCGTTACAGTAGCGATGATGCGTTCGGCTCCACCGGTTTCAAAGCGGGTGGTGAATGGACCTTCGGCGTCCAGATGGAAACCTGGTTTTAACGGTTAAGGCAGCCGTTACCGCCATGACTGATGCCGCCGGTGACGGCTAAACGCACACCTGTTTGATAGATAAAGAGGAATTAAAAGATGGATATTCGAGCTATTGCGGCATCTCTGCTCCCGTTGCTGGGTGGCCGGGAAAATATCGCCAGCGCCGCCCACTGCGCCACCCGCCTGCGGCTGGTGCTCAACGATGACAGCCTGGCCGATAAAACCGCCATTGAGCGTGTCGAGGGCGTCAAAGGTTGTTTCCAGAACGCCGGCCAGATGCAGATTATTTTTGGTTCAGGGCTGGTGAACAAGGTCTTTGCCGAATTTATCAACGCCGCCGGTATCAGCGAAGCCAGCACCAGCGAAGCAGCCACGCTGGCGTCGCAAAAACTTAACCCGCTGCAACGTCTGGCGCGCTTGCTGTCGAACATTTTCGTGCCGATTATTCCGGCGATTGTGGCCTCCGGCCTGTTAATGGGCTTGCTTGGCATGATCAAGACCTACGGCTGGGTTGACGCCGGCAGCGCCATTTTCGTGATGCTGGATATGTTCAGCTCCGCCGCGTTCATCATTCTGCCGATCCTGATAGGCTTTACCGCCGCGCGTGAATTCGGCGGCAACCCCTATCTGGGCGCGACGCTGGGCGGCATTCTCACCCATCCGGCGCTGACCAATGCCTGGGGCGTAGCCAGTGGCTTCAAAACCATGCACCTGTTCGGTCTGGAATTCGCCATGATCGGCTATCAAGGCACCGTGTTCCCGGTGCTGCTGGCGGTGTGGTTCATGAGTCTGGTGGAAAAGCGCCTGCGCAAGGTGGTGCCAAACGCGCTGGATATTATTGTTACGCCGTTCCTGACGGTGATCATTTCCGGCTTCGTCGCCATGCTGGTGATAGGGCCGGCGGGCCGCATGTTGGGCGACGGTATTTCCTTCGTGCTGAGTACGCTGATTACTCATGCAGGCTGGCTGGCCGGGCTGCTGTTTGGCGGATTATATTCAGTCATCGTCATTACCGGCGTGCACCACAGCTTCCACGCCATTGAAGCCGGATTGCTCGGCAACCCGTCTATCGGCGTCAATTTTCTGCTGCCTATCTGGGCGATGGCAAACGTGGCGCAGGGCGGCGCTTGTCTGGCAGTTTATTTCAAAACCCGCGATGCCAAAATCAAGGCCATCGCCGTGCCGTCATCGCTCTCCTGCCTGCTCGGTATTACCGAAGCGGCAATCTTCGGGATTAACCTGCGCTTCATCAAGCCGTTTCTTGCCGGGCTTTCGGGCGGTGCGCTGGGCGGTGCCTGGGTTGTGGCTAATCATGTCAATATGATGGCAGTCGGGCTGACCGGCATTCCCGGCCTTGCTATAGTACAGGCTGGATCAATACTGAATTATCTGATTGGCATGGTGATCGCTTTTGGCGCAGCCTTCCTGATTTCCCTGTCGCTGAAATACAAAACGGATCATACATAATGAAGGAAATTCATCTGGTAAAACGCATGGCCTGTGCCCTGATGTCTGGCGCTTCACGACAGACATATGACCCACACCGGCCATTGTGGCATCTGTCGCCACAAGTCGGGCTGCTGAACGACCCCAACGGGTTCATTCAGCATAAAGGGCGTTACCATCTGTTTTATCAGTGGAACCCGCTGGCCTGTACCCACGGCGCCAAGTTCTGGGGGCACTGGAGTTCTGCCGATCTGGTGCACTGGCGCCATGAGCCGGTGGCGCTGGTGCCGGCAGAAAGCTACGAAAGCCACGGCTGCTACTCTGGTTCCGCCGTAGCAGACCGCGATACCCTAACGCTAATCTACACCGGCAACGTGAAATACGACGATGGCTCCCGTACCGCGTACCAGTGTCTGGCACGAGCTAATGAAGCGGGAGAATTCGACAAGCTCGGCCCGGTGCTGCCGGTGCCGGAAGGATACACCGGCCACGTGCGCGACCCGAAGGTCTGGCGTCATCAGAACGACTGGTACATGGTGCTGGGGGCGCAGGATGCGGATTTACAAGGCAAGGTGCTGTTATACCGGTCGCCTGACCTGCTGCAATGGCATTCTCTGGGGGAAATCGCCGGCTCCCGCCTCAATGGACTGGGCGATTTCGGTTACATGTGGGAATGCCCGGATCTGTTTACGCTGAACGGCCATGAGGTATTGCTCTGCTGTCCGCAAGGCTTACCTGCCGAAGAAGAGCGCTACCTGAATACCCATCAGTCCGGTTATTTCATCGGCTCGCTCGACTACGATAATGGTCGCTTCACCCATCAGGCGTTCCATGAGCTGGATTTAGGCTTCGAATTCTACGCGCCGCAAACCACGCAAAGCGAGGATGGCCGCCGGTTACTGTTCGGCTGGATGGGAATGCCGGACCAGAACGAGTTCTTCCAACCGACCATCACCCACGGTTGGCTCCATACCATGACTTGCCCACGTGAACTGACACTACGCGATGGGCAGATTTACCAGCAGCCGGCCCGTGAACTGCAAAGCCTGCGTCATCCGCCACATCTGTGGCAGGGTGTTGCCGACTACGCACCTGCCTTGCCCGCCAGCAACGCCGAACTGATGCTGGACACACAAGGTGAGTTTCAGATCAACTTCGACAGAGTTATGGTGCTGTGCTGGGACGGCGAGCGCCTGACCCTGAGCCGTCGCAATCACCGCACTAACGAACCGGAACACCGTTACTGGCATGATGGCCCGCTGCACCACCTGCACATTCTGTGCGACCGCTCCAGCGTGGAAATTTTTATCAATCACGGGCAGGCAGTGATGTCATCGCGTTATTTCCCCAACGGCGATGCCATGGTCAGTTTCAGCGGCCCTGGCCGCATCACGCTGCAACACTGGTTGTTAACACCATGCGTGATAGAATAAGGCTCCTTTTCATGCCCTTAAAGGCGCATTGTTCTCTGAAGATACTACGGTGAAACCAACCAAGCGCGTCACAATCAGCGACATCGCCAGGCTGGCAGGTGTGTCTAAATCCACCGCCAGTCTGGTTCTCAATGGCCGCAGCAAAGAGTTCCGCGTTTCGGACGAAACCCGCGACCGGGTGCTGGCGCTGGCACAACAGCAATGCTATCAGCCCAGCATTCACGCTCGCTCTCTGCGCTCCAACCGCAGCAATACGCTGGGGTTGGTGGTGCCGGAAATGACCAACTATGGTTTTGCGGTGATCTCCCGTGAGCTGGAGTGCCTGTGCCGGGAAGCCGGGTTGCAGTTGCTGATCGCCTGTACCGACGAAAATGCCAGTCAGGAGATGATGGCGGTCAACAGTTTGATTCAGCGTCAGGTAGATGGCTTGATCGTCGCCTCCAGTATGCTGAGCGACGCCGAATACCAGAAGATCAACCAGCAGTTGCCGGTATTACAGTTCGACCGGGCAATCGGCGACTCTGACCTGCCGATGGTGGTGTCTGAAGCGGTGGAATCTACCGCCGCGCTGGTGGAAAACATTGCCCGCCAGCATCAGGACGAATTCTACTTTATTGGCGGTCAGTCCCGCCTGTCGCCCACCCGCGACAGACTGTCCGGCTTTATGCTGGGGCTGGAGCGCGCTGGCGTCGAGTGCCATCCGGAGTGGATTATTCGCGGCAACTATCATTCCAGCGCCGGTTACGAGATGTTCGCCCAACTGTGCGCCAGACTGGGCCGGCCACCCAAAGCGCTATTTACCGCCGCCTGCGGACTGCTGGAAGGGGTGCTGCGTTACCTGAACCAACACAACCTGATGGACTGCGATATGCGGTTGTGCAGCTTTGATGATCACTATCTGTTCGACTGCCTGCCGATGAAAATCGACACCGTAGCGCAAGATTGCGAGACTCTGGCGCGCAATAGCTTTGAGATGATCAACACGCTAATTGAAGGGCGTCCGCTGACAGAAAGCCGCATCTACGTCCCAACCCGTCTGCACTGGCGTCATCCGAATTTCCACACCGATCCCCACCGTTAACGGTGATATGGCCGCAGAATAAGGTTAACCGCGGCCATCATCCTGGCATTACAACTTGAATGTTTCTTTAAGCTCTTGCATATCCTGAGTACTCACGCCTTCAGGTTCGAAACCACTGGCCAGGCACATCAGATGCAGTTTGGCCCCTTTATTTGCAACATCTATAAAATCAAACGCCTGCAATGCATCCACACCGGTGGCAACCGCACCGTGTTTTTCCCAGATAGCCACATCATGCTGACGCAACTGCGCTGTGGTGCCGTCCGCCATTTGCTGGCTGCCGGGCATACAGTAAGGCACAATGCCAATCCCGCGTGGAACAAAGGCACGGACTTCCGGCAACATCTGCCAGCAGGCTTGCGTGTAGGAAGCGCTATCATGGGCATAACGTGGATGATGTGACAATGCGATCAATTCTATCGGATGAGTATGCACCACACAGCGATCCGCGAGATTGGCTCGCTGCTTGTCCATGATGATCTCGACGTGGGAGATAAATTCGCTGGTCGGTTTATAATCCGGCTGGCCACGACCACCCCACAGGATGTGATAGCCACGGGCCTGATCATCAATACGCAGTACACAGCCAGCCAGCTCCGGATCGCGCAGTTCGCGGATACGCTCGCCAGTGCCTTTGACAAAAAAAACATGACCGGCACTGTCGGTAGGGAAAGCGCTGCTGCCGCCCACCATTGACAGTGGGCAGTGAGGGAAATCGTCAAGGTTGACCGGTGCGGCACCGAAAATATCAGTCAAATCGACTGAGATGTTGCCGCCGTTGCGCTCAGCCCATTCGCGTTGCCACAGGTAGGTGGAGACTTCGACTACTTTTTCGATTTCAGCCAGTACGGCTGCATTGAGTTCTATGTTGCGCATTACTACCTCTGCTGAACCTGAAGGGACATTAACGTTTGTCATGGTTCTGACTGTACACATTTGCCGACAAACCGACCTCAAACCCTCAGCCAGCAATGACGGTGAGTTGGCAGAATTTTCAAGAGAACTCACAGCACCATCCCATATCATCCTACGGGATGGTGCTATCGCCATCTACACCACAGGACAACCTGTCGCTCCTGGCTAAACGCAGTCTGGTAGTTAAAATGCAGCCTGATACATCGCCAACAATTCAGCCTTGCTGGCCACTCGCGGGGCACAACCAGAACAAGGATCTGCCTGCGCGGCATCAACCCAGCCAGCCAGATCAGCCTCCTTGATGCCAAGCTCACGCAGGCCAGCCGGAATGCCGATAGCAGCAGACAAACTACGGATAGCCTCAATGGCGGCTTTGGCGGCGTCGGCCTGACTCATGCTGTGGGTATCCACGCCCATAGCGGCGGCGATGTCGGCAAAGCGAGCCTCCCGGACCTCCAGGCTGAACTCACACACGACCGGCAGCAAGATAGCGTTGCACACGCCATGCGGCAGGTTATGCGTTGCACCCGGCTGATGAGCCAGCGAATGCACATATCCAAGACCGGCACTGTTGAAAGCCATTCCAGCCAAAAACTGGCCGTGGGCCATCATTTCACGCGCCTTGATATCCTTGCCATTTGCAACGACCTGCGGCAAGAATTCAGCAATCACACGGATGGCAGCCAACGCGGAGTGGTCGGTCAGCGTGTGGGCACCGATGGAAACATAGGCTTCAATTGCGTGAGTCAACGCATCCATGCCGGTGGCCGCCGTCACCGATGCGGGCAAGCCAAGCATCATCGTCGGGTCATTGACTGCGATATCCGGAATCAGCGCCGGATCGATGATGACCATTTTGACCTTGCGGCGGGTATCAGTGATGACAGCATTGCTGGTCACTTCGGCTGCGGTGCCGGAGGTGGTGCTGATGCAAGCCATAAAAGGACCGATATGCACAACGTTGCCAATCCCCTCAAAGTCGTAAATCGTTTTGTCCGGGTTTGCGACCAGAGCACGCACCGCTTTGGCTGTATCAATAGCGCTGCCGCCTCCAAAGCCGATTAGCGTATCGCATTCTCCATCCTTCCAGGCATCCAGAGCAGCATTAGCCACATGGTCGGTCGGGTTGGCCAAAACGCCGTCAAACACCACCGGAGTAAACCCATTGTCACGCAAATCGCTGATTAACCCATCTAGCAGACCAATGGTAATCAGCGCCTTTTCGGTCACGATCAGCGGACGACGAGCCGGTTTGAGAGACATCTGTCGAACAAGTTCGTTCACCGCACCTTCACCAGAAAGGCTGACCTGAGGTAAGCACAGAGAGAAAGCCATAAAATACTCCTTATTATCAATACAATGCTAAAAACCTATCTCATCAGTGGCTTAGCGGTATTGCCGGTACGACATAAAAAGTAAAAGGCTCCTGATGAGATAGGCTCTCAGGATAAAGACAGGGTTATCTTATGCCTGTGGTGGAGGGAAACCTTGAAAACCATGCCAATGGTAAGGTTAATTTTGGCAAAGCATTCAAGATTATTTATAACGCTTGCGGTATTGCAATGGCGTCATATTAAATGCCTGATTAAATTTGCTGGAAAAATAATTGCCGTCGTTAAACCCACACTGAAAGGCAATATCAGTCACTGATTTTTGCGTGTGACTTAACAACCAGGAAGCCCGGCATAAACGAATACGGCCCAGGTAATTATTAGGCGTCAGCCCGGTATGTTCCTGAATACGGCGGTTCAGAGTGCGCATCGGAATGGAAAACCATGCTGATAATTCGTTCCAGTCGATATCTTCACGATAATTTTCATTAATGTAATTAATGAGCGCCATCAACCGTTCTCTGTCGTCCCGCTCCGCATCGCTCATCGTATGTTGCTGGTGCCGAGCCCGATATAACAGTACCGCCAATTGGGACAGCAGCGTCTCAATCATCAGCGATGAATAGGCGTCCTGTTTGTCATTTTCTTCACCAATTTGGGTCAGTAATAACTCACTCTGCTGCTGTATACGGTGACTCAGCAGCATCCCATTCCCCGTCGGGTGGCAGCTTTCCTTAAAAATCTTTTTCAAACCAGCGGCGTTATGGAATTCATCTGGACGAAATAACACGTTGGTAAGACACAAATTTTGCATCTTATCAAACATGTGGCTGTCATCTTCGCCAAGATAAAAAACACTACCGCGACTGATATGTACAGCACGGCCATCAGTAAGATGAATAGCGCAGCCCGATTTCACCAACACCAGTTCATGAAAAGAATGACAGTGCTCAGGAAACGGCTCCTGGGGTGAACGAGGCTGTATACTGATGGGCCGGTTAGTGTCGAAAAAATCGGTCTGTGATAAGCGGAACATGTTTCAATCTCTCATGACGGACACCTCGTGATTACCTGAGTCGCCAAGGTAAGGTCAAACAACAACATCAGGTTCCGTGAACATCTTCACAGAACTTCGTTTTTAACCATTCCGTCTAAAAAGAACACATTCTTGTTGATACAGCCTGGGCTTGTCAGTTAAACCTCCGCGCACTCGGAATGAGTGAAGGAGAGACATCTCCCACCGGTAACCGCCCACGGCAGTTCCGCGCCGAATCAGGCTTCACGAAGCACATTACATCATTCAAAAGTCTTTTATGACATCCATCACATAACTGCCATTAAATTTCATTTCTTGATTTTTATGCCAATCTACCAACCTCTCCTGGCAAGACAAATAAGGTAGCTTGCCGGTTCATTTTTTTAAAGTGTCGACATCGTAGATAACGGAGTCGGCACAATGCCAGTGAATATTGCTGCTATAGATTTAGGGGCCTCCAGTGGCCGCGTAATATGGGCCACTTACGATGAGTCTGACGGCAAATTAACGATGCAGGAGATGCATCGATTTGCCAATGGCATGGTCCATCGTCATGGACAAGATTGTTGGGATATTGAAGACCTGCTGCAAAATATTTTGCAAGGCTTGACCAATATTGATGCCAACGGCATTCGTTTAGATTCGATAGGCATCGATTCCTGGGGCGTGGATTTTGTGCTGCTCGACAAGCACGGCGAGCGCCTGGGCGAAGCGGTCGCTTACCGTGATGAACGGACCACCGGCGTGCCTGAACAGATCATGCAGCGTATGTCGGCAGAGACCATTTATCAGCGTACCGGCATCCAGTTTCTCAAGTTCAACAGCCTGTATCAAATTCAGGCTGTTCTCAATGCCCAGCCAGAATGGCTGCCACGCGTCGAGCGCCTGTTACTGATCCCTGATTATCTGCACTACCGCCTGACGGGCAAATTCAGTTGCGAATACACCAACGCCAGCACCAGCCAACTGGTCAATGCCCATACTCGTGACTGGGACCCTGAGCTGGTCGCGTTGCTCGGTCAGGCGGGTGCCTGGTTGCAGCCGTTGACTCCCCCCGGCACCACGCTCGGCGAATGGACCAGCCCGTCAGGATATTCGACCAGAGTGATTCTGCCTGCCACCCACGACACCGGTTCAGCGATTGTCGCCACACCGCTGGAAGGGGCTGGGGCGGCTTACATCAGTTCCGGTACCTGGTCGCTGGTCGGCGTTGAACGCCGCACACCACTGACTGGCGCAGAAGCCCAAGCCATTAACCTAACCAATGAAGGGGGGGCGGATGGCACCTGCCGCGTGCTGAAAAACGTCATGGGTCTGTGGCTGGTGCAGGGACTGCAAAAACAGTGGCCAGAGCTGGACTTTGTCACCCTGACCGCTATGGCGGATCAAGCGACTCCGTTCGGTTTTCTCATCCAGCCGAATGATGATCGTTTTCTTAATCCGCCCTGTATGCGCATGGCAATTCAGGAGTATTGCAGAGAAACCGGACAGGGTATCCCGCAGACGCCGGCTGAACTGGTGCGTTGCGTCCTCGACAGCCTGGCACTCTGCTACGACGAGGTACTGCGCGAGATAGAGAGCGTCACCGGCGAGCGCATTCATACCCTTCATATCGTTGGCGGCGGTTCGAAAAACCGTGTGCTCAATCACCTGTGTGCCGACATCTGTCAGCGCACTGTCGTTACCGGCCCTGTCGAGGCATCGGCGCTCGGCAATATCGGCTGGCAGCTTAAAGGACTCGGCATTCTTACGGATCTTGAAGATGTTCGGTGCATGGTACGTCGCAACACACCGTTGGAAACCCTGTTTCCCCGCGAAGTGCCGAACCTGTCCGAACAACGCAAACGCTTTGCGGCGCTGTGCACCGATTCACACATTGAACGTACTCACTGAGGAAGTTGTATGAACCCTAATATTGAAACTGCCTTTACCCTGGCTCGTCAGCAGTATGCCGCGCTCGGTGTGGATGTGGATCACGCTATCGCCACTCTGGCTACCATTCCAGTTTCCATGCATTGCTGGCAGGGAGATGACGTACAGGGCTTCGAAGCTAACGCGGGATCGCTGACCGGCGGCATTCAGGCGACGGGAAATTACCCAGGTAAAGCCCGCAATGCCACAGAACTGCGCCACGATCTGGAACTGGCCATGTCGCTGATCCCTGGCGCCAAACGTCTGAACCTACATGCTATCTATTTAGAATCCGATGTCCCGGTAGCCCGCGACAAGATAGAACCCCGCCATTTCGCCAATTGGGTAGAATGGGCCAGGAAGCAGGCCGTGGGCCTGGATTTCAACCCAAGCTGTTTTTCCCATCCCCTGAGCGCCGATGGCATGACACTCTCTCATCCAGACACCAGCATACGCCAGTTCTGGATTGACCATTGCAAAGCCAGCCGCCGTATTTCAGCTTACTTCGGCAAGGAACTGGGCACCCCGTCGGTAATGAATATCTGGATTCCGGATGGAATGAAGGATTTGCCTGCAGACCGCCTGGGACCGCGCCAGCGTCTGCTCTCCGCTCTTGATGAAGTGCTAACCGAAAAATTTGATGAAGCCCATCACATTGATGCAGTGGAAAGCAAGCTGTTCGGGATTGGCGCGGAGTCTTACACCGTTGGCTCTAACGAGTTCTATATGGGTTATGCCAGTTCACGCGACATCGCACTGTGTCTGGATGCCGGCCATTTCCACCCGACCGAAATCATCAGCGACAAGATCAGCGCCGCGTCGCTGTTTGTCCGCCATCTGCTGCTGCACGTCAGTCGCCCGGTACGCTGGGACAGCGACCATGTGGTGCTTCTGGATGACGAAACACAGGCTATTGCCAACGAAATCGTACGTAACGAACTACTAAATCGCGTACACATTGGCCTCGACTTCTTCGATGCCTCGATCAACCGCGTCGCCGCCTGGGTGATCGGCACCCGCAACATGAAAAAAGCGTTGCTGCGTGCCTTGCTTGAGCCGATCACCCGCTTACGCCGCGCTGAGCAAGAAGGCGATTACGCCACACGTCTGGGATTGATGGAAGAAACCCGCAGTCTTCCGTGGCAAGCGGTATGGGATTACGTCTGTGCCAGCGAAAACGTTCCGGTCGGCGCTGACTGGCTCAAGGTGGTTAAACAGTACGAACAAGACGTCCTGCACTTCCGCAGTTGACAACGTCAAGCAGAACAGGATGCCCAGCCTGCGTCGGGCATCCAAACATTCAAAAAAGCAATGCCATAACCAAACCCGTGCCCTCTCACGGGCAAAACAAACACAATAAAACCCTACGCAAAGGAACCTCTTATGTCCGCAATTGTTTCTGGAATCGGTTGGCACCTGGTCGGTGCCGCCTCAGCCGCATCCTTTTATGCACCCATCAGCAAAGTCCGTAAATGGTCCTGGGAAACCACATGGGCGTTTGCCGGTCTGTTTTCCTGGATTCTGGCACCCTGGCTTGTCACCTCCATGCTGATCCCGGATTTCGCCACGTTTTATAGTGTGGTAGATAACAAGGCTTTCTGGGGAATGTTCCTGTTCGGCGCGATGTGGGGAGTGGGTAACGTCAATTACGGTCTCACGATGCGTTACCTTGGTATGTCGCTTGGTATCGGCATTGCTATAGGTGTCACGTTGGTGGTCGGCACCCTGATGCCACCAATCTTGCGTGGCGAGTTTGGTCATTTGATTACCACATCCAGCGGCCAGATAACCATACTGGGCGTCTTCGTTGCGCTGATCGGTATCGGTATCGTGACCTGGGCAGGTCACCTGAAGGAAATGGTGCTCGGTACCACGACTCAGGAATTCAACCTGAAAAAAGGGTTATTCCTGGCTGTCATGTGCGGCATCTTCTCATCTGGTTTTGCTTTTGGCCTGGAAGCAGCGGCCCCTATCAAGCAAGCATCGCTGAATCTAGGTATCAATCCGCTGTACGCCATGCTGCCGAGCTACGGCATCATTATGGGCGGCGGCGCAATTGTGAACATGGCTTACTGCTTTGTTCGTCTGGCGACCCGTCCAGAGCTGTCGATGCGCAACGATCTGTCTCAACCGGTGCGGAGCTTGTTGATCAATGGATTGCTGGCGGCGACGGGTGGCATTATGTGGTATCTGCAATTCTTTTTTTATGCCTGGGGCGAGGCCAGCATTCCGGAACATCTGTCTTTCGTGAACTGGATGCTGCATATGAGCGGCTACGTGCTGTGCGGTGGAATTGTCGGCCTGCTACTAGCGGAATGGAAAGACGTGGGTTCTCGTCCGGTTCGCATCCTGAGTCTTGGCATGTTAGTGATAGTCGGAGCGGCTAATCTGGTCGGTATGGGTATGGCCTGAACAGCCAGAAAATAAGGAATAGATCATGATTCGAAAGGCATTTTTGATGTCGATTCAGCCCGGACAAGATGCGGAATACCGCCGCCGTCATGACGAGATCTGGCCGGAACTCGCCGCCACACTTAAAGCACATGGCGCTCACAACTACAGTATCTTCCTCTTCCCGCAAACATCGCAGTTGTTTGCCTATGTCGAGATTGAAAGTGAAGAACGCTGGAACGCCGTGGCTAGTACAGACATCTGCAAGGCATGGTGGGCTTATATGAAAGACATTATGCCTGCCAACCCGGATAACAGCCCGGTCAGTCATGAACTGTCCGAGATGTTTCATCTGGCATAAGTGGTCCATTCAGTATCAATAAGCGTAAGCGCGTATCAGGCTGTGTCACGTATTTATGTTGGGGCACAGCCTGTATACGTAAAACTGACAAAAACAGTAGTAAGCATCTCTGGCAGTTTATTGACAGGTTGCAGGCAACCTAACCTCATCTACTCGATTTCAGTAAGTAAAACGCGTCTTAGCGCACTTTCTCCGCTCCCATCAGACCGATTTTGAGATACCCCGCGTCACGCAGCGAATCCATCATCCGCATCAGGGTTTCATAGTCCACGCTTTTATCTGCCTGAAAGAAAATAGTGGTGTCTTTATTACCCTGCGTTTTGGCTTCCAGCACCTGAGCCAACGTGGCCTCGGTTACCGCATCGTCGCCCAGATAGAGCTGTTTATCCGCCTTCACCGTCAGGAACACCGGCTTTTGCGGGCGAGGCTGCGGCGTAGCGCTGGATGCAGGCAGGTTGACCCGCACGTCTACCGTCGCCAGCGGTGCTGCCACCATAAAGATGATTAACAACACCAGCATGACATCGATGAACGGCGTCACGTTGATGTCATGCATTTCACCGTTTTCACTCTGCCCGTCGTTCAGATGCATCGCCATCGGCTTACCCTACCCGTAACTGATGCGCCGGTGAAGGAGAAGGCTTGCCGACACTGGCGGCAATATCCAAATCGCGGTTTTGCAGCAGCAGAATCTGCGCAGCCACATCGCTGACCATCGCTTTGTAACTGGCCGTCCAGCGCGCAAACACGTTGTAAATGACCACGGCCGGAATCGCCGCCACCAGACCGATGGCCGTCGCCAGCAGGGCTTCGGCAATACCCGGCGCTACCACCGCCAGATTGGTCGTCTGAGACTGGGCGATGCCGATAAAACTATTCATAATGCCCCAAACCGTGCCGAACAGGCCGACAAACGGCGCGATGGCGCCCACCGTTGCCAGATAACCGGTTCCGCGGCCCATCTGACGCCCAATAGCCGCTACCCGACGCTCAAAGCGAAACGCAGTGCGCTCCTTGATGCCGTTATTGTCGTCGGAACGCTCGGACAAGGTCTGCTCATTACGGGCGTCAGCCAACAGTTGCAGCGACACGCTACCGGGCTTGAACACGGCGGCAATATCCGCCGCGTCATCCAGCGTACGAGCATCATCCAACGCCTGATATTCAAGACGAATACGATTTTTGGCACCCATCAGGCTGGCGCTTTTGCCAAAGAAAATCGCCCAGGTAACCACCGATGCCAGCAACAAGCCAATCATCACCACTTTTACTACTACGTCAGCGTGCTGATACATTCCCCATACGGAAAGATCAGTGCTCATCAGGCTACCGACGGCTCCTGTCGGCGGCAGCACAGAGGGTGCGCCTGCTGCGGCTACGGTCGTGCCGGTCGTTATCGGTGTCGATGCGGGTGCTGCCAGCGCATTACCGGTGATACCCAGTAAAACGAACGCCATCACGCGATGCATAACGCCACCGAACACCAGGCCGGGCTGACACCGGACTGAAGATCCCCGTTGGTTACTATTCTTATCAGCCGTATACACGCTGTGCCTCCACCCATCATTCTCATGCAACCGTTAATCCGGCGAAAATGATACCAAACCTGGAATTAATTGATAGTCGTTCTCATTATTATTTGCACATTTTACTGCGCGATTTTCCCCAACGCCGTCATCTTGCTCCATGCTTGACATCGCGTCAGTAACATTTTCATCTTAAAACATTTTCATCTTAACAATAAAAGCCGCCCCCTATGCTTACAGCCGTGATAACGTACAGAGATATGGACGCAAGGAATGTTTGAGCTACAGGTAACGCCGTATGACGAGTAAAAAAATCGCCACCGCGATGGTGGCCGCCGGGCGCAGCAAGCGCGTCACCCAAGGGGCAGTCAACCCGGTGATTCAACGTGCCTCTTCACTGGTATTCGACAGCGTACAGGATAAGAAACAGGCTGCTATCAACCGTGCCAAGGGTGCCTTGTTTTATGGCCGTCGCGGCACCCTGACCCATTTCGCCTTTCAGGACGCCATGACCGAACTGGAAGGCGGCGCGGGCTGCGCGCTGTACCCCTGCGGCGCAGCAGCGACTGCCAACGCCATCGTCTCATTTGTCTCGGCGGGCGATCACCTGCTGGTCACCGGTTCCGCTTACGAACCGACGCAGGATCTGTGTAACAACGTGCTGAGCAAAATGAACATCAGCACCACCTTTTTCGATCCCATGATTGGCGGGAACATCGCCAGCCTGATCCAACCCAATACCAGAGTGGTATTTCTGGAATCACCCGGTTCCATCACCATGGAAGTGCAGGATGTTCCAGCGATTGTTGCGGCGGTTCGTCGCGTTAACCCGGATATCGTGATTATCATCGATAACACCTGGGCTGCCGGCGTGTTGTTCCGCCCGCTTGACCTTGGCGTAGACATCTCAATTCAGTCCGGCACCAAATATATCTGCGGTCACTCCGACACCATGATTGGCACCGCCGTCGCCAACACGCGCTGTTGGGACCAACTACGCGAGCAGTCTTACCTGATGGGGCAAATGGCCGACGCCGACAGCGCTTACATGGCCAGCCGCGGACTGCGCACGCTCCAGGTCCGGTTGCAGCAGCATCAGGAAAACGGCCTGCGCATAGCGCGCTGGCTGGCGAATCGCCCGGAAGTGGCGACGGTGAATCATCCGGCGCTCCCCAGTTGCAAAGGGCATGAATTCTTCGTACGGGACTTTAGCGGCAGTAACGGTCTGTTCTCGTTTGTACTGAAAGAGCAACTGAGCAGAGCACAACTGGCTCATTATCTTGACCATTTCAACCACTTTCACATGGCCTATTCCTGGGGTGGCTTCGAATCGCTGATTCTGGCTAACCAGCCGCAAGAACTGGCGGCGATTCGCCCGGCTGGCGGTGTTGACTTTACCGGTACGCTGATACGGTTGCATATCGGCCTGGAAGATTGCGACGATCTGGAAGCCGACCTGGACGCAGGTTTCAGGAGATTGCAGGAAATGTGACGCCACTACCTTACCGGCCCCCTGATGCTACTGTGGTAAATCAGGCAAAACGTATATGATGAACAGCAACAACGATGAGAATGTGTTTACCTTTTTTACCCTATTTTACCCTATTCTGATGCTCGTTTTTCCGGCTCAGCGCGGCGTAGTGACGCGGCTTCAGGGGTTACAAAAACCAGACAGGATGAAATATGAGTGTTGTTCATGAAATAATCCAGGCGCTGTGGCAGCAAGACTTCAGCGTACTGTCCAATCCACAGGTGATATGGTGGGTTTATGGCGTGCTGTTTACCACCCTGTTTCTTGAAAATGGGTTATTGCCTGCTTCCTTCCTGCCGGGCGACAGCCTGTTATTGTTGAGCGGTGCGCTGATCGCCAAAGGCGTGATGAGCTTCATTCCCGCCACAATCATGCTGACCGTGGCTGCCAGTCTCGGTTGCTGGTTGAGCTACCTGCAAGGGCGCTGGCTGGGCGACACCCCGCTGGTGAAGAAATGGTTACACCAGTTGCCAGACCAGTATCACCAACGTACCCACAATCTGTTCCAGCAGCATGGGTTGGCTGCGCTGCTGGCAGGCCGTTTTCTGGCGTTTGTACGCACTCTGCTGCCAACCATCGCCGGCATTTCTGGACTCAACAGCACCCGCTTTCAGATTTTCAACTGGCTGAGCGGTTTTCTGTGGGTCACCGGCATCATTACCATGGGTTACTCCCTCAGCCAGATTCCGCTGGTGAAGCGTTATGAAGACCAGTTCATGACCGTTTTGTGCATCCTGCCGCTGGTGCTGCTATTGAGCGGTCTGGTGGGGATGTTGCTGGTAGTCTGGCGTAAAAAACGCGCTATGGCCTGAGAAAAAACGGCGTAGCAAACGGTACGTACTGTGCGAGTTGGCGTGTGCTGATCACGCCAACGCCAGGCAATTTAGTTGCTCTCCACCATACCCGCTCCTGAACGTAGCCGGTTCACTTCATCACCCGGCGTAGCACCAAAGAAGCGCTTGAACTCGCGGCTGAACTGCGAAGGGCTTTCATAACCTACCTGCATTGACGCCGTATTCGCCTTCAACCCGTCATGCACCATCAATAAACGTGCCTTGTGCAACCGGTAAGACTTCAGGTACTGCACCGGTGATGTGTTGGTCACCGCCTTGAAGTTATGGTGAAACGCCGACACACTCATGTTCACTTCCAGTGCCAGACGCTCCACGCTCAGGTTCTCTGCGTAATGATTTTCGATATAGCGCAGCGCACGGGCAATCTGGCTGAAATGGCTGTAGCGGTTCATCAGCGCTTGCAGTGAATCGCCGCAAGGTCCGCACAACACATGATAAAGCACTTCACGCACAATCCACGGACCCAGCACTCTGGCGTCGCGGGGATGCGCCATCGCCTCAAGCAGCCGTTCCGTCGCACACAAGATTGCCTCGTTAAGCGGCACACTGCTGATACCAGCGGTGTCAGGCCGCCGTTTTTCGTTACAACCGTCATCACCCATCTCAATCAACAGGTCTTGTAGCATTGGGATATCCACCCGAATGGAAATACCGACCAGCGGATTTTCCGGGCTGGCAAAATTTTCACACTCGAACGGCAGCGGCACCGTCATCAGCAGGTAGTTATCCGGGTCATACTGGAAGACTTTGTCGCCCATATACCCCACTTTATGCCCCTGAAAAATGATCACGATGCAAGGGTCATACAGCACTGGCGCCCGCGCAATGTGGCGGTCGGCGTAAATCACCCTCACCTGTGGAATCGGTGTCTGGCTAACGCCATTCCCTCTGGTATGCAACATCGCCAGATTGACTACACGCTGGCGTGAACTCGGATTCTGCATAGTATTCATCTCTTACTGACAACCGAAATAAAGTGACATATCCCGGCAATAGAATCACCCTTTTCTACGGATTCTTGCAGAAACAGGCAATACATAGCGAGAAATGAGCATTGCTGGAATACCAGTAGCAGCCGAGAATAAAATCCATCGCCACACCATTGTGGTCAGCATGGTTTCACTTCTGCCATGTATAACAAGGAATCCGCATGAATCACACTATTGAGCTACTCACACAGCACCGCAGCGAACGCAGTTATCTGGATAAACCCATTCCGGAAGAGGTGCTGTCCGCCATTATCGACAGCGCACATCTGGCGCCTACGTCGGTGAATTCACAGCAAGTTTCCATCGTAGTGGTCCGCGACCCGGCGCGGCGCGCCCGCATCGCAGAGCTGGCAGGGGGGCAGCCCTGGATTGCACAGGCTCCGGTATTCCTCACGCTGGTGCTGGACATGCATAAAACCGCAACCGGCATCGCCATGAGCGGCAACACGCAGCACGCGCATGAGAGTGTTGAAAGCATTATTTCTGGTGCAACCGATGTGGGTATCGCGCTGGGTACCTTGATCGCTGCTGCGCACTCCTTTGGTCTTGGCATCGTACCGATAGGCGGTGTGCGCCGTAATCCGCAAGCGATGATCGAACTGCTGGAACTGCCGTCGCTGACATTCCCGGTGGCAGGGCTGGTATTGGGCTACGTAGATAAACCTGCGCACCAGAAACCACGCCTGCCGCTGGAAACCTTTCGTCATGAAGAGGTTTACCGCACCGGGCCGCTGGCGGCAGCAATCGAACAATACAATCACACCCTGATTAATCACTGGAAGCAAACGGGACGCAGCGATGGCGATGCCTGGGGGAGTAATACCGCCGGTTACTATCAACACGTCTATTTCCCCCATGTCCTGCCTGCGTTGTTGCAGCAAGGCTTCAAACTGGACCAGTAGTACTGTGGACCAGTAATACTATAAGGGAGTTAACCATGCAGAACTTTACGCTTCATACCCCAACCAAAATCCTGTTCGGCGAAGGACAAATCGCCGGGCTGGCTGACCAGATACCGGCAGATGCCCGTATTCTTGTCACCTACGGCGGCGGCAGCATCAAGAAAAACGGCGTGTTTGATCAGGTGACCAACGCGTTGAAAGGCCGTAACGTACTGGAGTTTTCCGGTATTGAACCCAACCCCACCTACGAAACGCTCATGAAAGCAGTGGAGATTGTCCGCAAGGAAAAAATCGACTTCCTGCTGGCCGTAGGCGGCGGTTCGGTGGCAGATGGCACTAAATTCATCGCAGCGGCGGCACACTACACCGCCGCTGACGACCCCTGGCACATCCTGCAAACCTGGGGCGCGCATATCGACACCGCCATTCCGCTGGGCGTGGTGCTGACCCTGCCGGCGACGGGTTCTGAATCCAACAGTGGCGCAGTGATCACCCGTAAGAGCAGCGGTGACAAACAGGCGTTCATGAATCCGCTGGTATGTCCGCGCTTTGCAGTGCTCGACCCGGTCGTCACCTATACCTTGCCTGAACGTCAGATAGCCAACGGCGTAGTGGATGCTTTCGTCCATACCGTCGAGCAGTACCTGACCTACCCGGTGAATGCCAAAGTACAGGATCGCTTCGCCGAAGGTCTGTTGCTGACGCTGATTGAAGAAGGTCCGCGTGCGCTGAAAGAGCAGCAAAACTATGATGTGCGCGCCAACGTAATGTGGAGTGCCACCATGGCGCTCAACGGCCTTATCGGTGCCGGCGTACCGCAAGACTGGTCTACCCACATGCTGGGCCATGAGATCACCGCCATGCATGGGCTGGATCACGCTCAGACGCTGGCTATCGTACTACCGGCCATGCTCAATGAGCGCCGCGTCCAGAAACGTGAAAAGCTGCTGCAATACGCCGAGCGCGTCTGGAACCTGCGTGACGGTTCAGAAGATCAACGTATTGATGGTGCGATCGCCGCCACCCGTGCCTTCTTCGAGCAGATGGGCGTACCGACCCGCTTGTCAGACTACCAGTTAGATGGCAGTTCTATTCCGGCGATGGTGGCGAAGCTCAACGAGCACGGCATGACTGCGTTGGGTGAGCGCCAGGACATCTCGCTGGATATCAGCAAACGCGTGTATGAGGCCGCCCGCTAACCCCGCCAGACTGACTTTTCGACTATACTTAAGACAGTGCCGCGACAGGCGTGCAGGCACTGTCTGAGGTGAAAGATCAATTTTGGTGTGAAAAACCATCCCGATACGCCGCCGTTTTGGCGGCGTTGTTCTCTCATCGCTATCTTGCCGCCACGCCGCCAGACTCCTCCACGGCCAGGCGCTGAAGGCGCACAACAAGGAGAATGACATGACAATGCAACCTCTGGTCAAACTGGCTGACGGCAATATCATGCCCCAACTGGGTCTTGGCGTCTGGCAAGCCAGCAATGAGCAAGCCACCGCCGCCGTTACCGAAGCCCTGAATATCGGTTATCGCGCCATTGATACCGCCGCCATTTATAAAAACGAAGTGGGCGTCGGCAAAGCGTTACAAGCAACGGCTATCCCGCGCAGCGATATTTTCATCACCACCAAACTATGGAACAGCGATCAGGCGCATCCGCGTCAGGCGCTGGAGGAAAGTCTGCGCAAACTGCAACTGGAGTACGTTGACCTGTATCTGATCCATTGGCCGCTGCCGGAGCAGAATACCTACGTTGAAGCCTGGCGCGGATTACTCAATCTCAAGGAGCAGGGCTTGGCGAAAAGCGTCGGCGTCTGCAACTTCAACCCTCACCATCTGCAACGCCTGAAAGAGGAAACGGGTGTAATGCCGGTCATCAATCAGGTAGAACTGCATCCACTTTTCCAACAGCGCATGTTGCATACCTGGAACACCACACATTACATTCAGACCGAATCCTGGAGTCCGCTGGCGCAAGGCGGAGAAGGCCTATTTGACCACCCGGTGATCCACGCGCTGGCGAAAAAATACGACAAGACACCGGCGCAGATCGTGATTCGCTGGCACCTGGACAACGGTTTGGTGGTGATCCCTAAATCCGTTACACCGGCGCGTATTCGGGAAAATTTCGCGGTGTTTGATTTCCGGCTGGAGAAAGAAGAGTTGAGCGACATGGCTGCGCTCGATTGCGGCAAGCGACTGGGACCGGACCCGGATCAACCACGTACCGATGCGCCGCGCAAAGACTGATACCAAATCGATTGTGTTCAAATCGATTGTGTTATGGTGCCCCGCGCCCTGAGCGCGGGCATCAGGGCTGAACCACCAGTTGGCCGGTAGAGCCGCGGTCCGCCATTTCCAGCGTATGGCTGTAATACAGAAACGGGAACTGCGACGTGGAGAACTGGCTGAAATACACCAGCAGTTCGACATCATTTTCCACCCACACCGTATCTTTCCAGCCGCTGTCTTCCGGTGGAGTCAGGCCACCGTTCACGCTGCGTACCAAAAACGCCGCCCCTTGAATATGAAAAGGCTGCGGTTGATCGGCATGAACGATCCAACGCTCATAACGCCCGACCTGTGTTTGTACATCCACGCGGCTCATGTCCCACACCGCGCCATTGATGCCAGGCAGGCTATCACCGAGGCGGAATTCACGCGTCCGGCTGACTGCACCGTCAATCAGATTATCGGTTAGTAAGCGCATCGGCAGGGTGTTGGTCACCAGCGGCATCAGGCCGGTAGGCCGCAAAGTTAATACCGCTGAAGACACCAGAATAGTCGAAGGTTCGAACAAGCCACGCAGCCGCTGCATGATGCTGGCGGACTCGCCGGCGGTCAATGTCACCTCGTCGCCCTGAGACATATCGATCAACACTTCGCGGCGCTCGCCGGGCGCCAGCGAAAGCTGATTTAGCGCCATCGGCGCGGGCAGAAAACCTTGATCGTTGGCGATAAGGCTCATCGGTCGTCCGTCGCTCATACGCATCACATAGCGGCGGGCGTTGGAAGCATTGAGCAGGCGCAGACGTACCCAGCCGCGGGAGACCTCCACATACGGGTTCTGTGCGCCGTTCACCAGCAACGTATCCCCGATGAAGCCGCCGTTGGCCGGCGGGTTGTACAATGGCGCGCCGAAATTATCCAGGCGCTTATCCTGAATAATCAGCGGGAAATCATCCACGCCGTAATGATTGGGAATCGGCAGCGACTTGCTGAGGTTGTCCTCCACCAGCCACAGGCCAGCCAGGCCGTTATAGACGTGAGGCGCCATGCGATTGGGCGTATTGGCGTGATACCAGCAGGTGGCCGCCGCCTGACGAACCGGCAGCACTGGCGACCAGTCCATATTCGGCTGAATCATACGGCCCGCACCGCCCATCAACGACCCCGGAACCTGTAAACCGCTCACGGTCATCGCCACCGGCTCATTAAGACGGTTGCTGTAGACCAGCTTCGCATCATCATCACTGAACACGCGTACCGTCGGGCCAAGATAACGACCGTTAAATCCCCATACCGGATTTTTTCGCTCGCCGGAGAATGACCAGTGCGCCCGTTGCATAGTCAGAAAGACCGGCTGCCCTCGACGGGACTCCAGCAAAGGTGGAACGGGAAGAGGGTTTTTCCCGCCATCGGCTCTGGCGGTCAGCGGCATTGCACCCGCGCATAGCGCAATACCCGATGCCTGAATAAACTGACGCCGACTCAATGACATAATGACTCCCAAAACCTGTTCAACCCTTTATTCCATTTCAGGCCGTAATGCTTCCCGCACGCTTACCGTACCTGCTCGCGTTGGTTCAGCGTTTTTCCGCCGCTTCACGTTGCGCGACTTCAGCGTCCAACTGGGCAATTTTCGCCGCCATCAGGTCATGGCAATAAGCCGCCAGTTCACGTACTTGATCTTTTCCGTAGGCACTGCAATCCACCGGCGGCAATATCTCAACAATCACATGGCCGTTGTTCCAGCGGTTTAGTTTCACTTTGTTGTGAGTGCTGGACACACAGATAGGCACTACCGGCACCCCGGCGGCAATCGCGGCATGGAAAGCGCCGGTTTTGAACGGCATCAAGCCGCGCCCACGGCTTCGTGTGCCTTCCGGAAACATCCACACCGAAATATTGCGCTCTTTAATATGCTCCACCACCTGTGAGATGGTGCTATGCGCTTTGGCTTTATTATCCCGGTCAATCAACAAGTTGCCAGACAACCAGTACAACGGACCGAAAAACGGTATCCACACCAGACTCTTCTTGCCTACCGTTACGGTACGCGGCATCACCACATTCGCTGCCGTCACCATGTCGTAGTTGTTCTGATGATTGGCGATATAGATGCAGTTGCCGTCAAAGTCGGCAGCGTGCGGATAACGCAGCTCCACCTTAAGACCAAATACCACCGACAGATGTCCGAACAGACGACCAAACCGGGCAACATGACGGGGATCTCTCGGCGTAAACAGGCAATAGACAAACCCAGCCAGGCAAACCACTACGGAAAAAACCGTCACCACCAAAAAGCGGAAAATGAATAACATAACAACCTCATTAGCCAACAGCCGCCGCTAGTATAACGGCTTCGCGCTAAAACACACGGCGAACCTTGCCACAGCAGACCCTGTTCTCTACCCGAAAGCAGCCACCGGACGGACAGGGAATGACGAAAAGGAACCGCGACGGGAAATGCCATCTCCGCGTCGGTACCCACTGGAAAGAAGGTATGCCTCGATCACAGCCCGCCGCACGCAACGGCGGGCTGTGATCCTGCGCAAGAAAGATTATTCTTCGCTACTATCGACATTCACAATGCCAATTGGCGCGTCAACCTCGATGCGATCAACTCGCTGCAAACCACGCGGCAGCGCCGTGCCTTTACAACCCCGGCTGGCCTGAAACTTCTGCAATTCTTCCGGACGCAACGAATATTTGCGCTTGCCGGCATACAGCGTAACGGAGGATTGCGGCGCAATCGCCATCAGCCACAATATCCGATCATCGCCGCTGGCAAGCTGCGCTGCGGGGATTGAGACGATCTTATTGCCCTTGCCCTTAGACAACTCCGGCAGGTCGGCGACCGGGAACAGCAGCATACGACCGGCAGCAGTGACGGTCAGCAACAGGTCATCGTCACGCTGCAGTTCCAACGGCGGCAACACCCGCGCGTTATCCGGCAGGGTCAGCACCGCTTTCCCTACCCGATTGCGCGCTACCAGATCGGCAAAGGTACAGATAAAGCCGTAACCGGCGTCAGAGGCCAGCAACAACCGCTGGTTATCTGATGCCATCAATACCTGCTCAATAGCGGCACCCGGCGGCAACGTCAGCTTACCGGTCAGCGGTTCGCCCTGACCACGCGCCGATGGCAGCGTGAGCGGGTCCAGCGCATAACTGCGCCCGGTAGAATCCATGAACACCACCGGCTGGTTGCTCTTGCCGCGGGCAGCGGCACGATAAGCGTCGCCCGCTTTATAACTCAGACCGGACGGGTCGATGTCGTGCCCCTTGGCACTCCGCACCCAGCCCATTTCCGACAGCACGATAGTCACCGGTTCAGACGGCGACAAATCATGCTCGCTCATGGCTTTGGCTTCGCCGCGCTCATGCAACGGCGAACGGCGCTCATCGCCGTAGGCTTTGGCATCTTCCTGAATCTCTTTTTTCAGCAGGGTGTTCATCTTGCGCTCTGAGGCCAGCAACGCCTGAATTTGATCGCGCTCTTTAGCCAGATCGTCCTGCTCACCGCGAATCTTCACCTCTTCCAGCTTGGCCAGATGACGCAGTTTCAGTTCCAGAATGGCTTCAGCCTGGGTGTCGCTCAGGCCGAACTTTGCCATCAGCACCGGCTTTGGTTCATCTTCGTTGCGGATGATATGGATAACGTCATCGATATTCAGGAACGCAATCAACAAACCTTCCAGAATATGCAGACGCTTAAGGACCTTATCCAGCCGGAAGTTCAGACGACGACGCACGGTGTCGCGTCGGAACGCCAGCCACTCGATCAGGATTTCTCGCAGCCCTTTCACGCCGGGGCGACCATCCAGACCGATCATGTTCATGTTGATGCGGTAGCTTTTTTCCAGATCGGTAGTGGCGAACAGGTGGTTCATTACCTGATCCAGATCGATGCGGTTGGAACGCGGCACCAGCACCAGCCGGGTTGGGTTCTCATGATCGGACTCATCGCGCAGATCGTCGATCATCGGAAGTTTCTTGGCGCGCATCTGGCTGGCGATCTGCTCCAGCACCCGTGCACCCGAAACCTGATGCGGCAACGCGGTGATCACCACACTGCCGTCCTCTTTTTTCCATACCGCCCGCATACGCACCGAACCACGGCCACTTTCGTACATTTTGCGAATTTCGTCGCGCGGGGTGATGATTTCCGCTTCGGTCGGGAAATCCGGTCCTTGAACGTGACGCAGCAGTGCCTCCAACGGCGTGTCCGGCTCATCAATCAACGCCATTGCCGCTGCCGCCACCTCACGCACGTTATGCGGCGGAATATCGGTCGCCATACCGACCGCGATGCCGGTGGTGCCATTGAGCAGAATGTTAGGCAGACGGGCAGGCAGCATCTTCGGCTCCTGCAACGTGCCGTCAAAGTTCGGCACATAATCCACCGTGCCCTGCCCCAGCTCGCCCAGCAGCACTTCGGCATACTTCGACAAACGAGACTCGGTATAACGCATGGCGGCGAACGATTTGGGGTCATCCGGCGCCCCCCAGTTACCCTGACCGTCCACCAGCGGGTAGCGGTAGGAGAAGGGTTGCGCCATCAGCACCATCGCTTCGTAACAAGCGCTGTCGCCATGTGGATGATATTTACCCAGCACGTCGCCCACCGTACGGGCAGATTTTTTGAATTTGGCGCTGGCGCTCAGCCCCAGTTCGGACATCGCATACACGATACGACGCTGAACCGGCTTGAGTCCGTCGCCAATAAAGGGGAGCGCCCGATCCATGATGACGTACATGGAGTAGTTGAGGTAGGCATTCTCAGTAAATGTGTGCAGCGCAAGACGCTCTGCGCCGTCATGAGTCATGTCACTCATTGATAATCCTTAAACCGTGGCGTGTCGCCATGTTCAAAACTCTCTATTTTCATGCGTCAGTCTGTGCATCATCTACACACTGACTGGCTCGCCCGGACGCACCCCAGCCCTGGCTTCACCGCGCAGGTCTTCCCGCAAGACAGCACGTCATCTGCGGCGATCAGACGTCAAGCTCGGCCTTGTCGCCCTTCTCCTGGAGCCAGTTGCGGCGATCTTCAGAACGCTTTTTCGCCAACAGCATATCCATGGTCGCCAGCGTCTGCTCAATGTCCTGTTCATTGATGGTGAGCTGCACCAAACGGCGGGTGTTGGGGTCCAGCGTGGTCTCACGCAACTGCATCGGGTTCATTTCACCCAACCCTTTGAAACGCTGGACGTTAGGCTTGCCTTTCTTGCGTTTGAGCTGTTCCAGAATGCCGGCTTTCTCTTCTTCATCCAGCGCGTAATACACCTCTTTGCCGAGGTCGATACGATACAACGGCGGCATAGCGACATAAACATGGCCGCCCTGCACCAGCGCGCGGAAGTGGCGCACGAACAGCGCACACAGCAGCGTGGCAATGTGTAACCCGTCCGAATCCGCATCCGCCAGAATACAGATTTTGCCGTAACGCAGTTGGCTCAGATCGCCACTGTCTGGATCGATGCCGATCGCCACCGAAATATCATGCACTTCCTGCGATGCCAGCACCTCGTCCGACGACACTTCCCAGGTGTTGAGGATCTTCCCCTTGAGCGGCATGATCGCCTGATATTCACGGTCACGTGCCTGCTTGGCGGAGCCGCCTGCTGAATCCCCTTCCACCAGAAACAGCTCGGTCTTGCTCAGATCCTGCGAGGTGCAATCCGCCAGCTTACCGGGCAACGCCGGGCCACTGGTCAATTTCTTACGCACCACTTTCTTGGCCGCACGCATACGACGCTGGGCGCTGGAGATAGCCATCTCCGCCAGTTGCTCCGCCGCCTGCACATTCTGGTTCAGCCACAGGCTGAACGCGTCTTTGACCACGCCGGAGACAAATGCCGCCGACTGGCGCGACGACAACCGCTCTTTGGTCTGCCCGGCAAACTGCGGGTCCTGCATCTTCAGCGATAACACATAAGCGCAGCGCTCCCAGATGTCTTCAGCACTGAGCTTGACGCCGCGCGGCAGTATATTGCGGAATTCGCAAAACTCACGCATCGCATCGAGCAACCCTTGTCGCAATCCGTTGACGTGGGTGCCGCCTTGCATGGTCGGGATCAGGTTAACGTAACTTTCGGTCAGCAGCTCACCGCCTTCCGGCAACCACAGCAACGCCCACTCCACCGCTTCGGTATCACCGGGGATAGCGCCGACGAACGGTTTTTCCGGCAGCGTCGGCAGGCCGTTGACCGCTTCGCACAGGTAATCGCTCAACCCACCCTGATAACACCAACGTTGCTCGGTGTCGTTTACGCCGTCTTTGAAGACAATTTCAACGCCCGGACACAGCACCGCCTTAGCTTTCAGCAAATGCGTCAGGGACAACACGGAAAACCGTGGGCTGTCGAAGAAGGTCGCATCCGGCCAGAACCGCACCCTGGTGCCGGTGTTACGGCGTCCGCAGGTGCCGGTCACCGTCAAATCCTGTACTTTGTCGCCATTTTCAAAAGCGATGTCGTAAACCTGACCATCGCGGCGCACCGTGACTTCCACCCGGTTGGACAGCGCATTGACGACAGAAATCCCCACGCCGTGCAAGCCGCCGGAAAACTGGTAATTCTTGTTGGAGAATTTGCCCCCGGCATGTAGGCGGCACAGAATCAGTTCGACGGCAGGGACGCCCTCTTCCGGGTGGATATCCACCGGCATTCCGCGCCCGTCGTCAATCACTTCCAGCGATTGATCAGGATGCAGGATCACGTCAATGCGCCGGGCGTGACCGGCCAGCGCTTCGTCAACGCTGTTGTCAATCACCTCTTGTCCCAGATGGTTGGGACGGGTGGTATCGGTATACATCCCCGGACGGCGGCGCACTGGCTCCAGCCCGCTGAGGACTTCAATCGCATCAGCGTTATAACTTGATTGCGTCATGGTTAGAATGAATGTTGTCGTTGTTTGAAAGTAAGACGATATCCCGCGATTATACGTGGCGCAGGCACCACGCCAAGCGCCGATTATCAGGATGAAAACGCCATCAAAGCGCGTTGACCAGCCTGACATAACGGGATAAAGGTGATGAGTGGCACCAACTGGTCATCGCAGCAGCGCCGAAATGAGTCAGTCCGCTGTCAATCCGAGGAAGTCGATAATCGGCGTAAAGTAGTGTTCAAACCCTACAAACGTGTGATTACCACCGGATTCCACCGTCTGACGACACGCTGTGTAATAAGCGACGGCCTGACGGTAATCCAGCACTTCATCCCCGGTCTGCAGCAGGCACCATAGTAAATCCGGAGATTCCAGCGGCTCGACCTGCATCACCTTGAGATCGTAAATGTGCCGTGACTCTAACACATATTGCTCGCCGGTATAGGGGTTCTGCTGCTGACCCAGGAAATCAAGCAACAGTTCATAAGGCCGCACCGCGGGGTTGACCACCACCGCCGGCAGGCGAAAACACTGAGACAACCAGGTGGCGTAATAACCGCCCAACGACGACCCGACCAGACCGAGCGGTCGCCCGGCTCGCTCCATGACCAGTTGCTCCATCAGTTCCGCCGCGTCCGCCGGGTAAGGCGGCAATTGCGGCACCAGCATCTCAATATGGGGATGCTGCTGCGCCAGCCACTGCTGCAACGCCGACGCTTTCGCCGACAACGGCGAGCTATTGAAACCGTGAAGATAAAGCAGAGTGGGCATCAGTAACCGTCCGCATCCATATCTGGTAGAAATTCATTCCCCTCAAGACGACATACCTGAGTTTCCACTCCGCCATCCGGCAACAATTCCAGATAGCGCCAGCCAGGCATAGAATTATCGATGGTAAAAGTCGTGCAATGCGGCTTGAACTGCACACAGGTCGATGGCGTCGCCAGCAAGCGGCGACCGTTCCAGTCCAGATCCATTTCCTGATGAATATGACCGCACAGTACAGTTCGCACCCGCGTAAAACGAGCCAGCAACGCATCCAGACTGTGAGCATTGCGCAGGCTGTGCTGATCCAGCCAGGTACAGCCTGACGGCAATGGATGATGGTGCAGCATCAGCAAGGTATGGCGCTCCGGCTGACTTTGCAGGCTGCGCTCCAGCCATTCCAGTTGGTATTCACTCAGTTCGCCGTGCGGCACGCCAAACACCTGACTATCCAGCAGGATCACCTGCCAACCCTCGCCCAATAGCACATGTTTGGAAGGTGCAATCCCCGACCGGGCCAACACATCCACCATGGCGGGCTGGAAGTCATGGTTTCCGGGTAACCAGACGCAAGGCGCATTAAAACGACGGATACCATTAGCAAAATGCGTGTAGGCATCCTGCGTATGATCCTGTGCCAAATCGCCTGTGGCGGTAATCAGATCGACGTCATATTGTTGGGCGGCGATGGCATTCAGCACCGCCTGATAGCTACGGTAAGTATTTACGCCCAGCAGAGTCCCCTGCTCGTCGGCAAAAAGGTGGGTATCTGTTATTTGTAAAATCCTGATTCTGGCCCCACGCGCCACAGGAAGTGTCAACAGGCTTTCCAAATAGTGTCCTTGGGTCTTTGCAATCTGCCGAACAAATCGGTCCATACCCTTAAATAATCCGCATTGCAGCTAAAACAGCGAGCGGGGATTAATGATAAACCAGCGCTAACGCTGCTTACAGCGACCCCGATGGGTTAAGACCTAAAAAATGGGCCAGAAAACACGGCCAACGCCCCTGCAATCTCAACGCTCTAACACACAGGGACCGACATTGAACCACACGCCAGGCAATATCTTAGCCAGTCGGCAAGAAACTGATTAATCTGATGCTTTTCATCACGTTGATGTAACTTCTTATTCGGATAATCATAACGTGCCTTAAAGCGGAAGATCTGCTGACTGGAACACACTTCCGCAACCATCGCATCGTAATACAGCCGCACCACCATCGTCGGCAGGCTCCAGTAACTGACCGACGGCGCAATCTGCTGGATCTCCACCAGTGCGGTATATCGCGTCGATTCCAGAATGGTTAAACGGTAGCTGGCGTTATGGACCTGATAAACCACTGCGGCCCCTACCTCTTCATTGCGGGGCAGCAAACGGCGTAGCTGCGCGAAGTTCAGCTCACTCAGCCGCATCATTTCCGGAAAATCAGGGGTATAACGTTTCATTATCCGTCCACCCAGGCTTTTTTTAATGCCTCATGGTGCAATGCCAACCATTGCAAGGCAATGACAGAGGCGGCGTTGTCAATAATCCCTTGCTCAACCCACTGATAACTCTGCTCGCGGCTGACCACATGCACGCGGATATCTTCGTTTTCCTCCGCCAGCCCATGAATACCGCTGGCAGTGCGCGCATCCACCTCACCGACCCAGATAGCCAGACGCTCACTGGTGCCGCCGGGGCTAGCCAGATAATTGATAGCCGGGTGACAACGTTGCACCACCAGCCCCGCTTCTTCCTGCGCTTCGCGGCGCGCAACCTCTTCGTGACTTTCGCCCGGCTCAATCATGCCGGCAACCAGTTCGAACAACCACGGCGACACGCTGGTGTCATAGGCGGCGATGCGAATCTGTTCTATCAATACCACTTCGTCACGCACCGGATCATAGGGCAACAGCACCACGGCATGACCACGCTCCAGAATTTCCCGGCTGACTTCGCCGCTCATGCCGCCGTTGAACAGACGGTGGCGAAATCGGTAACGTTGTAGTGAAAAAAAACCTTTATAGAGTGTTTCGCGTGCAATAATTTCTACATCATCTTTGGCAAAAGTACCGGGATGTGTATCTGAAGGCGCCATAAACTCAACTCCTGTGGACAACACGGCGGGCACGCCATTTTTATAGGCGAAAACGTGGACAGGCACTCACCGTTTTGTGCAATATTCATCGTGCACTCGTGCCAGCCCGATACGGATAATCAGATGCGGAAAACGTCTGCCAGCAAGGATGAGGCGTTCCGGATATTAACGCAATGTCTTTGCGCGCTCTGGAACAGCAATCCTGCCGGTGCAGTCTCTGGCACGCTGCCGTATATCGTGCCTAATCCCAAATTGCTAAGTAAAATCGGCTTTTTGGATAACCGCAAGGAAAAGATGGCACATTCAGCCACCTAATTCGATTAGTCGATTCTGATAGAATCGGCAGGTATATCGTCTTCAGATGGCGCAACCACAAAACTTTGCTGCACAACAAGGAATGCAAATGAAGAAACTGCTACCACTTCTCATCAGTCTGGGTCTGGTTGGCTTTAGTGCCGCAAGCCAAGCCGAAGACCTGTTACAGGTTTACCAGCAGGCTAAAACGACTAATCCGGATTTACGCAGCGCTGCCGCCAACCGAGATGCGGCTTTCGAGAAAATTAATGAAGCCCGCTCCTCCTTGCTGCCTCAGTTAGGTTTGGGTGCGGATTACACTTACAATAGCGGATACCGCGACCGCAAAGACGTCAACAATAATGTCACCAGTGCCTCGTTGCAGTTAACCCAGTCTATCTTCAACATGTCGCTGTGGCGTTCTTTGACGCTTCAAGAAAAACAGGCTGGTATTCAGGATGTTAGCTACCAGACTTCTCAGCAGACATTGCTGCTCAATACCGCGACTGCCTACTTCAACGTGCTGCGCACGATTGATGCGCTGTCTTACGTCAGCGCTCAGAAAAAGGCTATCTACCGCGAACTCGACCAGACCACCCAGCGCTTCAATGTCGGCCTGGTCGCCATCACCGACGTACAGAACGCGCGTGCCCAGTATGACAGCGTACTGGCGAACGAAGTGACCGCACGCAACAACCTGGATAACGCGATGGAAAACCTGCGCCAGGTGACCGGTCAGTTCTATCCACAACTGGCAGCACTGAATATTGAGCACTTCAGCCAGCAGAAACCTGATGCCGTGAATGGTCTGCTCAAAGAAGCGGAAAATCGCAACCTTAGCCTGTTGTCCGCACGCCTGAGTCAGGATCTGGCACGCGAACAGATTCGCAGCGCGGAAAGCGGCCATCTGCCAACGCTGAATCTGACCGCGTCCACTGGCGTGACCAATACCAATTATTCCGGCTCTCGCGTAGCAGCAAGCAATCTTACCGATACCTATGTGGGCCAGAATCAGGTTGGTCTTAGCCTCTCTGTGCCTATCTACAGCGGCGGCGGCACCTCATCCAAAGTGAAACAGGCGCAATACAGTTTTGTGGCGTCCAGCGAAAATCTGGAAAGCGCGCACCGTTCAGTCATTCAGACGCTGCGTTCCGCACATAACAACATTTCCGCCTCCATCAGCAGCGTCAACGCTTACAAACAGGCGGTAGTGTCTGCACAAAGCTCACTGGATGCAATGGAAGCCGGTTATCAGGTGGGCACCCGTACTATCGTCGATGTGCTGGACGCCACTTCCACGCTGTACAACGCCAAGCAGCAGTTGTCCGGCGCACGCTATGACTACCTGATCAACCAGTTGAACCTTAAGCAGGCGCTCGGTACGTTAAATGAAGACGATCTGCGCACGCTGAACGCGATGCTGGGCAAACCTGTGCCTACGTCGGCAGCCATCGGCGACGATACCCCAGTCCCGGCAGCCACCCCCGTCTCAGTGACAACCACGACCAAGGCCAGACCTTAATCATAACCAACAGGGGAGCCTACAGGGGTTCCCCTGCTTCATACTGGCAACATCTACACATCGTCTCATACAAACACCGCCTCCGGCAGCGGCGCTTTACAAGCCGACAATCCTTCTCCTATGCTTAAGCGCGCTTTATAAATGCATACTTATTATTAACATGATGGGCATGATGCCCTGTTCCCGCTGGGATTAACCGATGAAAAGAACATCAGACATTAATCACGCTCGTTTCCGTAAGCACTGGGGTTACCGTATCGCCCCTGTCGCGCTGGCCGTCAGTACCGTTTTCATCCTCACTGGTTGTGAGAAATCCGACGAAACTGTCACGCTCTACCAGAACGCGGATGACTGTTCCCGCGCTAACCCGTCGATGAAAGACCAGTGTACCGCCACCTATAACAAGGCCCTGAAAGAAGCGGAAAGAACCGCCCCCAAATACGCCACCCGTGAAGAGTGCGTGGCGGCATTCGGCGAAAACCAGTGCACCCAGTCAGGCAGCACCACCGGCGCTGCGCCACAACAAAGCGGCAGTTTTTGGATGCCGCTAATGGCAGGCTTTATGATGGGCAAGCTGATGGGCGGCAACAATGTTGCCCAGCAACCGGTCTTCCGCCCGAATACGCCTAATAATCCCGCCAGCGGCAGTTATGTTGACGCCAGCGGCAAAAATTATGGTTCCACTACCGGGCACACCATCACCGTTCCTAAAGACGCCATGACGCCTAAGCCGACCTCCAGCATTACCACGACTCGTGGCGGTTTTGGCGGCACCGTGAACAAACTTAACAGCACGCCGGCAGCCAACATGACTGACAATCGTGATAAAGATCGCGCTGCAGCCAGCTCAACTAGCAGTACTGGTGCCTATTCTACAGGCAGCAGCTCACGTCAAACCGACGGTGCTGCGCCGATCCGTCGTTCCTTCGGGGGATAAGGTCGCCTGATATGAAACGTATTGCAATTAACCAACGTCCGAACTGGCAGGAAAAAGCGGCTGAGTATGGCTTTCGCTTCCATACGATGTATGGCGAACCCTACTGGTGTGAAGATGCCTGCTATCAGTTTACGCTGGCGCAAATTGAAGAACTGGAAGAGACAACCGCCGAGCTAAACCAGATGTGCCTGCAGGTGGTCGATAAGGTGGTTAACAGTGAAGCGTTGCTGACCAAATTCCGCATTCCCCGTCACACCTGGGACTTCGTGCGCAGTTCGTGGTTATCGCGCCAGCCAGCGCTTTATGCGCGACTGGATTTGGCCTATGACGGCAAAACCCCGGCCAAACTGTTGGAAAACAACGCCGATACCCCGACCTCTTTGTACGAGTCGGCTTTCTTTCAGTGGATCTGGCTGGAAGACCAGATCCACGCTGGCTTGCTGCCGCAGCACGCGGATCAATACAACAGCCTGCAAGAAAGGCTGATTGAACGTTTTGAATATCTGCGAACCCATCACGGTTTCAGCGCTATGCATTTCACCTGCTGTCGGGACACGGAGGAAGATCGCGGGACAGTCCAGTATTTACAGGATTGCGCGCAGGAAGCCGGCGTTCCGAGCCAGTTCCTGTACATTGATGAGATTGGTCTGGGAGACCGCGGGCAATTCACCGACCTACAGGACCACACCATCAGCAACCTGTTCAAACTCTACCCGTGGGAGTTCATGCTGCGCGAAACCTTCTCCACCAAGCTGGCGGACGCCGGGGTGCGTTGGCTGGAACCCGGCTGGAAAAGCGTGCTATCCAACAAGGCGCTGTTGCCGATGTTATGGCAGATGTTCCCCAACCATCCCAACCTGTTGCCGGCCTATTTCACCGAAGACAACCCGCCAGCAATGAGCGATTACGTGGTTAAGCCGCTGTTTTCCCGCGAAGGCGCCAACATACAGATTTACCGGCAGGGCAAACAGATTGCCGCGGTGGACGGTCCCTACGGTGAAGAAGGTTCCATCATGCAACAATTCCACCCTCTGCCCCGATTCAATGACAGCTATACGCTAATCGGTAGTTGGCTGGTGGGCGATACCCCTTGTGGTATCGGACTACGGGAAGACCGGGAACTGATTACTCAGGATTTGTCCCGCTTCTATCCGCATATCATTCTGGATTAATGTCAGAACGTCGCACATGACACATCTATCGCCCTTTCAGGCGATAGATGCTTTACCTAATGGTAGAGGTTTTCATTTGGTAGAGGTTTTCATTGCCGGAAGCCGTTATCCAACCTGCACCGACATCATGCTGAGCGACCCCATCACAATGCCATCCGTCGGTGTGGTAACCGGCTCCTGGCCATTCCAGCTACCCAGTACATACAACAGCGGCAAGAAATGATCCGGCGTCGGATTAGACAGGGCGGCATCATTGTGTTGCATAAAATTCACCAACGGATGTTCCGCCACATCACCCTGCCAGGCCAGATTGCTGCGCACAAAATCGTTGAATGACGTGGCCCAGCTATAGGGGTCGCCCTCGCCGTTCCACTTGATCATCCGCAGGTTGTGCACCACATTCCCGCTGGCAACAATCATAATGCCCTCGTCTCGCAACGCAGATAGTTTGCAGCCCAGATCATAGTGATAAGCAGGCGGTTTAGTACCATCGACGCTAAGTTGCACTATCGGTATATCCGCCTGTGGATATACCTTGATAAGTACGCCCCAGGTACCGTGATCTAATCCCCATTCCTTATGGTCTGCATATACCGGCACCGGCGCCAGCAACTCCTGAACCCGTTTAGCCACCTCTGGCGCCCCAGGCGCCGGGTATTGGGTTTCGAATAATGCCTGCGGGAAACCGCCAAAATCATGAATAGTGCGCGGCTTATCCATCGCCGTGACTGCTGTACCACGGGTATACCAGTGTGCAGATACCGCCACTATCGCCTTCGGACGAGGCAAAGTTTCTCCCAGTTTATGCCAGGCTTGTGTGTAGTGATTGTCTTCCAGCGCATTCATCGGGCTACCGTGGCCCAGAAAAAGTGCAGGCATCCGGGAAGTACTCATAACGATATCCTTAGTAACAGTGAGGTAATCAGTATCTATAAAAGATACTTTACCGTTACTGTTCCAACGATACAGTCGGATTACCATGATGATGATTGTCAATAAATTTGACGATTTGCAGCATCATCGGATAAAGACATAAAAAAACCCCGCCGAATGGCGGGGTTATGAAGAAGTGAAGTTGACCGATAAGCCGGGTTCTGTCGTGGACAGCCATTCATCTAGGCCAGAACTCGCGCGCTGGCTCAAGCAGCCTACCCGGGTTCAGTACGGGCAGTACCATGTGAACCCCTATTTGGCCTTGCTCCGGGTGGAGTTTACCGTGCCACGGACTGTTGCCAGCCGCGCGGTGCGCTCTTACCGCACCCTTTCACCCTTACCTGATCCCGCTTGCGCAGGCCATCGGCGGTTTGCTCTCTGTTGCACTGGTCGTAGGCTTTCGCCCCCCAGGCGTTACCTGGCACCCTGCCCTATGGAGCCCGGACTTTCCTCCCCTCCATCTGTCTCCCCCCTAACGGAGGACGGCAATGAAGCGGCGACTGTCTGGTCAACTTCGGCGCGGATAATAGGGCAAATCGGCCTGCTTGTCATCCCTGATTATGCATGACCTTCTTCCTGCTCCAGCCCGTAGCGGTAAAGCGCGTTCTTTTTCACACCATGGATTTCTGCCGCCAACGCCGCCGCTTTCTTCAGCGGCAATTCCGCCCGCAACAGTTGCAAGGTTCGCAACGCCGCTGCAGATAATGCCTCTTCGTCAGGCTGATGCCCTTCCACAATCAACACCATCTCGCCTTTGCGGCGGTTCTCGTCTTCCTGTACCCAGGCCAACAACGCCCCCACCGGCGCGCCGTACAGCGACTCCCAGGTTTTGGTCAGTTCCCGCGCCAGTACCACATAACGATCCGGCCCCCAGACCTCAACCATATCCTGCAGGCTATCCAGCAATCGGTGGGTTGATTCGTAAAAAATCAGGGTACGCGGCTCTTCCAACAGGTCGCGCAGCCTGTCCTTACGCGCCTTAGTCTTCGCAGGCAGGAACCCCTCATAACAAAAGCGATCCGACGGCAAACCAGCGGCGGATAACGCGGTAATCGCCGCACACGGCCCCGGCAACGGCACAACGCGCACGCCAGCCTCGCGGCATCGCCGAACCAGATGGTAACCGGGGTCGTTAATCAACGGTGTACCCGCATCCGACACCAACGCGATACTCATGCCTTGTTGCAAGCGCGCCAGCAATTGCTCCGCCTTTTGCTGTTCGTTGTGGTCATGGAGTGCGAACAGGCGCGCATTAATAGCGAAATGTTGTAACAATAAACCGGTATGACGGGTATCTTCTGCTGCAATAAGATCAACCTGTTGTAACACCATCAGCGCCCGCTGCGTGATATCCGCCAGATTGCCGATAGGCGTGGGAACAATGTAAAGCGTGGAGGCGGAAATCTGAGCTTGTTGGTCTTGATTCATTGTTTCATCCGATTTACCGATTTAATATTGAACATCGTTAAAACATCACTGGATACAGTATGCTTCCGTTAAATTCTGTCCGTACCCATGCAGGCCGTTTGGTTACTGTCCTGCTGGCGGCACTGTTTCTCGCTGGCTGCCCCAGCCAGGCACCACAAGGCACCGCAACCCAGCAACGTATAGAGGCCAAAGCTGGCGCATCCTCCGATTACTACCTGCAGCAGATGCAGCAAAGTGGTGATGATAGCAAGGCTGAATGGCAATTACTTGCGATTCATGCCCTGATTCAGGAAGGCAAACTCCCGCAAGCGGGTACTCAGTTAAGCGCACTGCCGCCGCAATTAAGCGATAAACAGCGTCAGGAACAGCGCCTGCTGACGGCTGAACTGGCGGCTGCACAAAACGATATGAACGCGGCCAATACCACGCTGGCGCAACTGGACGTGAAATCGCTGTCGCCTCAACAGCAGGAACGCTATTACCAGACGCAAATTAAAGCGGCTCAGGATCACGCCTCGCTGACGTTGATCCGCGCTTATATCGGGCTGGAACCGCTGCTGCAAGGTGATGCTCACCAGCGCAATATGGATCAAACCTGGACTGCGCTGACTCGCCTCACCCAGCAGGATCTCGGTTCGATGGTGATCAACGTTGACGAAAATACCCTGCAAGGCTGGCTGGACCTGCTGAATCTCTGGCAGACCAAATCTCAGGTTCCGTCAGACCTGCAAGCTGCGATAGAAGACTGGAAGAAACGTTATCCTCGCCACCCCGCAGCCAAACAACTGCCGTCTCAACTGGGCGGCACACCGCCGGCTGCAACGGCACCCTCAGCGGAGAACGTCCCGGCTAGCGGTGGTAACGCCATTGCCTTGTTGCTGCCGTTAAACGGGCAGGCACAGGTATTCGCCAACGCTATTCAGCAAGGATTTAGCGCCGCCAGAAGCGGACAGGCTGTGTTGGCAATGCCTGTACAGCCGTCCCAGACAGCGCCATCGACCAGCACCGCTGCTGTCGCCACGCTGCCTACGAGCACGCCTGCCGCACCATCGCCGGGGGTAAACAGCAGCGTGCCATCCGCAGCCTCGCCTGCGCCAACAACGGCTGTGATTCCGGCACTCACCACTGCCGCAGCCAGCACGATTCCGGTGAAAGTCTACGACACCTCCAATCAGGCACTGGCCAATGTGATTGCTCAGGCACAGAAAGATGGTGCAACCACCATCGTCGGCCCGTTGCTCAAAAACGAAGTGGAACAGTTACCGGGGATCAAACCTTCCCTCAATGTGCTGGCGCTTAATCAGCCAGAACATATCCAGCCGAATCCGAATATCTGTTATTTCGCGCTGTCACCAGAAGATGAAGCCACCGACGCAGCACAATTCATCCACAAACAGGGCAAACAGCATCCGTTAATTCTGGCACCACGCGGTAATCTTGGAGATCGGGTGGTCGCCGCTTTCGCCAAATCCTGGCAACAACAATCCGGCGGAGTGGTATTGCAACAACGCACCGGCGGCGTGTATGACCTGAAACAGGCCCTCAACAGCGGCGCGGGAATTGCGCTCAACGGCCAACCCGTCATCACAGCCACTTCCGCACCACAGCCTTCCACTACGGTTGGCGGGCTGACGATACCCAATCAGGCGCCGCCGATAGCTAACGTCACCAGCGACGGCAACGTGGATGCGGTTTATATCATCGCCACGCCAGATGAGCTGACGCTGCTCAAACCGATGCTCGACATGCGCAACAAAGGCCCGTCGCACCCGACGCTCTATGCCAGCTCACGCAGCTATCAGGCAGGTTTAGGACCAGATTTCCGGTTTGAAATGGAAGGCTTACAGTTCAGCGATATTCCATTATTGACTGGCGCCAGCCCGGCACTGATGCAACAACTCACCACCCAGTACCGTAACGATTACTCGCTGGTGCGGTTGTTCGCCATGGGGATGGACGCCTGGACGCTGGCCAGTAACTTTGCACAGTTGCACCAGCCGGGCAGTTCGATTTCCGGTGCCACCGGTGTACTAAGCACCTCGCCGGATTGTGTCGTCAACCGTAAGCTCACCTGGCTGCAGTTCCGTCAGGGACAACTGGTGCCCGCCTCCTGAACCGGCGCATCACTGGCGGCTGCTATGAACAGTTAGCCCGACGCCATCTCGAACGCGCCGGGCTGACTTTTGTGGCATCCAATGTCACGGTACGTGGCGGTGAACTGGACTTGATTATGCGCGATGGCCGCATCTGGGTCTTCGTTGAGGTGCGTTATCGCCGTAATAACGACTTTGGTGGTGCGCTAGCCAGTATCACCCGGCAAAAGCAACGCACATTGCTGCACGCGGCGGCAGTATGGCTAGCCCGCCAGGGCGCCAGTCTCGACTCCACCGATTGCCGTTTCGACGTATTGGCGGTAACGGGTTCGCAGGTGGAATGGTTGCCCAATGCGTTTGGGAAACTCGATTAACACCATGACTTTCAACATCAAAACAGGTTAACAGAACGTGCTGGAGAGAATTAAAGTCTGTTTCACGGAAAGCATCCAAACCCAGATTGCCGCAGCGGAAGCGCTACCGGATGCCATCTCGCGCGCCGCTCTGGCGATGGTGCAATCACTGCTCAATGGCAACAAAATCCTGTGCTGTGGTAACGGTACATCTGCCGCCAACGCACAGCATTTTGCCGCCAGTATGATTAATCGTTTTGAAACCGAACGGCCTGGTTTACCAGCGATTGCACTTAATGCCGATAATGTGGTCTTAACCGCTATCGCCAATGATCGCTTGCATGAAGAAGTCTATGCTAAGCAGGTGCGGGCGCTGGGTCAGGCAGGCGACGTACTGTTGGCAATATCCACGCGCGGCAACAGCCGTGATATCGTCAAGGCAGTGGAGGCTGCGGTCACGCGGGACATGAACATTGTCGCCCTGACCGGCTACGATGGTGGTGAACTAGCGGGTTTACTGGGTCAGCAGGATGTGGAAATCCGCATTCCGTCGCACCGTAGCGCCCGTATTCAGGAAATGCATATGCTAACCGTCAACTGTTTGTGCGATTTGATTGATAACACGCTTTTTCCACACCAGAACGATTAAGGAGCACTCCATGAGGATCTACTCTTGCATTGCCGTGCTGTCTGCCTGTCTGATGCTGCAGGGCTGTATTGGCGCTGTCGCAATTGGTAGCGCGGCGGTTGCCACCAAATCTGCGACTGATCCACGGACTGTCGGCACTCAGGTCGATGACGGTACGCTGGAAGTCAGGGTATCCAACGCACTGAGTAAAGACGCACAATTAAGCAAAGAAGCGAGGATTTCCGCAACCGCCTATCAGGGTAAAGTATTGCTCACCGGTCAGGCCCCCACAACCGAACTCGCCAGCAGAGCCAAACAGATCGCCATGGGCGTTGAAGGCACCACCGAGGTGTATAACGAAATTCGCAAAGGTACGCCGATATCACTGGGCACCGCGTCCATGGATACCTGGATCACCACCAAAGTGCGTTCTCAACTGCTGGCCAGCGACCTGGTGAAATCCTCTAACGTGAAGGTCACCACCGAAAACGGTGAGGTCTTCCTGCTCGGCATGGTGACTCGCCGTGAAGCAACGTCAGCAGCGCAGATAGCCAGCAAAGTCAGCGGCGTCAAGCATGTGACGACTGCGTTCAGCTACCTGGATTAATCTCCCTGTTGTTCCTGGCGGCCAATCACTGGTCGCCAGACCAACGACAATCCTTTCACATGGCTACAACTGCCTGCCATATTCATTTTCCTTTATAATCATGGCATTGCCATAACTCCTGCGCTCGCTGGCGGAGATAGCAACCAGATGCTGCGCCGGGTATCAACGCTAATATTCACGCCGGTTTTTCCCTCTGACACACCGTTTAGCAACGGCGCAAACCCTGCCTGTCGGATAACGACCTGATAACGGGAAGCACCGATAGCGCGTTCAGCCTGCAACATCAGTGGGATAAGCGAGCTACTCTCCCGCCGCTCCCGCCCCATCGCTTTATAGGGCCAGGGTCTGGACTCATCAAGATACGAGGCCATGAAATCCAGTGCCGACAGCAGGCTGCTGCCCTGGGGGGTACGATACCGCCACAGATTATCGCCATACTTCCCTGCAACCATCGCCATCAGACTGACAGCCTGCAGATTAAAACCGCTGTAATGGAACGACCGGGTACGTGCCAGTTCCTCCGGTTGCGAACCATCCACCGCCAGTTGATGGTCGAGCTTCTGGCGCTGCAATGCCACCATCGCCTTCACCGTTTCCAACTGGCCCAGATAAGCGGCGATACCCGCAACCTGCACTGCATACCAGCTGCCATGATTATTCTTCGCCGTCGCTTCTTGCCTGCCGTTAGGACTGGTCAGCAACCAGTGCAGATATTCCGTCATCCACTGTCGCATCTGTTGTTCATCACTCACGCCCCACCCTGGAGCCTGTCGCAACATGACCAGCGCATCCACGATGCGGGTAGCAAAGAAACGGCCATCAAGCACGCCAGCGCCCCGACCGTCATTTCTGCCTAGAATAGCCTGTGCATAATTCAGATTAGGGTTCATACGTGTTTCAGGCACGAGAAACCAGGTACGGATCATGGAAATGGCTTTTCCGGCATATTCAGGTCTATCGGAGAAATACCATGCCAACGCCAGCACGCGCACCCGATCAGTAAACATCGTCAGGCGGATAGCATCGGTCTGCTCGCCTTTGGTCTCAGGATTAACCTTGCCGTCATGCCGAACCCAGGGTAGCCCGTCTTTTTTCCGCGGATCAGGCCACCAGTACGCAGCCAGACTCAAATAATCATGACGATTGCCGCCGGGTGGGATTGAAAGTTTTTGGGTCACCGTCAGATCCGCTTTTTTCATGGCATTATCCGCCGCCTGCAACAACTGCTGATAAGCAAGTTGCATCTGCGGTGGTGCAGTTTGGGTGCGCAATTGCTGTTTGACCTGGATAAGCTTATCCATCTGTAAAAATACATAAGCAAAATTGTCGCTTCTAACACTCGCCACACCAGCAGATACTACCAGCCCCCAGAGTGCAAACGTCATCAGAAAAGCAATGCCATAGCGCATATTCTACCCCATGTTGAGTTGCCATGATTTCCATACAGACGGTAGAAAGAGAAACCGCAGATGGAAAAACCCCACCGGCTAATCAGGTTTGCTAATAGAGTCGATTCGCTTCCAGAAAATTCTCTCCACCGATATGGCGCATCTGACGCAAAATCCATTGCTGGCGTCGCATGATATACCCAGTTGGTTTACTGGCCCGATAATGGATAGGATTCGGCAACACAGCGGCCAACAGCGCGGCCTCCGCTGCCGTCAGCTGGCTCGCCGGTTTATTAAAGAACTGATGCGAGGCGGCCTCAATGCCAAAAATACCGGGTCCGAACTCGGCAATATTCAGGTAAACCGTCAGTATGCGACGTTTAGTCCACACCCGTTCTACCACCGCCGTTAAACCGGCCTCCAGGCCTTTACGCAACCAACTGCGCCCGTCCCACAACAAGAGATTTTTTACCGTCTGCTGAGACAGGGTCGATGCGCCACGAATACGATTTTCATGCTGCTCGTTATGTTTGAGCGCTGCCGAAATCGCATCAAAATCGAACCCCCAATGCTGGGAAAATTTCTGATCTTCCGCCGCGATCACCGCTAATGGTGCCACAGCGGCGATCTCATCCATCGAGACCCACTCTGAATGGGCCACATAGACAACATCGCCACTCAGCCAGGCGCTGAGTTGGCGATCAATCATCACAGCGGAAAAAGGGACAGGCAGAAAGGCAAATAACAGGATTGCCGCCAACCATATCGCTAACACACCACAAATGATACGCAACACCCAGCGCCAAATAGAGGCGGCAATGTGCCTCAATCGACCTTTCCCTACATCCCCACCTGACCTCATTCAGCCAGTTCCAAAACACGCGCCACCAGTTTCTCAATTCCGCTAGCGGCTTCGCCAATCGAATTCGCCAGCATGTAGGCAGGCGTTGTCACCACCTTGTTTGCAACATCAACCACAATGCCATCCACAGGGCACGCTATGTGTACACCGCCCATTGCTTCTATCGCCTGAGCAGTTTCTGTATCGTTACCAATTGTAAGCTGTACAGCGGTATCAAGCATTTTCGGCAACATGGCTGGAGCGATGCAAATCAAGCCGATTGGTTTGTTTTTCTTATGAATTTCTTGAGTAAGTATTTTCAGCTCGTTATCAACCTCACAATCGACGCCGCGAATGGCGAAATCACTCAGATTTTTTGCAGCGCCGAATCCTCCAGGGACAATCAGCGCATCCAACTGCAGGGGATCGGCACTGGACAATGACTGAATTTTCCCTCGTGCAATACGTGCCGACTCCGCTAAAACATTACGTTTCTCATCAGTGACTTCACCATTGAGGTGATTAATGACATGTAACTGTTGTTTATCAGGGGCAAAGCAGACAGCCTCTGCACCAGCACGATCAATTGCAAGCAGAGTCAAGACAACTTCGTGAATCTCTGAACCGTCATAAACTCCGCATCCGCTGAGTACGACACCAACTTTTTTCATCACTTATGCCTCATTTCATTACATCAACTAATTGATTTTTTGATTGACAAACACTAATCTACATCACACATTTTAATGATTCTTGTAACAAACAGCGCCATATTTGCTATGGTGTGTGTTGCCAGATAGATGGAGTTTCAAAAACGCTTGCGTACCAATAACATCTGAAAGCGAACGCAGGTGTACAGCTTTCCCTGGTGTTGGCGCATAATTCGCGCACCCCGGCCTCGGTCGGGGTCATTTTTTTTCAGCCTCTGAAACCCAGTCTTTCAATGCCTGCACATCCTGCTGCCAGTCATGTTTCAACTCATCAATCCATTCCTGAACGTTGTCCCACCATGCCGGTAATGTCGTGGTCTGAATCTGTTGCGCAACCTGTTGCAGGTGTTTAAGCCCCACCGAACCTGCAGCGCCTTTGATTTTGTGTCCTTCTTCCGCGATGCCTTTCTGGTCACGGGCAGTCATGTTGGAATCAAGAATCGCCAGATAACCGGGCATCATCTGTTCAAACATCGCCAGGCTCTGGTGAATCAGTTTTGGCCCCACCAAGGTCAGGTACTGCTCCAGCATCGGTATGTCCAGCAAACGATCCTGTAACGACCCGGTATCCACTACCGTGTCTTCCTGGTCCGATTGCGTATGGTGATCCCAATATTGTTGGATTACCGCCGTCAGTGCCGTCACCGCCAGCGGCTTGCTCAGCACATCATCCATGCCAGCATCCAGATACTCTTTTTTATCTTTGAGAACATTTGCCGTCAGAGCGACCAACGGCGGCATTGACTGCCCGGCATAACGCTCACGCAAGCGACGCGCCACATCCAGACCGGTCATATCCGGCAACTGGATATCCAGCAATACCAGATCGAACTCATCCGGGTCGAACATATCCAGCGCCGCCTGTCCGGTCATCGCCACATCGACGCTGCTCCCCAATTTCTCCAATACTGAACGCGCCACCACCACATTCAGCTCAATATCTTCCACTAACAGCACATGCAGCGCTGGCAACGGCAGTTCATCCTGCTCGTCTTCGCCGGGTTCATCATTGGCGACGACTGGCGCTGTCACCGTCAACGCAAAACAGGAGCCTTTGCCCAGTTTGCTGGTCACCTGAATATCACCGCCCATGCTCTGCGCCAGACGCTTGGAAACCGCCAGTCCGATTCCCGTGCCGGTAGCTGGCTTACCACCGTGTTGATCTTTGACCTGATAGTACATGGAAAAGATTTTTTCCAACTCGTCAGCCGGTATGCCTATGCCGGAATCCTCCACCTCAAAACGCAGCCGCTCACCTTGTTCATGCCATATCCGAACGGATACCCTGCCCTCACGGGTGAATTTCACGGCATTGCTAAGGAGGTTCCACAGAATCTGGCGCAACCGGGTACCATCGGTGATGATGGTTTTTGGCAACGGTTGATGAAGTTCCATTTCAAGCTGTAACCCTTTGGGCTGAACCAACAACCCGCCCAGATTCTCCAGGTCAACCACAAAACCGACAAAATCCACTGGCTGATTATCCAGTTGAACCTTACGTCGCTCCTGCTTGTCCATTTCGATGATGTCGTTAAAAATATTGCCAAGCGTGATGGCACTGACGTGGATGGTTTTCAGATATTTCTGCTGCTCTGCGTCAAGGTGAGTGTCGAGCAAAATACGGCTCAGACCGACAATGCCATTAAGCGGCGTACGAAGCTCGTGGCTAATAGTAGAGATGAAGGTGGTCTTTTCCCTGCTCGCATTCTCCAACGCGTCCTGATAGCGCTTACGCTCGGTTATATCGCGTCCAAACCCCATCAGCCCATGTCGCTTGCCCATGCGGTCGTAAAACGGCACTTTGCGCAACTCGAAACAGGCTTTGCGACCGTCCGGATAGACCAGCCACTGCTCATAGGTCAATGAAACGTTGTGGCGAAATACTTTTTCATCGGTTTCCATGACTTTTTCGGCAATGTCCGGCGGATAAACATCTTTTGGCGTCAGACCGATCAACTGCTTCTGACTCTTGCCAAGCAGCAACTCCATTGCCCGGTTACAACTGGAAAATTCGTTGTTTTCATTGCGGTAGTAGACCAGATCTGGCGAGGCATCGAGAAAAGAACGCAGCAGCACTGATTGTTGTTCCAGTTCAACCTGTGCCTGTTCACGACGCGCCATTTCTTCACGCAGCTTGGAAACCATCAGCAATCGGGCCTCTTCCGCCTTGATGCGATCACTAATTTCCTGATTCAGCTGCGCGATGTTGCCCTGCAACTGTTCGTTCAGTTCCTGATCGCGCTGGCGCATCTCTTCCAATTTAGCCACCAGCCGCGACAAACGTTGGCGCGACTCTTCAAGTTGTTCCACCACCACGGACAGGAAATAAACCGCCCAGGGCGTGATCAACAAACCGAAGAAAATAGAACGTACTACGTCAATATTTTCCACTTTACCGGTGAGCAACAGCGTCACCGCCATCTGCACCACCAGCGCCAGCAAAACCAGCGCCGACGCCAGTAGCAGGGAAAACCGAACCAGCCCCAATTTAACCATTAAATCAACGTAGTACTGCGCCAACAGCCTGATTTGCCTCATAACAGTGTTCCTTAGTCATCAACCCGCAAATCATACCGTAAAAAAATCATGTGCGTGGTAATGAGCGGTCAATTTGCGAGCCGCCACGGGGGTTAGTTTGTCGAATACTGAAACGGCTGCCCCAACGCGGAACCCTGCGCGCCATGCTGTTGCAGGTAATCATGAATGCCGACCATACCGGTCCAGCGATTTTCGCACCACAATGGCGCCAGCAACGTTGGCCGCCGGGCGCTGGCGGAGATACGGTGATAGACAATGTCAGGCGGGGTGTGGCGAATCATCTCACCGGCAATCGACACATAATGTGCCAGCGGCAACGCCGTCAATCGACCGGCTCCCCAGGCTTTCGCCATGACGCTACCGGTCACGATGTGCAGCGGATGCAGCTTGATGCCGTCCACGCCAGCTTCCACCACCCGTTGCAGCGTCAACAGGCAATGTTCGTCGCTCTCGCCGGGCAAACCGGCTATCAGATGGCTGCACACCTTGAGTCCTCTGGCGCGAGCGCGCTGAGCGGTCTGCCGGTAACAGGCAAAATCATGTCCGCGATTGATACGTCGCAACGTCCGGTCATGGGCGCTTTGCAACCCCAGTTCCAGCCAGACTTCGTACCCTTGCTCACGATAGTCGGCCAGCAGGTCCAACACGGTATCCGGTACGCAATCCGGCCTGGTACCCACACATAGCCCTACCATATCGGCCTGCGTCAACGCCTGCCGGTACATCGATGCCAACACCTGAACTTCGGCATAAGTGCTGGTATAAGCCTGAAAATAGGCCAGATAACGATGTGCGCGGTTGACCTTGCCTGCCTGTGCGGCCAGTTGCTCGGCGATGCTACGCTGCTGCATCTGTTCATCCGCAAACGACGCCACATTGCAGAAAGTACAACCACCCCGTCCCAGCGTACCGTCACGATTCGGACAGCTAAATCCACCGTGTAACGTCAATTTATGGATTTTTTCTCCATAGCGACGCTGAAGATCACCACCAAACATATTGATTAATTTTTGCAATTGCATATTCTGATTCTTCATTTCACAAAAAATCAGCCTACCTTTAGCGCCTGTTAACGGCGATGACCCCGATCAAGACGCTCCGGTTTATGCAGCTGCATGTTTATTCGCTTTTCCTGAAAATAAAATCATATTCTTGCTGATTAATTTTTCTTATCTGCGAGGTTCATTCCATTAAAAGATGACCGTAGAATGAAAAACAGTGTCATGAATTAAAAAAATCACACCAAACAGAATAAGATGCCACGAAGTGGCATAATCACAGCATTCAGCAATAAAAACCCGCCATTGCTATAGTGATACAGCTCACAGTTCAGCCAATGACGCCACCTTGCCAACGTCTTATTTTTATTAATTAAATCCTTTTATTTCATAAGCATAAGTAAATTCTATCCCTAAAGTGCCTGTCTGCCATGGAAATTTGACCTGAACAGGGTTTCTCGCTAATTTGGAAATCCGCTGGAAGCTTTCCTGACGAGTTAATGTCTCGTCATATTTATGCAGTAAAGAAGAAGACTCCCTCATCAAGCAAATCACATCACTTGTGAGACCTTACGAGAGGCCAGATAAAAGAGAGCGGCGCACACCACTGATGCCAATCAGGCGCAGTGAAGGGGTCGCTCGCGGTTAGCACGCGGTTAACGCACATTACGCACCCGTATTCTGGCAGTGAGATTAACGATTGAGGTAGTCATACAGAGCCTGGGGAGGTTCACTGAGATATGTTGTACGATGCATCCCATGAAAGAGACAACTGTGGTTTCGGATTGATCGCCCATATAGAAGGTGAACCGAGCCATAAAGTCGTGCGCACAGCGATTCACGCACTGGCACGAATGCAGCACCGTGGCGCGATTCTTGCCGACGGCAAGACCGGCGACGGTTGCGGGCTATTACTTCAAAAACCGGATCGTTTCTTCCGTCTGGTTGCCGCAGAACAAGGCTGGCGACTGGCTAACAATTACGCGGTCGGCATGTTGTTCCTCAGCCGGGATGAAGAGAAAGCCCACGCCACTCGCCAGATTGTCGAAGAAGAACTGCAAAATGAAACCCTGTCCGTACTCGGCTGGCGCGATGTGCCCACCAACCCGGACGTATTGGGTGAGATAGCGCTCTCTTCCCTGCCGCGCATCGAACAGATCTTCGTTAATGCCCCAGCTGGCTGGCGTCCGCGTGATATGGAGCGTCGCCTGTTTATGGCGCGTCGTCGTATTGAAAAACGCATACAGGATAAAGACTTCTACGTCTGCAGCCTCTCCAATCTGGTGAATATCTATAAAGGTCTGTGTATGCCGGCAGACCTGCCGCGGTTCTATCTTGATCTGGCAGACTTGCGCTTGGAATCGGCTATTTGCCTGTTCCACCAGCGCTTCTCCACCAACACCGTGCCGCGCTGGCGTCTGGCGCAACCGTTCCGCTATCTGGCGCATAACGGTGAAATCAACACCATTACCGGCAACCGCCAATGGGCACGCGCCCGCGCCTACAAATTCAAGACCCCGTTGATTCCTGACTTGCTGAACGCGGCGCCGTTTGTTGACGAAAGCGGTTCGGACTCTATGTCGCTGGACAACATGCTGGAACTGTTCCTGGCAGGCGGGATGGACATTGTGCGCGCCATGCGCCTGCTGGTGCCGCCAGCCTGGCAGAACAACCCGAATATGGACCCGGAGCTGCGCGCCTTCTTTGACTTTAACTCCATGCATATGGAGCCATGGGATGGCCCGGCCGGTCTGGTGCTGTCCGATGGGCGCTACGCTGCCTGTAACCTTGACCGTAACGGTCTGCGTCCGGCGCGCTATGTCATCACCAAGGATAAGCTGATCACCTGTGCATCCGAAGTAGGTATCTGGGATTACCAGCCTGACGAAGTGGTGGAAAAAGGCCGCGTCGGTCCGGGTGAACTGATGGTTATCGATACCCGTACTGGCCGTATTCTGCATTCAACCGAAACCGATGATGACCTGAAAAGTCGCCACCCGTACAAAGAGTGGATGGAGAAGAACGTTAAACGTCTGGTACCGTTCGAAGAACTGCCGGATGATCAGGTTGGCAGCCGGGAGCTGGATGACGCCCTGCTGGAAACCTACCAGAAGCAATTTGGCTACAGCTTTGAGGAACTGGATCAGGTTATTCGCGTGCTGGGGGAAAACGGTCAGGAAGCGACCGGCTCCATGGGTGATGACACGCCATTTGCCGTGCTGTCGAGCCGCCCACGCATCATTTATGATTATTTCCGTCAGCAGTTCGCACAGGTAACCAACCCGCCTATCGACCCGCTGCGCGAAACGCACGTCATGTCGCTCGCTACCTGCATCGGTCGAGAAATGAACGTATTCTGCGAAGCAGAGGGACAGGCTCACCGCCTGAGCTTCAAATCGCCGATCCTGCTCTACTCTGACTTCATTCAGTTGATCAATCAGGATCCAGAGCACTATCGCGCTGAGAAGATCGATATCACCTTCGATCCTAAACAACGTTCGCTACAGGAAACCGTCGAAAAACTGTGTGACGAAGCGGAATACAAGGTACGTGCCGGCGCGGTGCTGCTGGTGCTGAGTGACCGTGGCATCACGCCTGATCGCCTGCCGGTGCCAGCGCCAATGATGGTGGGCGCGATTCAGACGCGGCTGGTGGAAAAAAGCCTGCGTTGCGACGCCAACATTATCGTGGAAACCGCAAGCGCCCGCGATCCGCACCACTTCGCAGTACTGCTCGGCTTCGGCGCTACCGCCGTTTACCCATATCTGGCCTATGAAACGCTGGCCCGTCTGGTAGATAACCACTCTATCGACAAACCGTACCGTACCGTGATGCTGAACTACCGCAACGGCATCAACAAAGGTCTGTACAAGATCATGTCCAAGATGGGGATCTCTACCATCGCCTCCTATCGCTGCTCGAAACTGTTCGAAGCGGTCGGCCTGCATCAGGACGTTGCGTCCCGTTGCTTCCAGGGCGTGGTGAGCCGTATTGGCGGCGCAAGCTTCAGCGACTTCGAGCAGGACCTGCAAAATCTGTCCAAACGCGCCTGGCTCAAGCGTCAGAAACTCGATCAGGGCGGCCTGCTCAAGTTTGTTTATGGCGGTGAATACCACGCCTACAATCCTGACGTGGTGAAAACACTGCAAACCGCAGTACACAGCGGCAACTATCAGGATTACCAACAGTACGCCAAACTGGTTAACGAGCGCCCGGCATCCATGCTGCGCGACCTGTTGGCGCTCAAGCCGCAGGAAGGCGCTGCTATCCCGCTGGAGAACGTCGAGCCGGATTCGGAGCTGTTCAAACGCTTCGACACCGCTGCCATGTCTATCGGCGCGTTAAGCCCCGAAGCGCATGAGTCGCTGGCGGAAGCCATGAACAGCCTTGGCGGCTTCTCCAACTCCGGCGAAGGAGGCGAAGATCCGGCTCGTTACGGTACCAATAAAGTATCCCGTATCAAGCAGGTGGCTTCCGGTCGCTTTGGCGTGACCCCGGCTTATCTGGTTAATGCCGACGTTATCCAAATCAAGGTGGCGCAGGGTGCCAAGCCGGGTGAAGGCGGTCAGTTGCCGGGCGATAAAGTGACGCCATATATCGCGCGTCTGCGTTATTCCGTACCGGGCGTGACCCTGATTTCTCCGCCGCCGCACCATGATATTTATTCAATCGAAGATCTGGCTCAGTTGATTTTCGACCTGAAGCAGGTTAACCCGAAAGCGATGATTTCGGTCAAGCTGGTTTCTGAACCGGGTGTCGGCACCATCGCCACCGGCGTGGCAAAAGCGTATGCCGACCTGATTACTATCGCCGGTTATGACGGCGGCACCGGCGCCAGTCCGCTGACATCGGTGAAATACGCCGGTTGCCCGTGGGAACTGGGTCTGGTGGAAACCCAGCAAGCGCTGGTAGCCAACGGACTGCGTCACAAGATTCGCTTGCAGGTGGATGGCGGTCTGAAAACCGGTCTGGATATCGTGAAAGCCGCGATTCTGGGTGCGGAAAGCTTTGGCTTTGGCACCGGCCCGATGGTGGCGCTGGGCTGTAAATATCTGCGTATCTGCCACCTGAACAACTGCGCTACCGGCGTGGCAACACAGGATGACAAGCTGCGCCGCGACCATTATCACGGCCTGCCGGAGCGCGTGGTCAACTACTTCACCTTCATCGCCCGCGAAACCCGCGAGCTGATGGCGGAACTGGGCGTCAGCCGTCTGGTAGACCTGATTGGCCGCACCGACCTGCTGGTCGAACTGGATGGCATCACCGCTAAACAGAACAAGCTGGACCTGTCGCCGCTGCTGCACACCGTCGCGCCGCAATCTGGCAAAGCGCTGTATTGCACCGAGGGCAACCCATCGTTTGATAAAGGGCTGCTGAACAAAGAGCTGATCGCACAGGCTCAGGCGCATGTCGATGCCAGACAGAGCAAAGCGCTCTATTTTGACATCCGCAATACCGACCGTTCCGTCGGTGCGACCTTGTCCGGCGTGATTGCGGCGAAACACGGCGATCAAGGGCTGGCGAGCGATCCGATCAAAGTGCATTTCAATGGCACGGCTGGGCAGAGCTTCGGTGTATGGAACGCTGGCGGCGTTGAGCTGGCCCTGACCGGCGATGCTAACGACTACGTGGGAAAAGGCATGGCGGGCGGTGTTATCTCCGTACGTCCACCGGTTGGCTCAGCCTTCCGCAGCCATGAAGCCAGCATCATAGGTAACACCTGTCTGTACGGAGCAACCGGCGGCAAACTGTTCGCCGCAGGCCGTGCCGGAGAACGTTTCGCGGTGCGAAACTCCGGTGCCATCACCGTGGTGGAAGGCATTGGTGATAACGGCTGCGAATACATGACCGGCGGTATCGTCTGCATCCTGGGCCGTACCGGCGTTAACTTCGGTGCGGGCATGACCGGCGGCTTCGCCTACATACTGGATGACGACGGTGAATTCCGTAAGCGCGTCAATCCGGAACTGGTTGAAGTGCTGGATGTGGAAAACCTGGCGATTCACGAAGAACACCTGCGTGGGCTGATTACCGAGCACGTTCAGCAAACGGGTTCACAGCGTGGCGAAGAAATTCTTGCCAACTGGCCGGTCTGGGCATCGAAATTTGCGCTGGTCAAGCCGAAGTCAAGTGATGTGAAAGCGTTGTTGGGTCATCGTAGTCGTTCCGCAGCAGAGCTGCGGGTACAGGCGCAGTAAGAGGTCATCATGAGTCAAAATGTTTATCAGTTTATCGACTTACAGCGCGTTGATCCGCCCAAGAAGCCGCTGAAGATTCGTAAAATCGAGTTTGTTGAAATTTACGAGCCATTCTCGGAAAGCCAGTCCAAGGCGCAGGCAGATCGCTGCTTGGCCTGTGGCAACCCTTACTGTGAATGGAAATGTCCGGTCCACAACTACATCCCAAACTGGCTGAAACTGGCCAACGAGGGCCGGATTATTGAGGCGGCGGAACTGTCTCACCAGACCAATAGCCTGCCGGAAGTCTGTGGCCGTGTTTGTCCGCAGGATCGTCTGTGCGAAGGGTCTTGCACCCTGAACGACGAATTCGGTGCCGTAACCATCGGCAATATTGAGCGCTACATCAACGATAAAGCGATTGAGATGGGCTGGCGTCCGGATGTGTCGTCCGTGCAGCCAACTGGCAAGCGTGTAGCCATCATCGGTGCTGGCCCTGCCGGGCTTGCCTGTGCTGACGTGCTGACCCGCAACGGCGTGAAGGCGGTGGTCTATGACCGTCATCCGGAAATCGGCGGCTTGCTGACTTTCGGTATCCCGGCGTTCAAGCTGGAAAAAGAGGTGATGACCAAACGCCGCGAAATCTTCACGGAGATGGGAATCGAGTTTCAGCTAAACACCGAGATCGGCAAAGACATTCAGTTGAACGACCTGCTGGTAGAATATGACGCCGTCTTCCTGGGCGTCGGAACCTATCAGTCGATGAGTGGCGGGCTGGAAAACGAAGACGCGCCGGGCGTATACGACGCGCTACCGTTCCTGATTGCCAATACCAAGCACCTGATGGGTTTCAAAACCAGCGAACAGGAACCGTATATCTCGATGCAGGGCAAACGTGTGGTAGTGCTGGGTGGTGGCGATACCGCGATGGACTGCGTGCGGACTTCGATTCGTCAAGGTGCGACTCACGTCACCTGTGCCTACCGTCGTGATGAAGAGAACATGCCAGGCTCCAGGCGCGAAGTGAAAAATGCGCGCGAGGAAGGCGTAGAGTTCCGCTTCAACCTGCAGCCGCTCAGCATTGAAATCAACGGTGCCGGTAAAGTATGCGGCGTTCGCATGATTCGTACCGAACTGGGCGCGCCGGATGCCAATGGCCGCCGCCGTCCACAAGCGGTGGAAGGGTCAGAGCATGTGCTGGAAGCCGATGCGGTCATCATGGCGTTTGGCTTCCGTCCGCATAAGATGGCATGGCTGGCAGAGCATGGCGTGGAACTGGATACGCAGGGCCGCATCATCGCACCGGAACAAAGCAACAGTGCATTCCAGACATCAAACCCGAAAATCTTCGCTGGCGGTGATGCGGTACGTGGTTCTGATCTGGTGGTGACCGCGATAGCAGAAGGCCGTAAAGCCGCTGACGGGATCATGAACTATCTGGAAGTCTAATCCCTTCTGATACTCCAAAGGCGGCGCTGGCCGCCTTTAACTTTATCTTGCAGATATAAGCAAACAGTAAAAAGGCACTATAACGTGCCTTTTTTATCAATCGCGATTATTTGACTACTCGCAGGGAAGGTCTGCCGCCTCTCGGTGGCTGCGGCGGTTCATCATCTGGCTGCTCGTTTTGCAATGAGGAAGACTCATTGTCCACCACCGAAATCAGCGTCGGTTTGGATGCCTCTTCAGTTTGAGGTTGCTCACCAAATTCTTCGACGATTTCGTAGGCTGGCTCAGGCTCAAACATGGTGCCCGCACCATTTTCACGGGCATAGATCGCCATAACCGACGCCATTGGAGCGAACACCTGACGGGGAACACCACCAAAACGCGCATTGAAACGTACGCAGTCATCAGCCAGCTCAAGATTTCCCACCGCACGCGGCGCAATGTTCAGGACAATTTGTCCGTCACGGGCAAATTCCATCGGCACCTGCACGCCGGGAATGCTTACATCCACTACCAGATGCGGCGTCAGCTGGTTATCCAGCAACCAGTCATAAAAGGCCCGTAATAAATACGGGCGGCGCGGAGAGAGCTGAGACAACGTCATGCCATTACCCTCTGGACTGCAACCGGATTTCACGCTCGGCTTCAGTCAGTGAAGCGAGAAAGGCATCACGCTCAAACACGCGAGTCATATAACCTTTCAGTTCCTTCGCTCCAGAACCGCTCAGTTCGATACCCAGCACCGGCAGACGCCACAGCAACGGAGCCAGGTAACAATCCACCAGGCTAAATTCTTCACTCATGAAATAAGGCGCTTCGTTGAACACCGGGGCAAGCGCCAGCAACTCTTCGCGCAGTTGCTTACGCGCAGCTTCCGCATCCGATGCATTACCATTCAGGATAGTTTTCATCAACGAATACCAATCCTGTTCGATGCGGTGCATCATCAAACGGCTATTACCACGCGCCACCGGATAAACCGGCATCAACGGCGGGTGCGGGAAGCGCTCATCAAGATATTCCATGATGATACGTGATTCATACAACGTCAGCTCACGGTCAACCAATGTCGGCACAGAACCGTAAGGATTGAGGTCGATAAGATCCTGCGGCAGATTATCCATGTCCACCTGCTCAATCTCGACACTCACCCCTTTTTCGGCCAGTACGATACGGACCTGATGGCTAAAAATGTCGGACGGACCAGAAAACAGCGTCATCACCGAACGTTTGTTGGCAGCGACAGCCATGAAAACCTCCAAGTTATCGAAAAAATACGGCGAACAACCGATCGAGAATATGATCCTGCTGGCCTTGCCGCGTTTAGGCTTCCCCAAGGGGGAGAAAGCGGACGACATCCGTCGTTCTGTTAAAATCACTTGCTGGCGAAAGGCACAAAACCGGGCAATAGTTTATCAGATTCTGTTTGTTTTGTGGGGGGATAAGCGTGTTTTCATAGTTAACCCACAGTAATCAAAGCAGATTTTTTCCATGAATAACGCTGAGCGAAAAAAAACCCGGTGATAAACACCGGGTTTTTCTGCGTTGATTTCGCTGCCAGGCAGCCAGAAATTAACGTTTGGAGTACTGCGGACGACGACGTGCTTTGCGCAGACCCACTTTTTTACGTTCAACCTGACGAGCGTCACGGGTAACGAAGCCAGCTTTACGCAGTTCAGAACGCAGAGATTCGTCGTATTCCATCAGAGCGCGGGTGATACCGTGACGGATAGCACCGGCCTGACCAGAAATACCACCACCTTTAACGGTGATGTACAGATCCAATTTACCAACCATATCGACCAGTTCCAGCGGCTGGCGAACGACCATGCGCGCGGTTTCACGGCCAAAGTACTGCTCCAGAGTACGCTGGTTGATGACGATATTGCCACTGCCCGGTTTGATAAATACGCGAGCGGCGGAGCTTTTGCGGCGACCAGTGCCGTAGTATTGATTTTCAGCCATTGCCTGTAATCCCGATTAAATGTCCAGAACTTGCGGTTGCTGTGCCGCGTGATTGTGCTCGTTACCCGCGTAAACTTTCAGTTTACGGTACATAGCACGACCCAGCGGGCCCTTCGGCAGCATGCCTTTAACCGCGATTTCAATTACGCGCTCAGGACGGCGGGCAATCATCTCTTCAAAGGTCGCTTCTTTGATACCACCGATGTGGCCGGTGTGATGGTAGTACATTTTGTCAGAACGTTTGTTGCCGGTTACAGCAACTTTTTCTGCGTTCAGAACGATGATGTAGTCACCGGTATCAACGTGCGGAGTGTATTCCGCTTTGTGCTTACCGCGCAGACGACGAGCCAGTTCAGTAGCCAGACGGCCAAGAGTTTTGCCGCTCGCGTCAACAACGTACCAGTCGCGTTTTACGGTTTCTGGTTTAGCTGTAAAAGTTTTCATTAAAAGCTTACCCAATTTAAGTTACACGTTGGTGAACACCCAAACGCTTAAATAAATAGTGTTGAGGTTCACACGGCTATCTAGTCCAGCAAACCTACCCCTTCGAATAGCTATTGCCAGCGCGATTAAAGTTTCGGGAAAAAACTTTGTTGTAACGTGGGGTCGCAAGATTATAGAGAAGTCGATTTCAAAGATCGACTTTTTTCTCTAACAATTTCCTGCCCGCCTACGTCGCCGGTTGCAGGAAACCATTACGGCAAATGCGGCTGGCGCAAGTACTCTTCGCTTTGCATCTCCTGTAAACGCGACAGACAGCGCTGATATTCAAATTTCAGGTGTTCGCCCTGATAAATGTCAAACATCGGTGCCTGTGCAGACATAATCAGCTTCACCCGGCGTTCATAGAACTCGTCCACCAGCGCCAGAAAACGACGGGCAGCATTTTCATCTTTAGCTTCCATCACCGGCACATGGTGCAATAACACCGTGTGGTACAACCGCGATAATGCGATGTAATCGTTCTGACTGCGCGCATCAAGACACAACGTGGCAAAATCTACCGCCAGCACACCATCCCCCGCGCTCAGTGTTGCCAACGGGCGATGATTAATCTCCAGCACCGGGCCTGGCTGACTGACATCACGCCCGGACAGGCGACGAAACATTGCCTGCATCTGAGCATCGGTATCCGCATTGATTGGGGTAAGGTACAAGTGTGCCTGAGTCAGGGTACGTAGCCGGTAATCAATGCCTGCATCCACATTGAGCACATCGCAGTAGCGCTTGATCAAATCAATGGCAGGCAGGAAACGCGCGCGCTGCAACCCATTGCGATACAACTCGTCTGGCGGAATGTTAGACGTCGCTACCAGCGCAATCCCCCGCGAGAACAATGCTCGCAACAGTTCCGCCAGCAACATGGCGTCGGTAATATCAGACACGAAGAATTCATCGAAACACAAAATATCGGTCTGAGCCTTAAAGCCATCCGCCACCTTTTCCAGTGGGTTTTCCTGCCCTTGTAGCTGGTTCAGCTCTTCATGCACCCGTAGCATAAATCGGTGGAAGTGCAGCCGGAGTTTGCGCTCCGAGGGCAAACTGTGGAAAAACAGATCCATCAGCCAGGTTTTACCTCGCCCCACTCCGCCCCACATATACAGCCCTTGCACCGGCGATGGTGGTTTTCCCTTATTTCCCAGCCAATTGCGCCATTTCGACATCAGTCCCGGCGCGCGGTTTTCCGTTTGTCCCCATACCTGTTCCGTCAGCGTTTGATGAATGGCGTTTAGGCGGACTACAGTTTGATGCTGCACCTCATCGGGTTGATAGGTCTGGGCCATCAAAGCCTGCTGGTAAAGTGCCAAAGGGGTTGTTCTCTGCATAGCACAAAATCCCTGAGAAAAATTTCGTTATATTTTATCGTGCGTTAACGCCGGTTCAGCCCGTGATCGTGAGCGTTAGCGCTTCGCGGTGACCACATACCCGATCAGACCAGATCTACAAGGACTCCACTCCGGCGAGGTTAGCGGTTATAGTGGCTATTATTAAGTGAAAAAACCCTACGGGACAACGAAGTCAAAATAGGAGTCGTTTTATGACCTGGGAGTCTGCGCTGATTGGATTTGTTATCGGTGTCATCATTGGCGCTGTCGTGATGCGGTTTGGCAACCGTAAATTGCGCCAGCAGCAGGTACTGCAAAACGAACTGGAGAAAAACAAAACCGAACTGGAAGAATATCGTCAGGAATTGGTCAGCCATTTTGCCCACAGCGCAGAACTGCTCGACAATATGGCACGCGATTACCGTCAGCTTTACCAACATATGGCGAAAAGCTCCAACAACCTGCTGCCGGATGTTCCGATGCAGGACAACCCGTTCCGCTATCGCCTGACCGAGGCCGAATCGGACAACGACCAAGCCCCGGTAGATATGCCGCCGCGCGACTACTCAGGCAGCGCATCTGGCCTGCTTCGTGGCGCACGACCAACAGGCAAGTGACCGCTAGCTTTGCTGACCTTGCCGTTCTTATTCACCCTGACGACACGCAATTTGTCGTCAGGGTGTGTTCTGTGATAGGCCATGCCTACCTTCCCGTAGCAACGGTTGTTACATTCTGCTGACGAAATATCAGCGAACTTTACACACCGCACTGTGTCTGAGTATTCACCGCAAGTTTAAGTTTATATATCATCGTTTTATTCATAGGCAGGTCGTGAGAGAGTTAACAATCAATGAAAAAAACATCGTTGTTATATAGCGCACTGGCACTCGGTATTGGACTGTCGTTGTCTTCATTGCCCCCGGCCAACGCCGCGTTGCCTGCCGTTGTAGAAGGTCAGGCTCTGCCCAGTTTGGCGCCGATGCTGGAAAAAGTGCTGCCTGCCGTCGTGAGCGTTCACGTGGAAGGTACACAGGTACAGCGCCAGCGTATCCCGGAAGAGTTCAAATTCTTCTTTGGCCCCAATACCCCGTCCGAAAAACAAAATGCGCGTCCGTTTGAAGGATTAGGTTCAGGCGTCATTATCAATGCCGAAAAAGGCTATGTGTTAACCAACAATCACGTCGTCAACAACGCAGATAAAATTCAGGTGCAGTTGAATGATGGTCGTGAATATGACGCCAAACTGATAGGCCGCGATGAACAAACCGATATCGCACTGTTGCAGTTGAATGACGCCAAGAATCTCACCGAAATTAAAATGGCGGACTCTGATCAGTTACGCGTCGGCGACTTCGCCGTTGCCGTCGGCAACCCATTTGGACTCGGTCAGACCGCAACCTCCGGTATTATTTCCGCGCTGGGCCGCAGCGGCCTGAATCTTGAAGGGCTGGAAAACTTTATCCAGACCGATGCTTCCATTAACCGCGGTAACTCCGGCGGAGCACTGGTCAACCTACGGGGCGAGCTGATTGGCATTAACACCGCGATTCTGGCGCCAAGCGGTGGCAACGTGGGTATCGGTTTCGCCATTCCGAGCAATATGGCGCAGAATCTGGCACAACAGTTGGTGGAATTCGGCGAGGTAAAACGCGGCCTGTTGGGTATCAAGGGCAGCGAGATGACCTCCGAGATAGCCAAAGCGTTCAAAGTGGATGCCCAGCGCGGTGCTTTCGTCAGCGAGGTCATTCCGAAATCTGCCGCGGCCAAGGCGGGTATTAAAGCGGGCGATGTGCTGATATCGCTGGATGGTAAACCCATCAGCAGCTTTGCCGAACTGCGAGCCAAAATTGGCACGACCGCGCCGGGTAAAACCGTCCGCATCGGCCTGCTGCGCGAAGGCAAGCAACAGGAAGTGGCCGTGGTACTGGATAACAGCACCAACGTCACCACTAATGCCGACACGCTGTCTCCGGCGTTGCAGGGCGCGACCCTCAACAACGGACAGCTTAAAGACGGCAGCAAAGGCGTGGCGATTGATAACGTGGCCAAAGACAGTGCTGCCGCTAAGGTTGGCCTGCAGAAAGGCGATATTATCGTCGGCGTGAATCGTGAGCGCGTGGAAAACATCACTCAGTTGCGCAAAATTCTGGAAGCCAAACCCTCGGTGCTGGCCCTGAATATTGTGCGTGGGGATGAAACTATCTATCTGCTGCTGCGTTAAGCCATGAAAAAGTGGACGCCGCGCGATGCGGCGTCCATTCTTCTCTGATATTCTGCGATTAAACCTTCTTTTACACCCAAAACGCTCATGCTAACCAAACTGTTACGTTCGACGCTGTTCGGTGTCATCGTGGCCGGTATTCTGTTGCTGGCCATTCCGGCACTGCGTTCCAGCCAGGGATGGTTCAAATCCGACAGCGACAGCAGTCAGGAAACCCCGGTCAGTTATTACCAGGGAGTACGCCGCGCCGCGCCAGCTGTGGTGAACGTATACAATCAGGGCAACGATCCAGCGACCAAAAACGAGCTGAACATTCGCACCCTGGGTTCCGGCGTAATCATGAACAACAAAGGGTACATCCTGACCAACAAGCATGTGATCAGCAATGCCGAACAAATTGTGGTCACATTACAGGATGGTCGTATCTTTGAAGCGCTATTAGTGGGTTCAGACAGCCTGACCGATCTGGCTGTACTGAAAATCGAAGGCACTAATCTACCGGCGATCCCCATCAACCCGAAACGGGTGTTCCATGTCGGCGACGTCGTGATGGCTATCGGCAATCCCTACAATCTCGGCCAGACGGTGACCCAAGGGATCATCAGCGCTACTGGTCGGGTAGGACTCAGCGCCTCTGGTCGGCAGAATTTCCTGCAGACCGATGCTTCAATCAACCACGGCAACTCCGGCGGAGCGCTGGTCAACACACTCGGTGAACTGGTTGGCATCAATACCTTGTCATTTGATAAAAGTGATGATGGCGGCACGCCGGAAGGCATTGGTTTTGCTATTCCCGTTGCACTGGCGACCAAAATCATGAACAAATTGATCCGCGATGGACGGGTGATTCGTGGTTATTTCGGCATCCGTGGCGCACAGCGTGAGCGGCTGGGCAATCAGGTCACCGGTCTGGAACGGTTGCAGGGTATCGTCGTCAGCGAGGTCGATTCCGGCGGCCCGGCAGATAAAGCAGGTATTAAGAAGGGCGATTTGCTGCTGGAAGTGAATAACAAGCCAGCACGTTCGGTGATAGAAACCATGGATCAGGTAGCAGAGATTCGGCCCGGTTCCGTCATTCCCGTGGTCATTTTACGTGATAATCAGGAAATAAAGCTCAATATGACCATCCAGGGATACCCTACCAGCGACTAAGCCGTGCCGGCAGTAACGCCGGGTGATGCAGTAGCTCACCCGGCGGTAACGGTTAGTCGTTAGCACTTACCCGTTCAATGTTGGCACCCAACGCACGCAACTTGTCTTCAATGCGCTCGTAGCCGCGATCAATATGATAAATACGATCCACTAGCGTAGTGCCTTGCGCAATACACCCCGCCAGTACCAGACTGGCCGACGCACGCAGGTCGGTTGCCATTACCTGTGCGCCAGACAAGCGCTCGACGCCATGGCAAATCACCGTGTTACTCTCGATTTCCGCCTGCGCTCCCATGCGAATCAGTTCAGGGATATGCATGAAGCGGTTTTCGAAAATGGTTTCCGTGATAACGCCAGTACCTTCCGCTACCAGATTCAGCAGACTGAACTGCGCCTGCATATCGGTTGGGAATCCTGGATGCGGAGCAGTACGCACATTGACTGCTTTAGGCCGGCAGCCATGCATATCCAGGCTGATCCAGTCTTCACCGGTTTCGATATCAGCGCCCGCTTCACGTAGTTTGGACAACACGGCGTCCAGCGTATCCGGACGGGTGTGACGGCACAGCACCTTACCACCAGATACCGCAGCCGCCACCAGGAAAGTCCCGGTTTCAATGCGATCCGGCAGCACGCGATACACCCCGCCGCCCAGACGTTCCACCCCTTCGATGACGATTTTGTCACTGCCAGCGCCGCTGATTCTGGCGCCCAGGGTATTGAGGAAATTCGCGGTATCGACAATTTCCGGCTCGCGCGCCGCATTCTCAATGATGGTTTTGCCTACCGCCAATGTTGCAGCGCTCATGATAGTGACCGTCGCGCCGACACTGACTTTATCCATCACGATATGTGCGCCTTTCAACCGACCATCGACCGAAGCCTTCACATACCCTTCTTCCAGCGTGATACTCGCTCCCAACTGTTCCAGGCCATTAATGTGCAAATCAACCGGACGAGCGCCGATGGCACAACCTCCCGGCAACGACACCTGCCCCTGACCAAAGCGCGCCACCAGAGGACCCAACGCCCAGATAGACGCACGCATGGTTTTCACCAACTCATAAGGGGCACAGAACACATTGACCGTGCTGGCATCAACATGAACGGAACCGTTACGCTCAACGCGCGCCCCCAGTTGGCTCAGCAACTTCATGGTGGTATCGATATCACGCAGTTTGGGAACATTCTGGATTTCTACCGGCTCTTCAGCCAGCAAGGCAGCAAACAGGATAGGCAGGGCGGCATTTTTAGCGCCAGAAATAGTAACTTCACCAGCGAGCCGGGTTGGCCCCTGCACACGAAATTTATCCATAGTGACGATTTCTCAATATTCAGATTCAATAGCACGGCCTGGCGGCCACTGACTTACAGACCGCTCAATTTACGGTCGCGCTGCCACTCTTCAGGGGTATAAGCCTTGATCGACAACGCATGAATGCGATTATCCGCGATATATTCCATCAGAGGCGCATAGACCGCCTGTTGCTGTTTTACGCGGCTCATACCCTTGAACAACTCACCTATCACAATGACCTGAAAGTGGCTGCCGTCACCGGAAACATGCACTTCCGCAAGCGCCAACGCCTTCATCAGCACGTCTTTAATTTCGTCGTTTTCCATTGATCTCGATTCTACGTCAGGGGGGATGATAAACAGGGTGGTATCTTAGATGAATCTGCCGCCATCTTAAACAAAAGAAATCCCCCTTGCGCAATGCGACAAGGGGGAAGCTTAATCATAAAAACACAACGATCAGACCACTAAGCGGATAGGAATAATTTCATTCAGGTTATACAACTGGATCAGCGTACGGAGCTTATCACTGGCACCAACAATCGCCAGCGACGATCCGTTCTGTTCCTGCTGGTGATAAAAGTGCACCAACAGAGCAAGACCCGCGGAATCCACCCTTTCAACCTGTTCCACATTCAGCACTCGGCTGGCAGCCAGCAGTGCGTCACGCTGCTGCCATAGTGGCAGTAACGTATCACGATCCAGGCTGCCTTCCAGATGCAGGGTGTCGTTTGCCTGCCGCCACCGCAGTGCATCAGCCATTTTTCTGATCCAGCGTAATCGGCTGCTGAGCCGCCGCCTGTAACTGTTTAGTCAGCCCATCCACCCCATTCTGGCGCAGCGTGGACGCCCATTCGTTCTGTTTGGTGGTAATCATGCTCACCCCTTCGGCGATCATGTCGTAAGCCTGCCAGTAACCGGTTTTGGTGTTCTTACGCCACTGAAAATCCAGGCGAATCGGCGGGCGACCACCGTTATCAATAATAGTCACGCGGATGGAAACAATCTCGGCATTACCCACCGGTTGCTCTGGCGCAATCTCGTAAGTCTGACCATGATAAGACGCCAACGCCTGACCGTACGCCTGCTCCAGATATGCCCCAAACGCCTTGAAGTAAGCCTCGCGCTGATCCGGTGTGGCATCCTTATAATACTGACCCAGCACCAACGCACCGGCGTATTTTATCTGCACATAAGGCAACAGTTCCTCGCGTACCACAGTACGCAGGTAGTTAGGGTCCTGTTTAATACGCGGCTGTTCATTTTTGAGACGATCAAAGGTCTTCTGCGCCGCATCATGCATCAGGCTATAAGGGTTCGTCTGGTCAGCCGCACTGACAAACGGGGCCACCACCAACAGTGCCACCATCAATAAACGTTTTAACATGCTGTGTCCTCTTAAGGCTGTTGGGCCGGTTTATTACCAGATTCAGGTTTTACCGCCTCACCGCTTTTATCCGCAGGTTTGGCTTCTGCCGGTTTGGCATGGCTCTGATTCGTATTATCTGGGCTAGCCGCATCGGGGTTAACCGTATTTGGGTCTGCCTTATTCTGGTTGGCATTGTCAGTATTGCTGCCGCCGCTCTTATATAGGAATTGACCGATAAGGTCCTCCAGTACCATCGCTGACTTGGTATCCTGAATCGTCCCACCGTCTTTCAAAATCGAGGTTCCCATATCCTCGTCTTCAAACCCGATATTCAGCGCCAGATACTGTTCTCCCAGCAGACCAGAGGTACGAATCGCCAGCGAACTGGTATCCGGAATCTGGTCGTAACGCTGATCAATATCCATCGCTACCCGCGGCAGATATGTCTTGGTATCCAGCGAAATATCCTTCACCCGACCAATCACCACCCCACCGATTTTCACCGGCGAACGCACCTTGAGGCCGCCAATATTGTCGAAGGTTGCGTACAAACGGTAGGTTTGCTGTGGCCCCAGTGATTTCAGGTCCGCCACCTTCAGGCATAAAAAGACTATGGCGCACAGCGCGATCAGCATGAACACGCCAACCCCTATTTCATGTTTCTTTGTTTGCATCGACTCATTTCCCAAACATCAGTGCTGTCAGCACAAAATCCAATCCCAGTACCGCCAACGACGAGTGCACCACTGTGCGGGTCGTCGCGCGGCTGATGCCTTCTGACGTCGGAATCGCGTCATAACCATTGAACAGAGCAATCCAGGTGACGGTAATGGCAAACACCAGGCTCTTGAGAACACAATTAAGCAGGTCTTTCTGCCACTCCACCGCGTTTTGCATTGCCGACCAGAAAAAGCCGCTGTCGATACCTTTCCAGTCCACACCAACCAGCGCTCCACCCCAGATGCCGACAGCGACAAAAATCACTGCCAACAGCGGCATGGAAATCACCCCAGCCCAGAAACGCGGCGCCACTACACGGCGCAACGGGTCCACCGCCATCATCTCCATGCTGGATAACTGCTCGGTCGCCTTCATCAGGCCGATTTCCGCCGTCAGGGCAGAACCGGCACGCCCGGCGAACAGCAGCGCCGTCACCACCGGTCCCAGTTCACGCAGCAATGACAGCGCTACCATCATGCCCAAACTGGCTTCCGCGCTGTAGGTAGTCAGGACCAGATACCCCTGTAAACCCAACACCATGCCGATAAACATGCCGGATACCATAATGATCAGCAATGATTGCACGCCCACGCTATAGAGCTGTTTGCGCAGTAGCGGCCACTGCCTGGCCGGTTCCGGTTTGCCCACCAGCGCATTGAACAACATCAGCCCGGCCCGCCCGAAAGCGGCACACACCTGAATGCCAACACGTCCCAGCGACGCTAATGCCTGTACTAGCATGTATTACTTACTCCCCAAGCCTAACAACCCACGCTGATAATCTTCCGCCGGATAGCGGAACGGCACCGGGCCGTCGGCAATGCCATCAAGAAATTGCCTCACGCGCGGATCGCTATTGTGCTGCAATTCAGTCGGCGATCCCTCCGCCACCACACGCTGATCGGCAATGATATAAGCATGATCGGCAATACTCAGCACTTCCGGCACATCGTGAGACACCACGATGCAGGTCACGCCGAGCGCCTGGTTCAACTCGTCAATCAACTTCACCAGCACTCCCATGGTGATCGGGTCCTGACCAACGAACGGCTCATCGAACATGATCAGTTGCGGATCAAGCGCAATGGCGCGCGCCAGCGCCACACGCCGCGCCATGCCGCCCGAAAGCTCAGACGGCATCAGCTCCGCCGCCCCGCGCAACCCAACGGCTTCCAGCTTCATCATCACCGTGCTGTGCAGCAAGGGTTCCGGTAGTTGCGTATGTTCGCGTAGCGGCCAGGCAACATTGTCGAACACGTTCAGGTCGGTAAACAACGCCCCGGACTGAAACAACATGCTCATCTTCTTACGAGTCTCATACAAACGGGAACGGGAAAGCGTCGGAATATTTTCCCCGTCGAACCAGATTTCGCCGCTGTCCGGTTGCAATTGCCCACCAATTAACCGCAGCAGCGTGGTTTTACCGATGCCGGACGGCCCCATGATGGCCGTGATTTTTTGCTTTGGCACATTCAGCGAGACATCCGAAAAAATCGGCCTGTCGCCCCGCCGGAAGCTGAGCCCGCGAATTTCTACCAGATTTTCGTGGTTCATGGTTTCTTTCCTCAACGACCGCCGTTTGCGACCGCCTGTTTTCACATTTTTGCACCGCACTGCCCCGATAATCCTGTTTTGGGGTGCTACGCTGGCGCTCCACTGTTACAGAATCAGCACACTGGTTCGTGACCAAAATTGCCATTGGTTTTACTTTTTCGCCTTGCGCAGTCAGAATTAGCGCTAACGAGAAAAAATGGCGGTTTTGCTTATTATTCGTCCAGAAATACTGGTTTGTTCGCCAATAAACCGGTGATTATACCTGAATAAAGGACGCTTCATGCTTTTTGCGACAGTACTGTTAATTGTTGGTTTAGTGTTACTGGTTTATGGCGCCGACCGTCTGGTGTACGGCGCTGCCGTACTGGCCCGCACATTTGGCGTACCGCCGATGGTTATCGGCATGACGATCGTAAGCATGGGGACATCGCTGCCCGAACTGATGGTATCGGCAACCGCCGCGCTCAACCATCAAACTGACATGGCCGTTGGCAACGTATTGGGTTCAAACATCGCCAATATCCTGCTGATCCTCGGCAGTGCTGTACTGATCCGCCCACTGACTTTTCATTCCACGCTACTGCGTCAGGAACTGCCGCCCATGCTGGTGGTGACGCTACTGTGCGGCGTTCTGCTGCACGACAACTTTCTAAGCCGTCTGGATAGCGTGTTGCTATTGCTGACGGCCATTGCCTGCATCGTGCTGATGCTACGCATGGCACACGCCGCCCAGAACCGCGGCGATGACAGCCTGACCCAAGAACGAATAGCAGAGTTGCCGCGAGAGAACAATCAGACTGTGGCGCTGTTATGGTTGCTGATAGGCTTGATTATTCTGCCGATGTCATCGCGGATTGTGATCGATAACGCCACGGTTATCGCCAATTACTTTAATATCAGCGAACTGACCATTGGGCTGACAGTGTTGGCTGTCGGTACCAGTCTGCCGGAATTAGCAACGGCGATAGTCGGTACGCTGAAGAAGGAAGACGACATCGCACTCGGCAACCTGATTGGCTCCAATATCTTTAATATCGTGATAGTGCTGGGCGTGTCCGCCCTTTTGTCCCCCGGCGCGGTAAACCCGCTCGCGTTTTCACGCGATTACTGGGTGATGCTTGGAGTCAGCGCGTTCCTGACGATTCTTTGTCTCCGCCAGAAACGGCGCATCGGTCAGGGCGCAGGCGCATTGCTGTTGTGTGCGTTTATCGCGTACCTTTCGGTGCTGTTCTTGTTCTCATAGCCAGCGCATGGCAACGCAGGATGTTTTACATGTCACATTTCGAGTTACAACCTGGTTTTGATTTCCAGGCCGCCGGTCGGCAAGTTCTGTCTATCGAGCGCGACAGTCTCGCGCAGTTGGACCAATATATTGACGACAATTTCTCCCGCGCCTGCGAGAAAATGTTTCACTGCCACGGCAAAGTCGTGGTGATGGGCATGGGCAAGTCGGGGCATATCGGCTGCAAGATGGCCGCTACTTTCGCCAGCACCGGTACGCCGGCTTTTTTTGTCCACCCCGGCGAAGCCAGCCACGGCGATTTGGGCATGATTACCGCACAGGATATCGTGATAGCCATTTCCAACTCCGGCGAGTCCCATGAAATCCTGGCGCTTATCCCGGTGCTAAAACGCCTGCAAGTGTGCCTGATCTGCGTGACCGGCAACCCGGAAAGCACTATGGCCAAAGCGGCGGATATCCACCTTTGCGTTCACGTGTCACAGGAAGCCTGCCCACTTGGTCTGGCGCCCACCTCCAGCACCACCGCGACATTGGTGATGGGCGATGCATTGGCCGTTGCACTATTGCAGGCACGTGGTTTTACTGCCGAAGATTTCGCGTTGTCGCACCCCGGCGGCGCACTTGGTCGCAAACTGCTGTTGCGAATCAACGATATCATGCACACTGGCGACGAGATCCCTCGCGTCAACCGTGATGCATCGCTGCGTGACGCACTGCTGGAGATTACCCGCAAAAATCTGGGGATGACGGTCATTTGCGGCCCGGATGACCGTATCGAAGGCATCTTTACCGACGGTGACCTGCGCCGGGTGTTCGATATGAATATCGACCTCAATAGCGCCGGCATCGCTGATGTGATGACGCGCGGCGGCATCCGGGTGACGCCGCAAATACTGGCAGTCGACGCCCTGAATCTGATGCAATCCCGCCACATCACCTCGCTGCTGGTAGCAGAAGATGATCGTCTGCTGGGGATAGTCCACATGCACGATATGCTGCGCGCGGGTGTGGTATGAACCTGACGTGCGCGCGCCACTGGCCACTGAATGAAAAACCAAGGATACGAGTGAATGAGTGAAACCCGGCCGCAAACCGATACCTGTTACGGGCCTGTCGATACTCTGGTCATGCAGCGTGCCCGTGATATCCGTCTGTTAATCTGCGATGTTGACGGCGTACTCTCTGATGGCCTGATCTATATGGGCAATCAGGGTGAAGAGCTGAAAACCTTCAACGTACGCGACGGCTACGGTATTCGCTGCCTGCTGACATCGGATATCGACGTGGCGATTATCACTGGCCGCTCATCGCAGTTGCTCATCGATCGCTGCCAGACATTAGGGATACGCCACCTGTATCAGGGACAGTCCGATAAGCTTGTAGCCTTCCGCGAACTGCTGGATACACTGTCGCTCACTGCGAGCCAGGTTGCCTATATTGGCGATGACCTCATCGACTGGCCGGTGATGGCTGAAGTCGGGCTAAGCGTGGCCGTAGCTGATGCTCACCCGTTGCTGCAACCCAGAGCGCACTATGTCACGCGCATTGGCGGCGGTCGTGGCGCGGTGAGAGAGATTTGCGATCTTATTCTGCTGGCACAAGGTAAACTGGACTTCGCCAAAGGGCTGTCGATATGAGTAAAACGAAACGCTGGTTGACGCTGTTGTTAGCATTGATTGCGCTGGTGTTGATCGGGTTAAATCTGACCGCCCGGCGGGCGGGAAATGGGCCGTCGGAAGTGCAAAATAGTGATCCGGCCTATACCATGCAGCAAAACATTACCGTGGTGTATGACCCGACCGGGAAACTGAGTTACAAACTGGTGGCCGAAAAAGCGGAACACTACAACGCCGAGCAGGTAAGCTGGTTTACGCAACCGGTAGCAACCATGTTCAATGAACAGGCGATTGCAACCTGGTCGGTACGGGCTGATCGCGCCAAATTGACGAAAGATCGCATGTTGTATCTATACGGCCATGTTGAGGTCAATAGCCTGACCAACGACTCACAACTAGAGCGGATTAAAACGGATAATGCACAGATTAATCTGGTTACGCAGGATGTGACGTCGGACGACGAAGTCACCCTGTATGGTGTCAACTTTACCTCTAACGGACTAAAAATGCGTGGAAATCTGCGCAGCAAAACCGCTGAGTTGATCGATAAGGTAAAATCCTATTATGAAATCCAACCAAAAAATTAATGTCTTACACAGCATCCTGATCGCCAGCTCGCTTTTTGCCGTCAGCATTCCGGCACTGGCGTTAACCGGAGACACCGATCAACCCATTCACATTACTTCCGACCAGCAGGCGCTGGACATGCAAGGCAATGTGGTCACCTTCACCGGCCACGTTATCGTGACGCAAGGCTCGATAAAAGCGCAGGCTGACAAGGTAGTAGTCACCCGTCCTAACGGCCAGCAAGGTCATGAAGTGATCGAAGGTTACGGTAATCCGGCAACGTTCTATCAGATGCAGGACAACGGCAAACCGGTCAAAGGCCACGCTCAAAAGATGCGTTATGAGATGGACAAGCAACTGGTCATCCTGACCGGCGATGCTTACCTGGAACAGTTGGACAGCAACGTCAAAGGTGATCGCATCACTTATCTGGTGCAGCAGCAGCAGATGGAAGCATTCAGCGACAAAGGTAAACGAGTCACCACCGTCCTGGTCCCAACACAGTTGCAGGATAAAGGCGCGCAAAATAGCGCCAAGTCTGGCAGCAATACCAGCAAGCCCGCCAAACAACAGTGAGTAACGCGCTAATCCATGGCAACACTAATCGCCGAAAATCTGGCCAAGGCGTATAAAGGCCGCAAAGTGGTGGAAAACGTCAGCCTGAATGTACATTCAGGCGAAATCGTTGGACTGCTCGGACCTAATGGGGCCGGGAAAACCACCACCTTCTACATGGTTGTCGGTATCGTTCCGCGCGACGAAGGCCGCATCGTGATCGATGATGAAGACATCAGTCTGCTGCCGCTGCATGATCGCGCCCGCCGCGGTATTGGCTATCTGCCGCAGGAAGCCTCGATTTTCCGGCGACTAAGCGTTTACGACAACCTGATGGCGGTGCTGGAGATCAGAACAGATCTGACCCGCGAGCAGCAGCAGGATCGCGCCAACGAACTGATGGAAGAGTTTCATATTGTTCACCTGCGAGATAGTCTGGGACAATCGCTGTCCGGTGGTGAACGCCGCCGGGTGGAAATAGCCCGTGCGCTGGCCGCCAATCCCAAGTTCATCCTGCTGGACGAACCGTTTGCAGGGGTAGACCCGATTTCGGTTATCGATATTAAGAAAATCATTGAACATCTGCGCGATAGCGGGTTGGGCGTGTTGATTACCGACCATAACGTCCGTGAAACGCTTGATGTCTGTGAGCGCGCCTATATCGTGAGTCAAGGACAGCTTATTGCCCACGGCTCCCCGATGGATATACTGGCGAATGAGCAGGTAAAACGAGTCTATCTGGGCGAAGGCTTCCGACTCTGACGTCATGTTTTAGGTTGATAATTCAAAAGGAAGTTAACGCGCGTTATGAAGCAAGGTTTGCAACTCAGGCTCAGCCAGCAACTGGCTATGACACCGCAGTTACAGCAGGCTATCCGCCTGCTGCAGTTGTCCACGCTTGAACTACAGCAGGAGATCCAACTGGCGTTGGAAAGCAACCCGTTGCTGGAGCAGGCCGATATTCATGACGAAGTGGAAACCCAGGAAAACAGCGACAGCGAAACGCTGGACACCCGCGAGGCGCTGGAAAAAAAAGAGATGCCCGACGAGTTGCCGCTCGACGCCGCATGGGATGAAATCTACACCGCTGGCACCCCGTCCGGCACCAGCACTGACTACCGTGACGAAGAATTGCCGGTTTATCAGGGCGAAACCACACAAACACTTCAGGATTACCTGATGTGGCAGGTGGAACTGACGCCGTTTTCCGATACAGACTCGGCTATCGCCACATCGATTGTGGACGCAGTGGACAATACCGGTTACCTGACCGTGTCGCTGGACGATATTCGAGACAGCATCGGCAATGACGAGGTGACGCTGGAAGAAGTGGAAGCAGTGCTAAAGCGCGTACAGCGTTTTGACCCTGTCGGCGTGGCCGCCCGCGATTTGCGCGAATGCCTGCTGGTACAACTCTCGCAGTTCGATAGCACCACGCCTCGTTTAACCGAGGCTAAACTTATCGTCAGCGACTACCTCGATCTGCTCGCTAACCATGATTTTCGCACCCTCATCCGTACCAGTCGTCTCAAAGAAGAGGTGCTGAAAGAAGCGCTGGCGCTGATCCAATCGCTGGACCCACGCCCTGGGCAGTCTATCAATACCGGCGAATCCGAGTATGTGATTCCAGATGTGCTGGTGCGCAAGATTCAGGGTCATTGGGCGGTGGAGCTTAATACCGACAGCGTGCCACGACTGCAAATCAATCAGCAATATGCCGCTCTCGGCAGTACGGCGCGTAACGACAGCGATGGGCAGTTCATCCGCAGCCATCTGCAGGAAGCCCGCTGGCTTATCAAGAGCCTGGAAAGCCGTAACGAGACGCTGCTGAAAGTGACCCGTTGCATTGTGGAACAGCAGCAGGCGTTTTTTGAGCACGGCGAAGAATTTATGAAACCTATGGTGCTGGCGGATATCGCTCAGGCCGTAGATATGCACGAGTCCACTATTTCCCGCGTGACGACCCAGAAATTTCTGCACAGTCCGCGCGGTATTTTTGAGCTGAAGTATTTCTTTTCCAGCCACGTCAACACTGACAACGGCGGCGAGGCCTCATCCACCGCCATCCGTGCGCTGGTGAGAAAACTCATTGCAGCGGAAAATCCCGCTAAACCGCTGAGCGACAGCAAGCTGACCTCACTGCTTTCCGACCAGGGAATCATTGTAGCTCGCCGCACTGTCGCCAAGTATCGAGAGTCTTTATCTATCCCGCCGTCAAACCAGCGTAAACAGCTGGTGTGACCCCTACATGAGAAGGAAGACGATATGCAGCTTAACATTACCGGACACCACGTCGAAATTACGGATGCTTTGCGCGAATTCGTAACCTCAAAATTCGCCAAACTTGAGCAATACTTTGATCGTATCAATCAGGTGTACGTGGTACTCAAAGTGGAAAAGATCCTGCACATTGCGGATGCCACTATCCACGTCAATGGCGGTGAGCTGCATGCCACATCGGAAGCGAACGATATGTATGCCGCCATCGATTTGTTGATCGACAAACTGGCACGACAGTTAAACAAACATAAGGATAAACTGAAACAGCACTGATTTTGCGTTTCAGGTGCAGGGACAGCAACCAGCCTGCCCATGGCAGGCTGGTAACCGAAGGCAACAGTGTCGTTAAGTGAACGTATCATGAACAACGAGCCCGTTATGCAACTTAGCGCTGTCCTCCGTAAGGAGTGCACGCGTAGCGCCGTCCACTGCCAGAGCAAAAAGCGCGCACTGGAAATCATCAGTGAACTGGCCGCGAGACAGCTCAACCTGCCTCCTCAGATGGTATTTGAAGCCATTCTGACCCGTGAGCGCATGGGCAGTACCGGTATCGGCAACGGCATTGCCATTCCTCACGGCAAGCTGGAGGACGACAATACGCTCGGTGCAGTCGGCGTCTTTATCCAGTTGGAGCAGCCGATAGCGTTTGACGCCATCGACAACCAGCCGGTCGATCTGCTTTTTGCCTTGCTGGTTCCCACTGAACAATGTAAAACCCATTTACATACGCTATCGCTTGTTGCCAAACGGCTGGCGGATAAAACCGTGTGCAAGCGCCTGCGTGCGGCCCAAAGCGATGAAGAACTGTATCAAATCATGACAGAAGCGGATCTGCACGACCAGCCCTGACGGCTGGCAAAACGTGGTTAAGACGCTATCCACCACACGCATGACAACCATTCGTGTGATAACAAGACGTGTAAAACAACACGCGCGATAACAGGTAACAGCCAGACAAATGCTGACCTGATTGGGAAAACAACGTTAGCTAAGTGCGGCGGAGGACATCACTATCCCGCTGCACAGGGGAGTCGTCAGATGGTGCTGATGATTGTCAGTGGTCGTTCAGGTTCGGGGAAATCCGTAGCCTTACGTGCGCTGGAAGACATGGGTTTCTACTGTGTAGACAACCTGCCGGTGGTGCTGTTGCCTGAGCTGGCGCAGACGCTGGCGGAACGCAACATTTCTGCAGCGATCAGCATTGACGTGCGCAACCTGCCGGAAACGCCGGAAGTGCTGGAACATGCCTTGACCCGGCTGCCCCAGAGCTTTTCGCCCCAACTGCTGTTTTTAGATGCCGATCGCAATACATTGATTCGGCGCTACAGCGACACCCGCCGCCTGCATCCGCTCTCCAGCAAAAATCTGTCGCTGGAAAGCGCTATCGATGAAGAAAACGATCTACTGGAGCCGCTGCGTTCCCGCGCCGATCTGATCATCGATACCTCGGAAATGTCGGTGCACGAACTGGCGGAAATGCTGCGTACCCGTTTACTGGGCAAACGCGAACGCGAACTGACCATGGTGTTCGAATCATTCGGTTATAAACACGGCATCCCGATTGATGCAGACTACGTATTTGACGTGCGTTTCCTGCCTAACCCGCATTGGGACCCCAAACTGCGCCCGATGACCGGCCTGGATAAACCGGTAGCGGCGTTTCTTGACCGGCACACCGAAGTCCACAATTTTATTTATCAAACTCGCAGCTACCTGGAACTGTGGCTGCCGATGCTGGAAACCAACAATCGCAGCTATCTTACCGTCGCCATCGGTTGTACCGGCGGTAAACACCGCTCCGTCTACATCGCCGAGCAACTGGCAGACTACTTTCGCTCCCGTGGCAAAAACGTGCAATCGCGCCACCGTACGTTGGAAAAACGCAAATCATGACCGTCAGGCAAACTGTTGAAGTGAAAAACCGCTTAGGAATGCACGCGCGCCCCGCCATGAAACTGTTCGAACTGGTGCAAAGTTTTGATGCCGAAGTGTTACTGCGCAACGAAAGCGGCACCGAAGCCGATGCCAGCAGCGTGATAGCCATGCTGATGCTGGATTCGGCCAAAGGCCGCCACATCGAAGTGGAAGTCACCGGGCCGGATGAAGAACAGGCATTAGCGGCAGTCATTCAGTTGTTTGAAGCGGGGTTTGACGAAGATTAAGCTGTCGCTTCGCCGCTGGTGCTGTGCGCCAGACGGCTGCGCTGACCTTCAGGGCAGCCGCTGTCGGAAAAACGGAGCGTTATACCCCGGCAATCTTCATCGACGGCAACAACACCGAACCGCACTGGATGTTGCTACGGGTTTCGATATCATCGCCGATGGTCACCATGTTGCGCAGCATATCCTTCAGGTTGCCGGCGATGGTGATTTCGCTCACCGGATACTGGATCTCGCCGTTTTCTACCCAGAAACCGGAAGCACCACGGGAATAATCTCCGGTTACCGCGCTGACCCCTTGCCCCATCAGGCTGGTCACCAGCAGGCCGGTACCCATTTCCTTCAACATGCCGTTAAAATCCAGCCCGCGCCCGGCAATGCGCCAGTTATGAATGCCACCCGCGTGACCCGTGCTCTTCATGCCAAGCTTACGGCCAGCGTAGGTGGTCAACAGCCAGGTTTGCAGCACGCCGTCTTTGACGATATCGCGCTGCGCGGTGCGCACGCCTTCGCTGTCGAACGGGGTAGATGCCAGCCCTTTACGCAAATGCGGTAATTCCTGAACGGTCAGCCATTCCGGCAAAATCTGCTTGCCGAGACTATCCAGTAAGAAGGTGGATTTCCGGTAGACGCTACCGCCGCTGATAGCACCGACCAGATGGCCGAACAGCCCGGTCGCCACCTCAGCGGCAAACATCACCGGCGCTTCCATAGTAGCCAGTTTACGCGGCGACAAGCGCGCCAACGTACGGCGGGCACACTCTTCACCAACCCATGACGACGACTGCAAATCGTCCAGCGCACGACCGATGGTATAAGCGTAATCGCGTTCCATCTCGCCGTTGTGTTCGGCAATTACGCTGACCGACATGGAATGACGGCTGGAACAATAGCTCTGCAGCATACCGTGGCTGTTGCCGAACACCTTGATGCCATAGTGGCTATTAAAACTGCCGCCTTCGGTGTTAGTGATGCGTTTATCGGCTTTCAACGCCGCCTGTTCAGCCGCCGCGGCCAGTTCGATGCCGCGATCAGCGTCCAGCTCTGCCGGGTGGAACAAGTCCAGATCCGGCGCGTCAAACGCCAGCAGATCCTTATCCGCCGGGCCAGCACACGGGTCAACCGAGGTATAACGGGCAATATCCAGCGCTGCCTGCACCGTACGGGCAATCGCATCCGGACTCATATCCGTGGATGACGCACTGCCTTTGCGCTGCTGATAGTAAACGGTGATGCCAAGCGCACCGTCACTGTTGAATTCGACGTTTTCAACTTCACCATACCGGGAGCTGACGCTGATCCCGGTTGTTTTCGTAACGGCAACTTCCGCCGCATCAGAACCGGCACGGGCCAGTTCCAGCGCCTGCGATACCGCCTGTTCCAGCGCTTTGCGCTGTGCTGCAACCTGAGTGATTATTGTCATCGATTTGCCATAATGAGTAAGAAAACATTCAGATAATCCATGATGCAACGAATGCCATCCGCCTGCTATTCGTTACCTTACCTCAGCTTTACAATGAGGTAGCCTGTCATTGAGTCTAACAGGATCGGCGGACAATTTCGCACAAAGCCCATAACCTGATAGGATCAGCCTCTTTTATTGGGGAGCTACCATGAACAAACATCCCGAAGACTGGCAGGACGAGATTCCTGATGCCAGCCAGGACGATGAAGACGAAGAGATAATCTGGGTCAGCAAAAGCGAGATAAAACGCGATGCTGAAGCCCTGAAAGCGCTGGGCGCCGAGCTGGTTGAGCTAGGCAAGAACGCGCTGGAGCGCATTCCGCTCGATGACGATCTGCGCGCCGCGATTGAACTGGCGCAACGCATCACCAGAGAAGGCCGTCGCCGCCAGTTGCAGTTGATCGGCAAAATGCTGCGCGCCCGCGACCCGGAACCGATTCAGACCGCACTGGACAAACTGCGTAACCGCCACAACCAGCAAGTGTCGCTGTTCCACAAACTGGAGCAGCTGCGTGACCGGCTGATCGCCGAAGGCGACGGCGCTATTCCGGACATTCTTGCGCTTTACCCACAGGCCGACCGTCAGCAACTGCGCTCGCTGGTTCGCAACGCCCAAAAAGAGAAAGCGGCCAACAAAGCGCCCAAATCAGCCCGGCTGATTTTCCAGTACCTGCGCGAACTGGCGGAAGCCGAATAATTCAGGCAGGCACCTTGCGGTGCCTGTTTTATTTGGTTGAAGCCACCAACGCGGAGCCAGCAAAAATAAACAGGGTACCGGTCGCGCGATTAAACAACCGCAAGCGGCGTGGATGGGCAAACAGCGCCGAAACTCGATTCCCCATACAGGCGTAGGTAAACATAATGCTGCAATCCAGCATTCCCCAGGTCAGCGCCAGCAGTGCAAACTGCATCGCCTGCGGCGCGCTGGTATCGATGAAATTGGGAAACAGTGCAGCAAAAAACAGAATGTCTTTGGGATTGCTGACGCCTACCATGAAACCACGTCGATACAGCCCCAACGCGCCCGGTGCCGATTCCTCTACGTCTGACGACGGCGTCAGGGTGTTTTCTCGCGTACGCCAGGCCGAAACACCGAGCCAAATCAGGTAGAGCGCACCTACGACTTTAAGCACCAAAAACGCCGTGGCCGATGCCGCCAGCACTGCACCCAGCCCCAGTGCGGACGCCGTCATCAACAGCAGCGAACCGGTCGCGCCGCCAAGTATGGTCGCCAGCGCACGTCGTTGCCCATAACGCAAGCCGTGCGTCATACTGAGCAAGGCTGACGGCCCCGGCACAGCAATCAACACGGTGATCACGCCGAGGTAAACCAGCCAAAGATGCAGTGTCATTATTCTATCTTCCGTTAATATTAATTTATTTTACAATTAGTTAAGGCAGCCACATCGCTACGCAATCAGCCACACAGCGAAATGACCGGCCACAACCAGCAAGGACCGTTCCCACATGACAACGCTATTTATGTATTACGTGGGTGGGCGCACTCAGGGCGCCAATATCGAATTGCATGACATCCAGTTCGTGGCGGTGGAACACCCGCAGGACGGCTTTCCCTTGCTGAAAGCCAACTGGTTCGGCGATAAAAGCCAGATCCATGTCGATAGCTACACCCCGTGTCATTGGGCGGACGGTTATGATATCACGCTTAGCCGTCAACCGTTTCAGGGTCGGGAAAAACTCTGGTTTATTAATATGGGTGGCTATCTGCCGTACAACCCAGCGGAAATACATCAGTTCGGGCTGTTCGTCGCAACAACGGCGGAACAAGCGAAACAGCGCGCCAAAGCGGAGCTGTTGACCGAGGTGCTTCAACAGCACAAGGATGACCTGCGCGATGTAGACGACTGCCTGCCGCTCACGCTGCTGGACCGCTGGTACATCCACCTCACCGCCAACCCCACCGGGCATGTCTCGCCGCCGCAATGGCAGGGCTATCACCCGCTGTGATCAGGATTAGTCGCCCAACGCGTGTTTATGCCGATGCAGCAACACCGTCAGGCGACCGACCGCATCAATCGCGCTATCCGACACCTGATGGTCGCGCAACAGGTGCTGGTATTCATCCATCTGCGCCAGCAGCCGGGAGAAATGGTGGCTGCGGTCACGGGTAGCGGCAATCACCTGTTCCGCCGTTGCTCGCATCTGGCGATGAAAAGCGGACAGCGTAGGGCTGACCGGCAGCGCCAATGTGCGCAGACGCTGATGCATCATGATCAGCGACAGCGCCAGCCGGTATTTGGCGATGTCGTCCGGAAACAGATTCAGCAATAAAAACAGATGCTGATACAACGCCGGCAGATGATTCTCCCGCCGACGCGCAGAACGCGTGGATAAAGCGGACACCGCACCATATACAAATCGGTTAAGCAACGTGCGACCGGTATGAAGCCGGGAGTTGTCTTTTATCAGCAGCACAACCAACAGCGCCAGAACACAGCCGATGATTTGACCAAGCGCATTATCCAGAAACGACGATAAATTGAACGACATCGGATTTGATAACCCCAGTATGTTAAGGGTGCTGACCAACGCACCCATGGTACCGATGCGTCGTTTCTGCAATTCAATGCCCAGCACAAACGCCATAATGCCAATGCTCAGGCACATCAATAGCGCACTCTGCTGTGTGGCGGGCAAAACCAGCATATACATCAAGGCGCCCAACGGTAATGCCAAAATCGCGCCAATCAGAAAGTCCTTCACCGCCATCACCGGATTAGGCATCCGGGCAACCAATGCAGTAACCACGGCGATCATCAACATACACACGCTGCCGGATGTCCACCCGGACATCAACCAGAACAAGCACCCCAACACGGTTGTCACACCGGTTCGCAATCCATTAATCATCGCATAATGCGTTTGCGCGGATTTCGGCTTGGCAAATACCTCGGCAGCCAACAGCCGCTGCTCCTTCCTGCCAATCCGCGCATTGGTTTTTATCCCGCTAGCTAGCAACTGATAGCGCGCGCACGCTGACAGCCAGCTCACCAATGCAGGAGGCAGGCTTCCACTGTGCGTGGCCGCCAGATGTCGCAGTTGTCGCAGCCGCCCACGCAGCTCAGCTGGCGTTGAAACGGGATTACCCAGCAGCATGACGATCCCGCCGTGTAACACGGTATCCCCTTCGCACAGAAGCAGCCAGATTTCGCAGCTCTGCGTAATCAGAGTCCAGGATTCAGATAACAGCGCGTTTAATCGATGCGGGCTCCCTTTCCAGCGGGAAGACTCCATCGCCAAAATACTGCCCATATCATTCAGCGCTTTGGTTTTTCTGATTAAGCTATGCCAGTCTGCATCCAGCTCATCGCCGCTAATGCCGTTGGCGCAACGCTGTAAGAATTGGTATTGCGCCAGCAATAACTCATCCACCGTGCGATCAAGGGCCGGTTTGACCGAGCGCGGGGCAAACAGCAAATCCGCCAAAATAGTGCAGACAATACCCAGCACAATTTCACTACAGCGCTCGACGGCCAACTGCGGTAATTGCTGTGGCACCCCTTGGCTGGCCAACAAAATGATCAGCGTGGTATAGCCAGACAGCGCAAAAATGTAGGAGTTCTCCATTTTCACCAGCGATGACATCCAGACGCAAAAGCCCGCCCAGACACAGCACAGCAACAGCATCACCACGGGCGCCCGAATAGTCGAAATGATGATCACCAACGCGCCGAAACAGCCGATAAACGTGCCGATAATTCGCAGGATACCGCGGTGCCGAATCGCTCCGGAAAACGGTTCCCCTCCGGCCACAAATGCGGGGGCGGAAATCACTAGCGCCGCGGTCATCGCCGCGGTACGGGGGGAGCCCATCTGAAAATAAAACCCAAGCATTAGCGACATCACTACCGCCAGACTGATTTTTAAAGCAAAACGCAGCCGCGCCAGAGAGGAATTATGCATGATACCCTTCCCGCTTAACCAAACTCACTCAGACGGTGCAGCAGTTGTAATAACGGCGACATCGGTCTGGTATTGCGGGTCTGTTCACCGGTCACCACCACCGTGGCGGTTGTCCCGGCCGGATACAGGTCGCCCCATTGTTGCTCAAGGCGAATTTTCACCGGCACCCGCTGTGCCAGCCGCACCCATTCAAGATTAGAATCTACCGTCGCCAGCCCTTTGGTATCGGCGGCGCTGCTACTGTTGGTTACCGCCGCGGCGATACTATCCACCGAGCCGAACAAAATCTGATTGCTGCCCAGCGGGGTGATTTCTACACGATAACCGGGGCGTACGCCCGACAGCTTGGTTTCTTCCATGTAGGCCAGCAGGTAGAACGAATCCTTTTTCACCAGCGCGACTACCGTGGCACCACGGGTAATGTATTCACCGGAATGCACATGCAGGTTGGTTATCCAGCCATCAGCCGGCGCTCGCACCACCGTACGCGCCAGATCAAGTTTTGCCAGTTCCAGCTCCGCCTGCGCCTTTGCCAGTTGATGCAGTGTGGTTTGCAGCGCATTACCGGACTGTTCAATCTCCTCCCGTGACATCGCCTGTACACCAAGACGCTGGCGGCGAGACGACTCCCGTTTTTTCTCATCGGCCAACGCCTGATAGTAGTCCACATCCGCTTGCGCCTGATCCAACGCCTGCTGGTAACGCGGCTGGTCAATCACGAACAGTACATCGCCTCGTTTCACTGGCTGGTTATCCTGTACTTTCACATCAGTCAGCAGGCCGCTGACATCAGGGGCTATCGCCACCACATCAGCGCTGAAACGGGCATCGCGCGTCCAGGGGGATTCGGTATAAAACGACCACACGCGCACTAACGCCACCACCGCCAGCAACACCAGTAATAATGTTATGGCCAGGTGGCTGAATTTTTTAATCATCACTTTCACAACAGATGCTTTCACAACAACCTCAAAGACCGAAACGAAACAGCAGATAGAACAGGCAGACAAACAACGCGGTATTAAACAGAGCCGGATGCCAGACCAGGTCGTAAATACCGGTGGGATGCAGCAAGCGAATGCAGACAAAAAATAGTGCCAGCGTCACCAGCAGTACAAAAAATACCGGCGGGAACGACAGGCCAAACAGCACCATAACCGGGAGTGAATTCATCCTCTTTTCCTTATTTTCCCCATCACGCCGCCTGTCGCTGGCACCAGCAGCCGTGTGTATCGGGTTCGGGGAGAACCCAATACCCATTCCTGCCAACATGGCTGCTGGCAGGAGAAAGACACAGCGTTAACTGAATAATCACGATGGCGGGTTCTGATTTAATGCATATCGCTTACGATATTAAATCAGCACTTTTAATCTATTGAAGCAACCACGGCAGGAAGAACAGGCAATCCGCTCCACTCTTCATGGTTAAACGCGTTATATTATGGGACGTTATTATTATGTTATCTACCTAGTGTGATCTAAATCACTTTTAAGCCAGGCTTAACAATGGAACGATTAAAGAGTATGTCGGTTTTTGCCAGAGTGGTGGAATTCGGTTCGTTCACCGCCGCTGCGCGTCAGCTGGCAATGAGCGTATCCGCCGTCAGCCAGACGGTGACCCGGCTGGAAGATGAACTACAGGTGAAATTGCTCAACCGCAGCACGCGTAGCATCGGGCTGACGGAAGCTGGCCGGATTTATTACCACGGTTGTCGCCGCATGTTGCACGAAGCCCAGGAAGTGCATGAGCAACTTTATGCGTTCAACAACACCCCTATCGGCACGCTACGCATCGGCAGTTCCTCCACCATGGCGCAAAACGTACTGGCTAACATGACCACCGACATGCTGAAAGAATACCCAGGGTTATCGGTCAATCTGGTATGCGGCATTCCAGCGCCAGACCTGATTGCCGACGGGCTGGACATTGTTATTCGGGTCGGTGCGTTGCAGGATTCCAGCTTGTACAGCACCCGCCTCGGATCTATGCCGATGGTGGTGTGCGCCGCCAAAAGCTACCTTGCACAGCATAGCACGCCGGAAAAACCGGCTGACGTGAGCAACGCGTCCTGGCTGGAGTACAGCGTCCGCCCGGACAGCGAATTCGAGCTGATCGCCCCGGAAGGCATCACCACCCGACTGACGCCGCAAGGGCGCTTCGTCACCAACGACCCGGTTACGCTGATTCGCTGGCTGAAAAACGGCGCTGGCATCGCCTACATGCCGCTAATGTGGGTGTTTGAAGAGATAAAACGCGGCGAAATAGAGATCCTGTTCTCGCGTTACCACTCGGACCCGCGCCCGGTATATGCACTCTACACCCGCCGCGACAATCTGCCGTTGAAAGTCCAGGTGTGCATCAACTACCTGACCGAATACTTCAACAAGGTGGCGCTGATTTATCAGGGATACCGGCAGGAACATCCGCAGAGCGAGCAACCACAGAAATAAATCAGGCCGCACAAGCGGCCTGATGTAACGATGACAGCGAACGGTTTAGGCAGTACCGCCCACGGTAATACTGTCCAGCTTCAGCGTCGGTTGACCGACGCCGACCGGCAGGCTTTGCCCTTCCTTGCCGCACACCCCGACGCCTCTGTCCAGCGCCAGATCATTGCCGACCATCGAAATCTGCTGCATGGCCTCAATACCAGAACCAATCAGCGTCGCGCCTTTCACTGGTTTGGTAACGCGCCCGTTCTCGATCAAATACGCCTCGGAAGTGGAGAACACGAACTTACCGGAGGTAATATCCACCTGACCGCCGCCAAAGTTCGGTGCGTACAAGCCATACTCCACGCTGGCAATAATCTCTTCGGGAGTGGATTTGCCCGCCAGCATGTAGGTGTTGGTCATGCGCGGCATCGGCAGGTGAGCATAAGATTCGCGGCGGCCATTACCAGTCGGCGCAACGCCCATCAGACGGGCATTCAGTTTATCCTGCATGTAGCCTTTAAGAACGCCGTTCTCGATCAACACGTTGTACTGACCGGGCACGCCTTCGTCATCCATCGCCAGCGAACCACGGCGATCTTCCAGAGTGCCGTCATCTACCACCGTGCACAACTCAGACGCCACCAGCTTGCCGACCTGGCCGCTGAACACCGAGGTGCCGCGGCGGTTGAAGTCGCCTTCCAGACCATGACCGACCGCTTCGTGCAGCAGCACGCCCGGCCAGCCTGCCCCCAGCACCACCGGCATCGACCCGGCGGGTGCCGCGACCGCAGACAAATTCACCAGCGCCATGCGTACCGCCTCTTTGGCCCAGGCTTCCGCCCGCACTTCGCCATCCGCCTGCTGCCAGAAATAGTCATAGCCGGTACGCGCGCCGCCCCCGCTGGAACCACGTTCACGGCGGCCATTTTCTTCCACCAGCACACTGACGGATAACCGCACCAGTGGACGCACGTCTGCCGCCAGCGTACCGTCAGTGGCGGCCACCAGCACCAGCTCATACACACCGGTCAGGCTGGCAGTCACTTCCTGCACGCGAGCATCCGCCGCACGGGCGGTGGCATCAACCCGTTGCAACAGCGCGATCTTTTCTTCACGGGTCAGGCTATCCAACGGATTCGCCTGCGGGTACAGGCTGCGATGCGGCACTTCACCCAGCGTTCTGACCGCACCGTTACCTTGCTCACGCACAATGCTGCGCGCCGCCTGCGCGCTTTGCTGCAACGCATTGAGCGTAATCTGGTCAGCGTAGGCAAAACCGGTCTTTTCACCATTGATGGCGCGGATACCCACGCCCTGATCGATATGATAAGAACCGTCCTTGATGATGCGGTCTTCCAGCACCCACGACTCGTGGTAGCTTGATTGAAAATACAGGTCGGCATAGTCGATACGCCGTTCACTCAACGTGCCCAAAATGGACTGTAAATCCTGATGGCTCAGTTTATTAGCAGTGAGTAATTGCTCACTGACAAATGTCAGACTCATAGAATGTCACTCTTATTGTCAATGTCATCAGATAACCACACTGCCGTTACTGGCCCGCCGCTGCCGCGGCGTTGGCTTTTTGCGGCTCACGTACGACTTCCTGAATCCTAGGTTGATCCACACTACCGGAAATGTGGTAACGAATCAGGGAAATTTTACTCCACAACGGTGCCAGCACCTTGCTGGCGGCAAACACCGCCGCGCCGATCACCGGGTTGACTGCAAAAGCAGTCGCCACACCGACAGTGGCGGAAATCTCCGGCGCCACCACCGCCTCCATCGACAACTCACGTTTCACCAGATCGACATCACCCTTCATAGCGATATCCGCCTCCAGGCCGTCTACCAGCAAATTATCGGTGTGCAGCACGCCATCTTTTATCCATGCCGTGCTGCGAACCGAATCAAAGTAAAAGCCTTTGCCAAAAGTGTCGCTGAAATCAAACTGTAGCTTACGTAGCAACGCATCGAAACTCACCAGACGCAATAATTGCCCGGCCTGGCCAGTACCGACGTTAACAATCTCGCCCTTGCCGATATCGGTTTTCAGAATGCCGCTAAGGCTTGGAATATGCGGTGCCCACGGCGAACCGCGCCAGTACAGGTCATAGTCTATCTTAAACGCCCCGGCACGCAGCGGCGTTGCCAGACCCAGCCAGTCGGCGTTATCGCTCAGGCTATTGCCGGACAGCCGTCCTTTGATGGCCGTACGGGTGCCTTCGCCGCTTTCCTGCCAGCTGCCGTCCAGCGTCAGCTTCGCTTTGCCGTTATCGGCCAACCCGTTGGTCAGCACCAGCTTGTCAGGCTCTGGTTGCAGCGTACCTTTCACCTGACCAATGTTTTGTCCCAGCAACCAGCATTCACGGCAGTCAAACTGCAACGCCGGCCAGTCTTCAAAGCGAATACTGGGATCGTTGAGCGGCGATTTTTTCTCTGCCAGCGCGACCGGATTGGTCGCATCATCTCCCTGCCACTGCGGGTTGTAATACAAATAACGTACATCGCTGCGCCACGGCCCGGCGGTAGGAATCAACAATCGACCGTCGATCTCCCTGCCGGTGGCGGTAATTTCGCTGCCGCCGCTTTGGGTACGACTGGTAAACATCAGATCATGCCATTGCTGACCCAGTATCTTCAGTTCCGGCGTTGTCAGCGTCACCCGTTCCGGCCACTGGAAACGACTGGCGCCAGCCTGCGCCGACACGGCGCTACGAACGCCGGGCAACAACGCCAGCCAACGCTCGCCATCCAGCGGCGGCAACGCCAGAGTCAGCGACGAATCATCTGGCAGCGACGGGGGTTTCGCCCCTTCCTGCCAGGCGGCCCGCGTCAGCACAACGTTGTTGCCTTTGAGCAACCACTGGCTATTGAAAGACTGTTTTTTCCCCAACGTACCGGTTACAGAGAAGCCACGGAGGTCCCCTTTGGCGCTGGCCTGAAGCCCCAGTGCCGTTCCCCCCGCTTTATTCAGCGGAGAAGGTAAGTGACTGCTTACTTCTTTCAGATCCCCCTGAACCGTGACGTCATAGCTGGGTGAGCCACGAGGCGGCAACGTTACCTGTACCACACTCTGCCAGGCCGTGTTGCCATTTAACGCTGCGGCTACCGGTTTGGGCACCCCCGGCAGGCGGGACACCGCCCAGTTTCCCTGCAGTCCGACATTAACCAGAAACGCGTTTGCGTTCGTCTGTTCCTGAGTCGAAAAGTTGAAGGTGACTGGCTGTTCAAGCCAACGTGCCTGCATCATCATCTTGCTGGCAAGGTTGCCGTTATCGTAGTGGAACTGCCCACTGACTGACTGGAGCGACACATCCAGCGGTTTGATAAACACGTGGTTATTGTTAAGCGATACATCGCCGCTGGCTTTCACCAGACTACCATTGAGCGGAATATCGAGATGCAGATCGCCCCGTACCTCTCCACCAATCTGGATCTGCGTTAACGCACTGCCCAACGAATTTTTCAGCGGCGTCTGCTCGAAGTAATCACTCACTTCTTTACCGCTGCCGCTGATATCGCCATCGATCAGCAGCTTCTCTTTGCTATAGTCAGGGATGACAGCATTGATGTTGCGCCCTTGTGCATCGCCAAGCTGCACCTGTGGAGCCAACATCCACAGGCCGTTGTTAAGGAAATTCAGCGTAATATCCAGATCATCCAACGCAGGCCAGCCGGGCTGGAACTCAAAACGTGATTTTTCCAGCGGCACCCAGACCTGGAACTGCCCTTCCTGATGCTCAAACGGGAATTGCGCCGGATTACCGGCAAACACCAGCGTAGCATTGTCCACCTGCCCCGACTTGATGGCGCCGGTCAGGTAATCCACCAGTTTTTTGCCCATGAAAGGTTCGGGATAGTAACGCCAGGCATCGGCAGCATCACCGAGCCGAATTCCGGCCAAAATATCCAGCCTTGGCTCCCCCTGAGCGGGATGACGATAGCGGAACTCGCCGTTGGCCCACAACGAATGAGAGCGAACATCCAACCCTTGCCCCCACAGTTCCCAACCCTGAGGGTCATTACGCCAGTCCAGCGTAGCGTCCGCCTGCCGGATATCCAGCGGCGCACGAAACATGTCCTGATACGGCAACGTGCTCTGCGCCAGAGTCACCCGCGTCCGTCCACGCGCCAGACTACCGTTCGCCTCGCCGGACACATGATTCGCGCCCGGCAGCCGTTGCCAGTTTTTCCAGCCGACATCCTGCCAGCTCACCTGAAAGCGGGTCTGTTCCGGCTGCTGTAAGGGGATATCCAACGCCAGCGTGGTCAATTGCCCTTCCGGCTGCAATGCCTGCCAGCGGGTTTTCAGCTCCGGTGTGGCAGAGCTTAACAGTGGCAACATCGGCCCCAGCCGTTCCAGCGCCAGATGGCTACTGCGGATGCGTAACTCAGCCGAACGATCCGGCCCCAGCAGTTGGCTGTCCGCTGGTAGCCATAGAGCAGACACTTGTCCTTTCGGCCAGTTGACGCCATCGGTAGACACATTCAACGACGGCAGATCCAACTGCCAGCCATTCTGGTAGCGGCTGGCGTGCAACGTCATGCTGTTGACCCCCAGTCGGTGCAGCGTGGTGCCGTCACGCCAACTGGCATCCCCTTGACTGAGCAGCAGATCGCCGCCGTAGATATCGCCTTCCCGCACCTGCAACCAGGCGGCAAGGCTGAACCTGGCGCTCTCCAGTCCGGTATTGTTGCGAATCCACTGGCCCAGCCACGGCTTCATGTCGATGTTGTCGGCCTGCAAATACACCACGCCGTTATTCAGCCAGCCCTGCTCATCACGCAAATCCATGCGCAACTGCACCACCCCGTGCTGATCATTGAAGCTCGACAGGCTAATCTGCCCTTCCGCCCGGTGCCGGTTTCTACCGTTCAGCCAGGTCAACTGGGGAATTTGCAACTCAGCCCGGCTACCAGCCGGGGTCAGAAAGCGAATACGGCTATTACGCAGATCAAAGTGATCGAACTGACGCAGGAACAGCGAGCCGAGTTGATCCGGCTCCCAGGCGCGTGTGTGTTGTTGATCGGGAGTGATCGGTTTTTTGATGTCTACTTGCAGGTGATAAAACGTAAGATCGCGGAATTTCCACTTCAAATGCAGCAGCGACTGCCAGACATCCAGCGCCACCGAAATACGTTCTGATTGCCACTCCGCGTCCGGATGATGAATGCGCAGATTGGTGATATCCAGCGTAGGGCCAAACGTTTCCCAACTGCCGTTGAGGCTCTCCACCTCGATTGGCAAGCCAGTGACGGACTGCGCCCAGGCCACGATTTGTGGCCGGAAAGTATCCAGCGTTGGCAGCACCATTCTCAAACCGCTGACCAGCAGCGCGGCCAGCACAATCAGAGCGGCACACGTCGCTGCTGCTATTCCGGGCAATCGCTTTATGCCGGGCAGTCGCCTCACTCCTGTCTCCTCGTTGTTCGTCACCGGCGACGAGCGAAAACCTTAACAGATAGCCCGTCAGCCGAGAGCCAGCGACGGGCGGCATGATCTTACATCATGACCACATCAAACTGTTCCTGGCTGTACAGGGGTTCGATCTGAACCTTAACCTGCTTGCCGACGAAAATCTCCACTTCCGCCAACGCATGTGACTCGTCGCTTTTCAGCGCTTCGCCCACCGCAGGGGAGGCGTAAACCAGGAAACGATCAGAGTCATAGGCATAGTGTACACGCACGATCTCACGCATGATTTCGTAACACACGGTTTCCACGGTTTTGACTGAGCCACGGCCATGACAGGCTGGACACTCGCTGCACAGCACATGTTCTATGCTCTCACGGGTGCGCTTACGCGTCATTTCCACCAGCCCAAGCTGAGAGAAGCCGCTGATGCCGGTTTTGACCCGATCCTTGCTCAAGGCTTGCTCCAGCGAATGCAGCACGCGACGTCGGTGATCCTCATTCGCCATGTCGATAAAATCGATGATAATGATCCCACCCAGATTGCGCAGCCGGAGCTGCCGGGCAATGGCCTGTGTCGCTTCGATATTGGTATTAAAAATGGTTTCGTCCAGATTGCGGTGGCCGACAAACGCACCGGTGTTGATGTCGATGGTCGTCATCGCTTCTGTCTGGTCGATAATCAGGTAGCCGCCGGATTTCAGTTCTACCTTGCGATCCAAGGCCCGCTGAATCTCATTTTCCACGTCATACAGGTCGAAAATCGGCTGTTTACCGCTGTAATGCTCCAGTTTGCTGGTCATTTCCGGGATGTATTCGGCGGTAAATTCCAGCAAGGAGTCGTAAGTCAGCTTCGAATCAACACGAATACGGTCCAACGACGCGCCAGCAAAATCCCGTAAAATACGGTGCGCCAGCGCCAGTTCGCCATACAGCTTGCATTTGGTCTGGTTGCGCTTTTTGCGCTCCATCACCTTGGTCCACAAACGTTTGAGGAAAGCGGCATCCTGCGCCAGCTCCTCTTCGCCCACGCCTTCGGCAGCAGTACGGATGATAAAACCGCCCTGCTCGTCGCAATAATCGGCCACCGTCTTTTTCAGGCGTTCACGCTCGACTTCGCTTTCAATACGCTGAGATACCCCGACGTGCGATGCACCCGGCATAAATACCAGATAACGCGACGGCAAGGTGATATCGGTAGTCAGTCGTGCGCCCTTGGTGCCAAGCGGGTCTTTTACCACCTGGACCATCAGGTCCTGCCCCTGACGCACCAGCTCGGCGATGTCGCGCACATGAAAGTTTTTCTGCTCGTCGCCAGCCACGCACTCTGTGTGCGGCATGATATCGGAAGCGTGCAAAAACGCCGCTTTATCCAGCCCGATATCGACAAATGCTGCCTGCATCCCCGGCAGCACACGGCTGACCCGACCTTTATAGATATTGCCTACAATTCCACGCCGAGCCTCACGCTCAATATGGATTTCCTGCAAAATACCGCCGTCAATATAGGCGACACGCGTCTCTGAAGGGGTAATATTTACCAGCAATTCAGCGGTCATGGGTTCCTCGTTCTTTACGCCGCGCAGAAAAATATTTCAACAATTCAAACGTTTCTACCAATGGCAACCCTACCACGGCGTGATAGCTCCCGAAAATCGATTTAACGAAACATCCGCCTTTTCCCTGAATGCCATAGGCACCGGCTTTATCCATCGGTTCGCCGCTGGCGATATAGCGTGTAATTTCGTCATCGGAAAGCGCCCGGAACTGCACCTCGGTAATCACCCGCGCCGACACGTTTTCACAGCGGTCCGCCAGCGTCAGCGCGGTCATTACCTGGTGACGCTGGCCGGATAAGGCACGCAGGATGCGAGCCGCATCCTCTGCATCGCAGGGTTTCTCCAACACCTGACCATTGAGCACCACAATGGTATCAGCGCCCAGCACCGGCAAATCCATCGGTGCCGCCGCCACACCGGCAGCAGCCTTATCACACGCCAGACGGCTGACATAATGCTCCGGCTTTTCATCAGGCTGGCGCTGTTCAGCAACATCGATCTTCAAAATATCGAACGACAATTCCAGCAAGGTCAGCAATTCACGGCGACGAGGCGATGCAGACGCCAGATACAAGTCGATCATCAGGTTTCTCTTATCATCTTCTGGTTATTGAACGACAAACTGGCGACGAATCTTGCGCATCAGCAGGAACAGCCACGGCCACAGCACACCGTCGACAACACTATTCCAGAAAATTTCGGGTCGTAAAGAGACATTGATCACCAGGAATTCGGCCCAGAACACCAGTAAATCCAGCAACAGCGATAGCAACATGACCATCAGTGCCTGCTGCCACAACGCCATGTTACGGAATAACTGGAATTTGAATGCCACCAGATAGGCGATAATGCTAAGCCCCAGCGCTCGCACCCCCAGCGTGGAACCGAGGATCAGGTCTGTTATCATTCCCAGTACGAATCCGGTGCCGACATTGACCCGATGCGGCAACGCCATCACCCAATAAATCAGGATGAGCGTCAGCCAGGAAGGACGATACATGTAAAGCTCATCGGGCCAGGGCATGATCTGCAACACCATTGCCACCAGAAACGAGAGCCAGATAATCCAGTGTCCGTGTCGGCGATAGCTATTCATCGGCTACCTCCCGACGCACCGGGCACCGCTCCCTGTTGCGGCGGTGTCGCCTGATTAGCGTCAGGCGCCGGGGTATTTCGGGACGAGGCCGCATTTGCCGGTTTCGCTTTTTTCGTGTTCGGCTTCGTACTGGTTTTGGCTGGCGGCGCAGGCGGACCGACAAAATCAGACGCTGACGTATTGGCCGACGGCGGTGCGGGCGGACCCATTTCCTCCGGCGACGGCACCACGTGGGGCATCATCTGCATCAGACGCTCATTTGCCACCCGGTGGACTTCGTCCTGCGGCAACGCCATGCGGGAATTACTGTCCACACCCCACATCAGCAACAGGTAACGTAAACGCTGCAATTCAGCGGTAGGATGTGCCTGAATCACCGTATAAGCACGCTGGGTGTCGACTTTTACGGACGACACCACGGCGACCGGATATCCTTCCGGAAAACGACCACCCAGACCGGATGTGACCAGTACATCGCCCACCCGGATATCGGTATTATTGGGCAGGTGTTCCAGTTGTAAATCTTCGGTGCAACCGTTGCCGGCAGCGATAACACGAATGTCATTACGCAGCACCTGAATCGGCAGCGCATGGGACGCATCGCAAATCAACAGTACACGACTGGTAAATTGCCCCACCGCGACAACCTGACCGACCACACCTTTATCGCTGATGACCGGTTGCCCTTCATACACGCCATTGACGTTGCCTTTGTCGATCACCACTTGATCGCTGTAGGGATCGGAACCGGAGGACAGCACCTGCGTGACCATCTTCTGCTCTTCCTGACGCAACGGTGAACCCAACAGTTCGCGCAGGCGGGCATTCTCCTGACGAAATTGCCCCAGTAGCAACAGATCGCTGTTTTTCAGCAACAATTCCTGACGCAGAGCGGTGTTTTCCCGATCCAGTTGCTCACGAGAGGCCAGATTGGCAGACAGATTATCCAGCATGGTACGCGGGCCGTTTGCCAGAAAATAAAATGGGCTAACAGCGGTATCCATGTACGTTCTGATTTTGACAAACGCACCGAGCCGACTGTCAGCAAAGATAATGACAATGGCGGTAATAACAGTAAGAAAAAGGCGTAGTTGCAGGGAGGGGCCCCGGCTAAAAATCGGCTTCATAAAATTGCGTATTCCTCGACAATAAAAAGGGGGCTACCACGCGGGATGAATACAATAGACTTTCATCCATGCGGTCAGTCCCCCCTTCTTTGTTCTGGCCGGATTATTCTTCGCTGAACAAATCGCCGCCATGCATGTCGATCATTTCCAACGCTTTACCGCCACCACGAGCTACACAGGTCAGTGGATCTTCCGCGACCACCACCGGAATACCGGTTTCTTCCATCAGCAGGCGGTCGAGGTTGCGCAACAGTGCGCCACCACCGGTCAGCACCATGCCGCGCTCAGAAATATCGGACGCCAGTTCCGGCGGACACTGCTCCAGCGCGACCATCACCGCGCTGACAATACCGGTCAGCGGTTCCTGCAATGCTTCAAGAATCTCATTGGAATTGAGGTTGAAACCACGTGGCACGCCTTCAGCCAGATTACGACCGCGCACTTCGATTTCACGCACTTCGTCGCCCGGATAGGCAGAACCGATTTCATGTTTGATGCGCTCAGCAGTCGCTTCGCCGATCAATGAACCGTAGTTGCGGCGCACATAGTTAATGATAGCTTCATCAAAACGGTCACCGCCAATACGTACTGATGAGGAGTACACCACGCCGTTCAGCGAGATCACCGCCACTTCAGTCGTACCACCACCGATATCCACCACCATGGAACCCGTCGCTTCAGACACCGGCAGACCAGCACCGATTGCAGCGGCCATCGGCTCTTCAATCAGGAACACTTCACGCGCACCGGCACCCTGAGCGGATTCACGAATAGCGCGGCGCTCAACCTGAGTAGCGCCCACCGGCACGCACACCAGCACACGCGGACTCGGACGCATGAAACTGTTGCTATGCACTTGTTTGATAAAGTGCTGCAGCATTTTCTCAGTAACGAAAAAGTCGGCGATCACACCATCCTTCATCGGACGAATAGCGGCAATATTGCCCGGCGTACGACCCAACATCTGTTTGGCTTCATGACCAACAGCGGCCACGCTTTTCGGAGAACCGGCACGATCCTGGCGAATAGCCACCACGGAAGGCTCATTCAGTACAATGCCTTGTCCTTTTACGTAAATCAGGGTATTGGCGGTACCCAGGTCGATGGACAAGTCGTTGGAAAACATGCCACGAAATTTCTTAAACATAACTAAAGGATAATCCTGCAAGCTGGGGGCGGAAATGAAATCCGCTTACTGTACCAACCACACGCAGCAGCGACAAGGCGCTAACCGGTTCTGCTACGGTGAAAAAATGATGTTTGCGCAAATTGCCATAATCATGAATGCCTGCAGAACGGCGTTTCTTCTGGCAGTAACGGGGATTGTCGCAAGCAGATCCCGAAAATTGCGCGAACAACCGACATAAAATTTAACATTTTCGTGCGCGCCGCCGCGTTCAGCAAACCGGCCAGCTACGCCATGGCGCCGCTATTCTACGCTAGTTTGTTCAGATTTTTACATCAAACATACGTGCGCGGTGAATATTTTTTCAGCGTGTTACCTACCGGCTCTGAAGCAGCGAACAGATCGCCCTGACCGCCGCAAACCCCTTTATCCAGCAACGTCTGCCACTCCTCGTGCGTACGCACGCCCGAAGCGAAGACATGGGCATTCGTCCCCTTGCAGGCTTCGGTAAGGCTACTGACAAACAGTTGATTCTCTGGGCGCTTATTCAAACTACGCACCAATCCGGGATGCAACTTGATGACTTCCACCTGCAGCGACTTGATATAGGTGGTGCTGACCAGCGTCAGCCCGGCATGTGTCACCGCCAGTCTACAGCCCAGGCCGGTAATCATCTTCAGTATCGGTCGCAAACGACCGATATATTGACACACATCTGCCTCAGCAAGTTCAAACAATAATCGCTCTCGCTGTTTTTTGGGGCACTGAATCAGGGTTTCACGTAACCAGCGCAAGAATGGCCGTTGCAGCAGCGAATCCACCGTTATCGGGAAAGCCAGCACCGAATCCTGCCAACTGACGGTCAGAGCAATCACCCGGTTAATCAGTTGCCTGTCATAACCGGAGGTCAAGCCAAGCTGACGCACCAACGGCATGTACTCCGCTTCCAGCAACTCCTGAGTGCCATCATAAATGCGGCTAAACATTTCCCGATGGTGCAACTCCCCGTCGCGGGTAATGGCCGGTTTCTGATACAGACGCGGCCCACCACGCAGCAGGGTATGTTCCAGTAAAGTACGCCATCTTACGCTGCCACGGCCTTTTTCCGGTACGCGTTGGTCATACACACACCAGCTGTTTCCCCCCTGCAATACGGCATTGCGGGTAGCATCCTCCACGCATTCCATCACCTGATCAGTCGTTTGCCCGCTGCGATAGGCACAAATGCCGATATGCAGAATATCCTCCCGATCAATCAGCGGCGTAACCGGCAGAATGTCTATCGCCTTCGCTAGTTGGCTGGCGATGCTGTCTGCCTCTTTCAGGGTACGATGCGGCAACAGCACCGTAAAATCGCTGTGGTAATAACGTGCCAGCAGTGCGGAAGGATAACGCAGGACAAACGTGGACAGCAGGTTGATCAGGGTATTGCGGTACTCTTCAAGCACACCGCCATAGCCGTGCGTCTCCTGTAGCGTGTCAAAATCAGGCAGGCGGATCATCATCACCACGCCATGCGTACCAACGTCTTCAGGATCTTCCAGTTGCGTAGCAAGCTGATTCTCAAAAAATAATCGATTATTCAGGCCAGTTTGTGCATCCTGCGCCGCAAAGGAACGAATCAGGGTATCCACCCGACTACGCGCCTCACGTGCCTCGGCCAGATCAAGCAGTAACTGGTCCAGCGCACCACTGGCCGCTGCTGGCCATTCATGCACAGAACCATGCATCACCGAGTCGCGCTCTCCCGCCAGAATGCGCCGCGCACGTCTATCAAGCTGTTCCTGTCCGGCCATCTGACGCCGTAGCCAGCGCACGCCATGAAAAACGGCTAGCGCTATCGCCAGTATCACCAACACAATAGACAACGTAGCTTTGAGATAACGCGGTATACCGAATAGCGGATCGACATAGGTTACTTTCACCTTCACGTCTGTATGCTGCAACAAAGAGAGGCTGGTGTGATGGTAGAACAGCGCCCGCTCTTCACCGTCAGGCAACATCTCCGGCAGACGAACTAAATAGATTCGTTCACGACCATCGCGGATCTCCAGTTCTACAATGCCAGCCGCCTTCATCACTGCCGGCAGCCAGAACTGGATAGTCGCGGGCGATTGAACCAGCAATGCCTGATCAATACTTGCCGCCACCGCCCTCAGTTGGTGCTCCATTCGTTGCTGGCTATAACACACAAAACTGAAAATGCTGCCGACCAACATCAGCACCACCGCTAATGCCGCTAGCATCGTCATTACTATTGATATTCTGGCAGTCAACCCCATCCCTGCGCTTAACTCCTTATCAAAGAATTGAAAAGTGCTTTCATGAGATACTTTGTGCGTTGTTTGCGATTTATCAGTTCGCATACTACCCGTTACAAATATAGTCCTTAAATGAGCTACCTCTATTTTTGTCCCCAATGAGGAGGATTTTTATGCGCGCTTTAGTGCTTGGACAACAAAATGGCCAGACTGTGGCCGACATCAGCAGCATCGAACCGTCACAATTACCCGATGGCGATATCATCGTCGATATCGACTGGTCCGGCATTAACTATAAGGATGCACTGGCGATCACCGGCAAAGGAAAGATCATTCGTCAGTTTCCGATGGTGCCGGGTATCGATTTTGCTGGAACCGTGTGCCATAGCGACCATCCTGATTTTCAGGCCGGGCAGCCTGTGGTGCTAACCGGGTGGGGCGTAGGCGAAAACCACTGGGGAGGTCTGGCGGAACAGGCACGAGTCCGTGCTGAATGGCTGGTGCCGCTTGCGCAGGGTCTGACGCCACGTCAGGCGATGATCATCGGCACCGCCGGATTTACCGCCATGTTGTGCGTCATGGCACTGGAAGAAGGCGGAGTAACCCCGGAAAGCGGAGAAGTCGTAGTCAGCGGTGCCAGCGGCGGCGTCGGCAGCACAGCCATCGCACTGTTACACGCGTTGGGTTATCAGGTGACGGCAATCAGTGGCCGGGCAGACAACAGCGCCTATCTGCAACAACTTGGCGCCTATCAGGTAGTGGATCGCGCAGAATTCGCCGCAGCCGGTCGCCCACTGGAAAAACAGCGCTGGGCAGGCGCCATCGACACGGTGGGCGATCAGGTACTGGCAACGCTACTGGCTCAAATGCATTACGGCGCAACCGTCGCCGCATGTGGCCTGGCGGGTGGCGTATCGCTTCCCACCACGGTGATGCCGTTTATTCTGCGCAACGTACGTCTGCAAGGCGTCGATTCGGTGATGACGCCGCGCGCACGGCGTCAGGAAGCCTGGCGTCGTCTGGCGACGCTGCTGCCTGCTTCCTTCTACGAGCAGGTTACGCAGGAAATTACGCTGGAGCAGGTTCCGGCCACCGCCGCCGCACTGCTGGAAAACCGGGTTACCGGTCGAACGCTGGTACGCATCAGCGCCGCAAACTGATTTGTGTTTCTGGACGGGCCGATAACGGCTCGTCTTATTCATTTTTTGTAAAAACCGGTAAAAATAGACCACCCGGTAAAAAAGAACGTTCCCCGGCATATTATTTCACCGCATACTGGCGCTATCGCCATCGTTATCAGGGCGAGCATGAAACACGAATCCCCCAGACCGACATCAATAATCAAAAGTGGGAGTTCACCATGTCCAGACATCGCAAACTGACCGACGCCGATGTGACGCCGGAATCACTGTTCCACCAGCGCCGTACCGTTCTCAAGGCGCTGGGCCTTACTGCCGCCACGCTAAGCCTGCCTTGTGGCGCACACGCTGATCTCCTCAACTGGTTTAAGGGAAAACCGGCGCCTGCCGCGCCGCCCGGCAAACCCCTGACCTTCAACCAGCCGCCGCAGTGGCATCCGGAACTGGCGTTAACGCCGGAAGACAAGGTCACCGGCTACAACAATTTCTACGAGTTTGGGCTGGACAAAGCAGACCCTGCCGCCAACGCAGGAGGGCTTAAGACCGAGAGTTGGAAAGTACGGATTGACGGCGAAGTCGCCAAACCTATAACGCTGGACATCGACGATATTCGCCGCCGTTTTGCACTGGAAGAGCGCATCTACCGTTTTCGCTGCGTCGAAGCCTGGTCGATGGTGATCCCATGGGTTGGATTCGAATTATCGCAATTGATAAAACTGGCCGAACCCACCAGTAACGCCCGTTATGTTGCGTTCCAAACGCTCTATGACCCGGCGCAAATGCCCGGTCAAAAAGACAGCTTTATGGGGGGTGGTCTCGACTACCCCTATGTCGAGGGGTTGCGTCTGGACGAAGCCATGCACCCGTTAACCTTGCTGGCGGTCGGCGTATACGGCAAGACCTTGCCGCCGCAAAACGGCGCGCCGATACGGCTGGTTACACCATGGAAATACGGCTTCAAGAACATCAAATCCATCGTGCATATCCGCCTGACGCAGCAACAACCCCCTTCAACCTGGAATCTGGCCGCACCCAACGAGTACGGGTTTTACGCCAACGTTAACCCGAATGTCGATCATCCTCGCTGGTCGCAGGCCAGCGAACGGGTCATCGGTGCTGGCGGATTGTTGGACGTTCAACGCCAGCCCACGCTACTGTTCAACGGCTATGCCGATCAGGTTGCCTCGCTGTATCAGGGGTTAGATTTACGGGCAAACTTCTGAGAAAAGTCAGGTATCCCATGATAACGGCTCTGGTTTTTTTTCCATCAACAGGAAAGCGACGATATGCGTCTAGCCTCCCGACACATCACGGCCCTGAAAGCGGTGCTCCATCTGGCGGCGTTCCTGCCGCTACTCTGGCTGGTGTTCGCCGTTAATCAGGGCGCGTTCAGCGCCGATCCGGCAAAAGATATCCAGCATTTTACCGGCACAATGGCGCTGAAATGGTTACTGGCGACGCTGATGGTGACGCCGCTGGCGCGCTACGGTAAACAACCGCTGTTGATTCGCTGTCGCCGTCTGCTGGGGCTGTGGTGTTTTGCCTGGGCCAGCCTGCATCTGCTCAGTTATGCACTGCTGGAGTTGGGGGTTAATCACCTCGATTTGCTGGGAAAAGAAGTGCTTCTGCGCCCCTACCTGACGCTCGGCATGGCAAGCTGGCTGATACTGCTGGTATTGACGCTAACCTCCACCCAGTCAGCACAGCGAAAATTGGGATCAGGCTGGCAAAAGCTGCACAATCTCATTTATCTGGCCGCGATCTTAGCCCCGGTTCATTATCTCTGGTCAGTAAAATCGCTGTCACCATTGCCGATCATGTACGTTTCCGTTGCCGTCATTTTGCTGCTTTTTCGCTACAAGAAACTGCGTCGATGGCGTCATTAATCGGCAATATCAGCGCGAATCCGACGGTATTTTCAGCGCTATTTCGTAAAATTTTGTCAATAACGCCGTGGGTAACTCCGCAGATAAGACCAGTATTTTGCTGCCAACGGCTACGATATGGCTATAATGTTAAAACCCTGCGAATGAAAACGGATATTTTCACTCCGCAGAGGGTGACAAACGGATAGCTTCGCGTTATGTTGTGCGCCACTGAGCCAATCGAGGGAGATAGCAGCACAATGGCAGACAAGTTTCACATTTTGCTCCTTAACGGTCCAAACCTGAATCTGCTGGGAACACGTGAGCCGGATAAATACGGTCATGTGACACTGGCGGAGATAGTAAGCCGACTGGAGCAGAATGCGGCAGCGCTGAACGTGCGTCTTTCCCACCTGCAGTCGAATGCGGAACATGAGCTGATTGACCGTATCCATCAGGCCAGAGGAAACACCGATTTCATTCTGATTAACCCGGCAGCATTTACCCACACCAGTGTGGCGCTGCGGGATGCCCTGCTGGCGGTCGCCATCCCGTTTATCGAAATCCACCTGACCAACGTGTACGCACGTGAACCCTTCCGCCACCACTCCTACTTGTCAGATGTATCGGCTGGGGTGATCTGCGGCCTGGGCGCAGATGGATACCATTATGGTTTACAGACGGCAGTAAAACGCCTGTCAACATCCAACTAACCGTTTCCAATTAACAAGAGTACGGAACCACATTCATGGATATTCGTAAAATCAAGAAACTGATCGAACTGGTTGAAGAATCTGGCATCGCCGAACTGGAAATCTCCGAAGGCGAAGAGTCCGTGCGTATCAGCCGAGCACCGGCACCGGGCAGCTACCCGATGATGCAACAAGCCTACGCGCCGATGCCGCAGCAGTTCGCACCAGCCGCCGCTCCGGCAGCCGCGCCAGCCGCAGCAGAAGCCGCCGCACCGGCAGCCATCAGCGGCCACATGGTACGTTCGCCGATGGTCGGCACCTTCTACCGCACGCCAAGTCCGGACGCGAAACCCTTCGTGGAAGTCGGCCAGCAGGTGAAAGTAGGTGATACCCTGTGCATCGTTGAAGCTATGAAAATGATGAACCAGATCGAAGCGGACAAAGCGGGCGTGGTGAAAGCCATTCTGGTTGAAAGCGGCCAGCCGGTCGAGTTTGACGAGCCACTGGTTGTCATCGAATAACGAGGCTTACCATGCTAGATAAAATTGTCATCGCCAACCGTGGTGAGATTGCGTTGCGCATTTTGCGTGCCTGTAAAGAGCTAGGCATCAAAACTGTCGCGGTGCATTCCACGGCGGACCGCGATCTGAAACACGTATTGCTGGCGGACGAAACCGTGTGTATCGGCCCGGCTCCGTCGCCGAAAAGCTACCTGAATATTCCAGCTATCATTGCGGCGGCGGAAATCACCGGTGCGGTGGCTATCCACCCCGGTTACGGTTTCCTGTCTGAAAATGCCGATTTCGCTGAGCAGGTTGAGCGTTCCGGTTTCATTTTCATCGGTCCGCGTGCCGACACTATCCGCCTGATGGGCGACAAAGTGTCTGCTATCAGCGCGATGAAGAAAGCTGGCGTTCCCTGCGTACCGGGTTCTGACGGCCCGTTGGGCGACGACATGGATAAGAATCGCGCTATCGGCAAGCGCATTGGCTATCCGGTCATTATCAAAGCCTCTGGCGGCGGCGGCGGTCGCGGTATGCGCGTCGTGCGTAGCGAAAAAGATCTGGAGCAATCCATCGCTATGACCCGTGCGGAAGCCAAAGCGGCGTTCAACAACGACATGGTCTACATGGAAAAATTCCTGGAAAATCCGCGTCACGTGGAAATCCAGGTACTGGCCGACGGCCAGGGCAACGCCATCTATCTGGCGGAGCGTGACTGTTCCATGCAGCGCCGTCACCAGAAAGTGGTCGAAGAGGCGCCAGCGCCGGGCATTACCGCCGATCTGCGTCGCTATATCGGCGAACGCTGCGCCAAGGCGTGTGTGGACATCAACTACCGCGGCGCCGGTACCTTCGAATTCCTGTTTGAGAACGGCGAGTTCTATTTCATCGAAATGAACACCCGTATTCAGGTCGAACACCCGGTAACCGAAATGATCACCGGTGTGGACCTGATCAAAGAACAGTTGCGCATTGCTGCGGGTCAGCCGCTGTCCATCAAGCAGGAAGAAGTGAAAGTACGTGGTCACGCGGTGGAATGCCGTATCAACGCCGAAGACCCGAATACCTTTATGCCGAGTCCGGGTAAAATCACCCGTTTCCACGCACCGGGCGGTTTTGGCGTACGTTGGGAATCGCATATTTACGCCGGTTACACCGTACCGCCGCATTACGATTCGATGATCGGCAAACTGATCACGTACGGTGAAAGCCGCGATATCGCCATTTCCCGTATGAAGAATGCGCTGGCTGAGCTGATCATTGATGGCATCAAGACCAATGTGGAATTGCAGATGCGCATCATGTCCGACGAAAACTTCCAGCATGGTGGCACCAACATCCACTATCTGGAGAAGAAACTCGGTCTGCAGTAATTCTCTGCACGGATAAAACGGGTCGGCCTGCGTCGGCCCGTTTTTGTTTACCCACAACTCACCGCGTTCTGCACCACTACACCAATTTTTCGCTGGGCAATTGGCTGACATGCCGTAAAATCCCCTGTTTTGTGTCATCCATACACATGCGCTCGAATTCCTGCAGGACTTAAGGGGAAATCATGGATAAACGCTTTCTTCAGGCCCACCGCGAAGCCCGCTGGTCACTGATACTGACGCTGGCCTATCTGCTAGCCTGGGTACTTTTTGCCTATTTGCCCGACAACCGCCCTGGCCCGACCGGCTTGCCGCACTGGTTCGAACTGGCTTGTCTGGCGCTGCCGCTGTTGTTCATCGGTCTGTGCTGGCTGATGGTACGCGTCATCTTCCGCGATATTTCACTGGAGAATCACGATGCAGAGTGATGTCATCCTGCCGCTGATTGCTTATCTGTTACTGGTGTTTGGTCTGTCGGTCTATGCCTGGCGGCGTCGCCAACAAGGTAATTTTCTCACCGAATACTTTATCGGCAATCGCTCGATGGGCGGTTTCGTGCTGGCGATGACGCTGATAGGCACCTATGTCAGCGCCAGCTCGTTTATTGGCGGTCCCGGCGCGGCCTACAAATACGGGCTGGGCTGGGTACTGTTATCGATGATTCAGGTACCGACCATGCTGTTGTCGCTGAGCATTCTCGGTAAGAAATTTGCGATTCTGGCCCGCCGCTACAACGCTATCACCCTTAATGACATGCTCTATGCCCGTTACGGCAGCCGCCTGCTGGTCTGGTTTGCCAGCCTGAGCCTGCTGGTGGCGTTTATCGGCGCGATGGCGGTGCAATTCATCGGCGGCGCTCGACTGCTGGAGACGGTAGCCCACGTGCCCTATAACGTCGGGCTGTTGATTTTCGGCATTACCATCCTGCTCTACACCGCGTTCGGCGGCTTTCGCGCCAGTGTGCTCAACGATGCTCTGCAGGGTATCGTGATGCTGGTAGGTACACTATTGCTACTGTCTGGCGTGATCTACACTGCCGGCGGATTACCCGCTGCCGTCGGCAAACTGGCGCAGATCAACCCGGCGCTGGTCGATCCGCACGGCAGCAATCAGATCCTGTCCGCACCGTTCATGACGTCATTCTGGGTGTTGGTATGTTTCGGCGTGATCGGCCTGCCCAATACCGCCGTGCGCTGCATTTCTTACCGTGACAGCAAGGCGCTGCACCGTGGCATCATGATCGGGACGATTGTCATCAGCGTGCTGATGCTGGGTATGCATCTGGCTGGCGCATTGGGGCGCGCTATTCTGCCGAACCTGACTATTCCGGATCAGGTGTTGCCGGAACTGATGCTCACCGTGCTGCCACCGCTGGCCGCCGGGATCTTCCTCGCTGCGCCGACCGCCGCCATCATGTCGAACATTAATGCGCATTTGCTCCAGGCTTCCGCAACGATCGTGAAAGATCTCTACCTGAGCGTCTATCCTCAAAAAATCAACAACGAGCGCTATATCCGCCATCTGTCCAGTTTCACCACCCTGCTACTCGGCTTGCTGGTATTGCTGGCATCATGGCGGCCACCTGAAATGATCATCTGGTTGAATCTGCTGGCGTTTGGCGGGCTGGAAGCGGTGTTCCTGTGGCCATTGGTGCTGGGCCTCTACTGGGAACGCGCCAACGCCGCTGGCGCACTGAGTTCGATGTTCGGCGGTGCCATTAGCTATACACTGCTCGCCAGCTTCAACATCCAGCTGGCCGGTTTTCATCCGATTGTGCCATCGCTGCTATTAAGCCTGATGGCGTTTATTCTCGGTAACCGTATGGGTCGCCAGCCCACGCCTGCGGTTGCCGCATCTTCATCACTTTAAGGTCAGAGGCTGCTATGCCGTGGATTCAATTAAAAATCAATACATCCGGTGCACACGCGGAGCAATTAGGCGACGCACTGTCTGAAAGCGGCGCCGTCTCGGTTACGTTTCAGGACACCCATGACACGCCGGTGTTTGAACCCCTGCCGGGTGAAACCCGCCTGTGGGGCGATACCGATGTCATCGGCCTGTACGACGCCGAAACCGATATGGTTGAGGTGGTTGCCATGTTGGAACACGAACCGCTGCTCGGCACCGGTTTCCAGCACAAAATCGAGCAACTGGAAGATAAGGACTGGGAGCGGGAATGGATGGAAAACTTCCATCCGATGCAATTCGGCAACCGACTGTGGATTTGCCCAAGCTGGCGTGATGTGCCGGACCCAAACGCAGTTAACGTGATGCTTGACCCCGGTCTGGCGTTTGGCACCGGCACCCACCCCACCACTTCGCTGTGCCTGCAATGGCTGGACGGGCTGAACCTAAACGGCAAAACCGTCATCGATTTCGGCTGCGGCTCCGGCATTCTGGCGATTGCCGCGCTGAAACTCGGTGCTGCCCACGCTATCGGTATCGATATCGACCCACAAGCCATTCAGGCCAGCCGCGACAACGCGCAACGTAACGGCGTATCTGAACGTCTGGAACTGTTCCTGCCGAAGGATCAGCCCAAAGACTTGTCTGCTGATGTGGTGGTCGCCAACATTCTGGCTGGTCCGCTGCGCGAACTGGCGCCGCTTATCAGCGTGCTACCGAAGGCTGGCGGCCATCTCGGCCTGTCCGGTATTCTGGCCTCACAGGCACAGAGTGTGGCACAAGCCTATGAAGCGCAATTCCAGCTCGACCCGGTAGCGGAGAAGGAAGAGTGGTGCCGCATTACCGGCATCCGCAAACCAGTCTGACCTGTTACTTTCACCTGCCGGAACATCACGGTTTCGGCAGGTATCTCATATGGATATTTCGTTGGACAAACGTACTGTCATTGCCATCAATCACTATTTCTATGCGATGAAACAGCATATTCAGGCAGATGTTTAATTTCCCCGCCATGTTCATAAAATCAGCAATAAAAACATAACATCATGTAAATAAAGGAAAAATAAAATCATTGCAAAAGCAATGCAGCATTTCATTGATCTGTTCCGTTCAATTGCTCAAAGTTTGGCCTTTCCTATCGCGTAAAAAATGCGTAATATACGCGCCCTTGCAGGCACAGTATGGTCACTCTTTGTCTATGCGCATTGGACAATTTCAGCTTCCCAATCGTTTGATTGCTGCCCCGATGGCAGGCGTAAGTGATCGCCCGTTTCGGGCGCTCTGTCACGCGATGGGCGCTGGAATGACGGTCTCCGAGATGCTCTCTTCCAATCCGGAAGTGTGGCGTTCGGACAAGTCTCGGCTGCGTATGGTACATAGCGATGAGCCAGGTATTCGAGCGGTACAGATAGCCGGCGGCGATCCACACGAGATGGCGGACGCGGCCAGAATCAACGCTGAAAACGGTGCGCAGGTCATCGACATCAACATGGGATGTCCGGCCAAGAAGGTCAACCGCAAGATGGCCGGTTCAGCGCTGTTGCAGTATCCGGCGTTGGTCAAACAGATCCTGACTGCGGTGGTGAACGCCGTTGATGTACCGGTCACGCTGAAAATCCGTACCGGCTGGGCGCCAGAGCACCGTAACTGTGTAGAAATTGCCAAATTGGCTGAAGATTGTGGTATTCAGGCGCTGACCGTCCATGGACGCACGCGTGCGTGCCTGTTCAATGGCGCAGCGGAATACGACAGCATTCGGACAGTTAAGCAGAGTGTTTCCATTCCCATTATTGCGAATGGCGACATTACTGACCCGCGCAAAGCCAGAGCGGTTCTTGATTACACCGGGGCAGACGCCCTGATGATAGGACGAGCCGCTCAGGGAAGACCTTGGATCTTTCGGGAAATCCAGCATTATCTGGACACAGGGGAGTTGCTGCCGCCCCTGCCACTGGCAGAGGTCAAGCACTTGTTGATCGGGCATATACGGGAATTGCACGACTTTTACGGTCCAGGCAAGGGATTTCGTATAGCGCGTAAGCACGTGTCCTGGTATCTCCAGGAACATGCCCCAAACGACCAGTTTAGGCGCACATTCAACGCCATAGAGGACGCCAGCGAACAGCTGGAGGCGTTGAAGGCATATTTTGAAAATCTTGCGTAAACAGAAAAAGAGCTGACAGAACTATGTTCGAACAACGCGTGAATTCTGACGTACTGACCGTTTCCACTGTAAACTCTCAGGCTCAGGTAACCCAAAAACCCCTGCGCGACTCGGTTAAACAGGCACTGAAGAACTATTTCGCTCAACTGAATGGTCAGGACGTGAATGACCTGTATGAGCTGGTACTGGCTGAAGTAGAACAGCCGCTGTTGGACATGGTGATGCAGTACACCCGCGGCAACCAGACCCGCGCCGCCCTGATGATGGGCATCAACCGCGGCACGCTGCGTAAGAAACTGAAAAAATATGGTATGAACTAAGCCATAATTACTAATTTATTGAAAACAAAAGCACTTCTATTTTATGGAAGTGCTTTTTTCGTTTCGACCCCACATTTAATCCACACTTGCCGGACTGAGCATCTTTCCTGCTCTCCCTGTTAAAGCAAAATTGAATCATATCGTTGGTTTCGTTGCGGAACCAATCCTCCTCTATACCATTTAATACACAAGGGCCAACGGTCCTCTCTTGCTATCTGTTTCATTAGTCAACTGCTTGTTACGTCTTATCTGTATGACAGGGGCAAGGCTGCTGCCAATTTCGGGATAGAGTAAGAGGGGTTGGACCATTCAATAATGACGAGTGATGAAATTGTCTTAAATAAGGATAGCGAGCGCTTCCCCTCACCACTAAGAACCGGCCTCAGAACTATGAATGGGATCTATCACGCAGCATTCGTTTTATATCGGATAGCTGACCTGCTCCCCATTGATTAACACACGACGATGTTAGTAATGTCTTCATCAGCAACATGAGGACAACCCCATGAAGAAGCGTTTTTCCGACGAACAGATCATCAATATTCTTCGCGAAGCCGAGGCGGGTGTTTCCGCCCGCGAACTTTGCCGTAAGTACGCCATCTCCGACGCCACGTTTTATACGTGGCGTAAGAAGTTTGGTGGCATGGAAGTACCTGAAGTAAAAAGGCTTAAGTCACTTGAAGAAGAGAACGCCCGCCTCAAGAAGCTGCTCGCCGAAGCCATGCTGGATAAAGAGGCACTACAGGTGGCTTTGGGCCGAAAGTACTGACGACAGACCAGAAGCGGGAAGCCGTGACAGTGATGTGCAAAGCGACAGGTCTGTCGCAACGGCGTGCCTGCAGGCTGACAGGTTTGTCCCTGTCGTCCTGCCGTTATGATGCGCACCGCCCGGCTACTGATGCGTATCTGTCTGCACGTATCACCGAACTGGCAATGGAACGCCGACGTTTCGGTTACCGGCGTATCTGGCAGCTTCTGCGTCGTGAAGGCCTTTGCGTTAACCACAAACGGGTCTACCGCATCTATCATCTCAATGGCCTGGGCGTAAAACGCAGACAGCGCCGTAAGGGTCTGGCGACTGAGCGGCTTCCGCTTCTTCGTCCGGATTCGCCGAACCTGACATGGTCGATGGATTTTGTCATGGATGCACTTGCCAGCGGCCGCCGGATTAATTGCCTGACTTGTGTGGATGATTTCACGAAAGAATGTCTGACGATCACTGCTGCTTTCGGTATTTCAGGCGTTCAGGTCACGCGTATTCTGGACAGCATCGCGCTCTTTCGTGGCTATCCGGCGACAATAAGAACCGATCAGGGCCCGGAATTTACCTGCCGCGCGCTCGATCAATGGGCCTTTGAGCATGGTGTGGAGTTGCGACTTATCCAGCCAGGTAAGCCAACGCAGAACGGATTTATTGAGAGTTTCAACGGTCGCTTTCGGGATGAATGCCTGAATGAACACTGGTTCAGCGATATTCTTCATGCCCGGAAAATCATTAATGACTGGCGGCAGGACTATAACGAGTCCAGACCTCATTCATCGCTGAATTACCAGACGCCGTCTGAATTTGCAGCAAGCTGGAGAAATGGAAAATTAGAAGGTAAACAAACCGACATTACTAACTGATCGTTGTATCTAATACTGGGGGCAGGTCACGCGTGATATGAACTACAGGTTGCCGTTTTATGCCCTTCCCGTATCAGTTGTAGGTTCATCCGCCAGTTCAGGGCTGTCACCAAACGAACAATGCAGTGCACCGGGTACTTTACTAATCCTTGTATGCCACTCATCCTATTCCTCAGTTTAGGCTTATGCGGCACAAGCCGTCCTCTTTTTTACGCAATCCTATCCACAAGTGTTTGTAGCAGTTTCACTTTTTCAATCAGTGCGCTGCTTTGCCGGGGGAGGGGCGTACACCAATTGTTAAAACAGTACATCATGCCTTTCCATAACGCCAATCCGTGGCCTTCAGTGGTAAAACATAGCGGCGATCACTATATTCATAGCAGATATAAGCCATGCCTTTATATACTTGGCAAATATCATGACATCACGTAAATTCGCAGAATTTCTGACTCAAAACGGCAACACTCATATCTGGCAGGAACAATGATGAAAAAATCTCGCTTAGCATTACTTACCGGCGCCTTACTGGTTACCAGCGTACTGGCTCAGGCTCAGGACGATCTCAGCGCCATCAAGGCCGCAGGTGTGATTAAATTCGGTACCGAAGGCACTTACGCGCCTTATACCTACCACGATGCTTCCGGCAAGCTGGTCGGCTTTGATGTGGATGTTGGCCGTGCGGTAGCGGAAAAACTGGGTGTAAAAGCGGAATTCGTCGAAGGTCGCTGGGATGGACTGATCGCGGGTGTGGACGCCAAACGTTATGACGCGGTTATCAACCAGGTGGGCGTAACCAAAGAACGTCAGGCGAAATATGACTTCTCCAAACCGTATATCGACTCCAAATCGGTACTGATCGTGCGTGGTGATAACACCAGCATCAAATCGTTCAACGATCTGAAAGGCCACAAATCCGCCCAAAGCCTGACCAGCAACTACTCCAAGTTGGCTACCAGCTACGGCGCAGAAATCGTACCGACCGACGGCTTCAACCAGTCGCTGGAACTGGTACTGAGCGGTCGTGCCGAAGCCACCCTGAACGATAACCTGTCATTCCTGGATTTCAAAAAACACAAACCTGACGCCAATGTGAAAGTGGTCGCCACCGCTGAAAGCGGCGACCCGTCTGCTATTCTGGTACGCAAGAACCAGCCGCAACTGGTGGACGCCCTGAACAAAGCGTTGGATCAAATCAAAGCAGACGGCACCTATAAGACGATTTCTGTGCGATACTTTGGACAAGATGTTTCCAAATAATGCATTGATATCGGAGCTATTATAGATATGCCATCATGGCTACAACTCATGGCAGACTCCTTCTGGAGTCTGCTTTCCGCTGGACTAACATTCACTGTTCCTCTCGCGATTCTTTCCTTTATTCTCGGTTTGATGCTCGGCGTATTGGTCGCGTTGCTGCGCCTGTACGGTCCCAAACCGCTCAAAAAAATCTGCGACTTTTATGTGTGGGTGATTCGCGGCACACCGCTATTGGTGCAGCTATTTCTGATTTTCTATGGTTTGCCCAACGCCGGTATCACGCTGGATGCCTTCCCGGCAGCACTGATTGGCTTTAGCCTTAATGTCGGCGCATACAGTTCGGAAATCGTGCGCGGAGCCATTCTTTCCGTACCCAAAGGCCAGTGGAATGCCGCTTATTCGCTCGGTATGAGCGGTGCGCAAGCCATTCGCTGGGTAATCGTGCCGCAGTCGATATTTGTGTCACTGCCGCCGCTGGCTAACACCTTTATTTCGCTGGTCAAGGATACCTCGCTGGCTGCCGTGATCACGGTGCCTGAAATGTTTCTGGCCGCACAACGGATTGTATCGGTCACCTACGAACCGCTGATTCTCTATATCGAGGCCGCGCTCATCTACCTGCTGTTTAGCACCGTACTGAGCAAGCTGCAGACCTGGCTGGAAAAATACTACCAGCGCCACATCGTACATTAATCATTCATTGCCAATAACCGATGGTAACCCGGTTTACGGGCCACTTTACTGTTCTATTCAACTCAACGCGGCCACGTGTCTGTGCGCCGCCATGAAGCACTCTGCACTAAAAAAGACAGCCTGACTGCCCATCATTGCTATCTCTGAGGCCATGGCAGCGCGTCAATCCCCTTGATTTACATGCAATGCACCGAATTGGTTCGAATAAATAACAATTACGCCATTTTGGTGCATTCCATGCCTTCGATTTATCTCTTCATACCCCACATTTATCACTAACAGGCGCTGATACGATTTGGTTTCCTCCCCCAATAAGCATACTCACAAGCTGGCATCATTTTTGCTTTGTATCAGAGACGGCATGTTGTGTGCGCAACACAACACCGACAGACAGAGCAGGCGTAGCATGACTGCGCCAAACACAACAACAGCACACTACAATTACATTAGGCACATACGATGATTATGAAAAAAGTGATTATGTCCACGCTGGTTGCCAGCGCTTCACTGTTTGCCTTCATCAACCAGGCACATGCAGGCGCAACCCTTGATGCCATCCAGAAGAAAGGGTTCGTGCAGTGTGGTATCAGTGATGGGCTTCCTGGTTTCTCGTATGCCGATGCCAACGGCAAATACTCCGGTATCGACGTTGACATCTGCCGTGGCGTCGCTGCTGCCATTTTTGGCGATGCCAATAAGGTCAAATTCACTCCGCTGACCGCCAAAGAGCGCTTCACCGCCCTGCAGTCTGGTGAGGTAGACTTGCTGTCCCGTAACACTACCTGGACCTCCTCCCGCGACGGCAGCATGGGCCTGCTGTTCACTGGTGTGACCTACTACGACGGTATCGGCTTTCTGGCCCATAACAAAGCCGGGCTGAAAAGCGCTAAAGAGCTGGACGGCGCCACTGTTTGTATTCAGGCAGGCACCGACACCGAACTGAACGTGGCCGACTACTTCAAGACCCACAACATGAAGTACACGCCGGTAACTTTTGACCGTTCTGACGAAAGCGCCAAAGCGCTGGATTCTGGTCGTTGCGATACGTTGGCTTCCGACCAGTCCCAGTTGTACGCCTTGCGTATCAAGCTGGGTAAACCGGCAGACTTCGTCGTACTGCCGGAAGTAATCTCCAAAGAACCGCTGGGACCGGTGGTACGCCGTGGCGATGAAGATTGGTTCGCCATCGTTCGCTGGACGCTGTTCGCCATGCTGAACGCAGAAGAAATGGGTATCACCTCGCAAAACGTTGACCAGATGACCGCCAAGCCGACTACTCCGGACATGGCACACCTGTTGGGCAAAGAGGGTAACTTCGGTAAAGACCTGAAACTGCCGGCTGACTGGGCGTATAAAATCGTTAAACAAGTCGGCAACTATGGCGAAGTGTTCGAACGTAACGTAGGTCAAGGCAGTGAGCTGAAAATCAAACGTGGCCTGAACGAGCTGTGGAACAAAGGCGGCATTCAGTACGCCCCTGCTGTTCGCTGATTCCTGACGAAAAACCGGGCACGTGCTGGAAACCAGACGTGCCCTTGCTTTATCCGTTACCGAGGCTCCAACATGCTGCAACGCCCAACCGTGAAAGGTGATTTATCACTGACTAATCCAGCGGTGCGCGCCTGGTTGTATCAAATCCTTGCTGTCGTCATCGTGGTGGTTGCCGCCGCTTATCTGCTGCACAATACCGTCACCAATCTTTCACAGCGCGGAATTACGTCAGGTTTTGCCTTTTTAAATAACAGCGCTGGCTTTGGCATTGTCCAGCACCTGATTGACTACGATCAGGATGACTCTTATGCCAGAGTCTTTGTCATTGGCCTGCTTAATACGTTGCTGGTTTCAGCGATTTGTATTATCTGCGCCTCACTACTGGGGTTTATCGTCGGTCTGGCACGGCTGTCTGATAACTGGCTGCTGCGTAAACTTTCAACAATTTACATCGAAACGTTTCGTAATATTCCGCCATTACTGCAAATTTTCTTTTGGTATTTTGCGGTATTACGCAATCTGCCAGGCCCACGTCAGGCAGTAAATGCTTTCGATACCTTTTTCCTTAGCAACCGTGGCCTGTATATTCCGGCTGCTGAGTTTGGCCCTGGAGCGCTCCCGTCGTTCCTCGTGCTGGTCGTCTCTATTGGCTATGGCATTGCCTTACATCGTCGCAACAATCGTTACCATGAACTAACCGGTCAACGACGTCGTTACTGGCCTATTCCTCTGACGATGCTGATTGTCTTGCTGGGCGTCTCTCACCTGATCTTTGGTCGGGCATTACACTGGGACTTTCCGGTTCTCAAAGGTTTTAACTTTAGCGGTGGTTTGGTGCTTATCCCTGAACTGGCAGCGTTGGCGCTGGCATTATCGGTGTATACCTCATCGTTTATCGCCGAAATCATTCGTTCAGGTATTCAATCAGTCTCTCGTGGGCAGCATGAAGCAGCCTTATCATTAGGGCTGCCCAAACCGGTGACATTACGCAAAGTCATTTTGCCTCAAGCGCTGCGCGTAATTATTCCACCATTGACCAGTCAGTATCTGAACGTGGTAAAAAACTCGTCGCTGGCTGCCGCCATCGGTTATCCGGATATGGTATCGCTGTTCGCAGGTACGGTGCTGAACCAGACTGGGCAAGCCATTGAAACCATTGCCATCACCATGTCGGTCTATCTGATTATCAGCCTGCTGATCTCATTACTGATGAACATCTATAACCGGAAAATCGCCTTAATTGAGCGCTAAAGGAACAGGATGACCATGACGACACACACACCATCCCATCCGACACGCATCAGCAGCGCTATCATCTGGGCGAAACGGAACCTGTTTTCCAATATCACCAATAGCCTACTGACCTTAGCTTGTCTCTGGTTGCTGTGGACCTTAATCCCACCGCTACTAAACTGGGCCATTCTCAAGGCTAACTGGATTGGCTCCAGTCGTGCAGATTGTACCAGCGACGGCGCGTGCTGGGTCTTCATTCATGCTCGCTTCGAGCAATTTATGTATGGGCTTTACCCACGTGAAGAACTCTGGCGCATCAATTTTGCACTGGTACTGGCGCTGCTGAGTATTCTGCCGATGTTCTGGCGCAACATGCCGCGTCGTGGCCGTTACATCGCCATTTGGGGCGTTCTCTATCCGTTGATCGCCTGGTGGTTGCTATTTGGCGGTTTTGGCGGCCTGACACGTGTGGAAACCCGCCAATGGGGCGGCCTGACGCTGACCATCATTATCGCAGCAATCGGCATCGCGGGTGCGTTGCCGTTGGGGATCTTGCTGGCGCTGGGACGACGTTCCAACATGCCGTTGCTGCGTGCGCTATGCGTGATTTTCATCGAGTTCTGGCGCGGCGTACCGCTTATTACCGTGCTGTTCATGTCCTCCGTGATGCTGCCTTTGTTCCTGACGGAAGGCACCAACATCGACAAATTGCTGCGCGCGCTGGTTGGGGTCATTCTGTTCCAGTCAGCCTACGTGGCTGAAGTGGTACGTGGCGGCTTGCAGGCGCTGCCGAAAGGGCAATATGAAGCAGCGCAGTCTCTGGCTCTGGGGTACTGGCGTATGCAGGGGTTAGTGATCCTTCCTCAGGCACTAAAAATGGTGATCCCCGGCCTCGTCAACACCATTATCGCTCTGTTCAAGGACACTAGCCTGGTGATTATCATCGGCCTGTTCGACCTGTTTAGCAGTATCCAACAAGCAACGGTTGATCCGGCCTGGCTCGGCATGTCCACAGAAGGCTACGTCTTTGCTGCCATTATCTATTGGATCTTCTGCTTTAGCATGTCGCGCTATAGCCAGCATTTAGAAAAACGTTTTGATACTGGACATAAGTCCCATTGAGGTTATCCATGAACCAGGACACATTAACATCTTCTTCCGACTACATGATCACGCTGGAAAATGTGAATAAGTGGTATGGGCAGTTCCACGTACTGAAAGATATCAACCTGCAAGTAAAACAGGGTGAACGTATTGTGTTGTGCGGGCCATCAGGCTCCGGCAAATCAACCACGATCCGCTGTATCAACCATCTGGAAGAACATCAACAAGGTCGCATTACCGTAGATGGCATTGAGCTTAACCACGACAGCCGCAATATCGAAAAAATCAGAACCGAAGTGGGCATGGTATTCCAGCATTTCAACCTGTTCCCGCATCTGACCGTGCTGCAAAACTGCACATTAGCGCCGTGTTGGGTACGTAATACGCCCAAAAAAGAAGCCGAAGCGCTGGCCATGCATTATCTGGAACGTGTACGCATCGCCGCCCATGCTCATAAATATCCGGGCCAGCTTTCCGGCGGCCAGCAACAGCGTGTCGCCATCGCTCGCTCACTCTGCATGAAACCCAAGATCATGCTGTTTGACGAGCCAACATCAGCACTGGACCCTGAAATGGTAAAAGAGGTGCTGGATACCATGCTGGGACTGGCCGAAGATGGTATGACCATGCTGTGTGTGACGCACGAGATGGGCTTTGCCCGCACCGTAGCAGACCGGGTGATCTTCATGGATCAGGGTGAGATCGTCGAACAGGCTCCACCAGATGTTTTCTTCACGACGCCGAGATCGGAACGCACTCAAACTTTCCTAGCGCAAATTCTGCATTAATCCCCAGCCTTGTTCCTAAGCCCGCTCCATGCCGCGGGCTTTTTTACGCCCTAAACATCAGCAAATCGAAAGCGTTAAGTTTGGTATCGCTGTCTACACCAGCGTGCAGGCACCGATCAATCTTATGACACCAGGTTCATGGAAGAATTGTGTTTAAATCTCTTCCCTGCCGTGTCTGGATCTGAACCAGCCACCGCAGATTGCGGTATTTATCCGTGACTGGCTGTACCGGAAGGCGGCACGACCGGCAGATGACTGAATCGCGCTTTCGCGCTTCTATTCATGCCAGGAGGCTAAGCCCGGCAAAAGGGGATGAGCGGGGAAAAGAACGAGAACAGGAGAAGGAGAGACAGGCGCGACCGGCACCCGTCCCAGCATACCGCCGGGGGTACGAACAGCAAAAAACAAAAGGCCCAGTCTGTCGACTGAGCCTTTCGCCTTATTTGATGCCTGGCAGTTCCCTACTCTCGCATGGGGAGACCCCACACTACCATCGGCGCTACGGCGTTTCACTTCTGAGTTCGGCATGGGGTCAGGTGGGACCACCGCGCTATCGCCGCCAGGCAAATTCTTTCAACGTCTTTCAACGTCATCATCCTTTATGTCGCCGTGTGCTCTCTGTTTGCCGCACACCACGCCATCCAATCCTCGAACAAGCTGACTCGACTTTCCGTCTCTCTCCAAAACACCTTCGGTGTTGTAAGGTTAAGCCTCTCGGGTCATTAGTACTGGTTAGCTCAACGTATCACTACGCTTACACACCCAGCCTATCAACGTCCTCGTCTCGAACGTCCCTTCCGGGGAATCACGTTCCCAGGGAAGACTCATCTCGGGGCAAGTTTCCCGCTTAGATGCTTTCAGCGGTTATCTCTTCCGCACGTAGCTACCGGGCAGTGCCATTGGCATGACAACCCGAACACCAGCGGTGCGTTCACTCCGGTCCTCTCGTACTAGGAGCAACCCCCCTCAATCTTCCAACGCCCACGGCAGATAGGGACCGAACTGTCTCACGACGTTCTAAACCCAGCTCGCGTACCACTTTAAATGGCGAACAGCCATACCCTTGGGACCTACTTCAGCCCCAGGATGTGATGAGCCGACATCGAGGTGCCAAACACCGCCGTCGATATGAACTCTTGGGCGGTATCAGCCTGTTATCCCCGGAGTACCTTTTATCCGTTGAGCGATGGCCCTTCCATTCAGAACCACCGGATCACTAAGACCTGCTTTCGCACCTGCTCGAGCCGTCACTCTCGCAGTCAAGCTAGCTTATGCCTTTGCACTAACCTCCTGATGTCCGACCAGGATTAGCTAACCTTCGTGCTCCTCCGTTACGCTTTGGGAGGAGACCGCCCCAGTCAAACTACCCACCAGACACTGTCCCCGGCCCGGATTACGGGCCCAGGTTAGAACATCAAACATTAAAGGGTGGTATTTCAAGGTCGGCTCCATGCAGACTGGCGTCCACACTTCACAGCCTCCCACCTATCCTACACATCAAGGTTCAAGGTTCAGTGTCAAGCTATAGTAAAGGTTCACGGGGTCTTTCCGTCTTGCCGCGGGTACACTGCATCTTCACAGCGAGTTCAATTTCACTGAGTCTCGGGTGGAGACAGCCTGGCCATCATTACGCCATTCGTGCAGGTCGGAACTTACCCGACAAGGAATTTCGCTACCTTAGGACCGTTATAGTTACGGCCGCCGTTTACCGGGGCTTCGATCAAGAGCTTCTCCTTACGGATAACCCCATCAATTAACCTTCCGGCACCGGGCAGGCGTCACACCGTATACGTCCACTTTCGTGTTTGCACAGTGCTGTGTTTTTATTAAACAGTTGCAGCCAGCTGGTATCTGCGACTCCCGTCAGCTCCATCCGCAAGGGACTTCACCCACAGGAGCGTGCCTTCTCCCGAAGTTACGGCACCATTTTGCCTAGTTCCTTCACCCGAGTTCTCTCAAGCGCCTGAGTATTCTCTACCTGACCACCTGTGTCGGTTTGGGGTACGATTGAATGTCACCTGATGCTTAGAGGCTTTTCCTGGAAGCAGGGCATCTGTCACTTCAGCACCGTAGTGCCTCGTCATCACGCCTCAGTGTTCACAGCAGACCGGATTTGCCTGGTCCACCCACCTGCACGCTTAAACCGGGACAACCGTCGCCCGGATGACATAGCCTTCTCCGTCCCCCCTTCGCAGTCACACCCAGTACAGGAATATTAACCTGTTTCCCATCGACTACGCTTTTCAGCCTCGCCTTAGGGGTCGACTCACCCTGCCCCGATTAACGTTGGACAGGAACCCTTGGTCTTCCGGCGTGCGGGTTTTTCACCCGCATTATCGTTACTTATGTCAGCATTCGCACTTCTGATACCTCCAGCAGACCTCACAGTCCACCTTCAACGGCTTACAGAACGCTCCCCTACCCAACGAACGTATCCCTAAGCCAACTCGACGTTGTGGACGCATTGACGTCGCGTCGCTCCGTCAATCGTCATTCAACTCCGCAAAGTTGTCTTGGGTGATACGTTCGCTGCCGCAGCTTCGGTGCATGGTTTTAGCCCCGTTACATCTTCCGCGCAGGCCGACTCGACCAGTGAGCTATTACGCTTTCTTTAAATGATGGCTGCTTCTAAGCCAACATCCTGGCTGTCTGGGCCTTCCCACATCGTTTCCCACTTAACCATGACTTGGGGACCTTAGCTGGCGGTCTGGGTTGTTTCCCTCTTCACGACGGACGTTAGCACCCGCCGTGTGTCTCCCGTGATAACATTCTTCGGTATTCGCAGTTTGCATCGGGTTGGTAAGCCGGGATGGCCCCCTAGCCGAAACAGTGCTCTACCCCCGAAGATGACTTCACGAGGCGCTACCTAAATAGCTTTCGGGGAGAACCAGCTATCTCCCGGTTTGATTGGCCTTTCACCCCCAGCCACAAGTCATCCGCTAATTTTTCAACATTAGTCGGTTCGGTCCTCCAGTTAGTGTTACCCAACCTTCAACCTGCCCATGGCTAGATCACCGGGTTTCGGGTCTATACCCTGCAACTTAACGCCCAGTTAAGACTCGGTTTCCCTGCGGCTCCCCTATGCGGTTAACCTTGCTACAGAATATAAGTCGCTGACCCATTATACAAAAGGTACGCAGTCACACCCTAAAGGTGCTCCCACTGCTTGTACGTACACGGTTTCAGGTTCTCTTTCACTCCCCTCGCCGGGGTTCTTTTCGCCTTTCCCTCACGGTACTGGTTCACTATCGGTCAGTCAGGAGTATTTAGCCTTGGAGGATGGTCCCCCCATGTTCAGACAGGATACCACGTGTCCCGCCCTACTCATCGAACTCACGACCTGTGCACCTTCGTGTACGGGACTCTCACCCTGTATCGTGCGACTTTCCAGACGCTTCCACTGACACACAAGCCGATTCAGGTTCTGGGCTCCTCCCCGTTCGCTCGCCGCTACTGGGGGAATCTCGGTTGATTTCTTTTCCTCGGGGTACTGAGATGTTTCAGTTCCCCCGGTTCGCTTCATTAACCTATGAATTCAGTTAATGATAGTGTGACGAGTCACACTGGGTTTCCCCATTCGGGTATCGTCGGGTATAACGGCTCATATCACCTTGCCGACGCTTTTCGCAGATTAGCACGCCCTTCATCGCCTCTGACTGCCTAGGCATCCACCGTGTACGCTTAGTCGCTTAACCTCACAACCCGAAAGTGTCTCGGGATGCAGGTATATTGAGAGACTCGACCAGCACATGAATTCTCACTCACATGCTGTCGTTTCAATTTTTCAGCTTGTTCCGGATTGTTAAAGAGCATAATACTTCGCAGCATACTGTTGCCAGTACACTCTGAAGTCATTCGTAAATGGTGGAGCTATGCGGGATCGAACCGCAGACCTCCTGCGTGCAAAGCAGGCGCTCTCCCAGCTGAGCTATAGCCCCATAGATGCATCAACCTTGTCAACCCGCTTAGCCGTCGAAAGGTTCAACACATCACGCACCCTGCACACACGCTGCGCCGCCATCGAACATTTCAAGGATAAATAGAGTTGGTAGGCCTGAGTGGACTTGAACCACCGACCTCACCCTTATCAGGGGTGCGCTCTAACCACCTGAGCTACAAGCCTATAAGGTTTTACTGCTCGTTACTTCATCAGACAATCTGTGTGGACACCACGCAGGCACTTCTACTCGGTAAGGAGGTGATCCAACCGCAGGTTCCCCTACGGTTACCTTGTTACGACTTCACCCCAGTCATGAATCACAAAGTGGTAAGCGCCCTCCCGAAGGTTAAGCTACCTACTTCTTTTGCAACCCACTCCCATGGTGTGACGGGCGGTGTGTACAAGGCCCGGGAACGTATTCACCGTAGCATTCTGATCTACGATTACTAGCGATTCCGACTTCATGGAGTCGAGTTGCAGACTCCAATCCGGACTACGACGTACTTTATGAGGTCCGCTTGCTCTCGCGAGGTCGCTTCTCTTTGTATACGCCATTGTAGCACGTGTGTAGCCCTACTCGTAAGGGCCATGATGACTTGACGTCATCCCCACCTTCCTCCGGTTTATCACCGGCAGTCTCCCCTGAGTTCCCACCCGAAGTGCTGGCAACAAAGGATAAGGGTTGCGCTCGTTGCGGGACTTAACCCAACATTTCACAACACGAGCTGACGACAGCCATGCAGCACCTGTCTCAGAGCTCCCGAAGGCACAACCGCATCTCTGCAGTCTTCTCTGGATGTCAAGAGTAGGTAAGGTTCTTCGCGTTGCATCGAATTAAACCACATGCTCCACCGCTTGTGCGGGCCCCCGTCAATTCATTTGAGTTTTAACCTTGCGGCCGTACTCCCCAGGCGGTCGATTTAACGCGTTAGCTCCGGAAGCCACGGTTCAGGACCACAACCTCCAAATCGACATCGTTTACAGCGTGGACTACCAGGGTATCTAATCCTGTTTGCTCCCCACGCTTTCGCACCTGAGCGTCAGTCTTCGTCCAGGGGGCCGCCTTCGCCACCGGTATTCCTCCAGATCTCTACGCATTTCACCGCTACACCTGGAATTCTACCCCCCTCTACGAGACTCCAGCCTGTCAGTTTTGAATGCAGTTCCCAGGTTGAGCCCGGGGATTTCACATCCAACTTAACAGACCGCCTGCGTGCGCTTTACGCCCAGTCATTCCGATTAACGCTTGCACCCTCCGTATTACCGCGGCTGCTGGCACGGAGTTAGCCGGTGCTTCTTCTGCGGGTAACGTCAATGAACAGACGTATTAAGCCTGCCCCCTTCCTCCCCGCTGAAAGTGCTTTACAACCCGAAGGCCTTCTTCACACACGCGGCATGGCTGCATCAGGGTTTCCCCCATTGTGCAATATTCCCCACTGCTGCCTCCCGTAGGAGTCTGGACCGTGTCTCAGTTCCAGTGTGGCTGGTCATCCTCTCAGACCAGCTAGGGATCGTCGCCTAGGTGAGCCTTTACCCCACCTACTAGCTAATCCCATCTGGGCACATCCGATGGCAAGAGGCCCTAAGGTCCCCCTCTTTGGTCTTGCGACGTTATGCGGTATTAGCTACCGTTTCCAGTAGTTATCCCCCTCCATCAGGCAGTTTCCCAGACATTACTCACCCGTCCGCCGCTCGTCACCCAAGGAGCAAGCTCCTTTGTGCTACCGCCCGACTTGCATGTGTTAGGCCTGCCGCCAGCGTTCAATCTGAGCCATGATCAAACTCTTCAATTTAAAGTTTGATGTGTTTTCCGAAGAAAACCGTGCTCAAAGAATTTACTGTTACTTCGTAATGAATTAACTGTTGTCACTCTTCAAGACTTTCACTAAATAGTTTTAGTGAAGTGTCCTGCGAGTGCCCACACAGATTGTCTGATTGATTGTTAAAGAGCAGCGCCACTTACCGTGGTCGCGGGTCGCATATATTATGCTTTCCCGACAGGAAGTCAAGCGATACGTACCTGATTTCCTGCTGAAACTGCGCTGGCGTGTCGCCGTTGCCGTGTCAGTGGAGGCGCATTATAGGGACTTCTCCGTCGCTGACAAGCACTAATTTCAAAAAAACTTCTGAGTGCCTTTTTTTTCACCATCACAAACCCATAAGCTGCATTACATTGTCTTTTTCTGAGTGAGTTGACCAAAAGATTGAGCAAAACGCGCCACTTGCTCCCAGTCGGTATACTCAATCTCTTTCGTACTATCGGTTTCACCGCCCGTCATGTGCATAATCAACTGAATCATGACACGGTCAAACCAGCTATAACGAGGGTAGCGCAACGCACCGGCAAAGACCGCCCCTAAATCTGGCTGCCAGGGAGAACGCAACAGAAATTTACGGGTATATGCATTGGTTTGCAGTGAACGCTTTTCTGGTTTACGAGCAGTCAGGTTGACAGAGAAGAAAGCGCTGGGTTTTTGTTGCAGCAAAGCAAGATGCTGACGGATGAATTTTTCCAAAGCCGGATGAAAATGCCCGTAGCGCACTGATGCGCCGATCATCACTTTATCGTACTTATCAAGCTCAACTTCATGGGCACTCAAGATGTTGACGACATCACACTCCAGCGTCCCTTTAAGATTATTGGCAATATAAGACGCTATCGCCCGTGTTTGACCATCCCGACTGGAAAATAATATTAATGCTTTCATAGCACGTTCCCTTATATCCGTTATTCCCGCCAAAAAGTGGGAGTAAATAACACCAGCATGGTGAACACTTCCAGGCGACCAAACAACATGGTGACAATCAGAATCCATTTGGCGGCATCATTCATAGAGGTGAAATTGTCAGCTACCGTCCCAAGCCCTGGACCGAGATTGTTCAGCGTGGCAACCACGGCTGCAAAAGCGGAAAAATTGTCTACCCCCGTTGCAATCACTGCCAGCATACTGACGATAAACACCAGCGCATAAGCCGAGAAAAACCCCCACACGGCTTCCAATATCCGCTCCGGCAACGCACGCTGACCAAGTTTAATGGTATATACCGCATTCGGATGAACCAGCCGCTTCAGTTCACGAGATCCCTGCAAGAATAGTAATAAAATGCGAATTACTTTCAGGCCACCGCCGGTTGAACCTGCACACCCACCAATAAACGCGGAACACAACAGCAATACCGGTAAAAACAGTGGCCAGGAAGCAATGCTGTCAGTAGTGAATCCCGCGGTAGTCGCCATAGAAACCACCTGGAAGAACGCCTGATTCAGGGTTTCCATACCATTTTTGTATACCCCATGCCCCCACAAAACGAGGGTACAAATCGCCACCAGCGACATCTGAACAAAGATAAACATACGGAATTCGGGATCACGCCAATACACCCGTAGGCTACGCCCACTCAACACCGAAAAATGCAAACCAAAATTACAGCCAGAAATCAGTAGAAATATCGCAATAATGGTATTGATAGCAGGACTGTTGAAATAACCGATGCTGGCGTCATGCGTTGAGAACCCCCCAATGGCGATAGTGGAAAAACTGTGGCTAATCGCATCAAACACCGACATACCGGCCAGCCATAGCGACAACGCACAGAGCACAGTCAGCAATACGTAAATCAACCACAAGGTTTTGGCGGTTTCTGCAATGCGGGGACGCATCTTATTATCCTTTAGCGGACCCGGCATTTCGGCACGATAAAGCTGCATCCCCCCGACACCCAGAATCGGCAGAATGGCCACCGCCAGTACGATGATCCCCATGCCGCCCATCCATTGCAGCATCTGCCGATAAAACAGAATGGCTTTCGGCAGCGAATCCAACCCAACCAGTGTGGTCGCACCGGTTGTCGTCAGGCCGGAAAAAGATTCAAAAAAAGCATCCGTCACCGACAGGTTAGGACGTTCGGCAAACAGAAAAGGCAGCGCCCCAACGCTACCCAGCACCGTCCAGAACAGTACCACTATCAGAAACCCTTCACGGGCTTTCAGTTCATGCCGATGTTTGCGGTTGGGCAGCCATAACAATAGCCCCATAACCAACGCGACAATGAACGTCTGGATAAATGCCCGACCAGCACCGTCGCGGTAGATCAAGGCGACGATACCGGGAATGAACATGGTGCCGGAAAACAGAATGACCAGCAGTCCAACAATGCGGGTTATAGCACGCAAGTGCATCAGGGAGCCTTCCTTAAATGGTTCAAGATTACGCGCTGGATTATTGTGAAATTGTCTGCAAATGCAACGCGCCGCGGCTAATATCGCGCAGCTTTCGCGTCGCGTCGTCCACTGCCGTTACCGGAAACGCTAACTGGAGCGAAACCTCGCTGGCGTACTCCGCTGAAACGACGTGCCCCTGTAACGCCAGCACCACATTCTCCACCTGCGGCAACAGGGCATAATCACACTGCAATCGATACATCTGATACATTACTTTCTGCTGCACCGGCAGTTGTTTCAGCGCCTGCTGCACGCCACCGCCATAAGCTTTGACCAGCCCACCGGTGCCAAGCCTAATGCCGCCATAATAACGCACCACCACCGCCACGACTTCGCCGATGCCGCTGCCCATCAATTGAGCCAGCATTGGCTTGCCTGCGGTTCCCGAAGGCTCGCCATCATCAGAAAATCCGAGCTGTTGCGAATCATCCGGCGCACCCGCGACATACGCCCAGCAATGGTGTGCTGCCGAAGGATGCAGCTCGCGGGCCTGCTGAATCATGCTTCGGGCTGCTTCCACCCCACAGGCCGGAGCAAGCAGGGTGAGGAAACGGCTCTTTTTAATGTCTTCATGAACGCTGACAGACGACGCAGGAACCGGATATGACTTCATCAGGCCAGGTCAAGCGCACGGGTCAGGTTTTCAATGCGTTTGTCATGCACCACAATATTGTCTTCAATACGAATACCGCCGAACGGGCGCAACGCATCCAGTTTCTGCCAGTTGAAATGCTGGCGCAGTTCGCCCTGACGCCAAGGCTCAAGCAGAGAATCGATAAAGTAGATACCGGGTTCGATAGTCAGCACCATACGCGGCTCCAGAATCCGGGTACAGCGCAGGTAGGGATGGGCTGATGGCGCAGGCAACGTCGTTCCGGTGTCATCTTGCATGAAGCCGCCGACGTCATGCACTTGCAAGCCGAGCGGATGGCCCAAACCATGCGGCAGAAACGGCGAGGTCACGCCCTGTTCCACCATCGCTTCCTCACTAAGCCCGGTCACCAGTTGATGATGTTTAAGCAGCGACGCCACCCGGTGATGCATCTGCACATGGTAGTCGGTATAACGCACGCCAACCTTCAGCGTATCTATCAGCGCCAGTTGCTCGCGGTTCAGGTCGCTCACCAACGCCGCATAGTCATTGTCATGCTGCGCGGCATAAGTGCGGGTAATGTCCGCTGCGTAGCCGTTATATTCCGCGCCGGCATCCAGCAGGAAGCTGCGCATTTCTCCTGGCACCTGGTGCTCCAACTGGGTGTAATGCAGCACCGCCGCATGTTCGTTGAGGGCGACGATATTGCCATAAGGCACATCGGTATCGCGGTGACCGGTAGCAGTCAGGTACGCCAGATTAATATCAAACTCGCTCATGCCGGACTGGAACGCGTCGTAGGCGGCACGGTGGCCAGCCACCGCCGTTTTCTGCGCTTCGCGCATACAAGCCAGTTCGTAATCCGTTTTGTAGGCGCGGTGGTAATGCAGATAATCCAGCACGCCTTGCGGGTTGATGTGCTCCAGCGTAATCCCCAAATTCAGCGCCCGCTGCGGCGCAGAACCGATATAGCCGACCCGCTGACGCTGAACCGGCAATTGCTGAGCAATGTCATCGGCTTTGCGCAGCACCTGAATATCCAGCGCTGAGGTCCAAAAACTGTCCGGCACCGGCGCCACGTTGTGCCAGTAATCAACGGGGGAGTAGAACCACAACCTCGGCGTATTGACCCCATCCACCCACAGCCAGCAGTTCGGCACCTGCGTCACCGGCAACCAGGCTTTGAACTGCGGGTTAACCTTGAATGGATAGGCATGATCGTCCAAAAACGCCATCATCAACTCACCGGAGTGGATCAATAAGGCATCCAGATTATGCCGCGCCAGAACCGCCTGCGTACGTTGCTGCAGAGTCGCCACATGTTGATGATAAAAAGAAGCCAGCGTTTCCATCATAATCCCCATTGATAACAGCTTGTTTTCCAGTGTAACACAGCGCCCTGATGACGGCAGCGTTGCACACCCTGTGATCTTCCCGGCAAATATTTCACGCATTGTTTGCATTTCATTAACACCAAACCCACAATTTCCCTCACCATCTGGTCGTACCAGATCACGGATAACAGTGGAGAACACCATGATCTATCAAGGCGACACGCTGTACCTCAACTGGCTGGAAGACGGCATTGCCGAGCTGGTTTTTGCCGCCCCCGGCAGCGTCAACAAGCTGGATACCCGCACAGTGGCTAGCCTTGGCGAAGCCCTGAATCACCTGATAAAACAACCTTCACTCCGGGCGTTACTGCTGCGCTCGGACAAACCCGCGTTTATTGCCGGAGCGGACATCACCGAATTCCTGTCGCTGTTTGCCGCCCCGCAGGAAACATTGCATCAGTGGCTGACCGGTGCCAACGCCATTTTTAGCCAACTGGAGGATTTGCCGGTGCCGACGCTATCCGCCATCAACGGCTATGCGCTGGGCGGAGGGTGCGAGTGCGTGCTGGCAACCGATTTCCGTCTTGCAACACCCGACGTTCGCATCGGCCTGCCGGAAGTCAAACTGGGGATCATGCCGGGGTTTGGCGGCACAGTTAGGTTACCGCGACTGCTGGGGGCCGACAACGCGCTGGAAATCATTACCGCCGGTAAAGACCTGTCTGCCGACGAGGCCCTGAAAGTCGGACTGGTCGATGCGATTACCAACAGCGACAAGCTGTTGTCTTCTGCCGTGCATATGTTGCGCCTGGCAGCGGAGGAAAAACTGGACTGGCGTACCCGTCGCCGTCAGAAACAATCGCCGCTACGGCTTAACCGTATCGAAGCGACCATGAGTTTTGCCACCGCCAATGCGCTGGTGCAACAGGCGGCAGACCGTCACTACCCCGCCCCAATCATGGCGCTCAAAACCATTGAAGCCGCCGCTGGATTACAGCGTGACGCGGCATTGAAGCTAGAAACCGACAATTTTGTCACACTGACGCAAACAACGGCAGCATATGCACTAGTCGGTGTATTCCTGAACGAGCAGGCCGTAAAAAGCGCCGCAAAAAAATGGGCGGGCGACGCCTCGCCGCCGGCTCGTGCGGCGGTACTGGGTGCCGGGATTATGGGCGGCGGCATTGCCTGCCAGTCGGCACGCAAAGGGGTATCGGTGTGGATGAAAGACATCAGTGAAAAAGCCCTGACACTGGGGATGGAGGAAGCGGCCAAGCTACTGAACGCACAACTGGAACGCGGCAAACTGGACGCCATGACCATGGCCGGCGTGCTGGCCCGTATCCACCCGACACTGAACAACCACGGGCTTGAACAGGTTGACCTGATTATCGAAGCCGTGGTGGAAAATCCACAGGTAAAAGCCAGAGTGCTGGCAGATATCGAAGCCTGCGTCAGTGAGCAGACATTGATAGTCTCCAATACCTCGACGATTCCCATCGGGCAATTAGCGGCCTCATTGCAGCGGCCACAACATTTCTGCGGGATGCATTTTTTCAACCCCGTGCACCGTATGCCACTGGTGGAAGTGATCCGAGGACCCCAGACCGATGAGAAAACGCTGGCCCGTGTGGTGGCCTACGCCAGCAAGATAGGCAAAACCCCGATTGTGGTGAATGACTGCCCAGGTTTTTTCGTCAACCGTGTGCTGTTTCCCTATCTCGCGGCCTTTAGCCTGTTGCTGCGTGACGGTGCGGATTTCCGTGACGTGGATGCGGTGATGGAGAAACAGTTCGGCTGGCCGATGGGACCGGCTTATCTGCTGGACGTGGTCGGGCTGGATACCGCCCACCATGCTCAGGCGGTGATGTCGGCAGGCTTTCCGCAACGCATGGCAAAAACCTATCGTGACGCGGTCGATGTGCTGGTAGAGCATCAACGTTTCGGCCAGAAAAGCGGCGCAGGCTTCTACCGCTACACCCCAGACGCCAAAGGCAAACCACGCCGGGAGCAGGACGAGCAAACCGATATCTTGTTGGGTGCAGTTTGCGAGCCGAAGCGAACCTTCAGTGCGCAAGAGATTATCCATCGACTGATGGTGCCGATGCTCAACGAAGTCGCACGTTGTCTGGAAGAGGGCATCGTCGCCACCCCGGCAGAAGCCGACATGGCGCTGCTTTACGGTCTGGGTTTCCCCCCATTCCATGGCGGAGCCTGTCGCTATATAGACACACTGGGCAGTCGGCACTATGTGGACATCGCCCAGTCATTGGCATCACTGGGGCCGCTTTACGCCACACCGGAAAGTCTGCTGCAGATGGCGCAGAGCCAGCAGCGTTATTACCCGGCGGTTGACGCTCACGCCACTCTTTCTCTTCACCAACCTGCATAAGGACGCACGACGATGGAAAACGCAGTGATTGTTGATGCGGTGCGCACCCCGATGGGCCGTTCCAAAGGCGGCGCGTTTCGTCAGGTACGGGCAGAAACCCTGTCTGCTCACCTGATGCGCAGCCTGTTGAGCCGTAACCCGGCGCTTGAAGCAGACAAGATTGACGATATCTACTGGGGCTGCGTGCAACAAACGCTGGAGCAAGGCTTCAATGTGGCGCGTAACGCGGCATTGCTGGCGGAAATCCCCCATTCGGTGCCCGCAGTGACCGTTAACCGCCTGTGCGGCTCATCCATGCAGGCGCTGCACGATGCGGCACGCGCCATCATGGTCGGTGATGCCGGAGCGTGTCTGGTCGGCGGTGTCGAGCACATGGGACATGTGCCGATGACCCACGGCGTCGATTTTCACCCCGGACTCGGCAAGAGCATCGCCAAAGCAGCGGCGATGATGGGGCTGACGGCAGAACTGCTGGCGCGCCAACACCACATCAGCCGCGAGATGCAGGATGCTTTCGCCGTCCGCTCACACCAGCGCGCCTGGGCCGCAACCCAGTCTGGCGCTTTTCGCCGTGAAATCATCCCCACCACGGGTCATAACGCCGACGGCGCGCTACACCCCTTTGACTACGACGAAGTCGTCAGGGCGGACACCCGTCTCGACGCGCTGGCAGCGCTACGCCCGGCGTTTGATCCGGTCAACGGCACGGTCACTGCCGGTAGCTCATCAGCGCTATCAGACGGCGCAGCGGCGCTGCTGGTAATGAGCGAATCCCGCGCACGGGCGCTGGGGCTGACGCCTCTGGTACGCGTCCGCGCGATGGCGACCGTTGGCTGCGATCCGTCAGTAATGGGATACGGCCCGGTGCCCGCCACCCAAAAAGCGTTACGGCGTGCAGGGCTATCGCTGAGCGATATCGGTCTGTTTGAGCTGAATGAAGCGTTTGCCGCCCAGACGCTGCCCTGTATCAAGGCGCTGGGACTGATGGACAGCCTGGACGACAAGGTCAATCTAAACGGTGGAGCTATCGCGCTCGGTCACCCGCTGGGATGTTCCGGTGCACGCATCATCACCACGCTCATTAATCTGATGGCGCAACGGGATGTGGAATTCGGCGTGGCTACCATGTGCATCGGTTTGGGTCAGGGCATTGCGACAGTGCTGGAACGGGTATAACGACCACCCGCCGGAACCACTGCGCCGGCGGGTCCCAGCAACATCATCCGGAGTGCGTGCATGATGGCGTGAGGAGCACCACTCATGCAGCACCATACCTGCGAGCATGGAAACAAAGAACACCCAGCCTTTCGCGGTGCCATATGACAACAATACCAGCGCCGGGCCAGGGCAAATCCCGGCGATGCCCCAACCGATGCCAAACAACAGGCTACCGCCCACCAGCGGTTTATCGATCACTTTTTTTAGCGGCAGGGAAAACGACGCCACGCAAAGCGGCGTTGACATCCGTGCGACAATACGAAAACCGAAGATCCCAACAACCAAAGCACCGCCCATCACCAGCGCCAACGAAGGGTCCCACTGACGGGTAATATCCAGAAAGCCGAGCACTTTCTGCGGATTCGCCATGCCGCTTGTCAGCAATCCGAGACCAAAAACCAGCCCGGATAGAAAAGAGAACAGGTTATTCATCTCCGCTCCTTAATGTGCGTCATGTGCATCACAACAATACGCTCAGGCGTAGCTCACCCAACGCCCACACGGTGAAAAATGCAGCCCCCATGAAAGTCAGCGTCGCCACCAGTGATCGCAGCGAGAAACGCGATAAACCACACACGCCATGCCCGCTGGTACAACCTGATCCATATCGGGTACCGATTCCCACCAACAAACCAGACACGACCAACAAGGGCATCGGCGTTGATATGGTACTGTCTGGCAACGGGGCTGCTAGTTGGTAGACCCAGAACGCGGCAAGCATTCCCAGAACAAACGCCAACCGCCACGCTTTATCTGTTGACGTTCGGCTCAACAGACCACCGAGAATGCCGCTGATGCCGGCAATACGCCCGGAAAATACCGCCAGCATGACTACAGCAAGCCCGATCACCAGGCCGCCCGTCAGGCTCATTAACGGCGTAAACGCTTCCATATCAACACGCATAACCTCTCCTGTGCGGTTCCAGGCAATAAGCCTATTTTGGACAATACAATTTGGGGCAATACTATTTAGTGCAATACTATTTGGTGCAATACTATTTGGTGCAATACTATTTGGTGCAATACAGTGCATACAGCGTATTGAGCAGCGACAGGATGCGCGCGTCCTCAATACGGTAGAAAATCTGTTTGCCTTCACGTCGCGTGGCTACCAGCTTTAAGCGCCGCATTACACCAAGCTGCTGAGACAGTGTCGGTTGGCGAATGCCCAGCGCCTGCTCCATCTGTCCCACTGATGCTTCGCCCTGACTCAAAAAACACATCAGCATCAACCGGTCGTCATTCGCCAGTGCCCGCAACACATCTGCCGCACCCTGTGCGGCTTCACGCATCATCTGTTGTGTGATTTCCGACTCTGCCGCCACCATAACGCTACCTTTTCTTGCGATCCATATAATATATATTTTTATATAATATATTATTGCATATCGTAATCAAACCAGCCATGAATACCCTGACGTCAAAAACCGAAGGCAGCACGCACTTAGGCGTTGAGGTGTGGTTCACGACCTGCATTATCATCAGTCGCACAGCCACAGTCAGCGCATGACAGCGTTAGCTGCATACTAAACAGGGGTGGGGGAATTTATTTTTAAAAAACAAAATCATGGCCGGGCATAAACCCGGCCATAGCGAGGCAAAACGGAAAGGATCAGATAAAAGAAAAAGCGTCGCTGTACATGTGTGCTATCTGCGCACCACGTTCGTTGCAAAAACGCTCACGGGCAATTTTTGCCATCTCGAAACGACCCGCGATGTAAATATCGTGCGATGCCAGCGAACCGAAATCCTGCAGTACCGCACTCAATACCGTACCGGAACGACCATGCCATTGATCGTCCGGCTGTTCGACTACCGGAATCACGTTCAGGTTAGGATGTGCCTGCGCCAGTGCTTGCAGCTCGCCCAGATCGTACAGATGGCGCAGCTCGCGTCCCCCCCAGTACAGAGAAACCTGGCGCTCCGGCTGGCTTGCCAGCACTGTCAACAAAATAGACCGCGCATAGGAGAATCCCGTCCCGCCCGCTATCAGGATCAGCGGTCGATCACTGTCTTCACGCAACCAGGCCTCGCCGTGGGGAATATCCACTACCAGCGACTTTTCCTTCAAAATACGATCCATCACCGCCATCGCATACAGGTTCATTTCAGAAGCCCCGATATGCAGTTCGATAAACCCTTGCTCAATAGGCGTTGAGGCCATGGAGAACGGGCGTTTGTCACGCTCATTCATTACCACCATCAGATATTGCCCGGCGCGAAAGGAAAAAGGTGCCGATGGCAATAAGCGCACCCGGTAAACCGTATCGGTGATGGCTTCCACCGACGTTACTGTACAGCTCAACGTTGTCATGCGATCCCTCTGTCGGGTCAAAGCAAAACAGGGAACAGGATAAGCACCGTCAGCGCGGCTTACCGCTGTCATTCAATATGGCTAATTCGTCCCACATGGCATCCACGCGGGCAACAACCGACGGATCTTTGGTAATAGGATGACCCCATTCACGCTGCGTTTCACCCGGCCATTTATTGGTCGCATCCAGCCCCATTTTGGAGCCAAGCCCGGAAACCGGCGAGGCAAAATCCAGATAGTCGATTGGCGTATTCTCCACCAGCACCGTATCACGCGCCGGATCCATACGCGTAGTGATCGCCCAAATCACATCTTTCCAGTCACGGGCATTAATATCATCATCGCAGACGATAACGAATTTGGTATACATGAACTGGCGTAAAAAGGACCAGACGCCCATCATCACTCGTTTGGCATGTCCGGCATACTGTTTTTTCATAGTAACCACCGCCAGACGATAAGAACAGCCCTCTGGCGGCAGATAGAAATCGACAATTTCCGGGAATTGCTTTTGCAGCAACGGCACGAAGACTTCGTTCAGCGCCACACCCAACACCGCCGGCTCATCAGGCGGACGCCCGGTGTAAGTGGAATGATAAATGGCGTCACGTCGCTGGGTAACATGCGTGACGGTAAAAACCGGAAAATGGTCAACTTCGTTGTAATAACCGGTGTGATCGCCATAAGGGCCTTCCGGTGCCATTTCATCCGCGTCGATATACCCTTCCAGCACGATTTCGGCACTGGCCGGCACCTCCAGATCGCAAGAGAGACATTTGACCACTTCGGTCTTATGACCACGCAGCAATCCGGCAAAAGCGTATTCGGATAAGGTATCCGGCACCGGCGTCACCGCCCCCAGAATCGTAGCCGGGTCGGCACCCAACGCCACCGCCACCGGGAAACGTTCACCGGGGTGCTGCTGTCGCCACTCCTGAAAATCCAGCGCCCCGCCTCGGTGCGACAACCAGCGCATAATCAGCTTGTTACGGCCAATCAGTTGCTGGCGATAAATCCCCAGATTCTGGCGCTCTTTAAACGGCCCGCGCGTCACCGTCAACCCCCAGGTAACCAACGGCGCCGCATCGCCCGGCCAGCAATGCATAATCGGAATCCGCCCTAGATCCACATCATCGCCTTCCCACACCTGTTCCTGACAGGGCGCGTTCGAAAGGCGCTTAGTCGGCATATTCAGCACCTGGCGAAATTTGGGCAGCTTATCCACCAGATCACGGAAACCACGCGGCGGCTCCGGCTCTTTCAAGAACGCCAGCAAGCGGCCAACATCGCGCAACGCGCTAACCTCTTCCTGTCCCATACCCAGCGCCACGCGTTTAGGCGTACCGAACAGGTTGCACAGCACCGGCATACCGTAACCCTTGGGATTTTCAAACAGCAAAGCCGGGCCACCAGCTCGCAAGGTGCGATCGGCAATTTCCGTCATTTCCAGGTAAGGATCTATCGGCTGATGGATGCGTTTGAGTTCGCCTCTCGCTTCAAGCTGCGCGAGAAATTCACGTAAGTCACGGTATTTCATGCTGATCATCAGAAAGGTCAGTGGTGGGGGTATTATAAAGGCTCTTGGTCATGCTGTCGCTTTCCACTCACGCTATTTCTGGCGTGGTATGCATTCGCTCAAAAGGTCAACACATTATGAAATTAGGAATTTTTTTATCCCGTAAGGTGTAACGCTTTTGCTATCCTCTCCCACTGTGAGAGTCACAGAAAAGTGAAATTATGCGAGCCTGGTACTTACTTTATTGCAAACGCGGTCAACTGTTACGAGCAAAAGAACATCTGGAACGTCAGGAAGTGAGCTGCCTGAGTCCGATGATCGCACTGGAGAAAATCGTACGTGGGAAGCGCACTGAGGTCAGCGAACCGCTGTTTCCCAATTATCTGTTCATCGAGTTCGACCCGGAGCACATACACACCACTACCATTAGCTCAACACGCGGCGTGAGCCATTTTGTGCGTTTTGGCAACCTGCCGGCGTTAGTACCCCAACAGGTGATTGACGATTTGCACAACCACCAATACGCCACTCATATCGCCCCAGAAACACCGCAACCCGGCGACAAAGTCACCATTACCGAAGGCGTGTTCAGCGGCCTGCAGGCTATCTATACCGAACCGGATGGTGAAGCACGCTCAATGTTGTTGCTCAACTTGCTGAATAAGCAAGTGCGACAAAGCATCGATAACCGCCAGTTTCGCAAAGCATAAACCGCCAGGGCTTAGCCCTGACGGTAGCTATCATCAGCGGCGCAACGCCTCATCCCGCAGCCATTCAGCCACGCGTCTGGCGAAATAGGTCAGCACGCCATCCGCCCCGGCACGTTTGAAGCACAGCAGCGACTCCATCACCAGCGGCTGTTCCTGCAGCCACCCATTCTGAATCGCCGCCATCTGCATCGCGTATTCGCCAGACACTTGATAAGCGAAGGTCGGTACGCCAAAGGTATCCTTCACCCGACGGACCACGTCCAGATACGGCATACCCGGTTTCACCATTACCATATCAGCGCCTTCCTGCAGATCCTGCGCGATCTCCTGCAATGCTTCATTGGTGTTGGCCGGATCCATCTGATAGGTTTTCTTGTTGCCGCCTTTCAGGTTGCCTGACGAACCAAGCGCATCACGAAACGGACCATAGTAACAGGACGCATACTTGGCTGAATACGCCATGATCTGCGTGTTAACCAGCCCTTGCTCTTCCAACTGATTGCGAATGGCACCGATACGGCCATCCATCATATCGCTGGGAGCGACGATCTCAGCACCGGCTTGCGCATGGGACAGCGCCTGACGCACCAGGATCTCTTTGGTAATGTCATTGACCACATAGCCGTCTTCGTCGATAACACCGTCCTGACCGTGGGTCGTGTAAGGGTCCAGCGCCACATCGGTCAGCAGCCCCAGCTCCGGCACCGCATCTTTCAAGGCACGCACGGTACGCTGCACCAGTCCATCCGGGTTGTAAGCCTCTTCGGCCAGCAACGACTTTTTGTCTGCTTCAATCACCGGGAACAGCGACAACACCGGGATGCCCAATTTGGCGATTACTTCCGCTTCCCGCACCAATTCATCAATGGTCAGACGATACACGCCCGGCATAGAAGGCACTTCCTGACGTCCCTGCTTGCCTTCCATGACAAACACTGGGTAGATGAGGTCGTTGACCGTAACCTGATGCTCCGCAACCAAACGACGACTGAAATCATGGCGACGCAGACGGCGCAGACGGCGCCCAGGAAACGCACCGGGAAAAACATTACTCATCACTATTCTCCTTTCTGGCCCGGACGGAAAATCCGACGGGCGTTTTCATCCACAATTCTGCCAAGCCATTCGGCATCCTGACCACGCCAGAGCGCAACCTGGCGGACAATATGCGGCAGAAAACAGGGTTCGTTACGCCGGGATGCCGGTTTAGGGTGTAAATCCCTGGGTAACAGATAGGGCGCATCGGTTTCCAGCAGCAACCGCTCATCCGGAATCTGAGGTAATAACGCACGCAGCGCCAATCCACGACGTTCATCACACACCCACCCGGTGATGCCAATCATCAGTCCGGCACGCAGGCACTCATCCAGTTCCTCACCTGAACCAGTAAAACAGTGCAACACCGCAGTTGGCAGTTTATCGAGCCACGGCGTCAACAGCGTCATAAAACGCCCATGCGCATCGCGGCAGTGCAAAAAGACCGGCATCGCGCATTCAGCAGCAATCGCCAGCTGTGCGCTGAATGCCAGCTCCTGTTCCTGTGGGGTGGAAAAGTTGCGGTTGAAATCCAACCCGCACTCACCTATCGCCAACACCTGCTCACGTGCTGCCAGTTGGTGAATCAGCGCAGCGGTATCATCATTCCAGCCACTGGCGTCATGCGGATGTACGCCGGCGGTCGCCCAGCAGTAATCGGGATATTGTGCAGCCAGCAGACAGGCCTGCTCACTCTCTTCAACGTTGGTACCCGTCAACAACAGGCCCGTCACCCCAGCCTGACGGGCACGCGCGACAACCTGCTCGTTATCTGAGCGGAACTGAGGGCTGGTCAGGTTAACGCCAATATCGAACATGCGCAGATATCCAAAAATCCGTCACGGCTACCTCAGCGGATAACCCAAAAAACAACACCTCCCGAAAGAGGTGTCACAGCAAGAAAACCGCCGTTACACGGCGAAAGACCATTCAGGAAGACGGTGCAGAGTCATCCACGTCTTCCAGCTCTGGCCGCCGCCGCTTACCAACGTAAAACCGGGCGAAAAACACGCCGACTTCAAACAACAAATACATCGGAATCGCCAGCAAAGTCTGGGAGAACACATCCGGCGGCGTCAGCAGCATACCGACCACAAACGCCCCTACCAACACATAAGGCCGTTTTTGCTTGAGGCTTTCCGGTGTAACAACTCCGCTCCAGCATAGCAGCACTATCGCTACCGGAACTTCAAAAGACACGCCAAACGCCATAAACAGCGCCATCACGAAATCCAGGTAGTTGTTGATATCGGTGGCAATCAACACGCCTTTTGGGGCGGTTTGTGCGAAAAAGGCAAACGCCAGCGGAAAGACAATGAAGTAGGCGAATGCCATCCCCATGTAAAACAACAAACTGCTGGATACCAACAACGGCATCATCAGCCGCCGCTCATGTTTATACAACGCAGGGGCGACAAACGCCCAAACCTGATACAGCACCAGCGGTGCAGATAAAAAGACCGATACAATCAACGTCAGTTTTATCGGAGTGAAAAACGGCGAGGCCACATCGGTCGCAATCATACTGGCACCGGCTGGCAGTTGTTTGATAAGCGGCGCGGAGACAAACTGATAGATGTCATTAGCAAAATAGACCAGCACCAGAAACACAGCCAGCACACTAATAATGCTATTTAACAACCGTTTACGCAGTTCGATCAGATGGCTGATCAGCGGTTGGGTTTGATCAACAGCCATAAATTAACGATCACCAGAAGATTGGGAAGAAGGAGATGACGCCGTCTGCTCAGGTTTCACCTTACTTTCGACATGACCGGCACTGTCCGATGCCGTATCTGCAGACACAGGCGCTGTTGGCACCGCATCGGCGCGCGTTGTCAGTTCCGCAGCAGGAGTGATCGGAGATGACGGCGCCACGTTGCGTTCAACCTCCAGCACACCATCATGCGCGGCTTCAGGATCGGCAAGCGGCACATGCTCCACCACATCACGACCATCTGGCTTGATGCTGTGTGGGCGCTTCATCGCTTCGGCAGCTTCTTTCAATTCATCCATCGACGCTTTAAGTTCCGGGGACAAATTTTGCAACTGGCTGGCCTGTTCCACTTTCTTCAGGCTTTCCTGCAATTCCTGCAGCTTCATCTCCTGCGCCAGCTCATTTTGCACTGTTGATGCCAACGTACGCAGCGCACGAATCCACCCCGCCACCGTTCTTACCGCTACCGGCAGACGTTCAGGTCCCAGCACCACCAGGCCAATCACCATCACCAATAACAGTTCACTAAACCCAATATCAAACACCGGTTACACCTGCTCTTTATGCTGGCTTTTCTCTGCCTGACTGGCCTGCGGCTTCTGCTCCGAAATGGCTTTGGTCGCAAAGTCAGCGTCCTGTTGCTGCTTGTCGTCGTGGGCAGCGGGTTGATCGTCACTCATGGCTTTTTTGAAGCCTTTGATAGACGCACCAAGATCGGCACCGAGCGACTTCAGTTTGCCCGTACCAAACAACAACACCACGATGACAGCTATCAGTAGCAAACTTGGAAGACTAATACCGCCCATACTCTGCCTACCTCGTTGTTCAAAAGGAATTCATGTGACACATTCATCAGGAACCGGCAGGCTCCTGATAAGGCGCGTGTTCAACGGGTACAACGCCAGCCCATAATCCAGGCCACAAAACCAGCAGCGATAAGACCTGAAGGTACGATCTCGGCCTCTACCTGACTCACCAGCAGTATCGTCCCGCTCAGCAGCAATGTAGCCCCAACCCCCAGCAGATAACGAGCTCGACCATGGCGGGTACGCTGGGTTCGCAATTCACTGGTTAAGAGTTCCATGTTTTGCTTCAGCATTTTGTGCTGACGTAAACCGTCGTAAAACAATTCAGGAATCTCAGGTAGTTTCTCCGCCCAAAACGGCGCTTTCTCTTTAAATGCACGCAACATGGCGGGCAAGCCAACCTGATCTTTCAACCAGTTTTCCAGAAAAGGCTTGGCCGTTTTCCACAAATCCAACTGTGGGTAGAGCTGGCGCCCTACTCCTTCAATGTACAGTAACGTCTTTTGAAGTAGCACCAACTGGGGCTGAACTTCCATATTGAAACGACGCGCCGTATTAAAGAGGTTCAATAATACATGACCGAAAGAAATTTCTGCTAACGGCTTTTCAAATATTGGCTCACAGACGGTGCGGATGGCGAATTCAAACTCTTCTACGTTAGTGTCGTGCGGCACCCAGCCGGAGTCCACGTGCAGTTCGGCGACACGACGGTAATCGCGGTTGAAAAAGGCGATAAAATTCTCCGCCAGATAGCGCTTATCGTCTTTATTCAGCGAACCGACAATCCCGCAGTCAATACCAATATATTGCGGGTCTTGCGGGTGTTCATAACTGACGAAGATATTGCCGGGATGCATATCCGCATGGAAAAAGCTGTCGCGGAACACCTGAGTGAAAAAGACCTGTACTCCGCGCTCGGCCAACAGCGGCATATTAACGCCATGGCGTTTTAACGCCTCTACATCCGATACCGGAATACCGTAAATGCGCTCCATGACCAGCACCTGCTCATTACAGTAATCGGAGTACACTTCCGGCACGTACAACATCGGGCTGTTTTCAAAATTCCGCCGCAATTGGATGGCGTTGGCAGCTTCACGCAGCAGGTTCAGTTCATCCAGCAGCGTTTTTTCGTAGTCGCGTACCACTTCGCGTGGCCGCAGACGACGCCCATCCGGCAGCAAAATCGGCAGCCAGCCAGCCAGGCGATGCATCAGTCGCATGTCCGCCTTAATAACCGGCAGGATGTCCGGGCGAATAACCTTGATAACGATTTCTTTGCCGGTGGATTTCAGTCTGGCGGTATGCACCTGAGCAATCGATGCCGACGCCAACGGTTTCGCGTCGAAATCATCAAACCAGGTCTCCAGCTTTCCCCCCATTGAGGTTTCAATCTGCTGGCGGGCCAGTTCACCATCAAACGGCTCAACCTGATCCTGCAGCATTGCCAGTTGGTCGGCGATAGCGGGGGGAAACAAATCACGGCGAGTGGACATCATCTGGCCGAACTTGATCCACACTGGACCCAGTTCCTGCAACGCCAGCCGCAAGCGTGTACCCAGTGGTTTGTCTTTATGACGATTGGGCAACCAGAACAACAAACAACGCCAAAGTCGCAACGGCGTAGTCAAGGGTATACGCGGAATCAGTTCATCCAGCCCATAACTCAGCAACACCCCGATAATCCGGTACAACCGCAACAGTTCTCCCGGCGTCATGGCGAGTCCTCCAGTTTTGCCAGCCGGGCTGCTAAGGTATCCACCGACTGCGCCAATACGTCCACTTCATCGGCAAACCATAGCCCTTCCAGCTTGCCCGGCGTCAGACGCCACTCCTCGGTCACGGTTTCCGATAATGCCTGTTGCTGGCGGCATACTGATCGCATCACTGTTCCGGCAACCTTACCTGCCGCCTGGCTTAGCCCTTCCGCCACTACATCGCCAAACCAGGGCGATAGCCACTCGGCGGGGTCAAATTCGGCCAAGTCCAGCAAGGTGACAAACTGCTGAGCCACCTGAATATCGCCTTCCAGCACCAGCTCGCCGCTGCGCATCAGCGCAGACAATTGCTGCCGGTCACGCAACTTCATCAGCGCCGACAGGCGGGTCTGCAACAGACAATCCGGTTGCGACGACCACTGACTCACGACATCAAGGCGATATTCGGAGAAAACCAATACCAGCGGCGTATCCAGCTCCGCCACGTCAACTCGCAACGTTTTTCCGTGCAAACGTTGACGGGCGGCTTTCATACTCCGATCACGGAACAAAAGCTGGTTGAGCGCTGTTTCCAGTGCCGCCGTCAACACAGGCATAATCAACATGGGAGTATCCAACTCAGAATTTAAATCCGCGATGCAGCGCTACGATACCGCTGGTCAAATTGAAGTAATCCACACTGTCAAAACCCGCGTCTACCATCATCCCTTTCAGCGTCTCCTGATCCGGATGCATACGAATAGATTCAGCCAGATAGCGGTAACTGCCGGCGTCGCTGACAACCATTTCGCCAATGCGCGGCAAAACATGAAAGGAGTAGGCATCGTAGATCTTGCTCAGCGCTTTCATGGTTGGTTTCGAAAACTCCAGCACCAGCAGCCGTCCACCGGGTTTCAGCACCCGATACATGGAGCGTAGCGCCCTTTCTTTCTCGGTCACGTTACGCAGCCCGAATGATATGGTAATACAGTCGAAAAAATTCTCCGGAAATGGCAAGGCTTCGGCATTGGCCTGCACATAGCTGATATTACCCACCACCCCTTGATTGCGCAGTTTCTCACGCCCGACTTGCAGCATTGAGGCATTGATATCCGCCAACACCACTTCACCTTCATCTCCCACCAGACGAGAGAATTTGGCAGTGAGATCGCCCGTGCCGCCAGCCAGATCCAGCACACGCTGACCACGGCGCACACCACTGCACTCGATAGTAAATCGTTTCCAGATACGGTGAATGCCAAATGACATCAGATCGTTCATCAGGTCATATTTGGCCGCCACAGAGTGAAAAACATCTGCCACCATGGCTTCTTTATCACCTTTAGCCACCGTGCGAAATCCAAAATGTGTCGTATTGTCCGAATCGTCTACCATGTTATCCGCCTGCTTTTTCAACTTCAGGATCGTGTTACCCATTAATGGGTGGAGAGTTTTAATGGGTAGAGAGTTTAACAGACCCCGCTCAAAAGCGACCGCCCTTCTTTTCACCCCGTGCACCGAACCTGATCAACATCATATCGCCGTGCCATTCGGCACATCATCCCGGTCATTCTTGTCGCGCTCAGCCATATCATCATGCTCTTTCTGCGACAATGCGAGCAACTCATCAGGTAACACAGGTTCATCCTGCATCATGGGCACATTGACTGGTCGTTTAATTTCCACCCCCAGCGCACGGAACCCTTCAGCCTGGCCTATCAGGTTGCCACGTCCAGACGCTAACTTTTTCAGCGCCTGACGGTAACTGGCCTGCGCCCTGTCCAGCCCTTGTCCCAGCGCAGCCATATCGTCAACGAACAAACGCAGTTTGTCATACAGCCGGGATGCCCGCTCGGCGATTAGCTGCGCATTACGGCTTTGCTGCTCATAACGCCAGAGATTGTTAATCGTCCGTAACGCTACCAGTAAAGTCGTGGGGCTGACTAGCATAATATTGTGGCGTAGCGCCTCAGTAATCAGATCCGGCTGGCGATCAATCGCCACCAGAAACGCTGGTTCGACGGGAATAAACATCAGAACATAGTCGAGAGAACGCAATCCCGGCAGTTGCTGGTAATCCTTACTGCCCAGCAACCGAATATGATTACGGATAGACAGTAGATGTTCATTCAGCGCCGCCGCCTGTTCCACCTCATCATCACTGTTGAAATAACGCTCATAGGCCACCAGCGACATTTTAGCGTCGATAACCACATCTTTGCCGTGCGGCAGCCGGACGATCACATCCGGTTGCAGGCGGCTGTTGCTACCCATCTGTACGCTGACCTGGGTGTCATATTCATGTCCTTCACGCAATCCGGAGCTTTCGAGTACCCGGCTCAACACCACTTCCCCCCAGTTGCCCTGGGTTTTGTTATCACCTTTCAATGCATTGGTGAGGTTGATGGCTTCCTGCGCCATACGGGCGTTGAGCTGTTGCAGGTTGCGGATTTCATGCGCCAGCGTATGCCGCTCGCGCGATTCCGCGCCAAAACTCTCCTGTACCTGACGGCGAAAACCATCCAGTTGCTCACGTAACGGCGTCAGCAGTTTCTCCATGCTCTGCTGATTTTGCTGATCCACTTTATGCCCGGTCTGTTCAAAGATGCGATTAGCGAGGTTTTCAAACTGGGTGGATAACCGCTGTTCGCTATTCATCAACAACCGCTGTTTTTCTTCCGCCGCCAGCCGGGTTTCTTCAAGGCGGATGGTCACTTCGCGCAGTTCCGCTTCCTGTGCGCCGTTGGCTTCACGCAAGGCACGCAGTTCCTGATTGAGCTGGGTGCACTCTTCCCGCAATTCCGCCAGTTGCCGTAATTTTTCCTCACTTGCCGCCAGTTGACCATGCAGCGTACGCAACTCCTGCGACTGCTGATCCAGCCGCTGCTGGTCGTGCTGCCGCGCCTGCTGGGTTTCAGTCAACTGCTGGCGCGTCTGCTGCAACGCCTGCTGCTGTAACTGGAATTCGGTGTCATGCCGTGCCTGACGCCGCTGTTGCAGCAAACTGGCAACCAGCCAGCCCAGCAACAGACCCATCAGGGCGCCGCTGACGCCATAAAACAAGGCGATCTCCACATTGCCTCCGGGTTATCTGTACCACTGCCCGCCAAGGTAAAATGAGGCTGTATATCTGTCCAGAGGTTATGTGAAAAATTGGCCGGAAAAGCCGCAGACAAACGAGAAAATGCGAGCCGACATCAGAAAGCAGAAGATCGAAGACAGAAGAAGACAGAAAAGGAGAAGACAGAAAAAACAAAACCGGCGCGCAGGCCGGTTCTGATATCGATAAACGGGATTACGCCAGACGTCGCTTCGCATCGGCAATCGCGCGCGCCACTTGCTGCGGCGACACTCCGCCCTGCGCAGCACGTTTTTCCAGACAAGACTGCAACGACAGCACCGGATAGACATCGTCTTCGATCACCGCGCTGAACTGTTTGAGATCCGCCAGTGACAGTGCTTCCAGTGCTTTACCCTGACGAATCGCTTCCACCACTGCTTCGCCGACAATGTGGTGCGCTTCACGGAACGGCACACCTTTGGCAACCAGGTAATCAGCCAGTTCGGTCGCATTGGCATAGCCCTGCTGGGCCGCTTCCTGACAGCGCGGACGTTTCACCTGGATGCCTTCCAGCACCAGCGCCGCCATCAGCAGGCAGTCGTGCCAGGTATCCAATGCGTCGAACAGCCCTTCCTTGTCTTCCTGCATATCTTTGTTGTACGCCAGCGGCAAGCCTTTCAGCGTCACCAACATGCCTGCCAACGCGCCCTGCACCCGACCACACTTGCCCCGAATCAGCTCCAGTGCGTCCGGGTTCTTTTTCTGCGGCATCAACGAAGAACCGGAGGTCACGCGGTCAGACAGTTCGACAAACGCCGCTTCGCCGCTGTTGAAGAAAATCAAATCTTCGGCAAAGCGCGACAGATGCACCATGCCGATGGATGCATCAGACAGCAGTTCCAGCACGTGATCGCGATCAGATACCGTATCCAGACTGTTGCGGGTGGCAGACGCAAAGCCCAGCCAACCAGCCAGTTGTTCACGATCAATCGGATACGCGGTACCTGCCAGCGCGCCGCAGCCCAGTGGGCTGACGTCCAGACGCTTGAGCGTATCTTCAAGACGGCTCTCGTCACGTGCGAGCATTTCATGGTAAGCCAGACACCAGTGAGCGAAGGTCACCGGCTGTGCGCGCTGCAAATGGGTATAGCCCGGCATCACCGCATCCTGATTCGCTTCGGCGGTAGCCACCAACGCCGCACGCAGATGACGAATCGCCTGTGCCAGCTCGCTTACCTGCGCCTTGCACCACAGTTTCAGGTCCGTCGCTACCTGATCGTTACGGCTGCGCCCGGTGTGCAGTTTCTTGCCCAGATCGCCGACTTTCTCGATCAGTTTCTGCTCCACCCAGCTGTGGATATCTTCCGCGTCGCTTTGCAGGATAGCGTCTGGGTCCGCCTGCACCTCTTTCAGCAGCGCATTGAGCGCCTGCTCCAGTTGCTGCTGTTCCTGAGCGCTCAGTACGTTTACTGTCACCAGCGCCTTAGACCAGCCGATGGACCCGATGATGTCCTGCTCTGCCAGACGGTAATCAAACCGCAGTGAATCGTTGAATTGTTTAAAACGCCTATCTGCCGCCTGCGTGAACCGTCCACCCCACAAAGCCATAACTACACTCCCGGTATCTCTGATAAAAGCGGACCCGACTCCTGTCCGGCCCGCCGTTGAACTGCTGCGTTTATCCGGCGGTTTGTGCCCGGAGAAAGCGTGATGAAGGCTGGCGGATTACGCCAGAATACGGGTGCCGATGGATACGCCGTTGAACAACGCCGGCAACTGCTCGGCGTGACGCCAGCTGGCGATATCGACCGGACGACCCAGCGCACGCGCTGCGTCCAGCGCCGCATTGACCTTGACGATCATGCCATCGGTAATAATACCCTGCTCAATCAGCTCTTCCGCTTTACCGGCGGTCATTTCCGCAATGCGTTGACCTTTGCCGTCCAGAATACCGCTAACATCGGACAGCAGGATCAGATCGGCACCCAGTGTCTGCGCCAGCGCGGTGGCAGCCTGATCGGCGTTGACGTTCATCAATTCACCGCCAGCAGTAATACCGATGGAACTGATGACCGGCAGATAACCGGCATTCAACAAGGTATTGAGCAGCGCCGGGGAACCCGCTTCCGCTTTCCCCACGTGCCCCAGTTCGTCGTTGAGTTGCGTGACCACGGTGCTGCCACCATCCGCCAGACTCAAACCGACTGCATTGATACCGTGACGAATCGCCCAGGCCAGCAGGGTTTTATTGGCGGAACCGGCCAGCGCGCCGGTAATAACGTCGATTTGGTCCGCTGGCGTTACGCGCAGGCCGTTTTTCTTGACCACCGGCAACGACAGCTTCTTCATCAGGTCGTCCACAACACAACCGCCGCCATGCACGACAACCAGCGGACGCTGATGCTGTTGACGATAAGTCACCAGCGCGGTGAACAGGCGCTCCAGCGCCTCTTCGCTATCCAGTAATACGCCACCTAATTTGATAATTAACGGGTTCATCGGTCTTTGCGCCTCAGGGTGTCATCAGAGTAAGGATTGGGTTTCAGGGAAACCGAAGCGAATGTTCATGCACTGTACCGCCTGCGCCGCCGCGCCTTTGAGCAGGTTATCTTCGGTAGCGACCACGATCAGGTGATCGTCTTGCACCACGAAGCCGATATCGCAGAACGGCAGCCCAACCACCGATTTCAGCGCCGGAACGCCTTTTTCATACAACCGTACCAGCGGTTTGTCGTGATAAGCGTTGTGGTAGGCTTCCGCCACATCCTGCGCAGTGACGCCCGGCTGCAGGCGGCAGGTAATTGTCGCCAGAATACCGCGCGGGAAGTTGCCCAGATGCGGGGTGAAAATCACCGGAATGCCGAGATGGGTGGCGATTTCCGGATGATGACGATGATTGAAGATGCCATACGGTTGCAGGCTGACTTCACAGAAGCTGTTGGTCATGCTGGCTTTACGGCCAGCGCCGCTGACGCCGCTGGTGGCATCGATCACCGGCCACTGGTTCGGGTTCAGCAAACCACCTTCCACCAACGGTTTTAATGCCAGTTGAGACGCGGTCGGATAGCAACCCGGCACGGCAATAAGCCGCGCCTGTTTGATGCGATCCGCCTGCCACTCCGCCAGACCGTACACCGCCTGTGCCAGCCAGTCGGCGTGCTGGTGCTCGAAGCCGTAGTAGCGGGTATAAAATTCAGGGTCCTGCACGCGAAATGCGCCGGAAAGGTCGAACACGGTACAACCGGCGTTCAGGAATTGCGGTGCCAGATCGTGGCTCACCTTGTGGTCGGTAGCCAGAAATACCACGTCAACACCTTTCGCCGCCTCGGCCACATCGGTCAGCGGCTGCACCGGTAAGTCAATAATGCCTTTAAGCTGAGGGTGCAGGTCGGAAATGCGTTTTCCCGCATCAACGCTTTGCGCGGACACCGCCAAAGCGGTTATGTTCATCTGCGGGTGACGGTTCAGGTACAAGGCCAGCTCAGCGCCGGTATAGCCACTTGCACCAACGATCAACGTATTCAGCATGAGTTCGGTATACCTTTATTGCCAGATAGGTGGAACAGGGAGCAGGCTCATCAGCGCGGCCACGCCGTTCACCCACAACAGCCAGAAGAAACGATTATGCGACAATCTCGCCTCGCCGCACAGCTTGTGATTTCATTTCGCCTGGCATTATTGTATTTTTATTCACAATAAATGCATGAATATTGATACTATCCTAACCCAGAGGCTGTCAACAGTGAAGATGAATTTACCCCCTTTTATGGAGCTGTACCGGGCATTGATCGCCACCCCGTCCATCAGCGCCACCGAGCGCGCTCTGGATCAAAGCAACGAAACCTTAATCAACCTGTTGGCGGGGTGGTTTAGCGACCTGGGTTTTCATGTCGATGTACAACCGGTTCCCGGCACCTTTAATAAATTCAACCTGCTGGCTCGTCTGGGTGAAGGCAATGGCGGTCTGCTGTTGGCCGGTCACACCGACACGGTGCCGTTTGACGAAGGACGCTGGACGCGCGACCCATTTACCCTTACAGAACACGACAACAAGCTCTACGGGCTAGGCACTGCCGACATGAAAGGCTTTTTCGCCTTTATTCTTGATGCGCTGCGCGATGTGGATGCCAGTAAGCTGACCAAGCCACTGTACATTCTGGCCACCGCAGATGAAGAAACGACGATGGCGGGTGCCAAGTATTTCTCCGAATCGACCGGGATTCGCCCGGATTGCGCGATTATCGGCGAACCAACCTCGCTGCAACCGGTGCGTGCCCACAAAGGCCACATGTCGAACGTCGTTCGCATTCAGGGGCAGTCCGGCCACTCCAGCGACCCGTCACGCGGCGTCAACGCCATTGAACTGATGCACGAAGCCATTTCTGAACTGATGGGGCTGCGTAACACGCTTAAAGCGCGTTACCACAACCCGGCGTTCCACATTCCTTATCCGACCATGAATTTCGGCCACATTCATGGCGGCGATGCCGCTAACCGCATTTGCGCCTGCTGTGATCTGCATATGGATATTCGCCCACTGCCGGGTATGACGCTAAGTGATCTCAATGGCCTGTTGAGTGAAGCACTGGCACCGGTCAGTGAGCGCTGGCCGGGCCGCCTGACCATCAGCGAATTGCACCCGCCGATCCCAGGCTATGAATGCCCGGCGGACCATCAACTGGCACAGGTGGTGGAAAAACTGGTGGGTCAGCCGACCGATGTGGTGAATTACTGCACCGAAGCACCGTTCATTCAGGAACTATGCCCGACGTTGGTACTCGGCCCCGGCTCTATCAATCAGGCGCATCAACCGGACGAATTTATCGACATGTCGTTTATCAAACCGACTCGTACATTGATTACCCAGTTAGTGCATCATTTCTGCCAGCAGTAATTCGTCTAGTGGCGCTGCCCGGCTCTCATCGCCGGGCGGCCTTGTCACCAGAGAAATCCCCGCTTCTGCACAATCTCTTCAGCACGATGCCAACTGGCCGCCTGTCTCTTTTATCGCCACCTCATTGCCTTATGCGTAAGGCCACTCTTGCTTTCACCACCGCCATAGGATAAGTGTCACTTATAAACAAGCTTTTGTAATTAAATTTCACAAATTGCCTTTTTGCCGGTTAAGCAGGTACAACTGTAACGATTAAGGAGCGTTCATTGACGAGTAATAGCGAACGTGGCTAGATAACAGACAGTAACCATACATTCTTTGTGTGTAATAAATTTACAAAAATCACGAGGTGGATCAGCGTAACTATGAATGAACAATATTCCGCTATGCGGAGCAATGTCAGTATGCTGGGTAAGCTACTCGGCGACACTATCAAGGATGCACTGGGTGCCAACATCCTTGAGCGTGTTGAAACTATCCGCAAGCTGTCCAAAGCCTCGCGCGCTGGCAGTGAGACACATCGTCAGGCGTTGCTGACCACACTGCAGAACCTGTCTAACGACGAACTGCTGCCGGTTGCCCGTGCATTCAGCCAGTTTCTTAACCTGACCAACACCGCCGAGCAATACCACAGCATTTCTCCCCACGGCGAAGCGGCCAGCAACCCGGAAGCGCTGGCAACGGTGTTTCGCAACCTGAAAAGCCGCGACAATCTGAGTGACAAAGACATCCGCGATGCAGTGGAGTCTCTGTCTATTGAGCTGGTGCTGACCGCGCACCCAACTGAAATCACCCGCCGTACGCTGATCCACAAACTGGTTGAAGTGAATACCTGCCTCAAGCAGCTCGACCACGACGACCTGGCCGACTACGAACGCCACCAGATCATGCGCCGCCTGCGCCAGTTAATCGCCCAGTACTGGCATACCGATGAAATCCGCAAAATCCGCCCGACGCCGGTAGACGAAGCCAAATGGGGCTTCGCGGTGGTGGAAAACAGCCTGTGGGATGGGGTGCCGGCGTTTCTGCGCGAACTTGATGAACAGATGGACAGGGAACTCGGCTATCGCCTGCCGGTGGATTCGGTGCCGGTACGCTTCACCTCCTGGATGGGCGGCGACCGCGACGGCAACCCGAATGTGACCGCCGAAGTCACCCGCCGTGTGCTATTGCTGAGCCGCTGGAAAGCCGCTGATCTGTTCCTGCGCGACGTGCAGGTGCTGGTGTCTGAACTGTCGATGACCACCTGTACGCCAGAACTGCAACAACTGGCGGGCGGCGAGGACGTGCAGGAACCTTATCGAGAACTGATGAAAACACTGCGTGAGCAGTTGGTCACCACTCTGGACTATCTGGATGCACGGTTGAAAGGTGAACAACGGCTTGCCCCCAACGATCTGCTGGTCACCAACGAGCAGCTATGGGAACCGCTGTACGCCTGTTATCAATCGCTACATGCCTGTGGCATGGGCATTATCGCCGATGGTCAGTTGCTCAATACTCTGCGCCGGGTGCGCTGTTTCGGCGTGCCGTTGGTACGTATTGATATACGCCAGGAGAGCACTCGTCATACCGAGGCGCTGGCGGAAATCACCCGCTATCTTGGGCTGGGAGATTACGAAAGCTGGTCGGAATCCGACAAGCAGGCGTTCCTGATCCGTGAGCTAAACTCCAAGCGTCCGCTGCTGCCGCGTCAGTGGGAACCGAGTACCGACACGCAGGAAGTGCTGGAAACCTGCCGGGTGATCGCCGAAACACCGCGTAACGCTATCGCCGCCTACGTTATCTCGATGGCACGCACGCCGTCCGACGTGTTGGCGGTGCATTTGCTGCTAAAAGAAGCCGGTTGCCCGTACGCACTGCCGGTAGCGCCGCTGTTCGAAACACTGGACGACCTGAATAATGCCGACAGCGTCATGACCCAGTTGCTCAATATTGACTGGTATCGCGGCTTCATTCAGGGCAAACAAATGGTGATGATCGGCTATTCCGATTCCGCCAAAGACGCCGGGGTAATGGCCGCCTCCTGGGCGCAGTACCGCGCACAAGACGCGCTAATCAAGACCTGCGAAAAATACGGTATCGCGTTGACGTTGTTCCATGGTCGCGGCGGCTCCATTGGCCGTGGCGGTGCACCGGCCCATGCGGCACTGCTCTCTCAACCGCCCGGCAGCCTGAAAGGTGGCCTGCGTGTGACCGAGCAAGGCGAGATGATCCGCTTCAAGTTCGGCCTGCCGGAAGTCACCATCAGCAGCCTGTCGCTCTACACTTCCGCTATTCTGGAAGCCAACCTGCAGCCGCCGCCGGAACCGAAGCCGGAGTGGCATCACATCATGGATGAACTGTCGTGTATTTCCTGCGATATGTACCGTGGTTATGTGCGAGAAAACCCGGACTTCGTGCCTTACTTCCGTGCTGCCACACCGGAGCTGGAACTGGGGAAACTGCCGTTAGGGTCGCGTCCGGCCAAGCGTCGGCCAAACGGCGGCGTGGAAAGCCTGCGCGCGATTCCGTGGATTTTCGCCTGGACGCAGAACCGCCTGATGCTTCCGGCCTGGCTGGGGGCTGGCGCTGCGTTGCAGCATGTTATCGACAACGGTCATCAGAACCAGTTGGAAGCCATGTGTCGAGACTGGCCATTCTTCTCTACCCGCATCGCTATGTTGGAAATGGTGTTCGCCAAGGCTGACCTGTGGCTGGCGGAATATTACGATCAACGATTAGTGGACGAGACATTGTGGCCGCTCGGTAAACAGTTGCGTGAACAGTTGGAAAAAGACATCAAAGCGGTGTTGACCATCTCCAACGACGACCACCTGATGGCCGATCTGCCGTGGATTGCCGAATCGATCGCGTTGCGCAACGTCTACACCGACCCGCTCAACGTATTGCAGGCAGAATTACTGCACCGTTCACGTCAGCAAGACACGTTGGACCCACAGGTAGAACAGGCGCTGATGGTCACCATCGCTGGCGTCGCTGCCGGGATGCGTAATACCGGTTAATTACGAATACCGTTACAACAAACCGGGAGTCTGTGACTCCCGGTTTATATTCATCTCATGTTATATACCCGTCATACTTCAAGTTGCAGGTGCGTTGGCTGCCCTCGCTCACCCCAGTCACTTACTTAAGTAAGCGCCTGGGGATTCACTCAGTTGCCGCGTTACAAGGCTCATATGAGCCTTGCCCTAACGGGCCAAGGCGTTGCGTTGTTCAACGCGCGAGCGTGTTGTCCTGCAACTCGAATTATTTAGGGTATATTGCTACTTTCTTTGTCTGTGTCCGTTTTTTTGTCCGTACGTTCTTTTTCTTTATCCGTACTCTCTTCTTCAATACTTTTTCCCTTGATATCAGAAGGGAATAAATTTCTTATTACAACGACAAAGACTGCAACAATATTTATTGTCACACCAGAAATAAGAGCAATAACAATTTCTTTATCCAGCTTAAAGTCATGTGCATCAAACTGAATAAATAACAACCTGAATGTTGGATAGGATGACCCTTGCAGGAGGAGAATAACGATCAGGGCAATCGACCACAGCCAAACAAAACGATACGCCTTCAATGCATAAGCCTGTCGCATATCAAGCTGTTGTTGCTGTAGTTTGACTTTTCCATGCAACAGCTCAACTCGAAGAGCAGACATTCGCTGAGACATCGCAGCATTTGCTCTCTTTAGTCTGGCAATATCTTGTTCTTCTAATGTCGCTTCCGAGTAAGATTCACTAATTTCTTCTGTCGTAAACAGGTCTTCACGCGCTAAAGACAGATTATTATTTTCCTGACTTCGCCGCGTCGCCTGTTTTAATTTTTGATTAAATAAAACATCATCGCTCTTGGGGGCTTTCATAAAAAACCTATAACCCAAGCTTTTGTTTCATGGCAGCTTTAATAATTTCATTATCGATGACAAAGCCTCTTCGGCTGCCATCATGATGATCACTACGGGTAATACTCCAGGCAGAGTCCGGTGCGTGAGTCAAATTTGACAGGAAGGTGGCGCTCTTATCGCCATAGGTATCTAAAATAGCATCCATCACGGAATGTGCTCTGGTATCCGCGCTATCAACATACGGCGTAATAAATCCGACATCAGGAACACCAGTACTATCATCTGCATCAATCAAATCAAATTCAGTGCCAAAAGAATCAATATTTTTAGCGCCATATGTTTTGAATTCGTGATAAATCGAATCGATAACAGGACCAAATTTCCAGGCTTTCACGGTTTCGTTAATTAGAGGACGGTCATCGATAGCCAGCATCCATGCATGAGCAAAATAAACCAGTTTCTGTAACTTCATTGGTGTGAGATCTGTAATCCCTCGATCTTTTGCTTTTTTTATCAAGGAGTTGGCAACAGATATCGCAGAATAAGCCATTTTACGCCTCCTTTTTGATTTACTAAGATAACACCAAACTGTTTATATATACAGTACTAATTTAATACCAATGGTACCAAAAAAAAATGATAAGTCCAGAATTCAAAATATATACAAAACAAAAAATTACCAATAAAGAAACAACGCGAGTTTGATGCCTGAGGCTTATCAATAAACAATATTTATCTCAATATCAAAAATTCTATATTAACCGATTCACATCAGGCTTGATGACCTCACATCACCTCATCCCTCTTTTGGCAAGATGGCGTAAACCAGATTTCGGTAATGGAAGGCCATTCACACGCAGCAACCGGTATAAGCGTATAAGCAGCCTACGCCAGATACTTCTCTCGCAGCGCATCACGCGACGAGGCATCCAGACCATAATCCTGCGCCAGCCAGTTATCCACTGAACCATATCTGTCACGGATAGTATGCAACGCCGTCACCAGAAACTCTTCACGGGCGGAAAGCACGAAATCAAAGCGTTTCAGCGCCTTCTCGCTCAGACTCGATGCCAAATCTTCCAGCAACTGACGGCGAAACGGGGTAAGCGTAGACTCCGTGACCAGATAGTCTTCCATCACCGTCTGCTCATCTGCACCCAGTGCAAACAACACCAGCGCGCAACCGATGCCGGTCCGATCCTTACCCACCGCGCAATGTTGCACCAGCGCACCATCGTCAGGCTGGCGCAGCAACGCCACCAGATGTTGATACGCCGGATTGCCAAACGGTAAACGGCGATACAACTCCAGCATAAAAGCGCGGGAATCAAACGCTTCAAGTTTTTCCGACCCCAGAGTTTCCAGGCTGGCGGTCACTTCATGCCGCAACGGGTTGGCCGGTACCGGATGATAGCGAGCGCCAGACCACAGTCGGTCAGGCCGCAGCGCCGCTTCGTCCTGATCACGATAATCCACCACATGCGCCACCGGCACACTGGCGAGATGGTCGATATCTCGCTCGCTCAACATATCCAGCGCACCGGAGCGAAACAGTTTGCCACGCCGGACCTGTCGTCCACCCGCCACGCGGATGCCGCCCAAATCACGAAAATTAACGCCACCATCAAGCGGCAGCAACGAGGGATGCAGTAATGAGGATGAGGTCATATCTTTCCCTGTAGTTAGCAACAAAAGTGATCAACAAGCGTGATCAACGATGAGTTAGCCATACTGAATGATCATGGTTAAACCATCACCGAACCATGCAGACTGGTACGTATTATCAAACCTGACAATTAAATTAGCATGAAGGAAGACAAACAGATGAACAGCCTGTGGGAAAGCTGAAAAGGCGGTACGAAGATGATGCCGTGTCGTACCGCCGCGCCGAACGCATGTCCGGCGATGGAATCACACTTAAGCACTAAGCAGTTTGCGAGCTGCCGACAACACCACATTGACGGATGCATGTTCCGCTTTTTGCATCGTGGCAGTATCAGGTATTTCCTGCTGAGTACGGTTCACAATCACACCCGCTACCATCCCGGCGCGCAGGCCCTGACTGGCGCACATGGTCAGCAACGTGGCGGACTCCATTTCGTAGTTCAGCACGCCCATGCTCTGCCATTCAGCCATCGATCCCTGAAAACGCCGTACTACCCGGCCAGAATACGTATCGTAACGCTCCTGACCCGGATAGAAAGTATCCGACGAGGCAGTAATGCCGACATGCAAGGTCGCTCCGGCGTCATTCGCCGCCTGCGCCAATGCGGAGGTACAGGCAAAATCCGCCACTGCCGGGAACTCCAGCGGCGCAAAGTGCAAACTGGCACCGTCGAGACGTACCGCCGCTGTGGTGACCAGCACGTCGCCCACTGCAATATGCGGCTGGATAGCGCCAGTTGTACCAACCCGCAGGAAAGTGCGCACGCCCAGTTGCGCCAGTTCCTCCACCGCAATCGATGTGGACGGGCCACCAATACCGGTGGAGCAGACAATCACCGGTTTACCCGCCAGCTCCGCACGCCAGGAAGTAAACTCCCTATGCGATGCCAGAAAAACCGGGTTCTCCATCAACCGGGCGATTTTCTCTACGCGAGCAGGATCACCGGGCACAATCGCCAGCGTAGCCCCTTGTAAATCCTGCTTTGTTAAACCGAGGTGAAATACATCGGACATAAACGCCTCCCAGACAAGCTCTCAGTTACCCAACGATCTTAGCGCACAGATTGTCGCCATTAAGTGAAGTACATCGCTGATTGGAAAGTAACAAATATCTATTTACATTAATATTGTGATTTTAATCACATCAATGACTGTAATTAGCGCATGTTGCGTCACGCAATGTGGCACTGATTGCCCTATCTGGCTGCGACTATTCTCAATACACTACAAATTTTCTACACTTGCTTAACGCGGGAGCGACATTGCCCCGCAGGCAGATCCCGTCTTGATAAAGGAAAGGCAATGAAAACCGATGCGTTACTGACTCTCAGAGAGACCACACGGGCATTTTCGCCAGCCGTTATGCCGCTGGCTTCTTCCGCGATTATCACCGACGCCACCGGGCTGATTGCTGGTGAAACCACCATCCCCTCGCAAGGTGATAACCTACCTGCTTATGTCGCCAGGCCCGAACAGGCAGCCGACCCACTACCGATTGTCTTGGTGGTACAGGAAATCTTTGGCGTGCATGAGCATATCCGCGATGTGTGCCGACGACTGGCTAAACAAGGTTATCTGGCCATCGCACCAGAACTTTATTTCCGTCAGGGCGACCCGCAGCAGTACAACGATATTCCGACGCTGATGCACGAACTGGTCAGCAAGGTACCGGACAATCAGGTGCTGTCCGACCTTGACCATACCGCACATTGGGCAGTGCGTCAGGGCGGCGATGCCAAACGTCTGGCGATTACCGGTTTCTGCTGGGGCGGTCGCATCAGTTGGTTGTACGCCGCACATAATCCGCAGTTAAAAGCCGCCGTCGCCTGGTATGGCAAACTGGTTGCGGAAAAAACGCTAACCTCGCCGCAACATCCGGTGGATGTGGCGAAAGATCTGAGCGCACCGGTACTCGGACTTTATGGTGGGCAGGACAAAAGCATCCCGCTGGAACAGGTGGAAACCATGCGTCAGGCATTACGGGCGGCCAACGCCGATGCGGAGATCGTAGTTTATCCAGACGCGGACCATGCTTTCCACGCCGATTACCGCGCGACTTACCACGAAGCCTCAGCCAAAGACGGCTGGCAACGTATGCTGGCGTGGTTTGCACGCTACGGCGTGGTGTAATATCCCATGCGTAAACCGAAAAAAGCATAAGGGAGACGCTATCGTCTCCCTTGTTACATCTGGTGGTGATGAGGAATGTTCCGGCCCTGAGCATTACATCCTATGGTTCACACTCATCCTGTCATCCTTTGCGCCATTCCCCATCACCGTTTTCGGCTGACTCATTCCGCTGTTTCGCGCAGGCGCCTGGCTGCCTGCACCATGTTCGCCAGTGACTGACGGGTTTCTGGCCAGCCGCGGGTTTTCAGGCCGCAGTCTGGATTCACCCACAGGCGTTCTGCCGGAATACGCTGAGCCGCTTTACGCAGCAGCGCTTCAATCCACTCGACGCTCGGCACGTTCGGCGAGTGAATGTCGTACACGCCTGGGCCGATTTCATTCGGGTACTCGAACTCTTCGAACGATTCCAGCAGTTCCATGTCGGAACGCGAGGTTTCGATGGTGATCACGTCCGCATCCAGTGCAGCAATGGAATCCATGATGTCGTTGAATTCGCAGTAACACATGTGGGTGTGAATCTGAGTATCATCTTTCGCTACCGCCGCATTCAGGCGGAACGCATCAACAGCCCACGCCAGATAAGCCGCCCAGTCAGAGCGGTGCAACGGCAAGCCTTCACGCAGCGCCGGTTCGTCAATCTGAATGATGCCGATACCGGCCTGCTCCAGATCCGCCACTTCGTCGCGCAGCGCCAGCGCAATCTGCTTAGCAATGGTTTCACGGCTGACATCTTCACGTGGGAAAGACCAGCACAGAATGGTGACCGGCCCCGTCAACATACCTTTCACCGGCTTGCTGGTCAGTGACTGGGCATACTTCGCCCACTCAACCGTGATTGGTTCCGGACGGCTGATATCGCCAATCACTACCGGCGGTTTCACGCAACGGGAACCGTAGCTCTGTACCCAACCGTTCTGGGTGAACACAAAGCCATCCAGATGCTCGCCGAAATATTCCACCATATCGTTACGCTCGGCTTCGCCGTGCACCAATACATCCAGTTCCAGACGTTCCTGCTCCACAATCGCCTGTTTGATGTGCTCGGCAATGCCGGTACGGTAGTTCTGACCATCCAGACGACCCTGCTTGAAATCCAGACGCAGACTGCGAATTTCGGTGGTCTGCGGGAACGAACCGATGGTGGTGGTCGGCCAGTCTGGTAGCTGGAAACGCGCACGCTGCGCTTGTGCACGAACCGGGTACGGATTCTGACGCTGGCTGTCCTGTGCGGTGATCGTCGCCAGGCGCTTCGCCACCTCCGGGTTGTTAACACGAGCAGACGTCTGGCGGGCGCGGATCGGTGCGCTATATGCCACCAGTTCATCGCCATTGCCGCTATTGAGCGCACGGGTCAGCAGCGCCAGTTCCTGACACTTCTGAATGGCAAAGGCAAACCAGCTTTTTACTTCTTCATCCAGACGGGTTTCAACGCTGAGATCAATTGGGCTGTGCAGCAAAGAACAGGAGCTACCCAGCCACAGCGTACGTTTACCCAGCAGCGGTTGCAGACGCGCAAACCAGCTCGCCAGATCGGCACGCCATACATTACGACCATTGATTACGCCCAGCGACAACACCCAGTCAGCCGGCAACTGTGCGTTCAGCGACGCGGCGTCATCTTTGCCGTGCACCAAATCGACATGCAGACCTTGCACCGGCAGCGCCTTAATCACGTCCAGATTCTGGCCGATGCTGTCAAAATAGGTGGTCAGCAGCAATTTCACCTGCCCTTGCAGCGCATCGTAAGCTGGTTTAAATGCCGCTTTCCATTCGTCGTCCAGTTCCAGCGCCAGCAGCGGTTCGTCAATCTGCACCCACTCGATGCCGCGTTTAGCCAGTCCGGCCAGCACCTGCTGATACACCGGCAGCACGGCGCTTAGCAGATCCAGACGGTTAAAGGCTTCGCCTTTAACTTTACCCAGCCACAGGTAGGTCACCGGGCCGAGCAGCACGGGCTTCACTTGGTGACCCAGCGCTAATGCCTCATCGACTTCATCCAACAGTTGGGTCCAGGTCAGCGCGAACTGCTGGCCTTTGGTGAATTCCGGCACCATGTAGTGATAGTTGGTGTTAAACCATTTGGTCATTTCAGCGGCGGCGGCGGGTTCACCGGTTGGAGCACGGCCACGGCCAATACGAAACAGGGTATCCAGATTAACGGAACCATCCGCATTCTGGTGACGGGCAGGTACATTTCCCAACAGCAAGCTGGTGGTCAGCACATGATCGTACCAGGCGAAGTCGCCCACCGGCAGCAGTTCCACGCCGGCGTCTTTCTGCTGCTGCCAGTGACGGGCACGCAGCTCACGGCCCACGGCCAGCAGATCGTCCTGCGTGCTGTTCCCTGCCCAATAGCTTTCCTGTGCTTTTTTCAGTTCACGACGCAGACCGACGCGCGGAAAACCGAGAGTGTGATTTAAAATTGCCATGCCCGAATCCTCATTTAGCCGTCCAGATGTTTACACATCCATAATCCGCAGGTAGTGTAGTAAGTACAAGCGCAATTTATTCACTGTCACTGTGAAGGACTCTCATGATCGAACTTAAACACTTACGGACGCTGCAGGCGCTGCGCAACACGGGATCGTTAGCCGCTGCCGCTGCACAGCTCCATCAGACGCAATCCGCTTTGTCGCATCAGTTCAGCGATCTGGAACAACGGCTGGGATTCCGCTTGTTCGTCCGTAAGAGCCAGCCACTGCGCTTTACGCCGCAGGGAGAAATCCTGCTGCAACTGGCCGAACAGATCCTGCCGCAGATTCAGCAGGCACTGCAGGCGTGCAACGAGCCACATCAAACTACGCTACGGCTGGCGATCGAGTGTCACAGTTGCATTCAGTGGCTGACGCCGGCACTGAAGAATTTTCATCAGAACTGGCCGCAAGTGGTGATGGATTTCAAATCCGGCGTCACCTTTGACCCGCAGCCCGCGTTGCAACAGGGCGAGCTGGATCTGGTGATGACCTCTGACATTCTGCCGCGCAGCGGCCTGCACTATTCGCCGATGTTCGACTTTGAAGTAAGGCTGGTGTTGTCGCCGGATCATCCGCTGGCCGCCAACGCCGTGATTGTGCCGGAGGATCTGGCGCAGGAAACGCTGATGATCTACCCGGTACAACGTCAGCGGCTGGATGTGTGGCGTCACTTTTTACAGCCGGCAGGAGTCAGCCCGTCATTAAAAAGCGTAGACAACACCCTGCTACTGATCCAGATGGTGGCGGCGCGTATGGGAATCGCCGCGCTGCCGCACTGGGTGGTGGAAAGTTTTGAACACCAGGGATTAGTGGTCACCAAACCCCTGGGAGAAGGCTTGTGGTGCAGGCTGTACGCCGCCGTGCGTGATGGAGAGCAGCGTCAACCGGTTATCGACGCATTTATTCGCTCTGCGCGTCAGCACGCCTGCGACCATCTGCCGTTTGTACGGGATGCTTCACGACCCAACGCTGGTGTACCCACAGCGAGGACATAATAATCGCCGTACCGATGATGAAGCTCGACCAGTCTGGCGTTTTGTGCCAGATAGCGAAATTGACCAGCAACCCAGCCGGGACGTGAAAGTTGTTCATGATACTCAACGTACCGGCGTCCACCTGGGTAGCGCCATAGTTCCACATGAAATAGCCAAGGCCGGATGCCCCTACCCCAAGCCAGACCAGAATACCCCACTGCAATGTCGTGGCCGGTAATTTGGCTGGGTTACCAAACAGCATCCAGGCGGTCAGCGTCACGACCGCCGCCCCCAGATAGAACCAGGAGAACGCACTGTGCTGTGGCATCGGGTGAACTTCCATCAGCCGTTTATATCCCACCTGACCGACCGCAAAACAGATATTGGCTGCCTGAACCAGCACAAAACCCCACCAGAAATGGGTACTGACGCCATGATAATGAATCACTACCGCGCCCAATACCGCCAGTAGCGCACTCATGGCATAACCCCAGCGCAGGCGCTGCCGGGCGAGCAGATCATAAATCAGGGTCACGTACAACGGCGTCATCACGGTAAACAGCACAAACTCCGGTACGGTCAGGTAAAGATAGGCACGGAACATAAACAAGTACATGATGCCTAACTGGAGCGCGCCGACCAGCAAATACAGCCCCAATACGTTGGGAGAATAGCCGCGCCAGCGCAGAAAAGGCAAAAACACCAGCGCCGCCAGCACCAGCCGGAACATGGCGGAGAACCAGCTATCGACCTGGCCTGCCAAATATTCGCCAATCAGGCTAAAGGAAAATGCCCACAGAATAGTGGTGATGATTAATAACGGCACAATGTGACTCGCTCCATAGCACGAAACAGATGAAGCATTGTAGTCGAGTTACGCGGCTGAATTTCCCTCAACATGGTTTACATCAGAATAAAATACCATCAGTTGGTTATTCGAAATTGCCAGCGTAGCCATAACCGCCGATAGGTTCCCACGGGTTGCAGGCGTCTTTAAACGCCATTATCGTCAGTCCAGCGGTTATGCCAGGTTAAATGCCGTCGCCGTCTTCAAAACCGCGCAGCGAACCGTTGAAATACTGGTCCATATCCAGCGAGGGTTTATCGGTTTCCGGACGGCCAACAATGCGCGCCGGCACGCCTGCGGCAGTAGTATGTGGCGGCACCGGTTGCAACACCACCGACCCTGCGCCAATCTTGGCGCCGCACCCCACCTCAATATTGCCCAGAATCTTAGCACCCGCGCCAATCATCACGCCTTCACGAATTTTGGGGTGGCGATCGCCGTTGGTTTTACCGGTTCCCCCCAGGGTGACCGATTGCAAAATAGACACGTCGTTTTCTACTACAGCGGTTTCACCAATCACGATGCCAGTGGCATGGTCCAGCATGATACCGCAACCGATACGCGCCGCCGGGTGAATATCTACGCCAAACGACACTGAAATCTGATTCTGCAGGTAGATAGCCAGCGCGCGGCGCTCCTGCTGCCACAACCAATGACCGATACGATAAGCCTGCAGAGCATGAAACCCTTTCAGATAAAGTAGCGGCGTTGAATATTTATCCACCGCCGGATCTCGCAGCCGTACCGCCAGAATGTCGCGGGCAGCGGACGCAATCATCTGCGGGTCAGCACGATAAGCCTCTTCTACCACTTCGCGGATAGCGATTGCCGGCATGATGGCATTGGCCAGCTTGTTTGCCAGCATATAGCTTAACGCACTGCCCAAATTTTCATGTTTCAGCAGTGTCGCGTGAAAGAAGCTGGCCAACATCGGCTCGCATTCCGCCAGACTGCGCGCTTCTTCCTTAATGTGTTTCCAAACCAGTTCCAGTTCATCATTCGACATCGCGACACCTCTTTGAAAACCGTCAACCACTGCTTAAATACCGACTACTTCACAACTCGCTATAAGAATAAAACAACAACGGGCCTCCCGTGGGAAGCCCGGCTAATAATGTTGCTGTTACAGGCTGGCGCTTTCGTCTTTACGTGCCCGGCCCAACAGGCTCAACGCCGCTTCGCGCGCGTCTTTACCGCAATACAGCACTTGCCAGAGCTGTTCGGTAATAGGCATCTCCACGCTATAACGCTGCGCCAGCGCCACCACTTCCTTGGTATTACGGTAACCTTCCACCACCTGGCCAATCTGGTTCTGGGCACTGACGACATCCATCCCTTGCCCCAGCATCATGCCGAAACGGCGGTTACGTGACTGGTTGTCGGTGCAGGTCAGCACCAGATCGCCCAAGCCCGCCATACCCATGAACGTAGTCGGGTCAGCGCCCAGCGCCACGCCCAAACGTGTCATTTCAGCCAGACCGCGCGTGATCAATGCGGTACGCGCATTGGCGCCGAACCCCATCCCATCGGACATGCCGGCGCCGATGGCAATCACGTTCTTCACCGCACCGCCCAACTGTACGCCGACAAAGTCAGGGTTGCTGTAGACGCGAAAACTTTTGCCGCAGTGCAGCAGATGTTGCAAATCGTCGGAAAACGACGGTTCAGTCGATGCCAGCGCAATCGCAGTCGGCAACCCGGCGGCCAGCTCTTTGGCAAACGTCGGCCCGGAGAGCACCGCCAGCGGGATGGCGTCACCCAGCGCTTCGCGGGCGACATCCTGCAACAGGCGTCCCGTTTCCGCTTCCAGCCCCTTGGTCGCCCACACCAGCCGTGCATCTGCTCGTAGATGAGGCTTGAGCTGGCGTAGCACATCGCCAAACACATGGCTCGGCACCACCACCAGAATATTACAGCTGGCAGCCAGCGCCTGCGACAAGTCTGTTTCCAGTTGCAACGAATCTGGAAATGGTACATCAGGCAGAAACGCCTGATTGCAGCGAGCCGCCTGCAACGCCTGAATATGCTCAGGGTCATGTCCCCACAACACTACACGGTGGCCGTTGCGGGCCACCGTGATAGCCAGTGCGGTGCCGTAAGACCCGGCACCGATCACCGTGATTGCAGCATCAGACCTGCTCATCAGGCATTCAGCGTCTGAGCGCTGCCGTCCTGACCTGCCTGTTGTTCCAGGTAGTTCATAAACAGCGCGTCAAAGTTAACCGGCGCCAGGTTCAACTGCGGGAAGGTACCACGGGATACCAGGCTGGTGATGCATTCACGCGCGTACGGGAACAGCACGTTCGGGCAATAAGCGCCAAGGCAGTGCGCCAACTGAGTACCTTCGATGCCGGCAACGGTGAAGATGCCCGCCTGCTGTACTTCGCACAGGAACGCCGTTTCTTCGCCGATAGTAGACGTCACCGTCACACGCAGCACCACTTCGTACACATCGTCAGCCAACTGGGTGGATGCGGTATCCAGGTCCAGTTTAACTTCCGGGTTCCACTCCTGTTGGAATACCTGAGGCGCGTTCGGCGCTTCAAAAGAAATATCCTTGGTGTAGATACGCTGGATCTGGAAAGTCATTTCGACGTTGTTTTGTTCAGACATGTTGAATAATACCCTTTCGTTAGATTTCCTTGCGCGCTGCCCCTCGTCAGGAAGGACACGCCATAACACAAACAGGCCCCCCTCTTCCGGGAGAGCGTATTACTTACCGCGCACCAGCGGGAGATTTTCACCGCTCCAGCCAGCCAGCCCGTCTTTCAGAACCACGACGCGTTCAAACCCTGCTTTGAACAGGTTTTCCGCCGATTCACGAGATGACATGCCGTTAGCGCACACCACAATCACCGGTTGCGCTTTGTGCTTTTCCAGTTCGCCCAGGCTGCCGCTCTTGATGTCGTTCGGCAACAGGTTGACGGCGCCAGCAATATGACCACGGCGGTAATCATCACGATTACGGGTGTCTACCACCACCGCATCTTCTTTATTGATCAATTGGATCGCTTCACCACGAGCCACTTCTTTTACCTTGGACAGTTTACTCTTCACCGTAAGCACAATGACAGCGACCAGCAGGGCAATCCAGGCCAGGCTCAGAATCGTGTGTCGGCTGATGAATGGCATAATCTCTTGCATGGGGTGTAACGACTCCGAAATCAGTTAAGCAATTCAAATACAGGGTGTCTGAGTATACCTGTGCGATACTGCAATTACAGCCTGTAAGCCAACATCGCATCACGATTCTGCGCGACGATTTGCATTTATCTACGTGATTCAGCCCTGTCAACAAGCAGACTACTGTCATGGATGGAAATAGAAATCCCTGACCAGACAACTGGTAAGGCGCGGTTCATCGTGGAATAATCTTTCGCCATGAGCAAAAAAGCGTTCTCTGTACCGTTCCCAACGGGTCGTAACAAACTGTTAAGCCGGTGCGCCAGTGTGCTTTGTGTTGGCGTGCTGCTGTTGCCATGCCCAGGCTGGAGCGACGATAGTCAGCAGCAGTTGAAATCGCTGCAACAGGATATCGCAGAGAAGGAAAAAAGCGTTCGGGAGCAGCAGCAACGCCGTAGTGCCCTGCTGGAGCAACTGAAAAAGCAGGAACAGTCTATTGCTCAATCTACCCACCAGTTACGTGAAACCCGCGCCACCCTTGAGCACCTGAACCAGGATATCAGCGGTCTGAACGCCTCTATTACTAAGCTGCACACGCAGCAGAAAAGACAGGAAACTCTGCTGGCGAAACAGCTTGATGCGGCGTTTCGTCAGGGACAGCATGGCGCACTGCAACTGATCCTCAGCGGTGAAGAGAGCCAGCGTCGTGAACGTATCCTTGCTTACTTCAATTACCTGAATAAAGCACGCGAACAATCCATCACCGAGCTACAGCAAACTCGTGCGCAGCTAGCCAGCCAGAAGCTGCAACTGGAGCAGAAACACGCGCAACAAAAACGCCTGCTCGGCGACCAACAGCAACAACAGAACACACTGGAACAAGCTCAGAGCGAACGGCAAAAGACCTTAGGCGCACTGGAAAATACGCTGGAAAAAGACCAGCAGCAGTTGACGGAACTACGCCAGAACGAAACCCATCTGCGCGACCAGATTGCACGGGCAGAACGCGAAGCCAAAGCGCGAGCGGAGCGTGAAGCCCGCGAGGCCGCCCGACTGCGCGAAAAAGAAGAACAGGCCAAACGTAGCGGCGCCAGTTATAAACCTAACGAGCAGGAGCGCTCATTGATGGCGCGTACTGGTGGCTTAGGCCAGCCAGCCGGCCAATATGTGTGGCCGGTACGCGGACGCACACTACACCGTTTCGGCGAGCCATTGCAGGGCGAACTGCGCTGGAAGGGGCTGGTGATCGGCGCATCCGAAGGGACGCAAGTGCACGCTATCGCCGATGGCACCGTGTTAATGGCAGACTGGCTACAGGGTTACGGCCAGGTGGTAGTGCTGGAACACGGTAAAGGCGACATGAGCCTGTACGGTTATAACCAGAGCGCGCTGGTGTCGGTAGGCGCGCACGTGAAAGCCGGTCAGCCGATAGCCTTAGTCGGCAACAGCGGCGGGCAGAGTCAGTCCGCTCTCTATTTTGAAATTCGGCGTCAGGGACAGGCGGTCAACCCCTTACCCTGGCTAGGAAGGTAAGTGTGCAACCATTATTCTCTCGCTTGCTGACTATCACCGGTATGACCCTCACCGGCACGCTGCTGGCCCTTCCCGTCTGGGCTGGCAAACTGGCATTGGTGATTGATGATTTCGGCTATCGCCCGCATAACGAAAATCAGGTGCTGGCGATGCCTGCCGCCATTTCCGTAGCGGTCCTGCCTAATGCGCCGTATGCCCGCGACATGGCGACCAAAGCTCATGCACAAGGTCATGAAGTGTTGATTCACCTGCCGATGGCACCGATGAGCAAACAACCGCTGGAACGAGACACGCTGCGCCCCGACATGAGCAGCGAGGAGATAGCGCGTATCCTGCGTGACGCGGTCAACAAGGTGCCTTACGCCGTTGGGTTGAACAACCACATGGGTAGCGCCATGACCGCCAGCCTGCCGGGAATGCAGAAGGTGATGCAGGCGATGACTGCCTACCCTCTCTACTTTCTCGATAGCATGACTATCGGCAGCAGTCAGGCCAGCCGGGCAGCGGCAGGCACCGGCATCAAAGTGCTCAAACGCAAAGTATTTTTGGATGACACCCAGAACGTTGCCGATATCCGACGCCAGTTCAGCCGTGCCGTGGAGATAGCGCAACGCAGCGGATACGCCATCGCTATCGGCCACCCTCATCCCGCCACGATTCAGGTATTGCAGCAGATGCTGCCGACGCTACCGGCGGATATCGTACTGGTACGCCCCAGCCAGTTGCTGAACGAAGCAGAACCGCGCTACACGCCGGTGCCGACGTACCTCGCGTCACAACCGGCCACACCGGTGCAAAAACGCCTGCGCCCTGTTCAGGTTTGCCCCATCAAACAACCGCTGCCCACTATCTCTCAACCTGAGTTGTGGCGACAGCTCGGACGCAATCTGGCAACCAGCCCCGCCGTCAGCTACCTGAAACAACACTGGCAGACCTGGCTGGGATAACGACACGCGCCGCCTCCCCTTACCCGGCGGCGCATGACTCCCAGCTCAGCACAACCTTGCCGGACTGGCCGGATCGCATCACATCAAAACCTTGCTGAAAGTCATCAATCGCGTAGCGGTGGGTGATGATGGGCGACAGATCCAACCCCGATTGGATCAACGCCGCCATTTTGTACCAGGTTTCGAACATCTCCCGGCCATAAATACCTTTAATCACCAGCCCTTTGAAAATGATGTCGCTCCAGTCTACCGCGACCGCTTCCGGCTGAATCCCCAGCATGGCGATGCGACCACCGTGATTCATCACCGATAGCAACGTGCGAAAAGCAACAGGCGAACCGGACATCTCCAGCGCAACGTCAAATCCTTCAGTCATCCCCAGTTCCCGCATCACATCAGCTAATGATTCCTGCGACACATTCACCGCACGGGTCACCCCCATCTGCTGCGCCAGCGCCAGTCGGTAGTCATTCACATCGGTAATCACCACATGACGGGCACCGACATGACGACACACGGCTGCCGCCATCACGCCAATAGGGCCAGCGCCGCTCACCAGCACGTCTTCGCCCACCAGATCAAACGCCAACGCGGTATGCACCGCGTTGCCGAACGGATCGAAGATGGCGGCGATCTCATCGGGAATCGCCGCCGGGAGGCGGAACGCGTTATACGCCGGAATCACCAGATACTCGGCGAACGCTCCTGGCCGGTTAACCCCGACGCCAGACGTATTGCGGCACAGATGACGACGCCCGGCACGGCAGTTGCGACAATAACCGCAGGTAATATGTCCTTCACCTGAAACCCGATCACCAATCCTGAACCCTTCCACTTCCTGCCCAATCGCAACGATTTCACCGACATACTCATGCCCAACCACCATCGGTACCGGAATGGTTTTCTGCGACCACGCATCCCAGTTGTAGATATGCACGTCTGTGCCGCAAATCGCGGTTTTATGGATTTTTATCATCACGTCGTTGTGGCCCGGTTCCGGCACCGGAACATCCGTCAGCCAGATGCCCGGCTCCGGGCGTAATTTCGCCAGTGCTTTCATCACCCTATCCTCACTCCACCACATTCAGACGGTGACTGACCCGAATAAACGCCGCAACAGCCTGTTCAATCTGCTCTGGCGTATGCGCCGCCGACATCTGGGTACGAATGCGCGCCTGACCGTGCGGCACCACCGGATAGCAAAAACCGGTAACGTAAATCCCCTCTTGCTGTAAAGCCGCGGCGAATGCCTGCGCCAGTCGGGCATCCCCCAGCATCACCGGAATAATGGCGTGATCCGCACCGGCGAGCGTAAACCCGGCATCGGTCATCCGCTGGCGGAACAGACTGGCGTTGTGCCACAAACGCTGACGCAACGCCTGCCCATCGCGCAGCAGGTCCAATACCGTGATCGATGCGCTGACAATAGACGGCGCTAACGCATTGGAAAACAGATACGGTCGGGATCGCTGGCGCAGCCACTCCACCACCTCTCGGCGGGCAGCGGTATACCCGCCGGAAGCACCGCCCAGCGCTTTGCCGAGCGTACCGGTAATAATGTCCACCCGCCCCATCACCTGACAGTATTCATGGGTGCCGCGCCCGTTCTCGCCGACAACCCCCACGGCGTGAGAGTCGTCTACCATGACCAGCGCGTCGTAACGCTCGGCTAAATCGCAGATGCCGCGCAGATTGGCAATTACGCCATCCATCGAAAACACGCCATCGGTGGCAATCATCAGATTACGCGCCCCTTCCGCCCTGGCCAGTTGCAACTGGGCTTCCAACTGATGCATGTCATTGTTGCCATAACGATAACGACGCGCTTTTGACAGACGAATACCGTCGATAATCGAGGCATGGTTGAGTGAGTCGGACACAATCGCGTCCTCCTCGCCCATCAGGGTTTCAAACAGCCCGCCGTTAGCATCAAAGCAAGAGGAGTAAAGAATGGTGTCTTCCATACCAAGAAACTCCGCCAGCCGGTGCTCCAGCGTCTGGTGGATATCCTGTGTGCCGCAGATAAAACGCACCGATGCCATGCCAAAGCCGTGGCTGTCCAGTCCGGCTTTGGCCGCACTAATCAAAGCCGGATGATTAGCCAGACCCAGATAATTGTTTGCACAAAAATTAATCAGCCCGCCGCCATTCGCCACCGTGACTTGCGCCTGCTGCGCCGTGGTGATCGGTCGTTCTTCCTTAAACAGCCCCTCGTCGTGTAGCGAGACAAGCTGAGCGGTCAGCTGTTGATAAAACGCATCAGGCATGGCACGGCTCTCCTTATTTTTTCCGTCATTCGCCTCCCGCCCGGTGGCGGCAGATCTCTGAACGTAAAGGTAGTGGAGAAATGCGAATCAGAGTGGTGGGTAGGCCACAAAACGCCACGGCGGTCACACCGAAAATGCGAAGCGACTGGCAAGAAAACAGCGGGAAAAATAGCGCAGGATGCCTGTGGTGCGCCGAAATGCTATGATAGCGCTCAACAGGTGTGGAGCGTGGTGCTCCACCAGCACGTTTAGCACAAGGTAACTCCCATGATTATCGTAACTGGCGGCGCCGGCTTCATCGGCAGCAACATCGTAAAGGCGCTGAATGATGATGGATACCGGGATATTCTGGTGGTCGACAACCTTAAAGATGGCACCAAGTTCGTCAATCTGGTCGATCTGGACATTGCCGACTACATGGATAAGGAAGATTTCATCGCCAGTATCGTTGCCGGCGACGACCTGGGCGATATCGACGCCATCTTCCATGAAGGCGCCTGCTCCTCCACCACCGAGTGGGACGGCAAGTACATGATGGATAACAACTATCAGTACTCCAAAGAAGTACTGCACTACTGTCTGGAGCGCGGCATCCCATTTCTGTACGCGTCTTCCGCCGCGACTTACGGTGGGCGCACCGACAACTTCGTGGAAAACCGCCAGTACGAGCAGCCGCTCAACGTCTACGGTTACTCTAAGTTCCTGTTCGACCAATATGTGCGCGATATTCTGCCGCAGGCCGACTCGCAAATTTGCGGCTTCCGCTACTTTAACGTCTACGGGCCGCGCGAAAGCCACAAAGGCAGTATGGCAAGCGTCGCATTCCACCTGAACAATCAGATCAATCAGGGCGAGAATCCGAAACTCTTCGCCGGCAGCGAAAATTTCAAACGCGACTTCGTTTATGTCGGTGACGTGGCGGCGGTAAACCTGTGGTTCTGGCAGCATAACGTTTCCGGCATCTTCAACTGCGGTACTGGCCGCGCCGAATCCTTCCAGGCTGTGGCGGACGCGGTGCTGGCCTGGCACAACAAAGGCAGTGTGGAATACATTCCCTTCCCGGAAAAACTAAAAGGCCGCTATCAGGCTTACACTCAGGCAGACCTCACTAATCTGCGCGCTGCCGGTTACGACAAACCATTCAAAACGGTAGCTGAAGGGGTAGCTGACTACCTGACCTGGCTGAACCGCAACGCCTGATTCGCTTTGCCGTAAGGAAACACGAACGGTATGAAAATTCTGGTTATCGGTCCTTCCTGGGTGGGCGATATGATGATGTCGCACAGTTTTTATCGCACTCTGAAGGCCGAACACCCGGACGCTATCATTGATGTGATGGCGCCGGCCTGGTGTCGCCCGCTGCTGGCGCGTATGCCTGAAGTGCGCCAGGCATTGCCTATGCCGCTGGGGCACGGCATGTTGGCGCTCGGCGAGCGTCGGCAACTGGGGGTATCCCTGCGTGAACAGCAATATGACCACGCCTATGTGCTGCCCAACTCCTTCAAATCGGCCCTGGTCCCCTTCTTTGCCAACATCCCGCGCCGCACCGGCTGGCGCGGTGAAATGCGCTACGGTGTGCTCAACGACCTACGGATTCTGGACAAGACGGCGTTCCCATTGATGGTGCAGCGTTATGTGGCACTGGCCTATGACCGGTCACGTATCCGCAGCGCAGCTGATTTGCCCCAGCCTTTATTGTGGCCCCGGCTTACGGTGAACGACGCAGAAATTGCCGATATCGCCGCCGCCTTTAATCTTACCGATACCCGACCGTTGATCGGCTTTTGCCCCGGCGCGGAGTTCGGCCCAGCCAAACGCTGGCCGCATTACCACTACGGTGCACTGGCACAGGTGCTTATCGAGCAAGGTTATCAGGTCGTGCTGTTTGGCTCGAAAAACGACCATCAGGCGGGGGAAGACATTCGACAAACCCTGAGCACCGATACGCGTGAGCATTGCCTTAATCTGGCAGGGCAAACGACGCTGGATCAGGTGGTCGTGCTGATCGCCGCCTGTCAGGCGATAGTCAGTAACGATTCCGGCCTGATGCATGTAGCAGCAGCGCTCAACCGCCCGTTGGTGGCGCTGTATGGCCCAAGCAGCCCGGACTTTACCCCGCCGCTCGCCCATCAGGCTGAGGTTATCCGCCTGATCACCGGTTATCAGCGGGTACGCAAGGGCGATGCGGAGCAAGGCTATCACCAGAGCCTGATCGATATTCAGCCGCAACAGGTGCTGGATGCGCTGTCACGCTATCTTCCCATCAAAGGGGAGCCAGCATGAGAGTATTGATTGTCAAAACCTCATCTATGGGTGATGTGCTGCATACCCTGCCAGCCCTGACCGATGCCATGCAGGTGATTCACGGCATCCAGTTTGACTGGGTAGTAGAAGAAGGATTCGCTCAGATCCCCAGCTGGCATCCGGCGGTTGACCGCGTTATCCCGGTGGCTATTCGTCGCTGGCGCAAAAGCTGGTTCAGCCGTGAAACTCGCGCAGAGCGGGCTGCGTTCAAAAAACAGCTGCGGGAAAAGCGCTACGATGCGGTTATCGATGCACAGGGACTACTGAAAAGCGCGGTGCTGGTGACCCGCCTGGCCTTAGGCAACAAGCACGGGCTGGACTGGAAAAGCGCCCGCGAACCGTTGGCAAGCTGGTTTTATCAGTATCGACATCCGATAAGCCGCCAGCAACACGCGGTAGAACGCATTCGGGAACTGTTTTCCTTCAGCCTGAACTACCGCAAGCCCGTAGAACAGGGCGATTATGCGATTGCAGCGCGTTTTTTGTCGGCGCACCCCGCTGACAGTCAGCCGTATCTGGTGTTTCTACATGCCACTACGCGGGATGAAAAACACTGGCCGGAGGCACACTGGCGCGAGTTGATCGCACTGGCTGAAGCTCGTGGGCTACGCATCAAACTCCCCTGGGGCGCAGAGCACGAGCACCAGCGGGCGCAGCGGCTGGCAACCGGGTTTTCTCACGTGGAAGTGCTGCCCCGGCTTACCCTGGAACAGGTCGCTGGCGTGCTGGCTGGTGCACAAGCCGTGGTATCGGTAGATACCGGACTCAGCCACCTTGCCGCCGCGCTGGACCGACCCAACATCACGCTGTACGGCCCGACCGATCCGGGATTGATTGGCGGTTACGGCCAAAACCAGGTTGCGTTGATATCTTGTAACAATAATATGAGTAGTACTTCCGCCGAAAGTGTATTCGAACAGCTCACAGATAAGATATAACGCCTCTGCTTTATGTCGGTGTGACAAATGAAAGCAACAGGTGGATATCAGGAGCCTGGCGGCAGACCAAGCTGTGCAAGCCAATACATCAAAGCAAGGCATTCGGAAAAATATGTTAAAACTTAACAAAAAAATCGCAATGTTATTTTTACTATCCATGACATTGCTACTTTGTGCGTTTTGGGCCAGCCCAAGCCAAGTTCTTCCCTTTCATAGAAATTTCTTAATTTATGGTGTCTTTTTTATTTCTATCGTATTTATATTCAAAGATAGAACGTTCCTGAAAAAAGTAGATTATAGCAAAATAAAAGATATTGCATGGGTATTAGCCATCATGACCATGATTACACTGGCATGTGGTATTTTTTTCTCACCTGCTCATAAAGAAATGTTCAGGGCATGGCATAGTCAATGGTTACGGCCATTAATGCTCTTTGCTTATGGATTGATATTTTACCCATTAGTCTCAACTTACATAAAGAATATCAGCACACGTGGAATCATTACGGCTATTATTGTTAGTTTTTGGGCGCCAATTTTTTTTCACACGCTTTCTTTCTTTTATATTTTATTTAAAACAGGGAGTATACCCTGGGGGGAAACCTATATATTTCCTTCTCGCCTTGAATTAAGTTTTCAAATTAACTTAATCAGCATGGTCATTTTTACCGATCTGTTTCTTCGCATCTTTAATGAAGAAAATTTACTGACACTAAAAACCAGAACCGTGGCTTTCTTAGTCATCATCGACATTATTGCTACTGCATTCTCTAACACCCGTTGGGGTACCGTCGGTATGATTATGGGGCTATTATCTATAGGATTTATTTTTCTTATAAAAAAAGCAAAAAAAACAAACCTTATTAAAGCATCAATTCTTATTGGGTTAATAACAGCATTTATTCTTAGCGTCGGCATATTCTCCTATAAAGAAGACCCACGATGGAAAGGAATAGAAGAGGATATAATTATTGGGTGGAATGTCCCTAGTAATAGCTTTTGTTTTATATTCGAAAATCAAAATAAAATTACTCCGCTCCGCAAGGATGGCACTCCCGCAAATCACTCCAATACATGTCGCATAGCCTATTTTCATCAGGCAAGTAATCTTATTATTGAACATCCATTGGGTTTGGGAACAAGTAAAACCGCCTTCCTTTATCGATTACAGGAAAAATATCGTAATCCCTCAATTGATATCAGCCACAGCCACAGTGGTATCTTAGAATATGGACTACAGTATGGAATTATAGGTATATTTTTATGGATAGGATACAATCTATTATTATTGAAAAAATCTTATCATGCTTTTTTTAAAGAAAACAAAGCAGCTGGAATAGTATTATTCCTAATTTCAGGTGGTTTTTTATTCCGCTCGGCAGTGGATCGCATTCTCCTTGACCATTATATGGAAGAATATATGTTCTTGTGTGGTCTCCTATTGTGCCTGATATCATATCGAGATAGTCAAGATAAAAAATGATGATTAGGCCTGAAAAATAATATTAAAATGGAGTTCCCTCCTGGAACTCCACTTTAATTCATTAATAACGTTACCTTTATAGTCAGATTACACCCGCTTATAGTAAAAATAACTTATATCGTTATTACTCTTCCCACTCGGTAAGCGTTACACCAACGTTTCTTATATTCTCCGGACATCATCCCGAATGAATAGGTTAATGGCGCATGGCACGCCAAAGCCTGAGACTCAATCAATTGCAAATTTCTCCACATCATAAGAGTTCCCAGGGAATGATTTTTTACTGATGTGTCATAACCGATGTTAATGAAGTCTACGAACAGGCCATAGTTAGATAACGAAGATAAATTTAACTGGAATGCTACAGGCTCATTATTAATAAGAGCTACATCACCAATAAAATCCTTTTGGAAGGAGTGAAAGAAATCTTTCCCTACCTGTGAGAAGGCTGATTTTTCAGGTCTTCTTTTGGAATACAAATCACAATAAATAGAATATAGCTCTCCAGCCTGGAATTCAGACAAACTTCGGAAAGAACCGCCATCCTCCAGAAATTTCTTCATCTCTCGATTCCTTGTCGATATCGTCTTCTTTGAAAATTCTGATAACGACTTAGAGATGGCAACATCTCTTTTAGAAAGAATGCTAAAGGATGCATTAAAAACATTGATATTATCTAAGGAAAGGTGCTTAGATTTGAAAGGAATGACACAACCAGTCCCGTTAAGAAAAGGGAGCTTTATAGTATATCCAGGTATAGGGATTTCTGATGTTTGACTCTTCGGGTTTTTGACATCATTACATAGCCATCCGTTATCGACACAACAAGCCCCGGTAATCACTCCCTTTTTTTTAAGCAAGAAAAACTCTAAAGCGGCGCCATGCTCCATGGCAAATTCTAAAAAATACGGTGATGTTTCCGCATTAAAACCGTATTTCAAAGCAATTTCCCTATAGTCGTGGAAAGCGCATCGCTCCCACCCTAAATATTTAATAATTATCATTTGAATATCGTCTATAACTGACTATATTAAATGTAAGGCTCAGGATTTTCTGATATATACCCGTCATACTTCAAGTTGCAGGTGCGTTGGCTGCCCTCGCTCACCCCAGTCACTTACTTGAGTAAGCTCCTGGGGATTCACTCAGTTGCCGCGTTACAAGGCTCATATGAGCCTTGCCCTAACGGGCCAACGCGTTGCGTTGTTCAACGCGCGAGCGCGTTGTCCTGCAACTCGAATTATTTAGGGTATATTCACTTCATCAAATTTTATATTATATAAATTCCGAACTAAATTTTATCTTAGTCCTATCAGAATTTCCTATCAGCCTGCCCCTGGAATGTTCACTCACCTTGATCCACACAGGTATCTGCATGTCTGTAAGCTTTAAATTTTTAAACTTTTCGAATATCTAACCCTTGAATTTTGAATCTGGAAATGTACCAAAATAGTGTACAAGAATCCCATCAGGACTTCCGCTTGTACTTTTATTATGCACTTTGTTGCATCTTCATGTATAGTCAATCATGGAAAAATTATGTGTACATATGTGTAATGTCGTTTATCTAATTATTGATTTAAAATCGTGGCTGATACACAGCACCGAAACCAGCCAGATTAGAAAATAGGATTTTCCTGCTGTGTAAAATTTAGCATGTTCAACTAAGAAAAAGATGTAATGTAATTGATAAACACACCACGAAATCAATATATACCCATCATACTTCAAGTTGCAGGTGCGTTGGCGGCATTCGCTCACCCAAATCATTTACTTTACTAAGCTCATAGGGATTCACTCAATTACCAACCTTTCTGCAGGTCAAATTATTTTGAGTATCACACCACAGTGAATTAAATATTTTATCGTACAATAGGATAAATATACTTCAGAAATATAGTGTCAGACCTACCCTCCACAATGCATAAACTTATTGCATTAACATCCCACAACAAATATACTACTTCTTATTTAAATTAAAACCAATATAATTTATGAAAGACGAAAACAAGTTCATTAAAGTAGATAAGTCTCATATAAAACTAAGTTACATTACCCATTTCTATTGCAATCAGAATGACATAAATTCTGTTGTATCATTATTACGTGAATATGAAAAATATGATCCAAAACTTTTGGATGTCATTCAATTTGTAATCGTTGATGATGGCTCTCCCGTTAATTATGATATTCCTGATGTTAATCTCAATATTACCTGGTTAAAAATAAATGAAGATATAAAATGGAATCAGGCTGGCGCAAGAAACCTCGGTGTCCTGTATGCCAAATCTGACAAATTTGTCGTTACGGATCTTGATCATATTATCCATGAAAACACACTGCGATACATGGCGCGCAGACGCAACCCAGGTCGTTCTTTCTTTAAAATTTATCGCAATTCACCGGAAAATCCTGGAAAAATATACAAAGGTCACTCGAACCTTTTTTTCATGTCACGCGCGAGATTCATGCGATTCTTTGGCTATGATGAGGAATTTTCGGGGAATTATGGTGCGGAAGACTACCGCTTCGTGAAGTATCAGAAATATCAGGGCTCTATTCAACGTTATCTGCCAAAAAAATATCTTTGTTCAGAACGAAATCTTGACCGTGATAAATCATATCATACCCTAACGCGCGATCTCTCTGCCAACACCCCCATCGATGCCAGAAAGAAATATGAAATCGAAACCTATGGTAAAGAATATGGCCACAGCCGTATGTTTCTGAATTTCACCTGGAGCATAATAAAATGTCACCATCGAGCCGCTCCTACACCACAGCAGAATAAGTGGTGGAAGCCCTTATGGTGGTTTAGATATGCTTTCGCTTTCCTTGCCCGTTAGAAAAAAAGACATCTCTCTGGAAATATAAAACCGGGAGATGTCTGCCACATCTTAATGTGACAACGCAGTGGCGTATTGTTATACCCATCATACTTCAAGTTGCAGGTGTGCTGGCTGTTTTCGCTCACCCGAATCACTTATCTGAGTCAGCTCACCGGTATTTACTCTCTTGCCGCCTTCCTGCAATTCGAATTATTTTTGGGTATATACCTCTGTGCTTTCTTTTTTCACCGCGTATTTAGTCACATCAATCTTTTCTATTCGCTCACGAACTTTGGCTTCTACCTGCTGCAAGGAAATAAGCCTCATAAGATTATCTGTCTGTATATTAAGATTATTTTGTATACCATAGATAATATCATGCAATTCGGGGTCCTGATACGGTCCAGTCAGCGCCGGCGTTGCGGTAACAAACAGGCTCACTGTCGGTACCCGTAGTGCAACGGCAAGATGTAACGGCCCGGTATCCCCCGTTAATAACATGTCCATACCCTGAATAGTAGCGACCAACTCTTTGAGAGTCGTAGCACCAATATTGTTAAGCACCCTGGAATGATATTGGTTATCCAGTGTGTTGAAAAATGCTTTCCCTTGAGCAATCTCTCTCTCACCACCGCCTATCAGCACAATATCAATACGTTCATCCGATGCGCACACACGTTCCGTCAGACGAGCAAAATACTCAACAGGCCAACAGCGTTCCGGTGTCGACGCCCCCATCTGGAAACCCAACACGATTCTGTGTTCATGTTTAATCGCAGGAGCAAGAGGAAACGGAATACGCATGGCAATGTCATTAATATCGGCGCCCAGCATAGCAACCAGTTCCAACCGCCGCTGGATAAGATGACCATGAAAACCGATAACATACCCAGACAGCCACCGGTTCATTGCCTCAATGCCGTCCTGATGGTTGTCGCGCAAAACATAACGCGCACCAGACAGCACCGCGCTCAAATAGTCGTATGGATCGTGGGAGTGCAAAATAATCGCTAAATCTGGCTCAGCAATATTCCGAATATCTTTCACCAGACGGGGGACAGAGTTGACCTTACTATTCCAGCACAAGACGTGCTGCCACTCCGATCCATCAACCACCAACTCATACAACTTTTGATGTACCACCAGCGTAATGGTGGCATCGGGAAAACGTTGGCGTACCGCATGTATCGCTGGCGTATTAAACATAAAATCGCCCAGCGCCGTCGTGGAATAAATGACGATATGAGAAAAATTGGTTTCATCCATTAATTGCTGTGCTGACTGCAAGCGCACTTTTCTGGGCGCAACCAACCGTAAGTAAAGATCAACCGCCTTGAACTTCCAGCCTTTCTTCATGCTTTAGCAACCTTGATACTCTGATAATACTCATAAAGCGTTTTACCCTCGGTTCGCTCTGACAACCAGGCAAACAATTGCGCCAAATCGTCATACAGTGCTTCTATCTGCGCCTCATTGGTGAATGTCGGGCTGCCACCTGGCATAAACTCTGAAGAGTGCAGCATAAACTCAACATAATCGCTCCCTTGCGCCAGAGTCCTCTCCACCACCATTTTCATCTGCGCCAGATTGTTTCTTTTCGGCCTCAGCCAGTGGACTGAAGGGCTACGCCTTTTACCCGCCAGTCGATCAAACGTCTGCTTCAGACCATTGACGATAGCGTTATGTTTGTATTGGATGCTCATCGGTACTTCAAGCAATGCAGACTCACCCGGCCTGTCAATCTGATTAATATCCATGAAATAGGCATGATGCGGGAAACCGCTGTAATCCGTTCCGCCTGTGCCCTGTGGTGCGCCGAGAGCCGTCTGCCAGTTGACGCGAGGCGTTACCGAACAATCCACCCGGTAACCAAACTCAACCAGCAGTCTGGCATAAGTCGTATTCATGGCCCAACGGCCAGCGCGGTGGCTGCGCATAGGCACCTGAAACGTCTCTTCCAGCAGCGACGTCATATAAGCGATTTTTTGACGCATGACCTCTTCAGGATATTCAATAAGATAAGGCTTATGATGCCAGTCATTGCCAGTCAAATCATGTTCCGGGGGGCTGTTCCAGGCGTGCAAATGCATCCCTACTTCCCCTTGATTCCTGGCGATAACATCACGCGCAAACTCAACATACGCAGGATCGCTTGCCATCTCATAGTTGGTCAGCCAAGTGGGTTTAAAGCCGTATTGTTCGCACAATGCCTGAAAGCGCGGTAGATAACGGGTATTTTCTGTCAAAATACGCTCGTCGTTCTGCCAAAGATTATCACCTTCAGTATCGATCGTAATGATAAACGCGGGTTTACTCATGGAAGTATTCACCTGATAGCCTGGGAAGCTTATGTTACGCAAGCTGCGTTCACTCCGTAAACCGTAAATGGTGGTTCAGCAGCGATATAACTGTCGGTTGAATATGGCCTAAGACATCCGAACGACGAACAACAGTAGCCACCCATAAGGATGTCATTTAAAATCACGGCTTGCTTGTAATGAGAACCATCGCAGATGAATCATAACGTCGCAGCCAACGCGTTCCAGCGTATTTTACTGATTAAATTACGCCATCATGGTGACATGCTGCTGATTACTCCTGTTATCAATACGCTGAGCGAATGCTATCCCGAAGCCCAGATAGATGTTCTGATGTATCTGGAAACACAGGATATGCTGGTAGCCAATCCTCGCATCCATCGTCTGATAACGATTGATCGACAATGGAAGAAAGAAGGTGTCGCCGCACAGTTGCGCCATGAGTTTCGCCTGCTTAAGGATATAACGGCACAGGGTTATGACATCGTCGTCAATCTGGCCGATCAGTGGCGTAGCGCTCTGATTACGGGCCTGAGCCGGGCACCGATAAGACTGGGTTTCGGCTTTCCCAAACGCCAACATGTTTTCTGGCGCTATTGTCATACCCATCTGGTCGATACCCATCGCCATGCGACACAACATACCGTCGAACAAAACCTGTCCATTCTGGACCCACTGACGCTACCCGCAGTGAATACACAAGTTTCAATGTGTTATACCCCATCCGACTGGGAACTCTGTCAGAAAAAGCTACACCAGCAGCACATCGGTGAGCGCTATATCGTCATTCAACCTACGTCGCGCTGGTTCTTCAAATGCTGGAGCGAAGCGAAATGGGCAGAGGTGATTACTGCGCTGCATCAGGAGGGGTATAAGCTGGTGTTGACGTCAGGGCCAGACGCGTCAGAGCAGCAAATGGTAGCGGATATTCTGGCTCGTTCCCCCGCTGATGGCGTCATATCGTTATCCGGCCAGTTGACGCTGCGACAGTTAGCCTCCTTGATAGATCATGCTGTGTTGTTTCTGGGCGTAGATTCCGTCCCTATGCACATGGCGGCTGCACTGCAAACCCCGTGTATTGCGCTATTTGGCCCTTCCAAACTGACATTCTGGCACCCCTGGCAAGCTACCGGGGAGATTATCTGGGCAGGTCATTACGGCAAATTGCCTGATCCTGATGATATTGATACCCAAACCGATCAGCGTTATCTGGATCTGATTCCTGCAGACGATGTGATTGCCGCAGCTCGGAGGCAGTTATCTCGTGAAACAACATCAGTGAGACAACTAGTGTGAGACAAGTATTGTGACGCCATTACGTATCGCGATAGTGCGGCAAAAATATCGTCCTGACGGTGGGGCAGAACGGTTTATCGGGCGGGCGCTTGAGGCTCTGTCTACCGATAATCTGCAGCTCAACGTGATTACCCGCGAATGGCAGGGTGATAGAAAAGCCAACTGGCAATTGCACTTATGTAATCCGCGCTACTGGGGGCGTATCAACCGCGAGCGTAGCTTTGCCGGGGCAGCGCGAACGCTATGGCATCAGCAACGTTTCGATCTGGTTCAAAGTCATGAGCGTATCGCGGGTTGCGATATTTATCGTGCCGGTGATGGTGTTCATCGCCGCTGGTTACAACAACGAGCGCGACTGCTGCCAACGTGGCGCAGCAAACTTCTGTTCACAAATCGTTTCCATCGCTATGTGATGCAGGCAGAAACGGACATGTACCACAATCCGCAGCTCAAGGCCGTGATTTGCAATGCTGAAATGATAAAGCAGGAAATCATCGACGAATTTAGCCTGCCTGCCAGCAAAATCCATGTGATTTACAACGCCATCGACAGTACCGTGTTTCAGCCTGCCAGTTCGGCGCAGAGACAACACATTCGCGCCTCGCTGTCGCTGCCAGAGGATGGTTGCGTGCTGGTATTCGTCGGCTCAGGCTTTGAGCGCAAGGGGTTAGACGCGGCGATTCGGGCTATCGCCGCCACAAATCGCTATCTGATTGTCGTTGGGCAGGACAAAGCTGAACACAAATATCGCGCTCTCGCCACATCGTTAGGTTGCTTATCTCGTATCCGCTTTGTCGGTATGCAAAAGGACCCTCAACCTTACTATCACGCCGCCGATGGATTGCTGCTACCAACGCTGTACGATCCGTTTCCGAACGTCATTCTGGAAGCCATGGCGTGCGGGTTACCCGTAATCACCTCAACCACCTGCGGGGGTGCAGAATTTATCCTGCCAGAACATAACGGCTACATCTGCGATGCGCTGGATATCTCCGCGCTGACTGACGCCATCATGGCTTTGCCATCATCGGCTCCTGGCAGCGCCATGGCACAGGCCGCGCGTACCCGCATCCTTGACGCGTCACCACAAAAACTTTCGCGGCAGCTCATCTCGCTCTACCAAACCATACTGGAGTAATACATGAGGATCCTGATACTTATCGATGGCCTGCCTGGTGGCGGAGCGGAAAAAGTGGTATTGACGCTCGCCGAAGGATTTATTGCCGCGCAGCATCAGGTTTCGCTGTTCTCCTTGCGAGATGTACAGGCATATCCGCTGCCTTCAGGGTTAACGTATCAAACCATCATCGATACCTGTCGGACACCCTGGCGTAAATTGCGTGAACTACCGCGCCGTGCAGCGGCACTGGATGTTGCGATTCGTGAAGCGGAAGCCCGGCACGGACACTTTGATCTGGTGCTATCGAATCTGCATAAAACGGACCGTATCGTAGCTCAATGCGCGACCCTGAACCGCAGCAACATCTGGTTCTGCCTACACGGTATGTTTTCCCCTTCTTATCTTGGGCATCGACGCGGTTTTTCACGCTGGCTGAAACGTCAAAAGATTCAACGCATTTACCAACGGCGCAATCTGATTGGCGTATCCCAGGCAGTACTGGACGACATGATGCAGTCTTTTCACGTCATGCCCAATCGCGCCGAGGTTATCAATAACCCATTTGATTTTGACCGCATTGCTGCGCTGGCCGCTCAGCCTTGCGAATTGGCGGGTCAGGAATACCTTATTCATGTCGGACGTCTGCACCCACACAAACGCCATGATCGTTTGCTTCGAGCCTATGCGCTAAGCGGCATTACGCTGCCGTTACTCTTGTTGGGCAAAGGGTCCGATGGATATACGCAGCAGCTCAAGCAGCTCGCTGAAGAACTCAACATCGCCAATCGGGTCATTTTTCACGGTTTTTGCGAAAATCCTTACCCGTATATTCGCCACGCACGCCTGCTGGTACTCAGCTCCGACAGTGAAGGATTTGGCAACGTTTTGGTAGAAAGCTTGTTCTGCGGAACACCGGTTGTCAGCACCCGCTGTCCAGGCGGGCCGGAGGAAATTCTGACAGGCGATCTGGCCCGCGGCCTGTCCGATCTGAATGAGCCCGCGTTGGCTGATACGATGATATCCGTGTTGCAATCACCGCCGTCGATTGATCCCGAACAGCTCGCACGCTACCGCCTTGAGACAATCTGCGAGCGCTATCTGGCATTGGCAAAGCCACATTGATTCTGAATCAGAGCGGGAAGGCCATAGTCTGCCTCCAGTTACGCTACACCCCGTTGACGATAAGAAAGCAATACATCATTCCCTATTACGAATACAATACCGATGAATATGTTACAAAAGCTGTATACCTTTCTGTTTTACATCATCCAGCCGCTTATCTGGCTGCGTCTTTGGCTTCGGGGCCGAAAAATCCCTGCGTACCGCAAACGTTGGGGTGAACGTTATGGTTTCTACAAAGATCAGGTAAAACCGGAAGGCATACTGCTGCACTCCGTCTCTGTCGGAGAGACGCTGGCCGCAGTACCGTTGGTTCGCGCTTTGCGCCACCGTTACCCGTCGCTGCCGATTACCGTCACCACCATGACGCCGACCGGCTCTGAGCGCGCGTTATCCGCATTCGGCAAAGATGTCTACCACGTCTACCTGCCGTACGATCTGCCCGGTGCGATGGCGCGCTTTCTTGATCATGTGCAGCCGCGTCTGGTGATCATCATGGAAACCGAGTTGTGGCCTAACCTCATCACCGCACTGCACCAGCGAGAAATCCCACTCGTCATTGCCAACGCACGTTTGTCTGAACGCTCCGCTAACGGTTATCGCAAACTCGGCCACTTTATGCGCACGCTGCTGCGTCGCATTACCCTTATCGCGGTGCAAAATGCGGAAGACGGCGAGCGCTTTATCAATCTGGGGCTGAAACGCAGCCAGTTGAATGTCACCGGCAGCCTGAAATTCGACATTTCTGTCACGCCGGAGCTGGCTGCACGCGCCGTAACATTGCGTCGTCAATGGGCGTCTCTGCGCCCGGTGTGGATTGCTGCCAGCACCCACGACGGCGAAGAAAAGATCATTGTCGATGCTCATATTGAATTGCTAAAAGCGTTTCCCACTCTGTTGCTGATTCTGGTACCGCGTCACCCTGACCGCTTTGACGACGCCAAAGCCATCGTCCGCAAAGCGGGATTGGAATATACCCTGCGCAGTGCGGGTAGTATTCCTCCTGCCTCGTCCCATGTCGTGATTGGCGATACCATGGGCGAATTAATGCTGCTATACGGCATTGCCGATCTGGCATTTGTCGGCGGTAGCCTGATTGAACGGGGCGGTCATAACCCGCTGGAGCCAGCCGCACATGCCATCCCGGTGTTGATGGGACCACATACCTTTAATTTCAAGGACATCTGTGCCCGTCTGCAGGAATCCGACGGGTTGATCACCGTGCAGGATACCGCTTCACTAGTGAAACAGGTCACGACGCTGCTGTCAGACGATGACTATCGCCGCTACCATGGTCGCCATGCCGTGGACGTACTGCATAAAAATCAGGGTGCGCTGCAAAGCTTGCTGACCTTGCTTGAGCCATACCTGCCGCCACGGAGCCAGTAATGAACCGGAAACGCTTATCCGTTGTGATTATCAGCCATAACGCGGCAGAACTGCTGCCCGATTGTCTGACGTCGGTTAACTGGGCCGATGAAATTATCGTGCTGGACTCCGGCAGCAGCGACGACACGCTGGATATCGCCCGTCGTCATGGCGCACAGGTCCATCAGAACACTGACTGGCCCGGCTTTGGCAAACAGCGCCAACTGGCACAGCAGTACGCCAACGGTGATTACATCTTCATGATTGATACCGACGAGCGGGTGACGCCAGCGCTACGGCAATCCATCGAGACGACGCTCGCCGCCCCTGAAAGCGATGCCGTCTACCGCTGCGCCCGCCGCAATCTGTTTCTGGGGCGCTTCATGCGCCACAGCGGCTGGTATCCCGATGAAGTCATTCGCCTCTATCCCAGACAATACCGTTACAACAATAACGCCGTACACGAATCCCTCGACTATGGCGCAGCCAGGGTGATATCGCTGTGCGGCGACCTGAAGCACCTCACCTGTCGAGACTTGTTCAGCTTTCAGAAAAAACAGCTCGCTTACGCACAAAGCTGGGCCAACGAGCGTTTCCTGCAGGGCAAGCGCTGCGGTTTCAGCGCTATCGTGTTGCATACGTTGGGGGCGTTCGTCAAAACCTGGCTAATACGCGCCGGTTTCCTCGACGGTAAGCAGGGGTTGCTGCTGGCTATCGTGAATGCGCAGTACACGTTTAACAAATATACTGGATTATGGGCCTTGAATAACCAGCGAGACACTCGTCAGGAACACCAGCACCATGAAGACTAGAGCTATCTACCCCGGCACCTTTGACCCAATGACTAACGGTCATTTGGATCTGCTGACGCGCGCGACACGTATGTTTGACCACCTGATTCTGGCCATTGCCGCCAGTCCCAGCAAAAACACGCTGTTTACGCTGGAAGAACGGGTGGCGCTGGCGAAAGAAGCCACGCAGCACCTGTCGAACGTCGAGGTGGTTGGTTTTACCGATCTGATGGCCAATTTCGCCCAGCAGCGTCAGGCGACGATTCTGGTGCGAGGGCTACGCGCCGTATCTGATTTCGAATACGAACTGCAACTGGCCAAAATGAATCACCATCTGATGCCAACACTGGAAAGCGTATTCCTGATGCCATCTGAGCAGTGGTCGTTCATTTCATCGTCGCTGGTGAAAGAAGTCGCCCGTCACGGCGGCGATGTGTCGCACTTTCTGCCCTTCCCCGTCGCCACCGCGTTACTGAAAAAATTAAGCTGACAGCAGCGTAGTCTTAACTTTTCAGGAAAAAATGGCGTTTAACGCTGGCAACGTTTGCAGAAAAAGGTGCTGCGCTGGCCCTGCTTAATACTCTCAATCGCGGTGCCGCAATGGCGACAGGGTTCGCCGCTGCGGCCATAAACCTGCAATTCCTGCGCGAAATAACCCGGTTTACCGTCAGATTGCAGGAAATCACGCAGCGTAGTGCCGCCCTGCTCAATGGAACGCTGCAATACCTGTTTGATGGTGTGTACTAACTGGTTGGCTTCGGCCTCAGACAACGCCCCCGCTGGCCGCTCCGGCAGAATGCCGGCGCTGAACAACGATTCACTGGCGTAGATATTGCCGACCCCCACTACCAGCTTGTTGTCCATGATCCACTGCTTAACCGGCGTCTTACGGCCACGGGATTGGGCAAACAGATAATCGCCGGAAAAATCATCGCTCAGCGGTTCTGGCCCCAGATGCGCCAGCACCGAACTGGCCGCCGGGTCATCACACCATAACCAGGCGCCGAAACGGCGTGGATCGGTATAACGCAGCACCTTGCCGCTATCCATCACCAGATCGACATGGTCGTGCTTATCCGGCTCGCGGTATTCCGGCAACACCCGCAGGCTGCCGGACATCCCCAGATGGATGATTATCCAGCCGGTCGGCAACTCAATCAGCAGATATTTAGCACGCCGCTGCACACTCAGCACAGGCGTATCGCTCAGCGACAGAATTTCAGGAGAAACAGGCCAGCGCAGACGTGCATTACGTACCTCCGCATACAAAATGGTATGGCCGACCAACCAAGGCGAAATCCCCCGGCGACTGGTTTCCACTTCGGGTAACTCTGGCATGTCTCCTCCTGCGAACTGTCCGGCTGAAGGGATAAAAAAACCCGGCCAAAGCCGGGTTTTTCAGATCCACTAAAATTACTTGATTTTAGCTTCTTTGTAGATAACGTGCTGACGAACAACTGGATCGAATTTTTTCAGTTCCAGTTTTTCCGGCTTAGTACGTTTGTTCTTCGTAGTGGTATAGTAGTGACCAGTACCAGCAGAAGAAACCAGCTTGATCTTCTCGCGAACACCTTTAGCCATGATTCAGTTCCTTAATACTTTTCACCACGGGCACGCAGATCGGCCAGAACCGCTTCGATACCCTTTTTATCGATAACACGCATACCTTTAGCAGATACGCGCAGCGTTACAAAACGCTTCTCACCTTCAACCCAAAAACGATGGGAGTGCAGGTTTGGCAGAAAACGGCGTTTAGTCGCATTCATTGCGTGGGAACGGTTATTACCGGTCACCGGACGCTTGCCAGTAACTTGGCAGACTCGGGACATGTCTATTCTCCAAAAATCAAATCAGCTCGAGCTTCGTAGAGGGTGTTGGCCGCCTCGTCAGGCTCTAGAGCCCATCTCAGCAACTTCACTGAAAAGACTCTGTCATCAGGATAAACCTGCTGAGATAGGCTCTTAACGCCACACCCAAGATTCTCAAAGGTGGCGTAGTATACGCTCTGAAGCGTATGCGCTCAAGTCCCGAACAACTAAAGATCCCTCAGGATCGCGGAAATATCTTTCAAATCCACCCCCGCTCGGCAAAAGAAACGTACTCGCCACGCCCGATGACCAGGTGGTCAAGCACCCGGATATCCAGCAATTGGCAGGCCTGAACGATTTTTCCGGTGATGGAACGGTCCGCCTGACTAGGCTCCGCACGCCCCGACGGATGGTTATGCGCCAAAATCAGCGCAGCGGCGTTGGTTTTGAGCGCTTCACGCACAATCTCGCGGGGATGCACCTCCACGCGGTTGATAGTGCCGGCAAACATCTCCTGATGACGAATCACCCGATGCTGGTTATCCAGAAACATCACCAGAAAAACTTCCCGCTCCTGATGCGCCAGCAGCAAGTGCAGATACTGCTGCGTCATCTCAGGATTAAGCATGGCATCCTCCCGCGCCAGATGAGAGGAAAACAACCGGCGGGCCAGCTCCGTCACCGCCTGTAACTGCGTATATTTAGAGATCCCCACGCCCCGTGCGGTACAGAAAGTGTCTTTGTCCGCCGTCATTAACTGATACAACGATCCGAACTGCGCCAGCAGACTTTCCGCCAGTTGCATCACATGTGTACCCGCAACGCCGGTGCGCAAAAAGATCGCCAGCAGTTCCGCATCACTCAACGCTCCAGCACCCAACGCCATCAATTTTTCACGTGGCGCATCTCCGCCATTCCATGTCATGACCGTTCTCCTTCCCAAACGCTGGCTTATCATCCCATGTGCGTGTCAGAGGAACGATGAGCCGATTTATAGGTTGCGAAACGCTTCGCAGTTTTCTCTGTAGCGGGAAATGCGATACCTAAGATTCTTCGACCTGTCCCCGCTTATGCTAAAATGCGATCCCTTTTCGGCTGACAAACGGATATAACGATGACAGATTCCTCTGGTCTGCACGGGCTTTCCGGCGCTTCGCTTGCGGGAAAACATCTTGTGGGAAAACATCTTGCGGGAAAACATATTGTACTGGGCATCAGCGGCGGTATTGCCGCGTATAAGTGCCCGGAACTGGTGCGACGCCTGCGCGACAGAGGCGCTGAAGTGCGCGTGGTAATGACGCCAGCTGCCGGCGCGTTTATCACTCCGTTGACGCTGCAGGCGGTATCCGGTCATCCGGTCTCGAATGATCTGCTTGATCCCGCCGCCGAGGCCGCTATGGGCCACATTGAGCTGGGAAAATGGGCGGACTTGGTGATTCTGGCACCTGCGTCAGCGGATCTGATCGCCCGGCTGGCGGCTGGCATGGCTAACGACCTGCTGACCACCGTCTGTCTGGCGACAGCGGCACCGATAGCCATCGCGCCGGCCATGAACCAGCAGATGTACCGCGCTGCCGCGACACAGCACAATCTGGGCGTACTGGCTGCCCGTGGCGCGTTGATTTGGGGTCCGGACAGCGGCAGCCAGGCTTGTGGCGATGTCGGCCCAGGCCGAATGATTGATCCGCTGATGATGGTTGCAAACGCCAGCACGCACTTCGCCCATGTCAATGATTTGCAACACCTGAATGTTATGGTAACGGCAGGACCAACGCGTGAAGCATTGGACCCGGTGCGTTTCATCAGCAACCACAGTTCCGGGAAAATGGGGTTTGCCATCGCCGCCGCCGCCGCCGCACGGGGGGCGCAGGTGACGTTAATCGCAGGACCGGTTAATTTGCCGACACCGGATAACGTCACCCGTATTGATGTTATCAGCGCGCAAGACATGCATCAGGCGGTCATGGCGCACGCCGCTCAGCAGCAGATTGTCATCGGGTGTGCCGCCGTGGCGGACTACCGGGCGCAGGTAATTGCCGATGAAAAGATCAAAAAGCAGGGTGATGAAATCAGTGTCACTCTGGTCAAAAATCCGGATATCATCGCCGATGTGGCTGCCATGAGCGAAAATCGGCCTTATGTTGTCGGGTTTGCCGCCGAAACCAGTAATGTGGAAGAATACGCTCGCCAGAAGCTGGCCCGCAAACAGTTGGACCTGATTTGCGCGAATGATGTATCCCTTTCCGATCAGGGGTTTAACTCGGAAAATAATGCATTACACCTTTTCTGGTCAGGTGGAGACAAACGTCTGCCGCACGGCAGCAAACACCTGTTGGGCCAACAGTTAATTGACGAGATTGTCAGCCGTTATGATGAAAAAAATCGACGTAAAGATTCTTGATGCGCGTATCGGGCAGCAGTTCCCGCTGCCGACCTATGCAACGCCGGGTTCTGCCGGGCTGGATTTGCGCGCTTGTCTGGACAGCGCGATAGAACTGGCGGCGGGTGAAACCACGCTGGTGCCGACCGGTCTGGCTATCCACATCGCCGACCCGTCGCTGGCAGCCGTGATCCTGCCCCGCTCCGGTCTTGGTCACAAACACGGTGTGGTGCTGGGTAATCTGGTGGGGTTGATCGATTCCGACTATCAGGGGCAGTTGATGGTGTCGGTATGGAACCGCGGTAGCCAGTCTTTCACTATCGAACCCGGTGAACGCATTGCCCAGATGGTATTTGTGCCGGTGGTGCAGGCCGAGTTTAATCTGGTTAACGATTTCGTCGGCAGCGAACGGGGAGACGGTGGTTTCGGCCATTCCGGTCGCCACTGATACGCCCTATCCTTGCCTCCCAGGAAAACAATAAAGCCACAGCGTGAATGCGACTGTGGCGCTACCTGGTGTTTGTCCGTCACATTTTTATCAAGGGCCTTTTCTGACATGGCAGAGAAAGAAAATACGAAAAGGAATCGTCGCGAGGAAATTCTGCAGGCTCTGGCGCAGATGCTGGAATCCAGCGACGGCAGTCAACGCATCACCACCGCCAAGCTGGCCGCCACCGTCGGCGTTTCAGAAGCCGCGCTTTATCGGCATTTTCCCAGCAAAACGCGGATGTTTGACAGCCTGATCGAATTTATTGAAGACAGCCTGACCACCCGCATCAACCTGATTCTGCAGGATGAAAAAGACACCTTTAACCGGCTGCGACTGATTTTGTTGCTGATTCTCGGCTTTGCGGAGAAAAATCCCGGTTTAACGCGCATTATCACCGGCCATGCGCTGATGTTCGAACAGGACCGCTTGCAAGGCCGCATAAACCAGTTGTTTGACCGCATCGAATCTCAACTGCGTCAGGTACTGCGCGAACACAAACTACGCGGCGGCGCAGCGTTCCGCCATGACGAAACGCTGCTGGCCAGCCAGTTGCTGGCGTACTGCGAGGGCATACTCTCGCGCTTTATCCGCTCAGAGTTCCGCACCCTGCCCACACAGGACTTCGATATCCGCTGGCCGCTGCTGGCCGCCCAGCTTCAGTAAACGCACTGCGTGGCAAATCGCCACGCCGCTTACTCCACGCCTTGCATGTTACACGCCGAATTGTGCGCGATAGGCCTGCACCGCGTCCAGATGCGCGGCCATTTCCGGCTTCTCCGCCAACCAGGCAATCAGATCGCCCAGCGTGATAATCGACGTCACGTTGCACTGGTAATCACGCTCCACTTCCTGAATCGCAGACAATTCACCACGACCGCGCTCCTGTCTGTCCAGTGCTATCAGCACGCCCGCAAGCGTTGCGCCCTGTGCAGCAATGATCTCCATCGACTCACGAATGGCGGTTCCGGCGGTAATCACATCGTCCACCAGCATGATGCGGCCTTTCAGCGGACTACCGACCAGACTGCCGCCTTCGCCATGATCCTTGGCCTCTTTACGGTTAAAGCAGTAGGGCACATCACGGTCATGGTGCTCCGCCAACGCCACCGCGGTGGTGGTGGCAATCGGAATTCCCTTGTAGGCAGGGCCGAACAATACGTCGAATTCGACATCGGCATCCATCAAAGCCTCGGCATAAAAGCGCCCCAGCAACGCCAGATCGCGCCCGGTATTAAATAACCCGGCATTGAAGAAATAGGGACTGATGCGCCCGGATTTCAGGGTAAATTCGCCGAATTTCAACACCTGTTTGCTGAGTGCGAATTCGATAAACTGGCGCTGGTAGGCTTTCATGGCTCCCTCTCCTGTAACGACGCCGGAAGGCAGGATAACGTCCGCCTTCCTGACGACATAGCATAAAAAATGATGGCATAAAAAAGCGACCACCGGGGTCGCTTTGAAAAATCAGTTAGCCAGCACGGCCTTCTGCGCATTGACAATATCGCCGATGCCCTGACGCGCCAGCGCCAGTAACGATAACAACTCGTCGTGGCTGAATGGTTCGCCCTCGGCAGTGCCCTGCACCTCAATGATGCGGCCATCTTCGGTCATCACCACATTCATGTCGGTTTCTGCGGCGGAGTCTTCCACGTATTCCAGGTCGCACACCGCTTCGCCATTGACAATCCCGACCGATACCGCCGCCACCATGCCTTTCAGCGGACTGGCTTTCAGCTTGCCGCTGGCCACCATGCCATTTAACGCATCGGCCAGCGCTACACAGGCGCCGGTGATGGATGCGGTGCGGGTGCCGCCATCGGCCTGCAACACATCGCAATCCAGCGTAATGGTGTATTCACCCAGCTTGTTCAGGTCCACGGCGGCGCGCAGCGAACGGGCGATCAGACGCTGGATTTCCAGCGTGCGGCCCCCCTGCTTGCCTTTCGCCGCTTCGCGGGCATTACGGCTATGGGTAGAACGCGGCAGCATACCGTATTCAGCGGTAATCCAGCCTTGTCCCTGGCCTTTCAGAAAACGCGGTACCCCTTCTTCCACTGTGGCGTTGCACAACACCTTGGTATCGCCAAACTCCACCAGCACCGATCCTTCAGCATGTTTGGTGTAATGACGGGTTAATGTGAGAGGGCGAATTTGCTGGGCACTTCGGCCTGTTGGGCGCATGGATCGTCTCCGGGCAGGTTCATTAAACTGGCGCGCATTATACGGTCTTCCCCCTGCCCTGCCTACCCGCCCGTCACGATTAAAACTTCATCACTTTTTCCGGCAGCGTCGCGGCGGTAACGCCGCCCTTCCTGATTTTCAGACACGTAACACCCGACGCGCCAGGTGGCGATACGGCTGATGGCCTTTTAAACACGGCCACCGTCGGGCTTTTCCGTCAATACAAAAGATTTTGATCTGACTGCTGCGACATAACCCACCGGTATACCCTTCGCCTGTTTTTCATAAATAACCATTAAATAACAATATATTAGAAAAACAAAACCCATACCCTAAAGTTATACCCTACCCATAAACAAGCATTCGTCAGGAAAAAATCATCGTGGAATAGTCTTAGACATCGCTTTTTATGCAACCACTCTGCAACCACCGGATAAAAACATCATGCTGATTCCACAACCTTACCTGCTTTTTCTTGGCGACGTGACCGATCCACTGGCGGTGAAAACGGCACGCGGCATTCACACCTGGCGCCCCGAACAGTGCGTAGGGCAGTTGCGTCTACCGGGCAGCACGGTGTCGTTAGGGCTTGATGATCTGGATATTCCGGCTGCCACGGCGCGTGGCGCCAAAACGCTGGTGCTGGGCACCGCCAATGCCGGTGGTTTCCTGCCGCCACACTGGCTGGATACCGTGCGCGCCGCCATCGAAGCCGGCATGAACGTCGCCAACGGTTTGCACCAGAGGCTGACAGACGTGCCCGGATTACAGGCGCTGGCGGAACAACATCAGGTACAACTGTTCGATATTCGGCATATGCGCCCGGAACTGACCGTCGGCAGCGGCAAGAAGCGCAGCGGTAAACGTGTACTGACCGTCGGCACCGACTGCTCGGTTGGCAAAATGTACACCTCGCTGGCGCTGGAAGCCGCTATGCGTGCGCAGGGGATGAAGGCGGATTTCCGTGCCACCGGTCAAACCGGGGTGCTGGTTGCAGGCGACGGCATCGCCATTGACGCGGTGATCGCCGATTTTATCGCCGGTGCGGCGGAAGCGCTGTCACCCGCCAACGACGACGACCATTGGGATATCGTTGAAGGTCAAGGGTCGCTGTTTCACCCGTCCTACGCCGGGGTAACCACCGGTCTTATCCACGGTGCCCAGCCGCACTGGCTGGTGATGTGCCACGAAATGGGACGTCCGCACATGCGTCACCTGCCCCATCAACCGATGGTGGAACTGGATGAGTGTGTGGACGCCTGCCTGCGTGCCGCCCGCGTCACCAACCCGGATGTGCAACTGGCCGGTTTCGCCATCAACACCTCCAACTATGGCGAACAGGCAGCGCGTGATTACTGTCGTGGACTGAGCGAGCGCTTCGGCGTTCCCGCAACCGATCCGATCCGCTTCGGTATCGATGAGATTGCGACGCTGCTGAAAACCCAGGGATAACCCGATGCGACAGATGCAAATTGAAACCGTAGAACTGCCGCTGGCCCGTCCGTTCGCCATTTCCCGCGGCACCCGTACCGCGGTTACTGTGGTGCGGGTCACGCTGGAAGAACACGGCTTTATTGGCCGGGGGGAATGCACCCCTACGGCGCACTATCAGGAAACCGCCGACAGCGTGACGCGCCAGTTGGAAAACGTACGTCAGGCGGTGGAAAACGGCATTGGTCTGGAAGCACTGCAACAGTCGTTGCCGCCGGGATCGGCGCGTAACGCGTTGGACTGCGCTCTGTGGCGGCTCAATGCCGCGCTTGCCAGACAAACGCTGTGGCAGCACCTCGCCATTGAGCCGCCGCAGTCGATCATTACCGCTGAAACCCTGAGTCTCGACAGCGTGGAAAACATGGCGAACGCCGCCAAAGACGCGGTTTCTCGTGGCGCGCTGCTGCTGAAAATCAAACTCGACCGGGAACAGATTCTGGAAAAGGTGGCGGCGATTCGCCAGTCCGCGCCCGACGTGACGCTGATTGTCGATGCCAACGAAGCCTGGGGTGGACTGGCGCTGGAACCGCTGTTGCATCAGCTGGCCGCGTATCGCATCGCCATGGTGGAACAACCGCTGCCCGCCGGGCAAGACAGTGCGCTGGCGACCTTTAAACACGCCCTTCCGGTGTGCGCCGACGAAAGCTGCCACCACCGTAGCGACATCGCCGCGCTGTGCGACCGCTACGAGATGATCAACATCAAGCTGGACAAGTGCGGTGGGCTGACCGAAGCGCTGGCGATGGTGACACAGGCGCGTCAGTACGGCCTGCGCATCATGGTGGGCTGTATGCTCGGCTCCTCGCTGGCAATGGAAGCCGCCATGCCGGTGGCGCTGGCGGCTGAACACGTTGACCTGGACGGCCCTATCTGGCTGGCAGCCGACAGTTCACCGTACCTGACCTATAAACGTGGCCGCATCTGGCTGTGACAGAACCTACCGGAGTGACCATGACGGATACCACCTCAACCGCAATCCCGGCGGCGACCGTGTCCAACCCGGCACCGCAACCGGTGCTGGAGATAGACGACCTGAGCATTAGCTTCAGCGGTCGCTCCGGCACCCATCTGGCGCTCAAGGGCGTCTCTTTCAGCCTCAACAAAGGGGAAGTGGTCGCCGTGGTCGGCGAGAGCGGTTCCGGCAAGTCGGTCACCTCGCTGACGGTCATGGGGCTGCTGGCGGCGTCTGCCCGCATTGAACGTGGCTGCATCCGCTTTACCGATAGTTCCGGTCGCCGCCACGATCTGCTGACCCTGAAGGATGACGCTCGTCGCCGCCTGCGTGGCCGCGACATGGCGATGATCTTTCAGGAGCCGATGACCTCGCTCAACCCGGTGCTGAAGGTGGGCGATCAACTCACCGAGGCGCTGCTGGACCACCAGATGTGCGATGCCGCCAGCGCCGACCGTAAAGCACGCGAGCTGCTGCGCAAAGTGCGCATCGCCGACATCGACCGGGTGATGAACAGCCACCCGCACTCGCTGTCCGGCGGGATGCGTCAACGGGTGATGATTGCTCAGGCGCTGGCCTGCGACCCGCAGTTACTGATCGCCGACGAACCCACCACCGCGCTGGATGTGACGGTGCAGGCGCGCATCCTGCAAATCCTGCGCGACCTGCAACGCCAGAGCAACATGTCGGTGTTGTTCATCACCCACGATATGGGCGTGGTGGCGGAAATCGCTGACCGCGTGGTGGTGATGTACCGCGGCGAGGTGGTGGAACAAGGCACGGTCGAGGAGATTTTCAACCGCCCACAGCACGACTACACCAAGGCACTGTTGGCAGCGGTGCCTCGACTGGGCGATATGCGCGACAGCGCCTGGCCTAAGCGCTTCCCACTGCTGGGACAGCAAAACGCGACGGCAGAGCCGGATCACATGACCGCACGTTATGACGCCCCGCCGCTGCTCGATATCCGTGGCCTGAAAGTGTACTACCCGATACGCAGCGGCATTCTCTCTTCCGTCACTCATCGGGTACATGCGGTGGAGCAAATTGATTTCGCCGTCTGGCCGGGGGAAACGCTGGCGATCGTCGGCGAATCCGGCTGCGGCAAATCCACCACCGGGCGGGCATTGTTGCGTCTGGTGGAAAGCCAGACCGATAGCCTGTTGTTTGACGGGCAGGAGATTGCTGGCCTGCACAACCGCGATTTCCAGCCGCTGCGCCGCAAAATGCAGATGGTGTTTCAGGACCCCTATGCCTCGCTCAACCCGCGTCTGACCGTCGGCTTCACCATCGCCGAGCCGCTGCTGCTGCACGGGCTGGTGAAATCGCTGGAAGAGGCCACGCCACAGGTGCAGGCGCTGCTGAAAAGCGTCGGTCTGCAACCGGAACACGCGCAACGTTATCCGCACGAATTTTCCGGCGGCCAGCGCCAGCGTATCGCCATCGCCCGCGCCATGGCGCTGCACCCTCAGGTGATCATTGCCGACGAAGCGGTATCGGCGCTCGATGTGTCGATTCAGGCGCAGGTGGTCAACCTGATGATGGATTTACAGCAGAAGACCGGCGTGTCGTGGATTTTCATCTCCCACGACATGGCTGTGGTGGAACGCATCGCCAACCGCGTAGCGGTGATGTACCTCGGTCAGATTGTGGAAATCGGCCCGCGCCAGTCGGTGTTCAACAACCCGCAGCATCCGTATACCCGACGCCTGCTGGCGTCGGTGCCGATAGCCGACCCAGGCCGCCGCTATACACGCGAGCTGGACGACAGCGAAATCCCCTCGCCGCTGCGCAAGGCGAACGAGGTGGTAGAAAAAGCACGTTACCGCGAAGTCGCTCCGCACCATTGGGTAAGTGAAGCCGGGCTTGAGCCATCCGTCAGTAGCAGTAAACCGTAGTAATAAGTAGTGAACCGAGTAATTAGTGAACCAGGTAAGTAGTAAACCAGGTAAGTAGTAAAACGTAATACCGTCCAACACCAGGGACACCTCACTGCCCGTGGGCAGTCATCGCGTCAGCAATGTACTGATCGTGATGAAAATTAAGCAGTAATAAAAAACCAGTAATAAAAACAATAACCGAAAGCAGCACAACAACCAGCAACACACACCATTTACAGGAGACACCATGAAATCGTTACTACACGCAGTAACTTCACGTCGTTCCGCCGTCGCGCTTGGGCTGTCATTGTGTCTGGCCGCTGCGGCTCAGGCTCAGGATCTGCGCATTTCCATCTATGCCGACATCACCGGGCTGGACCCGCACGACACCTCGGATACCCTGAGTTACTCCATCCAGAGCGGCATCTTTGAACGTTTGTTCCAGTTCGATGAGCAGATGAAACTGGTGCCGCAACTGGCGACCGGTTACACCGGCAACGCCGATGCCACCGAATACACCATCACGCTGCGCGAGGGCGTAACCTTTCAGGACGGTACGCCGTTCAACGCCGACGCGGTAAAAGCCAACCTTGATCGTCTGGCTGACCAGAGCAAAGGACTCAAGCGCAACAGCCTGTTCAATATGATCAAGAACGTGACGGTGTTGTCGCCGACACAGGTAAAAATCGAGCTGAATAAATCCTTCGGTGCGTTTATCAACACCCTGGCGCACCCGTCTGCGGTGATGCACAGCCCGGCGGCGTTGCAACAGTACCCGGACGAAACCCAGTTGCGCGTACACCCGGTCGGCACCGGTCCGTTCAAGTTTGTCGAATGGCAACAGGGCAAAGACGTCAAACTGACCAAATACGACAACTACTGGCAGAAAGGCTGGCCGAAAGTTGATAACGTCACCTTCTACCCGTCGCCGGAAGACGCCACCCGCGTCGCATCGCTGAAATCCGGCCAGTCCGACGCTATCTATCCGCTGCCGTCCGATCTGGTAAAAACCGTTGAAGATGACGCCAAACTGGCTATCCAGCGCGACCCCAGCATCTATCTGTTCTATATGGCTATCAACACCCAGCACGGACCACTGAGTGATGTGCGGGTACGTCAGGCGCTGAACTTCGCCATCAACCGTACTATCTGGCTGAAAGTCGGTTTTGCCGGCATGGGCCTGCCTGCCGCCTCTGCCATGGCATCGCGCGTACAGTTCTTTGCCAGCCAGAGCGAGCCGAACTATAGCTATAGCCCCGCTAAAGCGAAGGAACTGTTGAAAGAAGCCGGTTACGAAAAAGGGCTGGAACTAAAACTGTGGACCACCAACCGTACCGACTATATTCGCAGCGCCCAGTTCTTCAAACAGCAGTTGGAGCAGGTCGGTATTAAAGTCACCGTCACCCCAATGGACTCCGGCGCACGCAACGAAAAACTGTTCGGCGTGAAAGACCCGAAACAGGCTGAATTCGACCTGTACTACGGCGGCTGGTCACCTTCTACCGGCGATGCCGACTGGGCGCTGCGTCCGCTGTTCGCGACAGAATCCTGGGTGCCGAAAGCTTACAACGTCTCTTACTACAGCAACCCGGATGTGGACAAGGCTATCGTCGCCGGTCTGGCGACCTCGGATAACAGCAAACGTGCTGCCGCGTATGCCGATGCTCAGAAACTGATCTGGAAAGACGCGCCGGTGGTGTTCCTGGGCGTGCCGGACAACCTGGTGGGTAAAGTGAAAAATCTGTCTGGCGTTTACATGCTGGCGGACGGTTCGCTGATCTTCGATCAGGCTGAGTTCAAGTAATCGCACAGGGGATCGCCATGTTTGCTTATATCGTCCGACGTTTGCTGGAAATGATCCCGGTTTTGCTGGTGATCTCCCTGTTGGTGTTCGGTTTTATCAAGCTGTTGCCGGGTGACCCGGCACGGATCTATGCCGGCCCCGACGCCCCCATCGAGGCGGTGGAAGCCGCCCGTGAGCGTTTGGGGTTGAACGATCCGCTGCCGCAGCAGTACCTCAACTGGCTGGCCGGGTTGGTACACGGTGATCTTGGTATCACCTACCGTACCCAGCAGCCGGTGTTGAGCGTCATCCAGAAAAGTTTTCTGCCGACACTGTGGCTGGCGCTGGCCGGTTTCGTCTGGTCGGTGATCCTCGGCCTGCTGATCGGCGTGTTTGCCGCCCTTAAACGCGGCAAATGGCAGGACTGGTCGCTGATGAGCCTGGCCGTAGGCGGCATCTCAATGCCGCCGTTCTGGCTCGGCCTGCTATTAATCCAATTCGTCGCCATGCCGTTCGGCGTGTTCTCCGTCAGCGGTTACAACAAACCCGCCGACATCATTCTGCCGGCGCTGACGCTGGGGGCCTCGGTGGCCGCCGTGATGGCGCGCTTTACCCGCTCGGCGTTTCTGGAAGTGATGCAGGAAGATTATGTCCGCACCGCCCGCGCCAAAGGGCTGCGTCAGCGGCTGATCGTCTGGAAACACGTGATGCGCAATGCGCTGATTCCGGTTATCACCATGCTTGGGTTGCAGTTCGGTTTTCTGCTGGGCGGCTCAATTGTGGTGGAAAGCGTATTCAACTGGCCGGGGCTAGGCTGGTTGTTGATAGAGTCCATCAAAACGCAGGATCAACCAGTAATTCAGGCGCTGGTGATGCTGTTCGTGTTTGAATTTATCCTGATTAATCTGCTGGTTGACCTGCTGTACGCCGTGGTGAACCCGGCCATTCGCCTGCGTTAGGAGCTGCGATGAACACTTCTCAAGAGCCGACCGCGGCGACCTCTTCCGCCCTGAACGACAACGCGATTCGTTCACCGTGGCGCGATTTTCTGCACGCGTTTATCCGTAACCCGATGGCGCTGGCCTCCGGCGGTTTTGCTCTATTGCTGGTACTTGTTGCGGTGTTCGCCCCCTGGCTGGCACCGTGGAACCCGATGGAGCCGGACTGGATGGCGCTCGGCGCAGCGCCTTCCGCCGACCACTGGATGGGCACCGACGATCTGGGCCGCGACGTGATGAGTCGCATTATTTACGGCGCACGCATTTCGCTGTACATCGGTATTGTCTCCGTCACGCTGGGTATGGTGGCGGGCATCGCCCTCGGCTTGCTGGCGGGCTATTATGGCCGCACTATCGACATGCTGATCATGCGCGGCTGCGACGTGCTGTTCGCGTTCCCCGGCATGTTGCTGGCGATTGCGGTGGTGGCAATCCTCGGCCCCGGTCTCAATAACGTGATTATTGCGGTAGCGGTATTCAGCGTGCCGGTGTTCGCCCGCATTGTGCGTGCCTCTACGCTCTCACTCAAACAGGCGGCCTACGTTGAAGCCGTCCGCTGCGCCGGCGCGCCGGACCGGGTGATTCTGCTGCGTCATATTCTGCCGGGTACGCTGCCGAATGTGATTGTGTATTTCACCATGCGTATCGGCACCAGCATCCTGACCGCCGCCGGGCTGAGTTTCATCGGCCTGGGGCCAGAGCCGGACGTGCCCGAATGGGGCAACATTCTGGCGATGAGCCGCAGCATGATGATGGCAGGCCAATGGCACGTCAGCGTATTTCCCGGTTTAGCTATTTTCTGCACCGTGCTGGCCTTTAACCTGCTGGGCGATGCGCTGCGCGACACGCTGGACCCGAAACTAAAAAGCTAAGCGAAAAGACCATGACACCTTATCAACAGGCGCAACTGATACCGCTGCTGCAACGCTGGCGGACAGAGCGGCAACTCGGCACGCCGCGCCTGCCCTGCGGCCCGCATAATCGCCTGAGCGACGTACCCGGCGTGCGGGTCGGCCATGCGACTCTGGCCGAGGGCGAGATTCAGACCGGCGTCACCGCCATCCTGCCGAACAGCGACAACCTGTTTACACAACCGTTGCCCTGCGGCGCGGCGGTGCTCAACGGCTTCGCCAAACCGGTGGGGCTGGTGCAGATTGAAGAACTGGGACAATTACAAACCCCCATCCTGCTCAGCAACACCCTGTCAGTCGGCACACTGTTCACCACGCTGGTGCGCGACGCGATTGGCCGCAATCCCGAACTGGGCCGCCGTTTGCCGACCGTCAATCCGCTGGCGCTGGAGTGCAACGACGGCTGGCTTAACGACATTCAGGCGCTGGCGGTGACCGAAGCGATGGCACGCGCGGCGCTGGATAGCGCCACGGAGGATTTCGCCCGCGGCAGCGTCGGCGCCGGGCGCGGCATGAGCTGCTTCGCGCTCAAAGGCGGCATCGGCACCGCCTCCCGGCGGATTCCCGCGCTAAACGCCACCCTTGGTATACTGGTACTGGCCAATTTCGGCACGCTTTCGGCCCTGACGTTAGACGGCGTGCAGGTGGGTGAAGCCATTGCGCCGCTGCTGCCGGAACTGACGCCCCAGCGTGATGCCGGTTCCATCATCATTATTATGGCGACCGACGCCGCGCTTGATGCCCGCCAGTTGACCCGCATCGCCCGCCGTGCCGGTGCTGGTCTGGGGCGACTCGGCAGCTATTGGGGTCACGGCTCCGGCGATATCGCCGTCGCCTTTTCTACCCAACCGACGCCACAGCCGCCGGAAGACGCACAGCTGGAACCGCTGCTCAACGCCGCCGCCGATGCTACCGAACACGCGGTGCTGGATGCGCTGTTACAGGCTGAGGCCGTCACCGGTTTTCGCGGCCACCATCGCCCGGCCCTGACACAGATACTGGACCGTCTGGCACAAGATTTCGCATAACCGCCTGAGAACAGGCGATAAGGACGCTGACATGAAAGTATTTATTTCTGCGGATATCGAAGGCATCGCGGGTGTAATGCGCCCGGAACAGTGCAGCCCCGGCACGCCGGAACACCAGATCGCGCGCGGGCTGATGGAGCAGGAAGTGAACGCCGCCATCGAAGGCGCGTTTGCCGGAGGCGCCAGCGAGGTGGTAGTGGCCGACAGTCATGCCGCCATGACCAACCTGCGCGCTGAACATATCGACCCACGCGCCCGGCTGGTGCAGGGCAAACCGCGCGGTTTGTCGATGGTGGAAGGGCTGCAACAGCAGCAATTCGATGGCCTGATGTTTATCGGCTACCACAGCGCCGCCGGAGAACATGGCGTGCTGGCGCACACCATTAATGGCCGGGCGTTCTACCGGGTGCGCATCAACGGCGAAGTGATGGGCGAAAGCGACATCTACGCCGCGGCTGGCGCTGAACTCAACACCCCGCTGTGGCTGGTCAGTGGCGACGACACACTGCAAAGCTGGATCAACCGCTACTACCCGGCAGCCAACTACGCCTGCGTGAAACGCGCCATTTCTCAGACCGCGGCAGAATCGCTCAGCCCGGAAGCCGCGCGCAACGCTATCCGGCTGGCGGCGACGCAAGCGGTGCAACAGGCGCATAAAGAAACCACTACCCGTTTGCAGCCGCCGTATGAACTGGAGCTGATGGTCGCCAAACCGGTGCTGGCAGACCTGTTCTGCCTGATTCCGGGCGTCATCCGCAAAGACGCGGTCACCGTGGGCTATCAGTCGCCCACCATCGCGCCAGTCATCAGCCTGCTGGGCGCCTTTTCCTATCTGGCGACCACGCAGAATTAATGCCCTGAACATTAAGGAAGTACATCCAGGATGAAACCGGTTATTGTAATTCATGGCGGCGCGGGTGCGCTCAGCCGCACCGCGATGGACAGCGAAAAAGAACAACGCTATCGCGCCGCGTTGCAGGCGATTGTCACCTGTGGGCAGGAGATTCTGGCTGCCAACGGCAGCGCGCTGGATGCCGTCACCGAAGCCGTACGTTTGCTGGAAGAGTGCCCGTTGTTCAATGCCGGCAAAGGTGCCGTGTTTACCCACCGTGGCACCCACGAACTGGACGCCAGCATCATGGATGGCCGCTCGCTGGAAGCGGGTGCTATTGCCGGGGTTAACCACATCCGCAATCCGATTCTGGCAGCCCGTGCGGTGCTGGAGTGCAGTCCGCACGTGATGTTCACCGCAGAAGGCGCAGAAGCATTCGCCCGTGAGCAAGGGCTGGAGATGGTCGAGCCGGATTTTTTCTCTACTGATGAACGCTACCAGCAGTTGCTGAAAGCACAGGCAGGTGATGGAAAGATCCTGCTGGATCACGACGGTGAACGCCAGATGCAGGGCGCCGATCCGCTCGATCCGGATCGCAAATTCGGTACGGTCGGCGCCGTGGCGCTGGACGCCGCCGGTAATCTGGCAGCGGCGACCTCCACTGGCGGCATGACCAACAAACGCGCCGGACGTGTCGGCGACTCCCCCATCATCGGCGCCGGCTGCTACGCCAACAACCGCACCGTCGCCGTCTCCTGTACCGGCACCGGCGAAGTATTTATGCGAACCGTCGCCGCCTATGACGTCTCGGCGCTGATGGAATACGGCAATCTGCCGCTGTCGCAGGCCGCTGATAATGTCGTGATGAAAAAAGTGCTGGCGCTGGGCGGCAGCGGCGGGCTTATCGCCGTTGACCATCAGGGCAATATCGCACTGCCGTTTAACAGCGAAGGCATGTACCGCGGCTACGGTTACATCGGCGAGGAAGCGGTAGTGGGGATTTACCGGGAAGGAAGCTGCACATAACCGGTTAGCCCCTGTGCTTCCAGACCCTGTATTTCCACGCCCTGCAACACCGACTGACCAGGCGTGACAGGCACGTTGACGACAGCAGCCTGCGGCGTTGCACGATAACGTACGTAACGCCGGCCCTGTTCATCGGTCTGTATCGCCTGTGGCGCAACGGCAATCCCCTGCTCATTGCGATACAAAATCACCGCCAGCCGGGCGCTCATGCCAAGGCGCACTGGCTGACTGCGTTCTGACAGCGGACTGTCAATGGCAACCACCACATCGTAATACGCTCCGGTACCTTGCCCTTCCGTGGCATTGGTCTGCATGGCGATAGTAGCGATATGCCCATCCAGCACCTGCCCGGCAAAACCATCGCCGCTAATTTGTACTGGCATACCTTCTCGTAACAGATGCAGATCCGTTTCTTCTACCCGCGTCAGCACCTCAAAGTGATCCTGCCCGATAACCGTCAACAGCGGGACTCCCGGCGTCACCGCGATGCCCGGTTGTACCATCATCGGTTTGTTGCTCTGTGGCGTGGCCGCTCGCACAATAAACCCCGCTACCGGGGCGACGACGTCACGCCGTGCATACATCGCCTCCAGCGTCTGATAACGCGACTGCGCGTTAAGCAGCTCCATCTCGGCAATCTTGCGCTCTTCTCCCTGCCCACGAGCCAGTATCGCCGTCAATTCTTCTTGTGCGCTGATCACATCCTGACGCTGGGTGCTCACCTGCTGCATCAGTGTGTCAACCTCCATGCGAGCGACAATACCCCGTGCGAACAGCGCCTGCGTATCACGCAAACTGGCCTCGGTCTGGCTAAGCGACTGTCTGGCATGGCTTAACGCACGCCGTGCACGGGCCACGTCGGTACTGCTGTCCCATTGGCGTAATTGTTGTACCTCGCGCTGCACCTTCAGTACGTCGGCCTCGGCCTGCCGCATCTGAATGACCAGCTGTGCCGGGTCCAGCGTCAGCAAGATTTGTCCTTTCTCAACCTGCTGCCCTTCTTGTACCCGCACCTCACGAACCACGCCTTCAAATGGGGCTGTCAGCGTGATGCGCGTCGCCGCCTGAATTTGCCCGACCAGACCCAGCTGGGTTTCCAGACGCTGTGGCGCAATGGGCACCCAGCGTTCCGATGCCGCTGTTGCCGTTAAGTCTGACGGCGGCGTCCACCACCGCCAGAGCACAACAAGCAGCGCTATTACCAGCAGGATGGTCAGGAACCTTGCGATACCGCCTGATGGCAGCGCCCACTGTTTAGGTGTCAAAAATTTAATCATTTAACGCGATATCCCAACTTTCCAGTGTGGTGCCAAGCGTTTGGTCCAGCATCGCCTGCGCATTCAGGTAGCTAATCAACGCATTGAGTCGTGCATTTTCCGCATTGCGCAAATCGTTTTCGAAACTCAGTACCTGAAAGTTGCTGGAGCGGCCAGCCGTCAGCTTTTCCCGCTCTATTTCCAGCTTACGGCGCGACAAATCGCGGGCGCGCTGGGCGATTTCAAACTGACGCCAGCGCACCCCGATAGCCCTGACCGCGTTAGTCACATCGCGCTCAAGTTGCTGGCGCGCTTCTGCCAGTTGCAACGCCTGATTGCGTACCCTGACCTGTGCCTGAATATCCGCCTGCTGGCGGCTCATATCCCCAATCGGGATATCTACCTGCACCCCAACATAGTTTTCCCAGGTGCGCGAATGGCCGCTCACGGTATTGCTGTCGCTCACCTGACTGCGCCCCCCCACCAGCGACACATCCCACAACCGCTCGTTACGCGCCACCGTCAGATTGATCTGAGCCTGTTCCGCGCCAATCAATTGGCTCAGATAAGTCGGCTGAGATGCCTGCGCCTGCCTGAGCGCCTGAGCGGCATCGACATCAATACGCGATGCCTGCATGGCATCCGTCGCCACAATCGGCGTGTTCAGGCCAAGAGCCAGCAACTGCAATAGCGCCAGCCGGCTGGTCTCCTGCTGATTACGCGCCTCTTCATAACTGAGTTCCTGAGTGGCGACTTCGGCTTCGGTTTGCACTATCTCAAATTCCGCCATCCGGCCTGCGGCAATCATCGCCCGGTTGACATCCAGCAGTTGCCGCGCCCGTTCCAGTGCATCCTGTGCTATCTGCACCTGTTCTTGCGCCCGCAGTAAATCACGATACGCGATGATGACCTGGGTGATCGTCTGCGAGACGGTCGATTTCAGGCCCAGCCGGTTCATCTGCTCCGTCAGTTGCGCCAGCCGCACCGGCGCGGCGGCAACATCCCGGCCTGCGCCACGCAGTAGTGGCTGGATAACGGAAATATTCGCGCCATCGTTACGCGATACCCCGGCGACATCCGCCTGCGTATGGCGTACGGTCCAGCCCAGGCTCATGCGCGTACCGTAGGGCGTAAGCAAGGTGGAGGTGGGCGTCAGGCTGCCCTGTCGATAACTATCCGCCTGATTTCGCGCCGACAAATAGCTGCCACTGAGCGCCAGCTTGGGGGTAAAACGGTCTTCAGCCACCCGCAGATCAAATTTCTGCGCCACCCGGTCAAGGTAGGCGCTGCGAATAGCGCGGTTATCACGTAGCCCAAGATAGATCGCGTCACTGAGTGTCAGTTCAATACGCTGGGCATTCGGCAAAGCGTTGGCTGAGAATGACGAGGAGCCTGCACGGGTTGCCTGCGACGGGTTCAGGGCCGCCGCGGCAAAGCCTGCAGGAACAGTCAGCAACACCATCAGCGATAACAGGCGCACATTATTCATCACGCAGCGCCCTGACAGGTTGCAGACGGGCCGCCGCCAGCGCCGGATTCAGGCCAAAAAACAGCCCAGCCAGCACCGAGCTGCCCACGCCCAATAACAACGAGAGTGGTGCAAAGACAAACCCCGCCCAGCCGGAAACCACCACAAACAGCCAGGCCGCCCCCACTCCGGCCAGCGCGCCCAGCAGCGCCCCCGCGGTAGTCAGAGCGACAGCTTCCAGCAGGAACAGACTGGCGATGTCGCGGGGCCGGGCGCCCAACGCCATTCGCACCCCTATTTCCCGGCGACGTTCGGCCACATTCATGAGCATGACGTTCATCACCCCCACCCCGCCGACAATCAGAGAGATGCCGCCCAGCCCCGCCAGCAGCCAGGAAAACAGGCGCGACTGCTGCGCAATGCCTGCCAGCAGTTGCTGTGGAATTTGCACCTCGATTTGCTGGCCCGGCAGTAACAACTGAAGTTGCGACCGCACTTGAGAGGCGACCTGTTCCAGCGTTTCGCCAGACCGGTTGCGCATCAACACAGTGTTGATGTTGGGCGCAGGAATCAGACGACTCATCCCCTCGATGGGCACCAGAATGCTGTCATCAACCGAAACCGTCAGCAAAGGATTCTGCCCACGGGGTTGTAAAATGCCGACCACCTGAAAGAGATAGCCCCCCAGTTGTACTCGCGTGCCGGGAACCACCTGTACCCCTTTGGCCGCCAGTTCATCCACCAGATGGGCGCCGATGACCGCATGGGTACTGTGCGCATCAAACGCGCTTAGAAAACGCCCCTGCGCCAGTTGCAAATCCAGTACCGATGACAAAGCAGGGTTGACCCCTGCCAGCACGGTGTTGACGCTGCGCCCTCCAATGCGTGACGCCATTGAGGTGATAATCAGCGCCGAGGCGGCGCGGATATCCGGCACCGCCTGCGGTAACGCTGCCATATCCGGCAATGTCGCCGGATAGACCGGCATCTGGCGACCAACCGGCACTTGCACCGTCGCTACCAGCAGGTCGCTGCCCATATTCCGGAATACCGCCATCGCCTGCGCTTCGGCATTGTGACCAATATTAATCAGCGCCACTACCGCACCACATCCCACCGCAATCCCTGACAATGCCAGCACCGCACGCCGCCCAAGCAGGCGCAAGCTCTCCAATGGTTCACTCAACTGTTGGCGCAAAGAAGGGCCATACGCCGACAACCGCTCACGCATCACTCTGCTCCCAAATACGGCCATCGCGCACCTGAATACAGCGCTGCATACGCCCGGCTACGCTGTTATCGTGCGTCACCATCACCAACGTCACGGCCTGCTCACGATTAAGCGTTAACAGCAGGTCGATAATCTCTTGTGCGGTTTGGCTATCGAGATTGCCGGTCGGCTCATCGGCCAGCAGCAGTGCCGGTTCGCCTGCCAGCGCACGGGCTATCGCCACACGCTGACGCTGCCCACCGGATAAGTCAGCCGGGCGATGATGATAACGCCCGGTCAACCCAACACGTGCCAGTTGCTCACACGCCCTCTGCCGCGCCAACGGGCGAGCCACACCGCGGTAGTACAGCGGCAGGGCAACATTGTCCTGAAGGGTGAGCCGGGGCAGCAGGTTAAAACTTTGGAACACGAATCCGATAGCCTGATTACGCATCACTGCCCGTTCATCGGCGCTCGCTTGCGTCATATCATTACCCGCCAGCCACAGGCGGCCAGAAGTGGGTTGGTCCAACAACCCGATGATGTTCAGTAAGGTGCTTTTACCCGAACCCGATGCGCCGATGATGGCGCAGGATTGTCCTTTGGGAATAGACAATGAGACATCATGCAGTACAGGTTGCACCGCCGATGTCCCTGCCGCATAGGCATAAGTGATGTGTTCTAAACAAAGAGAATCCGTTGTGCCAGCCTCAGGCATCCTGTCCTTTATCCTTTTACTATTCCCGCGCGTTTCCCCGTAACCGTAACCGCCGCTCAGGCATTTGGCAAATCAATACAAGCAGATATCAGCGTATCAACCGAGACGGGGTGTCGCTTTCGCCTGCTCCGCCCGTAGCGCCAGCGCGTTCAGTAACGGGCGCAGCGCCTCCTGCTGCCGGGTGATATCATCATCACTGCCGCCCTGCTGGATTAGCGTCATCAGTTGCGAGGCATAGCCATCCGGCAGTTGCGCTTCTTCTATCGCCGGCAGCGACTGGTAGTGATCCAGTATTGATTTATAGGTACTGGCCGATACCCGTCCTTTACTGTTGTATTCCTCCATTATTCTGGCAACGGCTGCTCGCTTCCATGCCTGATTCTGATCATAAGATTCCTGCCAGGCGGCGCGGCGCTCATTAACGGTAAACGCCCCGCTGTCGTCATAGGTGATCAACGCCAGTTGCTCACGGGACAGGCCTTTAAACGGATTGGGTCCTTTACCATTCGCAAAATCGGTGGCCTGCTTTGCCTGCGCCAGCCGCTGCGGGTCCGCTGAATCCGGCACCTCGGCGTCATAGGCGTCTTTATTCTGGTTGTAACCGGGTCCCAGCAGTTTATCGAGGGTCGCATCGGCTATCGCCGCCAGACCACGCCGGTCAGTGCCGGCATCGCGTGCCGCGGCGCGTATAGCCGCCTCACTGAGCAGCCGCGCCATACCGGAAAGCTGCGCCCCGCCATTGCCGGGTGCCTGTGCGGCGCTCGCCGGTTCACCGGTGACGGGTGCCGCCGCTGACGGGCGGGCCGGCGCGGTAGCCTGACCATACGCCGCCGCAGCGGAATTCAGGGTGTGAATAGTGGTCATAAGACGTCGCTCCTGTCCATCGGCTGTCAGGGCTGGGTCACAGTCGCTTTCGCCTGCTCCGCCCGCAGCGCCAGCGCGTTCAGTAACGGGCGCAGCGCCTCCTGCTGCCGGGTGATATCATCATCACTGCCGCCCTGCTGGATCAGCGTCATCAGTTGCGAGGCATAGCCATCCGGCAGTTGCGCTTCTTCTATCGCCGGCAGCGACTGGTAGTGATCCAGTATCGATTTATAGGTACTGGCCGATACCCGTCCTTTGCGCTCATCTTCCTCATTCATTTTGGCAATTACCGCATGTTTCCATGCCTCTTCCTGGTCATACGCTTCTCTCCAGGCAGCCCGACGCTCATTAACGGTAAACGCCCCGCTGTCGTCATAAGTGATCAGCGCCAGTTGCTCGCGGGACAGACCTTTAAACGGATTGGGTCCTTTACCATTAAGCAGATCAGTAGCCTGCTTTGCCTGCGCCAGCCGCTGCGGGTCCGCTGAATCCGGCACCTCGGCGTCATAGGCGTCTTTATTCTGGTTGTAACCGGGTCCCAGCAGTTTATCGAGGGTTGCATCGGCTATCGCCGCCAGACCACGCCGGTCGGTGCCGGCATCGCGGGCCGCAGCGCGTATCGCCGCCTCACTGAGCAGCCGCGCCATACCGGAGAGCTGCGCCCCGCCATTGCCGGGTGCCTGCGCGGCGTTCGCCGGTTCACCGGCGCCGGGCGCCGCCGCTGACGGGCGCGCCGGCGCGGTAGCCTGACCATACGCCGCCACGCTGGAATTCAGGGTGTTAATGGTGGTCATAAGACGTCGCTCCTGTCCGTCCGCTGTCACGTGGTCGCTTTCGCCTGCTCCGCCCGCAGCGCCAGCGCGTTCAGTAACGGACGCAGCGCCTCCTGCTGCCGGGTGAGAGCATCATCACTGCCGCCCTGCTGAATTAGCGTCATCAGCTGCGAGGCATAGCCACTCGGCAACCGAGCTTCTTCTATCGCTGGCAGCGACTGGTAGTGATCAAGCATCAATTTATAGGTACTGGCCGATACCCGCCCTTCGCGCTCATCTTCCGCTTTCATTTTGGCAAACATTGCTTCGCTCCAAGCTTTTTCCCGGTAATATGTTTCTTCCCAGGCGGCCCGGCGCTCATTAACGGTAAACGCCCCGCTGTCGTCATAGGTGATCAGCGCCAGTTGCTCGCGGGACAGGCCTTTAAACGGATTGGGTCCTTTACCATTAAGCAGATCAGTAGCCTGCTTTGCCTGCGCCAGCCGCTGCGGGTCCGCTGAATCCGGCACTTCGGCGTCATAGGCGGCCTTGTTCTGGTTGTAACCGGGTCCCAACAATTTATCGAGGGTCGCATCGGCTATCGCCGCCAGACCACGCCGGTCAGTGCCGGCGTCGCGTGCCGCGGCACGTATCGCCGCCTCACTGAGCAGCCGCGCCATACCGGAGAGCTGCGCCCCGCCATTGCCAGGTGCCTGTGCGGCGTTCGCCGGTTCACCGGCGCCGGGCGCCGCCGCTGACGGGCGGGCCGGCGCGGTAGCCTGACCATACGCCGCAGAAACAGAATTCAGGGTATTGATAGTGCTCATAAGACGTCGCTCCTGTCCGTCCGCTGTCACGTGGTCGCTTTCGCCTGCTCCGCCCGCAGCGCCAGCGCGTTCAGTAACGGGCGCAGCGCCTCCTGCTGCCGGGTGATATCATCATCACTGCCGCCCTGCTGGATCAGCGTCATCAGTTGCGAGGCATAGCCATCCGGCAGTTGCGCTTCTTCTATCGCCGGCAGCGACTGGTAGTGATCCAGTATCGATTTATAGGTACTGGCCGATACCCGTCCTTTGCGCTCATCTTCCTCATTCATTTTGGCAATCACCGCCAGCTTCCATGCCTGATTTTGGTCATACGACTCCTGCCAGGCAGCGCGACGTTCATTAACGGTAAACGCCCCGCTGTCGTCATAGGTGATCAGCGCCAGTTGCTCGCGGGACAGGCCTTTAAACGGATTGGGTCCTTTACCATTCGCAAAATCGGTGGCCTGCTTTGCCTGCGCCAGCCGCTGCGGGTCCACTGAATCCGGCACTTCGGCGTCATAGGCGTCTTTATTCTGGTTGTAACCGGGTCCCAGCAGTTTTTCGATAGTCGCATCGGCTATCGCCGCCAGCCCACGCCGGTCAGTGCCGGCGTCGCGGGCCGCAGCGCGTATCGCCGCCTCACTGAGCAGCCGCGCCATACCGGAGAGCTGCGCCCCACCATTGCCAGGTGCCTGCGCGGCGTTCACCGGTTCACCGGCAACGGGCGCCGCCGCTGACGGGCGGGCCGGCGCGGTAGCCTGACCATACGCCGCCACGCTGGAATTCAAGGTATTGATAGTGGCCATAATCTGCTCCTGTTAATACCATTATATCGGTTGCAAGGTTTGGCATAACGCCCCCTGTTCACCAGAGAACAGGGGTTGCCCCGCTCCGTCACATAGTGCTCAGGAGCAAGGCAACCACCGCAAGGGTTACTTCATTGTGAACTCAACGCTCCACGCATAGGTGGAGAGGTTCTGTGACGTGATGGTGGCGTTACATACCGCGCCATCGCTGGCTTCAGCATTTTTGGTCCACTTCGGAACCTTGGCGATGGTGCCGGTGAACAACCCACCGGGAATGACGGTGTTGACAAAGGTGGTGCTGAAAACGCAGGTTTTTCTGCCAATGGTGTAACGCACCACCGCCGCATTAACATCCGGGCTGAGCATATTTTGTACCCGATAGTTATCAAAGCCCTGAGAAGAAACAGTAGTATCAGGCTTCGGACTGGCAATCGCATCCGTGCTGATCTCATTGTTGGTAAGCGGTTTATAGGTTGCTATCTCATTACTTAAATTCTTAAACGTAATGCTCACCGCAGGCCCGGCATAGGCGGCTTGTGCCGTAAACATCATTGCTGCGGCAATCACCGTTCCCAGAATCTTTGTTTTGCTTAACATATTAATAGTTTCCATGTGTTGACATTGTCTTTGTCGCAGAGCGGCGTTAACGCGGCGCTCTGCCCGGTCTACAGCACAGGCTGTAAATCCTTTCCCGGCCACTTTGCAACCGACGTCCTCCATGAAACAGACCCCGTATTACGCAAAGTCCCTTTAAATCAGCAACAGTAAATCACTGACAATGTTAACGACCAGAACACTGGAAACTTTAGTGTTTTTTATGTATTAGCGGTTTCATTAATCACCACGGTGAGCACGGCAGCACCTTCACCCGCGCTGATACCGCACCACCCGGCTGCGATTCAGTAACAGCGTCAGGTAGCCGTTTTGCACCAGCAACGAGAACCGTTTTTCCCACGGGCCATCCTGCACCGTGGCAAGCGCGCGGCCATTACCGAGCGGTTGCAACAAGCCGGTGATCGCTGCCGGACCAGGGCCCATCACGATGCGATTGCCGTCAATCACCAGTTCGCTGCGGGTATCCGGCCAGTGCCAGCGGCCTTGCAGTTGTGCCACGCTGTTATCGGCTTCCACCGGCAGAAAGCGGCACCGCGCGTGGCCGATTTCTCCGGCTATCGCTATACCATGCTGGCGCAGCGTCATCGGCAGATGGCTGGACAGCGACACCGCCACGCCCGGTTCCTCGCCGTGATACAGGGTTTCGGTCGCCCCCAGCCAACAGGCACCCGGCCCTTTCACCTCCAGCCAGTGCCCGCCCTGCTCCGCCACGTACAGCCCCGGCGTCAGGCTGTGGCCGCGCGTGGGCAACGGCTGGCCCAGCAGCGCCGACATCACCCGCAGCACGCTGTCGTAGGTGGCGACATCTTCGCGGTTAGCGACCAGCGCTACCCCCGCCTGTGATACCGGGTCGAGCAGGAAGTAACTCTTGTAACCGGCGTGAGAGCCGCCGTGCCCTACCAGTTGTGCCGAGCCGATGCGGCTGTGCGCCACGCCCAACCCGTAACCGGTGACGCGGCCATCGCTCAGGCAACGCGGCTGGGACAATCGCGCCAGCACCCCTTCGCCCGGACCCTGATTCATCAGCAGCGCTTGCAGCCAGACGGTCAGATCGTGCACGCTGCCGGTGACACAACCGGAGGTGGACAAATGCAGCCCGGCGCAGGATAACTGCCAGCCCTGCGGCGCTCGCCAGTAGCCCGGCACCAGTCCGGGCACGATATCAAACCAGGTTTCCGGCGCACTGAGGGCAATTCCCAACGGCTGGTTGATGTGCCGGCGCAGCAGGTCGGCAAAATAAATTCCCCTGGCTTTCAGCGCCTCTTCCACCAGCCGGTAGCCGGTGTTGGTATAGGAGATCTCGCGGCCTGCCGGGTAGTTCAGCGCACCGTTCTCCGCCAGAAACGCCAGCAGGCTGTCAGCCGAGGTGGCGTTGTACACCGATAACCCCAGCAGCGACAGGCTTTCGCGCACATCCGGCAGGCCGGAGGTCATGTCCAGCGCCTGCCCGACCGTCACCTGACCGTTTTCACCAGTCAGTTGCGGCAGATGTTGGTCGAGACGGTCAGTCAGCGCCAGCGCCTGACTGGCCGCCCCCGTCACCAGTGAGGCAAACAGGTGCTTGGTGACCGAGGCGAAACGCACCACGCTCTGGGTGGTAAACGGGGTGTTCTGCGCCAGATCCGCCAGCCCACCGCAGCTGGCGGCACGAATCTGCTCGCCGTCAAACAGCGTTATCGCGCCGCCCGGCTCGCCGGGTTGATGCCAGGATTGCGTAATCGTTCGCGCTTCATCAATGGCGCGCTGCCAGTGTAACGTCATGCCGGTTCCTCCAGCGTCATGCTTAAATCGTACAGTTCTGCGGTGTGGGGATGATGCAGGTTGCGCGCCCGCAAGTCTTCCACGCTGAGCTGTTCCACCATCTCACCCTGCTGCATCACACCGACGCGCTGGCACAAATGGGCCACCACCGCCAGATTGTGGCTGACCATGATATAAGTCAGCCTGCGCGCCAGACGCAGGTCTGTCAGCAGGTTGAGGATTTCCGCCTGCACCGACACATCCAGCGCCGAGGTCGGTTCATCCAGCAGCAGTACTTCCGGTTCGGCGATCAGCGCACGGGCAATCGCCACCCGCTGGCGCTGGCCGCCGGAGAGCTGGTGGGGAAAGCGGAAACGTGCCGCAGCGGGCAAGCCCACTTCGTCCAGCGCCTGAGTAATACGTCGTTCGGCGTGATCGAAGCGGTGCACCAGCAGCGGCTCATGCAAAATACGGTCAATGGTCTGGCGCGGATGCAGCGATCCGTACGGGTCCTGAAACACCATCTGTACCTGACGGAAAAAGCGGCGATCCCGCCGCGCTGACTGTGCCATGCCGCCAAATTCGATGCGGCCCTGCCACTGGGTATTCAACCCGGCCAGCGCCCGCAAAATAGTGGACTTGCCGGAACCGCTTTCGCCCACCATGCCGAAGCTGTCGCCGTTCTCCAGCGCGAAAGACACCCCTTTCACCACCTTAAGGCTACCGAAAGCGATGCACAGGTTTTCTACGTTAATCATTAGCGCCACCTATCATTTGTGCCACCCATTATGCGTTCCGCCAGGCGGGATCGCGCTGCAACACCGGCAGCCAGGCACGCGGATGTTTCAACGACGGCAGGCACGCCAGCAACCCCTGTGTATACGGATGCTGTGCCTGTAACAGTTCGCTAGCTCTGAGTACTTCGACGATCCGCCCGGCGTACATTACCGCGACCCGATCACAAAAGTGCGACACCAGCGGCAGATCGTGACTGATCAGAATAAGCCCCATACCGCGTTGCGACACCAGATAGTCGATCAAACACAGGATCTCCGCCTGCACGGTGGCGTCCAACGCCGAGGTGGGTTCATCGGCAATCAGCAGTTCCGGGTCCGGCGCCAGCATCATGGCGATCATCACCCGTTGCCCCATACCGCCCGATACCTCATGCGGATAAGATTTCGCTACCCGCTGCGGGTCACGAATACGCACCTGATTGAGCAGGTCGATGGCGGCGTCCATCGCCGCACGGCGGCTGCCGCCTTTGTGTTCGCGCCAGGCTTCCGCCACCTGCTGGCCGATGGTCATCACCGGGTTCAGCGAATACTTCGGGTCTTGCAGGATAAAACCGACCCGCTTGCCGCGGATCTGGCGCAGCGTTTTCTCGCTGGCACCGCGCAGATCGATGCCGTCAAAACTCAGCTTGTCGGCCTGCATATGGGCGTTTCCCGGCAGCAGTTGCATCAGGCTACGGGCCGTCAGCGATTTGCCGGAACCGCTTTCGCCGACGATGGCAAACTTCTCTTTGCCGACGCTGAAGCTGACGCCGCGCACCGCCTCAACCGTTTCCGTCCGGTTGGCGAATGCAATACGAAGGTTCTCTATTTCCACCAGCATTTAGCGCTCCTTCGGGTCCAGCACATCACGCAGGCCATCACCGAGAAAGTTGAAGGCCAGCGAAGTAAGGAAAATGGCGATGCAGGGCACCAGCGGCACCCACCAGGCGTTAAACAGGAAACGGCGTGCGGTGGCGATCATCGTGCCCCACTCCGGCGACGGCGGCTGTGCGCCCATACCGAGAAAACCCAGACTGGCGGCGGTGATGATGATAGAACTCATGTCCAGCGTCACCCGCACAATCAGGCTCGGCACGCACAGCGGCATGATGTGGCGCAAAATGATGCGCAGCGGCGCAGCACCCGTCAGGCGGCAGGCAGCGATAAAATCGGTATGACGCAATTGCAGCGTTTCCGCTCGCGCCAGCCGTGCATACGGCGGCCAGGCGGTGAGCGCAATCGCCAGAATGGTGCTTTCCACCCCCGGTTTCAGCGCCGCCACAAACGCCAGCGCCAGCACCAGCCGCGGAAACGCCAGAAAGATATCGGTCAGCCGCATCAGGATTTTATCCAGCCACCCACCGGCATAACCGGCGATACAGCCCACCAGCAGGCCAATGGGCGCGGTCAGCGCCACCACTGCGATCACCATGCCCAGCGTGGTGCGCCCACCGTAGACAATACGGCTGAACACATCACGCCCCAGTTCATCGGTGCCCAGCCAGTGCGCCGCAGACGGCGTGGCCAGCCGGTTAGACAGATTCTGAAAACCGGGGTCGTACGGCGTCAGCCAGGGCGCCGCCAGCGACAACAGCATGACGGTGGCGATAATAATCAACCCGAACATCGCCAGCGGATTGGTGCGAAACCCCAGCCACAGGCGGTAACGCTGCCCCCACACCGCCTGACGGCGTGTGGCGGGCGTTTCGTCGAGCAACCAGGCTCGTGAGACCAAAAAACTCATGTTACGCGGGGATCCAAAAGTCGATAGAGAATGTCAGCCAGCAGGTTCAGCAGTACATAGACCGCCCCCACCAGCAAGGTGGCACCGACCACCGGGTTCATATCTGCGTTGAGCAATGCGGTGGTGAGGTACTGGCCCAACCCCGGCCAGGAGAAGACGTTTTCTGTCACCACCGCGCCTTCCAGCAGCCCGGCGTAGGTCAGCGCCAGTACGGTAACCAGCTGTACCGCCACCGTGGGGAACACGTGCCGCCAGACCACCCGGCGAGACGATAACCCTTTAGCACGGGCGGTGATCACGAACTCGCCGCTAAGCGCATTCAGCATGAAAGTACGGGTCATGCGGGTAATGTAGGCCATGCTGAAATACGCCAGAATCAGCACCGGCTGCACCATGTGCGCCAGCGCATCGCGCAGCGCGTCATAGTCGCCTGCCAGCAGTGAATCCACCGTCAGCAGCCCGGTGACGTGCGGCACCATGTCCTGAAAAATGATGTCCTGCCGCCCCGGCCCCGGCGCGATACCCAGCACCGCATAGAAAATCAGCAGGCTGAGTAACGCCAGCACAAACACCGGCAACGAATGACCCGCCAGACAGATGACGCGAATCACCTGATCGACCCAGCGCCCCTGCCGCACCGCCGCCCACACACCAAGTGGAATGCCGACCAGCGCCGCGACAATGATCGCCGCCGTCGCCAGTTCCAGCGTGACGGGGAAGTAACGGGAAATATCGGTGGTCACCGGGTTAGCGGTCAGCACCGAGCGACCTAAATCGCCGTGCAGCAGTTGGTTCAGGTAGTGACCGTATTGCACCCACAGGGGCTGATCCAGCCCCATTTCCTGACGCACCCGCTCCACCACCGCCTGCGGGGCATTGTCCCCAACGGCGGCCAGCACCGGGTCGGTCGGCATAATCCGGCCAATAAAGAAGGTCAGTACCGATAACCCCAACAGAGTCAACAGCAGGCTGCCGAGCGTACTGCAAAAACGAGTCAGTATCTGCATCAGGCTTTCTTCACCTGCTGGTAGGGCACTTTGCTCAAGACCGTCATGGTGACGCCGCTGAGGTTCTTGCGGCAGGCCAGCGTTTTTTCATCCTGCATCATCAGTGTGAACGGACTCTGCTCGCGGTGGTTGCGTTGCAGGGTTTCGTACAGCGCGATGCGTTTGGCCGGGTCCTGCTCATGCAGCGCCTGTTCGGTCAACTGGTTGAATTTTTCATCCGACCAGTTGCAACGCCACGCCAGCGTACGGTTACGGGCACCCTCACTGTTGTCGGTGTTGATGCAAAACGCTTCGGCGTTGGAGTTCGGGTCAAAATAATCGGCACCCCACGCCGTCAGCGCCAGTTGCTGCTGGCGGGCGCGCATTTTGGTCAGCACCTGACGGTTTTCCGCTGCGATCAGCTTCACCCGAATGCCGATAGCACCCAACTGGGTCTGGATCGCCTGCGCGATATCCGGGTACGGCTGCGCGGAGTAGTGATCCAGCGTGATGTCGAAACCATCTGGATAACCGGCATCCTTAAGCAACGCTTTAGCTTTAGCGACATCCAGGTGGAACGGGTTATCGTCCAGCGCCGCCGGGAAGCCGCCCGGCAGGAAGCTCTGATGAACTTTGTGCGTGAGCGGCAGAATGTTTTTCTGGATGCTGTCGTAGTCCAACGCCCACTTGATAGCCTGCCACACCTGCGGCTTTTTCAGGAATTCGTTGGCGGTATTGCAGGACAACAGCATCACGCTGGCGATGCTCTGGCGCACCAGATGGTAATTGCTGTCGTTCACCAGCGGGCGAATCTGTTCGGTGGTCAGGTTGCGAGCGATATCCACGTCCCCTTTTTGCAGCATCAGCAACTGGGCGGACGGGTCAACGATGTGCTTAATCAGCACGCGTTTAAACGCATTATCTGCCGCGAAGTGATCGTTTTTCTGCAAGATGATGCTTTCACTGGCCTTCCAGCTCACCAGGGAGAACGGGCCGGAACCGGCGCTATTCTGCTTCAGCCATTGGTTACCCAAATCGTCGTTTTGCTGATTCGCCAGTGCGGTCTTTTTCTGCACAATGCTGCCCACCGGGGCCGACAGGCAATACAGCAGGAAGGTTTCCGCCGCCGGTTTGTCGAGGTTTATCATCAGCGTGCTGTCATCTGGTGCGGTAATGTGCTGCTCGACATTGTCTTTGGTAAAGCCGAACTGGTTGATGATGAACGCCGGGCTTTTATCCAGCTTCACCGCGCGTTGCAACGAGAAGGCGGCATCGGCAGCGGTCACCGGCGAGCCGTCGGCAAATTTGGCTTTCGAATTAAGATGGAAAGTGAAGGTCTTGCTGTCGTTGCCAACCTCCCAACTGACGGCCAGATCGCCAATCACCTCTTGCGGGTTGGCCGGATTCGGCATCACCAGACGCTGGTACAGATTACCGATAATCTCAGTACCCACCGCCTCGAACCCTTCCTGCGGGTCAAGACTGGTCATGTTATCAAGCTGCATCGCCATCACCAGCATGGACGGCGGCGTATCGGCAAACGCGGTGTTCAAATTAAGCCAGGACAGCAAAGGCACGCTGGCACAACCGGCAAGAAAACGTCTTCTGGTGACCATTAATCCCCCAAGTGTTTGATTTTAAAATATAATAAAGGATATTTTTTCTTTCTGCGGCTTGACAGACATCGCGGGCGCTGGCTTAAATGATGACGCGGTGAACAAAATTTCTCCGCCGGAATGATCTGCACCAACAGGGCGCACATCAGGTTCCATCTCAGAAAATCATTTTCTTTCAATCCAGTATTGGTACTTCATCCATGTCAGATTCGCCTGTGTCAGACAAGCCGCTTGAGCAACACGCCGCACTCCCTGTCTTTGATGGTCACAACGACGTGCTGTCACGCCTGTGGCGGCTTCATCGCGATAATCCGACCGATGCCTTTCTGAACGGGCCGTCGCAAGGTCACATTGACCTGCCCCGGCTCCGGCAGGGCGGATTCGCTGGTGGCCTGTTCGCCACCTATGTTCCCTCTGCCAACGGTGATGCAACATCCATACCAAACGGTAACGATTCATTAACGACTCCGTCGATGGCGCAGGCGCGTGACATCAGTTTCTGGATGCTCACCACATTGCTGCGCCTCGAAGCGCAGTCCGCCGGGCAACTGCGCATCTGCCGCAGTGTGGCGGAGATCCGCCACTGCATGGCACAGGGCGTGGTAGCCGCGGTGATGCACATCGAAGGCGCCGAGATGCTGGATGCCGAACTGGACCTGCTGGATATTCTTTACGCCGCCGGGCTGCGCAGCCTGGGGCCGCTGTGGAGCCGACCGAATATCTTCGGTCAGGGCGTGCCGTTCCGTTTTCCGTCTTCGCCGGACACCGGCGACGGCCTGACCGACGCCGGGCTGCGGCTGGTACGCGCCTGCAACGCCAAACGCATTCTGGTGGACCTCTCCCACATGGATGAAAAAGGCTTCTGGCAAACGGCGGCGGTTTCCGACGCGCCGCTGGTAGCCAGTCATTCCAACGCTCATGCATTGTGCGCCCAGTCGCGCAATCTGACCGACAACCAACTGGCGGCGATCCGCGAACGCAGCGGCTTTGTCGGCGTCAATTTTGGCACCGCCTTCCTGCGCGCTGATGGCCGCAAAGACCCGTCCGCCACGGTGCAGGAGATCGTCCGTCACGTGGAGTATCTGCTGGAAAAACTGGGCGAAGATGGCGTCGGCTTCGGTTCCGATCTGGATGGCACCACCATCCCCAGCGACCTGAAGGATGTGGCCGGATTCCCCATTTTGGTGCAGGCGCTGGCTGATCGGGGCTACTCACGCACTCTGTTGGAGAAAATCTGTTACGGCAACTGGTTGCGGGTTTTGGAAACCACCTGGGGCGAATAGTCAGCAGACACAACCTGACGCTATCCGACCACGTTTTTCAGAAAAATGGCGTAGTTCTTGCTTGGTTATACGTTGGATCGTGCCCCATCGGGCCGGTCCGGAACACATCACACAATGGGACTCAGGTTATGCGCTTACGCCACATCGAAGTCTTTCAGGCGATTGTTCAGGCCGGCACCATCAGCGGCGCAGCACGGCTACTCAACGTTTCACAGCCTAATGTCAGCCGGGTGTTGAATCATGCCGAGCAGCAACTGGGGTTTGCCCTGTTCGAACGCCGTTCACAGGGATTAGTCCCCACGGTGGAAGGCCAGCGGCTGATGCCGGAGATAGCACAGCTTTACAGCCAGTTGCAGGCAATTTCCCGCCTGACCGAGAACATTCGCAAAGGCCAGTGTGAAACCATGCGGCTGGGTGCGGCGCACGCCTTCGGCCAGATGATTGTTGCTCCGGCGATGGTGGAGTTTCAGCAGCAGGTGCCTCTCATGAACATCGAGCTGGTAACCGAACACTTCAGCACCCTGTGCCAGAACATTCAGCAGCACCAGCTCGACCTGGCGCTGGTGTTTGGCCAGCAGGTGCCGCCGGATTTACTGGCCGAGCCGCTGTGCCAGTCACGCATGGTGGCGATTCTGCCGAAAGACAGCCCGCAGCAAGGGCCGGTATCGCTGGAATGGTTGTGCCACAACAACCTGCTGATGATGCAGCAGCAGGACCCGCTGGGCCAGGTGGTACACCGCGCGCTGCATGATCGCCGCCTTAAACCGGCGGCGTCGCTGTACATCAAAACCTATTCGGTGATCGCCGATATGGTACTGGCAGGCGGAGGCACCGGCATTGTTGACCTGTTCACCGCTCGCCGTTATGCCGACCAGCTCAAAATCGTGCCCATCAGCCAGCCGTTGCCGTTCGAGGTGATGCTGATAAGCCGCCGCGATATCCCGCAATCCCGCGAAATTCTGCAACTCAAGCAGGTGCTGAAAAGCAAGTGCCGTGAACTTGCCAGCCAGTGCCAGCCGCTGCTGGACGCCGCCTAACCGCCGCGTCGGGCGTGCGGCCACGGCGTAGTCTGGCCGCACGCCTTGAGTTGTCAGCCCGTTAGCGCTGTCGCTTTTGGTAACGCCCCCTTATAATTACTCCATCACTTCTTAAACAGGTATGCACCGATGATTCGTAGCATGACCGCTTACGCCCGGCGAGAAATCAAGGGTGACTGGGGCAGCGCCGCCTGGGAGCTGCGCTCCGTAAACCAGCGTTATCTGGAAACCTACATCCGTTTACCCGAACAGTTTCGCAGCCTGGAGCCGGTAATCCGCGAACGCATCCGTAACCGCCTGACCCGCGGCAAAATCGAATGCGGCCTGCGTTTTGAGCTGGACCCGCGCGCACAGGGGCAACTGATCCTCAACGAGTCACTGGCCAAACAGCTGGTGGCGGCGGCGAACTGGGTGAAACTGCAAAGCGACGAAGGCGAGGTAAACCCGCTCGACATCCTGCGCTGGCCGGGGGTGATGTCGGCACAGGAGCAGGATCTGGATGCCATCAGCGCAGAGCTGATGAAGGCGCTGGAAGCCGCACTAGACGACTTCATCCTCGCGCGCGAAAGCGAAGGCAACGCGCTCAAAGCGCTGATTGAACAGCGGCTGGTAGGCGTCAGCGCCGAAGTCGCCAAAGTCCGCGCCCACATGCCGAACATTCTGCAATGGCAGCGAGAAAAACTGCAAAGCAAGCTGGAAGAAGCACAGGTACAACTCGACGGCAACCGGCTGGAACAGGAACTGGTGCTAATGGCGCAACGCATCGACGTGGCCGAAGAACTTGACCGGCTGGAAGCCCACGTGCGGGAAACCTACAAAATCCTCAATAAGCAGGAAGCCGTTGGCCGACGCCTGGACTTTATGATGCAGGAATTCAACCGCGAATCGAACACGCTGGGTTCCAAATCCATCAACGCCGACGTCACCGCCTCCGCCATCGAACTGAAAGTGCTGATTGAACAGATGCGCGAGCAGATTCAGAATATTGAGTAACACCTCACAACGCATCACCCACCATCAAAAAACCCATAAGCCCGCCGCATAGCGGGCTTTTTGGTTATCACGGGCTATCATCAGGAAGCAACAAAGACATGATTAGGGTGTACCTGTAGAAAAAACGCATTAACAAGAATCCAGTACCCACGAGGCATAGAGCCACCGACTCAATAAACAGACTCGCAACGCCCTGCTTTCAGGGCGTTTTTATTGGCACGCCAGGCATGGTGCGCAGCACACTAATAAAAAACCGGGCCGAAGCCCGGTTAACAACAACATAAGAATAAACACAGGGAGGGAGTGACTCGTGATAATTGAGGATGGGATAGAGGGGTACGGGTCCCAACCTCAGCTCACATTATTTATACAGAACCGCGTTGCCGTGCAGAGTATCGTCACCCTGAACAGACGTGATCTGGAAGGATTTGGCACCAGCAGCATCGGCTTTAGCGGCCAGTTTCGCTTGCAGGCTGTCGAGCGTGTTGGCGCTGGCAGAGACACTGCCGATTTCCTGACCCTGCGGGTACTGGATTTCCGTTGCAGCAAAAGCGCCGACAGACAGAGTGCTCAGTGCGATGGCAGTAAATACAGTTTTCATGTTCATGATAGTTTCCTTTTTTGCATGTTCTTCGTTGGGTACCAATAAATGACAAGTCAATTATCACTATGGTAACCACCACCAACTTAACAAAAAGTGCGATACATATCACATTTCTATGACATGAATATAAAAACACAACTTATTCAGTAAATTACTTCCACCAGGTATAGTTTAAGCCCTGCGGAATAATTAGCTGAATAAGCATGATGGAAACCAGGACTCACAGCATACGGCCTCGCCGAAATGGTAACAGTGTTAATAATTTCTAATAAGCATTACTTTTACTACTGATTAACTATCCCGAAAAATCCAGAACACGCCGGGGCTATGGCCCCTGAATTATTCAGGGTATAAAAGGAAATAATATGTCAACTAATGAACATCAATTTCCCTTAAATAAACGCAAGTAATCACGCTGGAAAAGTAAGCAGCAAAAACGTTAACATATATCCCCATCAGGTAAGTTTCTGCGCAAAAAACATGACGTTCATGACGTTGATGACAGGGGGAAAAATGTTAGAAATATTCGATGTAGATTTTAGCGTAATGTCAAATAACAAGCTGGATGAGGTATTTACACTACGCAAAGAAACATTTAAGGATCGTCTTGACTGGAACGTCAACTGTATTAACGGAATGGAATTTGACGAGTACGATAATGAACACACCACTTATCTTTTAGGTGTTAAAGAAGGGAAAATTATTTGTAGTGTCAGATTTATAGAAATAAAATATCCGAATATGATTACCGGTACATTTTTTTCTTATTTCGACAATCTCAAAATCCCCGAAGGAAATTATATTGAATCTAGCCGTTTCTTTGTTGATCGTGACCGGGTAAGAAATTTGATTGGCACCCGTAACCCAGCGTGTCTGGCATTGTTCCTTTCCATGATCAATTACGCCAGAAAATATCGTTACGACGGAATTCTTACCATTGTCAGCCACCCTATGTTGACGTTGTTAAAACGATCAGGCTGGCGTATCTCCATAATCCAACAAGGGCTATCGGAAAAACAGGAGAGAATTTATCTGCTGCACCTGCCAACTGATGATGAAAGCAGGCACGCACTGATTGAACGCATAACACAAATGACAAAGGCCGAATCTGACCAGCTCAAGACTTTGCCTTTGCTGATTCCACTGGCTTGATCAGGTTCATTTCGACACCAAGTCGGATAGCATGTTTGGCATTCAGCACACCCAGTTTTTTTACAACATTGCCGATATGAAATTTTACTGTACTGGTGGTAATGCCAAGAATCAATGCAATTTCCTGATACGTTTTTCCCATGCTCGCCCAGTAGAGAATCTCATTTTCTCGCTGTGAGAAAAGATCGGCTTCTTGCGACTTATTATTATTTCTGTTTCGGCTCATCTCCCGATAAAGGGAGGTGAGCTTTTCATGGGCCGAGATCAGCAACATTTGCAGCTTATCTTTATTATTTTGAACAATCTCTTCCAACTCGCTACTACGATATTCCTCAACCATGAAAGACAGCGTCGCCAAATTGTTACCCGGATCATGCAGCACGAATGTATAACCATTAACAATGTCGTATTCTTTGGACAAATTGAATATTCTGGAAAATTTCAATTTAGAACTGATAACCAGATCATCATCCCAGGAAAAAGGGGAAATCTTATTAATCGCTGCCAGGATAACTGGATCAATATGTTGATAATTATTACTTCTGTAAATTTCAACCCATTCTGGTGGATAATTAGAAATAATTACGACATCTGTCGGCTTCCTCTTGTTCATGATCAAATAAGCATACTTGAAGTCGCCATAGTGTTTTAACTTTCGATTAAGATAACTCTGTATTGTGCTATTGATGAAGTCAACGTTAGAGAATGATATAGACATTCAACTCTCCCAAAGTCGCGTGTGACAGCCCAGGCTGACCGTAACGGCATGAAAGTATAGTATCAACCTATACCTTAGTCTAACTATCTTTCCCGATGCAAACTCCTTAACATTTGCAGCAAATAACATTAAGCACAAAAATAAAAACCTCTGATCCATTTTAAAGATCAGAAAGCCAAATTGGCGAACACCAGGGAAATATCAGTTAGTTTATTAATATATATCCAAAATAATTCAAATTGCAGTTAGTCGACAACCGAGTGAATCTCCAACAGCTGGCGTTGAGCCAGTACCGGGGGTAAGTGCAGGCGAACAACTTATCTGCAATCTGGAGTATGGCGGACTTATAACATTGTATTTTATAAGCTTGTATTGTTGGCTCTTCCTCCCTCCTGCTCTCCTCGGATCGCAGGTGAGAGGGAGGTCATTTTTTTCCTTCCCGTGATTGTTCCACGTCTGCGCCCATCAATGCCACCCACAGCAACCACCAGGCAAAAACCACGATAATACAGCTATTAGAATAAATTATGCGTTCTTTGCCGCTGATCTAACAGCACTTGTCCTGCCGCATCAACGGACCGCAATGTCAAACAAACCGCCCGAATAAAACGCTGTTCATACTCCTGTAAAAAATACACATAAGGGGGAAGCGTAACACTTCACCAAAATGGCTGTACGACCTGCAACCAGACATAAAAAAAAACATCTGCTGTCGGTAGTCTGTTATAAACGGCATTGACGGGATAAAAGCCATGAAATTCAGCCATATCGGATACATCGCCAAGGATAGTGGCACCACTATCGCCGCGATGGCGACCTTTTTCCCTCATATCACGGTACATTGCAAGACCGTCACCGCTCAGCCGATTTACGTCACCTTCAGGAGCACCACCTATCACGATATGCAGATAGAACGGGTGGAGCCAATGCCGGAAGCGGGATGCGGGACAAAGAACGCAAGGATTGCCTGCCGTACCCTATCTGCTTTGAAGCAGGTTATCTCCAAAAGAAATACCAACTGTTACGCGCTGAAGGCTGGCTGGCGCTTATGCGCCCGTTTTATGCCTATCCGCACGGGCCGCAGGCCAGTCATCAGTACAAACCGGAGGCGGACATTATGGAGAGCGTGTCCGGCAGCATCAGTCTGATCGCACAAGGAGCAACTACGTGAATGATTACGCCCTTTTCATCGCACCCCTAAAACGTCTGATTGAAGACACCTTACCTGAGGGGCGCCATATTGGCGGACAAATCGATATCGCCCCGGAGAAAGCGCGCCTCACCGCGCACTATTCACTATCGCCAATGCTGAATACACTGGGTGTGCCAGCCGATTACCAGCCAACCTGCTGGCTGGAGCATCAAGGCATTGCCCTACGGACATTGCCCTTGACTCTGCGGTGCGAAGTCTATGAATCATTAGGCTACATCGATCCTAATCTGCTGTTCGCCGCCCCCGGCCCCGGTATGGCGGCGCTGGTGGTGGATAACATGGGCAACCAGGAACAGCGCGATGCGTTCTTCTCGCAGTTTAGCCGCGAGCTGACCTGGAGTGCTTTTGCCATGACCGAGCCGGAAGTGGGCAGCGATGCACAGAAAATAAAGACCAGCGCCACCAAAGTGGATGGCGGCTGGTTGATCAACGGCGAGAAATATCTGATAGGCAATGGCGTCATTGCCGACACAGGGGTCGTGTTTGCCCGCACCGCCGCCGGCCCGCTCGGCATCAATGTCTTCATCTTTTCACCACGTCATCAGGATGGCGTATTCGCCGAGCGAATCCCTATCAGCGGCGTACCGGGCTGTAACGTATCGCATTTAACCTTTCGGGATCTGTTCGTGCCGGACAGTGCGCTACTTGGGCAACATCTGAAACCAACCGAGCGCTTTGCCCGTTCCGCCATGGTGACCTTCGATTCACTGCGCCCTTGTGTCGGTGCGATTGCACTTGGCATCGCTCGTTCCGCGCTCAATCTCGCCTTACAGCAACGTTGGAGCACGCCACGCGCCGCCTGGCTACTAAAAGCCAGACGGCAGTTGCAGGCAGCCATGGCGCAAGTTCGCACGATCTGTGAGCGTTTTGAACAAGGGGAAACCTGCGGACGCGAAGCCGGGCTGGTCAAAATCACCGCCACCAGGGTGGCTGAGCAGGCCGTAATGACTGTCATTCATCATGCGCCCCCCGCCGCACTGGGCGAATATCCTCGCCTGGCGAAAGCCTGGCGCGACGTGAAAGCCTTTGAATACACCGAAGGCACCACCTTTATCCATCTGATTAACCATGGTTATCGGTGTGAGTAACCAGGCTGACCCGGTTTTAGCCCTGCCAACCGCCCGCTAGCGCAGGAAACGGGTAGCCTGACGGTAGCAACGCGTACTACTCGCGTTCCGCACTCTGTTACAGCAAAGCTTGTTGTATGCCGCACCAGGTTTATCCATCACCGTTTTGGGGTTCAAGGCGCAAGGGCTGATACTGACTGAGAGTGATCTGCCCTGTACCTTGCCAGAGCGCTCAGGTGCCTTACATCACCTACAGTCGGCGTTGAACAAAACCGGCACCCCCATTGTTCAGATTGACTTGATCGCCCCGCATAACGTTAACCACTCTTCATCGTATCGTTTGGCGCGGTTAATGAATTTTCTACGGGAAAAATTTCTTTGGAAAATATCCCGTGCCCGGTCACGGCGTTAGCATCGCTCCATTCATCAGTTTTCACCCGTTACAGCAGCAACAACAGTTGCCCAAAGGCGATACCGCATTGCTGGTCAGTGTCGCGCAGAGGCAATACTCATCGCTACTGATTGAAATTCGAACAAAGTGCAATACACAGTTGCAATATCGGGCAATACACAACGGTGATTCCCGATAAGGTACGTAGTTATCGCGCTAATGGTATGCTTTGCGATTCAACTAACAGGACAGATCAATGAAGACTCTTACGTTGAGTAATGTATTAAAAAAATTGGATGCTCTGGCGTTTGAATGCATGGACGGCACCACACATATTCACCTGATGAACCGTTTGCGATGCTACACCGCCAAGGGAGGCGTTTGTGCCCACGTATCTTGACCCAAGGTCGATACTGCATCGCAGCTTTACGTCGTCCGCCAGTATGCCGCGGCAAGCGATAAGCCCTGCGCAGGAATACTACTGGCACAGCTACGCCTCTCGCTTCTTTGCCAGAAACGGGCTTGACTGGCATGAAAGGCTGGTCAACCTGCAATGCAGTAGTCAGACGAGTGACCTTACATCGTTCATCAACATGATCGGCCAGTTGCTGCCCGTTTATCAGGCCGGAAATGATCTGTCGCATATTGATAGCGTACTGATGGCGCACTGGACGCCGGACCTGCACCTTGGCAGTTCGGTGATCAACTACGTGATTGAGACGCTCAGGCTACCGGCCTGCCTGGCGTTGACTATTCGTGATCGCGGACCGGACGCCGCCTTGTTCGCACTCTCCAGCATTGCTAATTGCCAGCAGGAAGACAACCACGATTCGTTATTGTTGATTGCCGACCAAAGCAGCCTGCCGTATCAATCCTCGCTGCTTGAGTCCATCGCCCCCGAAAACAACGCCTGTCTGTTTTCCGTCTGCTGTCATGAGCGGTCGCTACGCTATCAGGGGTTCTGCCGTCGCCCTCACACTGCCGCCAATATGTTAATGCAATCTGTAACCGAATTATGCCAGCGCTTTGCCCTGCGACAAGACCGCTTACACATAGTGGCAGAACCGCTGTTGCTAACATCGCTGCCGTCATCAATCGCCGGTATCACCACCAATCCACATCTGGTATGCGCTGCACCCTTTGTGGCGCTGGCAGAGAATTATCAGTCAGGCTGCGATTATCTGCTGTTGGTTCATTATCAGGACATGCTCAGCGCTGTCGCACTGCAGGGGCTGGAATAGTCCGTTGCTGTTGGTGCCAGCGGCGCGACCTGCCACGTAATCCGGCAAATCTCACGTTATGTTGTCCTCCAGGCTGGATGCCTGGATGTGGCAGTTGCCACCAGCTATGCAGGCGCATCGGTCTGACCACATTATTTAGCCGTATTTATCAGAGCTATTCTCAATTTCAGACAACAATCGATAATTCCGCTGTGCATAATAGCAATCAGGGAAAGCTTTCGTCGGCTTGCTGACGTAAGAGACAAGGATGTAACTCCCCCGCACCGCCCGAAGCCATGGACGAATATTCGGGTGGGTATCGGCCAGACAAGGATTGCTGGCCGCGGGTTTTCCCTCCTGACATGGGATGTCAGGCTTGCATAGCAAGGATAGCAACGGAAAAAGGAGAGAGGAATGAAAGCGTTGCATTTGTTCCGTGCCGGTACAGCTACCATTGATGGTGGCCTGTTTGCCAGCAAGTCGGCACAGTGTGGATGTGCCCTCCTTTACGACAACTGGATGTCAGCCGTGGCCTGAGTGTAACTTTGGTTTGCAGTAATGGATATCGCGTGGAGACCAGCGCCAGACAGGATGTTCTGGATGAGCTGGTCATCCTCCCTCAGGGACAACGCTTGTTTTAGCTTCTCCGCCTGTCGCTCCTATCTCTACATATCATCCAGCACCAGCAGGCGCCAGCTATCCGGGCAGGCCGATTCAACAGGAAGCAGGCAATAACTCAGCGCGACGGATGGCTCCCCTGGCATCCACTCCTCACCGAGGCAACAATCGATAACCTCTCCGGAATCCGCCACCTGGATTGCGCCCTGGCTGTCTGTCAGGCAGCTAAATGACGACAGTGATTTGTGTAACCCTAATCCCAACGCTTTGATATACGCTTCTTTGCGGCTCCACAAACGGATGAATGCCGGCAGAAATAGTGCATCATCAAGCGAGTCCAGCCAGCGAATTTCTTCATGGTGAAAGAAACGTCTGGCCACCGACCGCTTACGGTCTACCTGTCCCTGGCAACTTTCCACATCCACGCCCACCGGGTTATGACGCGCAAAAACAAACGCGAAGGCACCATGAGTGTGAGAAAGATTGAACTGAATTGCCGGATGTTGTGGCAAAAACGGTTTGCCATGTGGGTTACGGGAAAAACTCAGTGTACTGGCATCCTGCTGGCACAGTGGTGCCAGCAGGATACGCAACATACCTTGCGCCAACTGACGCGGCGTCAATGGTGCATCCAACGCGAGACCACAGGCTTGATGAGCCTGCGCGACTATCATCGGGTGTGCCCGTTGCGCACGCGGCACCACAATGCAGTGGGGGTACCGCCATGTTCTCGCGGTCAGGTCATCCCAACGGCAGGAAGATATTAACGACACAGCCTTCTGCATCCTTACGATTCTCCAGCGTCAGGTGTCCATCATGCCCTTCGACGATTTGCCGACACAGGATCAGGCCAATGCCGCTACCATGGGTTTTAGTGGTATAAAACGGCACGAACAGGTTTTCGATATTCGCCACCCCTTTACCCTGATCAATAATCTCAATATGTAGTTGTTGGGCGATCACTTTCCAGCGCAGTACGATCTCACCGGGTTCTGCCCCCATCGCTTCATCGGCGTTTTTCAGCAGGTTGATAAACATCTGCTGCATTTGATTCGCATCGACCATCACCAGTTGTGGTGACTCACCCAAAAAGACCAGTTTACGCTGAGGAAACAGCATCGCCATTTGCATCATCAGCCCAGCAATATCGCATGGCTGTTTATTGGCTGGCGGCAGACGATTCAATTGGCGGTAACTGCCCACAAAGGTGATCAGTTCACGGGCACGATTGTTGATGATCTCCATGCCGTTGGCCAGGTCTGGCGCGGACGGGTGTTGATTATCCTTACGGAACACCTGCAACAACGTCTGACTGATGGACGCAATCGGCGTCAACGAATTGTTGATTTCATGGCTGATCACCCGCAGCAGGTTCTGCCAGGTTTTCTGCTCTTCATTACGCAGCAGTTTGCTCACGTCACTGATAAAGAGCAGATGATTTTGCCGACCATCCTCAATAAAAGAATCGTGACGAATCTGGAACATGCCTCGCGTACTGGGGAAACGCCAGTCAACCGGCTCAGCACCAGACGATTGCTGCAGTAGCCCCTCCAGTCCAAACTCTGCCGCCGGCTGCCCCACCACCAACGACAACGGTTTGTTGACCAGGGCTGCCGCCGCTTCGTTGCACCAAATGACACGACGCTCAGCGTCCAGCGCAAACACGCTGATGCTGATATTGGAGATCACCTTGTGCAGCACATAGTAGGTTTCTTTTTGTTGCTGACGGCTACGCGCCATCGCGCTGGAAAGCTGGTTAATCTGTCGGATAAGGTTATCAAACGCGCTTTTACCCTTGGTTACGCCGCGCAGGCTGAAATTTTCCTGCTCCAGCGCTTCCAGTAAGTTCGACACAACGTGGCTCTTGGCATTAAGGCGCTCGGAAAACGTAAAACTGCTGTAGATCAGACACAGGAAAATAATGAATACCGTCAGTATCTTCAGATATACCGACTGATCGGGAAACAGCCATAGCAGGAAATACCCCAGCAACCCCGCAACCGCTGCAACATTGAATGACAACAGGTGAGGAGGTTCAAAGGAGAAGTCGAGTTTACTCATGGTTAATTTTGTATTTTTCCAGTCGTCGGTAAAACGCACTACGGCTCAGACCCAGCGAATGGGCCGCCTTGATGGCGTTCCCCTCAAATTTCACCATACGCTGACACAGCAGACGTTCTTCAATATCGGCCAGCGTCGCATCACAATCCAGTTCCGGCTCGGTTTTCACCGTTTTTTGCGGCGCAGTTGCGCCTGGCAATGACGGAAAAATATCGTCACTGTCCAACCGTGAGGATCGGCAAAGCAGTACCGCTCGTTCCAGTAAATGGCTCAGTTCGCGGATATTTCCCGGCCAATGGTAGCCATATAGCGCGGCCTGCCCGGATGGACTGAGTCCCGGTGCCGACTTGTTGTATTTTCTGGCATACCGATCAATGAAATTCAGCGCCAGCGGCATGATATCCTGCTGCCGCTCGGCCAGTGACGGCACGCGTAATTCAATGGTGTTAAGACGATAATAGAGATCCTGACGAAATGTTCCTTCGGCTACTCTGACGGCTAATTCGGCATTGGTGGCGGCAATAATGCGGCAGTTGGTTTTCAAGGTGCGAGACGACCCCACCCGCTCAAAGCACCGTTCCTCCAGAATACGCAACAACTTACTTTGCTGACTCAGCGGCAAGTTGCCGATCTCGTCCAGAAACAGCGTCCCTTTGTCTGCCAGTTCGAAACGTCCAACCCGGCTTTCGCGGGCATCGGTAAACGCGCCTTTCACATGACCGAACATCTCGCTTTCAAACAGGTTTTCGTTGATGCATCCCATGTTCACCGACACCATGTTCTCGTCACGGCGTGAAGAAAGCTGATGAATAACCCTGGCAAGCAGACTTTTACCGGTACCATTCTCACCCAAAATCAGGATGTTGGTTTCGGTAGCGGCCACCTGTTCCACCACCCGCATCAACTGTTTCATCGGCACGGATTCCACGACCCACTCGCCGTTAAAATTGTCTTCCAGCTCCAGCTTTAACAGCTTGTTTTCTTCTTTCAACCGCTTGCCGGAACGTTGGCTCAGGCTAAAGGAGATTTGCTGGCGAATCACATTCAGCAACCGCTCGTTGTCCCAGGGCTTCTGGATAAAATCCACCGCACCCGCACGCATGGTGCTTACCGCAATATCAACGCTTCCCCAGCCAGTCATCGCCACGACCGGCAGGTACTCGTCGTATCGCTTAATCTCTTCAAGCAATAACAGGCCCTCCTGGCCAGACGTGGTATCACGCTGATAGTTCATATCCATCAGAATCAAATCAAAATCATGCTGAGATAACTGAACGGGCACTTGCTCAACTGTGGAACAGAGTGTGACCTGATAACCTTCCATGGAAAGTAGCATCTGCAAGCTGGCTAGAATATGTGCGTCATCATCAACAATGAGAATATGTTGCTTATCCGCCATATAGATCCTTATCACGCGGGTTCATACTGAAATTCACACTGACGGGCTACGCCGCAGGAAGATTCCCGCCGCATTCGTCCCTGACAGCATCATCGCTCCATCGTAACGATTAACGGTTCTGTTAACTGCTAACGGTTCTGTTGCGGGAAACCGGAGCGCTGCCCGGTATCCTGCCACGAGCACACACGCTGGCACTATTCCGACAACAGCACAAATCATACCAATGTACATCCTGAACGCTGTTCATACCCCAAACACGGCGTTGACGGCAGTCATCCATCACCGATCCACGCAGGCCTTTCAGCATAGCCCACATCGCGCCTTCCCGCTCTTTATGTAGGGTAACGCATCAGACTTGCCATTTACGAGACGAGAAATCCCATATTTGGCATTACCTCGCCTCATTAATGGGACGGATTACGGGTGGGTGTAAGCATTTCCTTTAAAAACAACCAGTCACAACATGGCACACAATTTGCGTTAAGCAACTCGTACACTGGACTGCGGGACAATAATTAACCACTGACTTCACCGCTGTTAAAGAAACATTTCTGGATTAAGCCGGACCAGACTCGGGGAATCAATTTTTTGGGGACGACACCATGAGCTTACAGAACGCCTTCGCCCATACGTTGGATAATGATATGTTCAACAATAATCTGATTCAGGATATGTACCGCCGTCACCCTAACTTGCGAAAAACGCTCGCAGCCAATAATAAAGCAACCAGTCTGGCGGAAATCATTGATTACATTATCGACAATATCGGCAACAACATTACGCTGGAAGATCTTGAAGCCGTCAGCGGTAAATCAAAATTCGATATCTGCCGTCTTTTCAATCAGGTTTATAACATTACGCCAATGCGCTGGATTTGGCGTGTACGCCTGACGCTGGCAAAAGAAATTATTCATATTTCGCCCAACTGGTCGCTCACCGATATTTGCTACGCCTGCGGTTTTTCCTCCCTGCCGCATTTTTCTCGTTGTTTCACCAAGACCTACAACATTCCACCGCTGAAATACCGCAAAGCGGTTTCACTGGCACGGGAAAACGAACTGCCCCGTACTATACAAAACATGAGCTTCGATATTATTTTCGGCAAACAACGCCACCTGTTCTCTCGTCATGTGCTGCTGGACAATATCCAGAATCTCTGCAACTAAAATGCTTATGGTGGGCCTGATTTATCAGCGCCCACCGCCCTACTGCTGCTCAATTACTATACTGCTTATTTGCTATCATATTCGCGTTGCCGCCATCGGCATCGGACTAAACCGCGACAAATACGATGCATTAAACCTGTCGCAGCATGGATGACATGGATGAATGGCGCTCCCTGATTTTCAGTTCCCGCCTATCCCTGTCCGCGTCAGCTAAAAACGACACAATACGCTGTTACACGCGAGAGCTGGCCATCGTTCCCATCCTTGTTCTGTATTCAGACCACCGTCAAACTGCTCGCCTTGCCATAGATGCTATAGAGCATCATGGAAAAGTAGGACAAGCTGTGGGTATTGCCCAGCAAAAAACCATGCCCACCCATCATCTTTTCCGCTTCGTTGTTAAGCTGGGTTATCTGGTAGTGATCATCTTCCAGTCCGGCAACGTCGCCTTCTCGCAAACGTTGATACTGTTGCTCCAGCAGTAGCGACGCCTTACCGGCTACATCAGCAAAGCTGGCTTTGATCAATTGATGACGGGTGGTTTTGGTGCCAAAACTGTAGCGGCCAGACAGATGCTGCCAGCTCATGGTTTGCATACGAGCCAGCAACCCCAGACGAGCGACGCACACCAGTATCGGAAAACTGGCCGGCAGCGTCGGAACATCCGTACAGCGCACCACATCCAGACCAAGGTGATTCAGCACCCGGTCAAACAGGCGCAGAGACTGACTGGCCTCCAGCAGACTGCTGATGTCCTGAATCTGATACCCAATCGGGTGAGCGTATGATTTCTCTCCCGACGCTGGCTGCAATAAAACCATCAGCGCATCGGACAGTGGTTGATCACGAAAGACTTCCCAAACTCGCTTGATAAGTTCAACTGACATGCCGAACCTCCTGCAATCCATTGGCATTCAGCCAGCTCATGTGGCTACACCGCTTATAATCCCAAAGCATCATAGACAGACACATAGCGTGAAGCTTTGCCCCAGCAGCACCGTTTTATGGCTTGCAATCAAGCTCAATCGGTCTGTAACTACTTTGCCAACAAACAAATTTTGTTTTTGTCCGCAGTTGCCGACACCCGGTTTGCAGCACGTTTCTCATCTCGAAAAGGGGATGTCACCGGGGAAATAGCCAAAACATTGGCTCAAAACGGGAGCACAAGGCATAAAACGCGCGGGATGTTTTCCGTGCGTTTTATGCCGAGTCTCCCTGTTCTTAGGCTGTCATATCACCGTTGGCATGGATAACACTGATAAGCTCAGCAATCCCCGACTCCTTCAACATACTGTAGTGATCTGCCTTCAGCGCCAGCACCGTCGGCGGCAGTGCGGAAAACCCTCTGTGATTCTCAATGAATGAGTAATCATCGCCCTGCGCCTGGATGATAGTGACGGGTGCATTCAGTTGCCGCTGCTCTAGCTCTCTGAAGGTGTAGGTGAACTCGAAAGTTTGCGCCACAATCCGGATGATCCGCCTGACTACGCCATCATCTAATGCCGGATTAAGTCCGGTGATAAACGCCACAAAACTTTCCTCATCGCGTACCGTTTCCAGACAGCGTTCCAATGCCGGGTCGGTGATACTGCCGATGAATACCGAGAACAGAATGGTCAGATAGCCTGGGTTATCAAACCCTGCCGTACGGCTCATGCCAGCCACCCGTTCATCACGCAATTTCGGCGAACCGGGAGCCAGCAGAAACAGATTATCCACCACCTCGCCCACCTGCTCCAGTTGCCAGGCAGCTTCAAACGCGACGCGCGCGCCAAAGGAGTAACCCCACAACGTATAAGGCCCGTGAGGCTGATGCTGGCGAATCAGCTCAATATCCCTGGCAGCCATCTCACTGATGGTGGCATACGGCGCCTCACCGGGGTTGATGCCATGAGCCTGAATGCCAAAAAATGGTCGAACCGAACCCATCCGACGCGCCAGTAACCGCAGGTTCATGCAGTATCCCCCCAGCCCCGGCCAGCAATAGACAGGCATCTGGCGTCCTTTAGGCTGTAACCGAACCAACCGGGATACCGGCTCCTGACGCGTGCGACTCAGCCATGTCGCCAGTTTTTCAACGGTAGGCGCCTGAAACAGCACCTGCAACGGCAGGCTGGCGTTCAACGTGGCATTCAGCTCATGGATAAGACTGACAGCGATCAGCGAGTTTCCTCCTGACTCGAAGAAATTGTCATCCACCGATATAGTCTCGCGCTTTAATTTCGCCTGCCAGACCGCCATGATTTGGTGTTCCAGCGGGTTACGGGGGGCAATTATCGTTTTGTGTCTCAGTTCAACATTGATATTCGCCAGCGCTTTCATGTCGATTTTGCCGTTCACCGTCAGCGGCATTTCATCCAGAATCAGCAACTTGTTCGGCATCATGTAATCCGGCACAAAGGCTGCCAGATCATCACGAACCATCTCCGCCGGCCCTTTCATGTGCACCATGTCTTCCTTCATGCCTTCACTGTATTTCTGTTCATCACTGATGCGTCCGCCGATGAAGAAGTAATACGGTCCGGTGCGATGACCGAGTATTTGCCAGAAACGGCGAGCAGCAGGCAGATCGTTACCGGTTTCCGAGCTATAACCGGAAGACATCAACCCGATGTTCATACCGTTCATCTGCAAACGCTGGAGTGTTCGCCCCACATGCACGTATCCCGGCCAACCTTCGGTCCGGCTGACGAGACTGATGCCAAACGACGAGCGCTCATATACTGCCTGATTGATGGCGATAACATGCTTTTTCTTAATGATGTCATCGGCGATACGCTGCAAGTCGCCACGAACATAGCGGTAGGTCCCCACCGGCAAATCGGCGATCTCTGTGCCGGTGGTCTGCACATAAATATCCAGATCGTCTTTTGCCAGCAAACACGTTCCGCACTGCACATCGCACGCCCCCAGATAATCATCGTCCGGGTTAATAGCCAACGGCGCCGGGTTCAGCGCAGCCATATCGCACAGCACGACGCCCAAACCGTAATCCGGCAGTATCTTGTCCAACAGACCAATGATGTGCCCCATTTCGATTTGCAGCACTTCCCGGATATTGTTTTTGTAGATAGGCTCAATAGCGCTTTTCTTGCCGACAAAGTGCAACCGCAGGCTACCTGGCGGCACCGATGCCTGTTCGCTGACCCGAATCAACTGGTGCTGAACCGGCTGATAGTAGTAATACCCGGCGGACACCCCGGCCACGCCGTTCAATTCCAGAAATACCTGGGTGGCGTACAACGCACCCGGTGACGCATAGGCATATTTGGGCAACAACCGCTCCGCACTGGTGAACTGCCCAAGATAACGCAGACAGTGCCCCAGTTCGTCCAGCGTCAAAGCACCCCGTCGGCGAGGGACCGCCGCCGGCAGCGGTTCTTGCAACAGCGATAAAATATCGTCACGTCGAACGACGCCACCGTCGTAAAACCGATAGGTTTTACGGGAGAACGCCGTGCGGCGCTGTTTTTCGTCGGGTTGTTTGCCGGGCAGATCAAGGGTATAGGGATGACTATCTATCGGAAATTCCCGACACCCCTGGTTCGCCAGTTGCAGCATCACCTGCGCTTTATTGGCTTTGGACTGATGATGTACGCCATGACGCCCCTGATCCATCAGCACCGCTTCGCGGACGTTTAGTTCAATAAACGCAATCAGGTTCTGATAGCCGGTAAAAGGATCGTTTCTGACGATCACCGCCGCCGCTTTCACCCAATCATGGGTTTCGATTGCCGAACGAATCTCATCCAGTTCGACACGATAACCGCGCAGTTTGATCTGATTGTCAGCCCGACCGGCATACTGGACCGTACCATCGTCATTCCAACTGGCGAGATCGCCGGTTTTGTACAAACGCCCCCCGGAGCCGGTCGGCGCAAACGGATCGGCAATAAAACATTCGGCGGTCAGATCCTCGCGGTTCAGGTAACCCCGTGCCACCCCATCACCGCCGATGTACAGTTCCCCGGTTTGCCCAACCGCCACTGGCGTGCAGCAGTTATCCAGAATGTAATAACGAGTATTCGCTATTGGTGTGCCGATGGGCAACGTATCCGGTCCCTGCCTGACTGCGGTTGGCTCCACACGGAACGCGGAACTGTTGATGGTACATTCGGTCGGGCCGTACAAATTGACGAGTTCGCAATCAGGCAGTGTTTCCAGACACTCCAGCGCCAGATGCTTTTGCAATGCCTCGCCGCCGCTGAAAATCTGCCGCAGTGCCGGACAGTCAGCCAGACGCTCAGTATCCAGCAATGCCTGTAACAACGTCGGCACACACTGCAATGTAGTCACCTTATACTCCGCCAGCATATCCACCAGGTGCTCCGGATTTCGGTATACGCCCGGCTCACCCATCACCACCTGGCAGCCGCAGGCTGGCGACAGGATTTCCCACTGCGCCGCATCAAAGCTCATCGGTGTTTTCTGCAAAATCACCGTCTCTTTATCCAACGCAAAAGTCTGTGCCAGCCAGTTCATCTGATTCAGCACGCTATGGTGTTCGATCATGACACCTTTCGGTTTGCCGGTACTGCCAGAGGTGTAAATCACATAGGCCAAATGATGCGATGAGATATCTATCGCTGGCGCATCGGGCAACGCATGGGCGTGCTGGCGCATAAACGCATCGACATCATCCGGCGTCACAACCTGTATGCCTTGCGGCGACAGCGCCAGCAGTTGTTCACGCAAATGAAGCTGAGTAACAACGATACGAGTCTGGCTGTTCTCCAGCATATAAGCCAGCCGGTCTTCCGGGTACTCCGGCGACAATGGCAGATAAGCATTGCCGGACAGCAGAATCCCCCACACGCCGGTCATCAATGCCAGCGATGGCTCGACAAACAGTCCCACACAGCTCTCGCTATTCACATTCTGCGCATTCAGGTAGTGCGCCAGCGCGCCTGCCTGCCGGTAGAGCTGCTGGTAACTCAGCTGTTGATCACGAAATATTACCGCGGTCTGCTCCGGCTGATGTTGCGCCCGGTGTTTCAACTGGGTGACGATGTTCGTCTCACCACGCCACACACAGTCAGTCTGGTTAAAAGAATGCAACACGCGTTGACACTCGGCATCATCAATCAAACGGATATCAGCCACTGTTTCTGCGCCGTTTTTCGCGGCGAATGCAATTATCTGGCGCCATACCACAGGCAGTTGCTCTACCTGCACCGCGTTAAAACGCGCCGGGTTAAACCGCAGCGTCAGCATAAATGCCTCTTCGTTGCTGGCAACATGGCATACCAGCGCCTGAACCGGCTGATTATCCACTGGTGGTTGCCATGTCAGCTCCAGGTCAAAAAGATCATGAAGTGTCTGTTGCTTTTCCAGTGTCAGTACCCTGGCTCCTATATTATTTTCCTGTTGAATAGCGTCCGGCGTCATCCAGTTCATCATATTCTGAATAAAACTGACAATTGACGTAGCACTATTAATATTAATATTTAATGGAATGATATTTTCATGAATGCGGCTGTCATATTTCCAACAAACTATTTCTTGCGGATGCAAATGAAAACCGACAACCATTTCCTCATTCTGGCTAATACGCGCCACCGCCAGACTCAGAGTGGAAAAGAGATAACGAGCCAGAGAGACATCGTCATGTTCAGGAAATAATCCTTTACTCAATACCCATACCGGACTATTGAATACGTCATTTGAGATGTTATCCATTACAATCCTTATTTACGAATCAATAAAAACACGATTGAAAGATTTTATTTCCGGGCAACTACATGCCGTACATAAGATTTGGCCTCAGATGTCAGTCTTAAGGCCAAATGTATTTTCTGGACAACTCTAGCGATTAAGAAAAATCGGGTAGACTCAGTAATAAGACATCGGGGAAGAAGACTTTCTTAATAAAGCGTGGGCAGCCCCGACTACCTCGCTAAATGTATCAACTATTACCTGCGGCTCTGCCGCTTTGAGCTGATCACTATTGTGAACGCCCCAGGTAACCGCAATGGCAACCATTCCAGCCTGTTTAGCCATCAGCAAATCATGTGTGGTGTCTCCCACCATCGCAGTGGTGGCCGCCTCGGCCCCCAGGCGAGACATCGCCAGCAACCCCATTTCAGGGTGTGGTTTAGGATGCGTCACCATGTCTGCGCCCACCACCAGATCAAAGAACGGCCATAACCCTGCCGCTTCCAGCAACGCCCTGGCACTGACGAATACCTTGCTGGTGGCGACCGCCAGCGTATACCCTTGCCTTTTAAGCAAGGTCAGCCCGTCCACAACGCCGGGAAAAACCAGACCGGGCGCCTGCGGCAGCACCTGCTCACGAAAAACAGCCTGATACTGCCTGACAGCTTCGGTTACCCGTTTATCCTCAACCGGCAGCGACAAAATCTGACCAAATGCGTTCTCCAGCGGCAAACCAATGGTGGCGCGGATAGCATGGCTATCCTCACATGGCATTCCCAGATCACGCAATGCCGTGATAAATGCACTGACAATCCCGCTCGGCGTATCCACCAACGTGCCGTCCAAATCAAAAATGATAAGTGGTTTCATGAGACATATCCTTATGCCTGATTTTGCTGCCGCAGATAGTCGGCATGGGCGCAGGCCAGCTTACCGGCCAGCGCCGCCGTGCTGATCAGCACCGACATATTGGCTTTAACTGTGCGACCTTGCGTGGCTTTGGCAACGGCACGCATCAGATACGGCGTGGTGCCTGGTCCGCGAATACCCTCATGTTCCGCCTGAATCGCCGCTTCACAGATAATCGACTCGACTTCATCCTTGTCGATAGCATCCTCATCATGAATGGGGTGGGTAATCAGCACCGAACTCCGGTTACCCAGCTTCCAGTACATCTCAACGGAGCGAGCCACCATAGCCGCATCATCCAGACGATGCGGACTGCGCAACCCACTGGAACGACAATAAAAAGCGGGAAAATCGTCGTATTGATAGGAAATGAGGGGTACACATTGGGTTTCCAGATATTCCAACGTCAGACCAAGGTCAAGAATGCTCTTGGCACCCGCACATACCACTGCGACCTGAGAGCGGGTGAACTGGATCAGATCGGCAGAAATATCCATCGATTTTTCCGCCCCTCGATGTACGCCGCCAATACCCGCCGATGCAAAGAAAGCAATACCGGCCAGATCCGCTGCCACCAGCGACGACGCGACAGTGGTTGCGCCTATGCCGCCTTGCGCCAGAATTAACGGAATATCACGGCTGCTGGCCTTGGGAACACCGTTGGTCGCCCCAAACCGTTCGATATCAGCATCCGACATGCCAATAAGAAACCGACCATTTTCGATACCGATCGTCGCCGGAATGGCGCCTTCGGCACGAACAGCTGCTTCAATTTTTTGGGCCGTGTCCACATTGCCGGGATAAGGCAGACCATGGGCAATCACGGTTGACTCCAACGCTACTACCGGCTTACCAGTATCTAGCGCGTCCTTTACTTCATCGCTAACCCGTAGCAATTCATGCAAAAAATCCGTTTTAGACATAATATTCTCTCATCCAAGGGTTATGTCAGGTTATATCCTGACGATGCCGTACCCACAGACGCAGGGGTGGTGATGACTCACGTCTGGTATTAATGACATAGCAATCATTAAGCTCATGATATTATCGAAAATAATACATCCTGAATTATCATCGACTCATATTAAGCACAAGTAGCTTACTCTACTGAATGATGTATAGTCTCATTATTAAATAAAAAAATGTTTTTTCTGTCTGCAAGATATCGGCTATTAATCTAATCACCTAAATTTATTAGCCAACATTCCGTCATGCATCGATTTTTAGAAAGGTGGGTTTTATTATTGAATTTATAAAATGAGCATCGCTCGATGCACCGTCACGCACGGTATTACAAGGATCATTACGAACCTTGTTCTGAAAAAACGACACAGACTGTGTTATTCCAAAAACCATCTTTTTTCCGAAAAAAAAGTATTAAAGTTACATAGATTGCTTTAATATTGCACACCCAATATTATTTTATGATAAATTAAACAAAAATATTTTTTTATTTAGCAAAGAAATCGGATTGTGCTAAGCGTTTCTATTTTTTCTTTCTGCTAAAAAGAGAAATATCCTGCACCATCACAATTCCAGAAAAAATTAATACCACACCGACTAACTGCGCATCGGACATGACCTGATGAAGAAATAGAAACCCCAGCAGCAGGGCGACCAGTGGGCTGAGAAAACCCAGCATTGACATCATTACCGGAGAGTTTGCTTCAATACCGGAAAACCACATGAAATAGGCCAGCAGAGAGCCAGGAACGGCCAGGTAGCAATAACCCGCGAGATTGGTCAAGGTCATCGCATCCGGCAACGGCTCTGCGCATATCTGTATCGGCAGAATGACCAGCCCACCACAAAACAGCTGCCAGCCAGTAAACGTCAACATGGTCATACCAATCGGGCGGCCCCATTTCTTGGTCAGCACCAGACCGGACGCCATACTCACCGTCGCCAGCACCGAAGCCACCAATCCAGCCGGATTCAACGGCGCTTCCGGCAGCGAAATCAGCAACGTGATGCCAATACCGCCAGTGACAGCCGCCACCATGTGTTTTTTCAGCACTGGCTGCGTCAGCAACAGGAAAGACAGCAGAATGACAAGCAACGGCTGAAGCGACCCCACCAACGCCACGACACCACCCGGCAGGCGATAGGCAGCAAAAAACAGCAGCACAAAGAACACGCCGATGTTGAGCGCGCCCAATACAAACAAACGCCATAACCAATTGGCTGGCGGCAGAGTTTTGCCGAGAATAAGAATAATACCCGCCGGTAACGCGCGAATCAGCGCCGCCAGCAGTGGTTTATCAGCGGGAAGAAACTGAGTGGTAACAAAGTAGGTAGTGCCCCATACACAAGGAGCGTAAAAAGCGAAATCCTTTAATTTCACGAATAGATCTTCCTCAAACTGTTCCTGTCAAAAACAAGAGCCGGCTTTGCCAGCCCTGATCAGCCTGAGGCGTCATGCACAACCTCCCTGGCTGTACAGAAGGCGCACATCCTTGTGCAGTTCTCCTGACTTACTCACTGGTGATCTTCCCTTATCCTGACGCACCACATTCCGTGTAATTCATTAATAACACCGCATATTACGATATTGTAATATACGAAAACATATTTTATTTGTCAATAAAGAGCGAAGTTGAATATTTCCTGCCAGAATATTACAGTAGAACTGATGGCGTAACGGTATTGCCGTACACCTCAATAAAAAGGGATGGTTTTTTATATTAATCAAGGATATCAACTAATGGCACGCTACCTGGAAGTATCAGACATCGTTCAACAATGGCGCAATGAGCGTCCCGATCTGGATGTTGAACCTATGTTGGTGATTGGCACCCTGTCTCGCGTCAGTCTGTTGATTGATCGTGCTTTGGACAAGGTGTTCAGCAAGTACAAACTGAGCGCACGCGAATTTGACATTCTGGCAACCCTGCGCAGGCGCGGTGAGCCTTATGCCATCAGCCCGTCTCAGATTGTCAGTGCGCTGATGATCAACAACAGCACCCTGACCAGCCGTCTGGACAGATTGGAACAGGCGGGTTGGTTACGCCGGATGCCGATTGAAGGTGATCGCCGCTCGGTCAATATCCAGTTGACCGATGAGGGTTTTGCTCTAATCAATCGGGTGGTGGAAGAACATGTGGAGAATGAACGTGAAATCCTCGCCCCGTTCAGTGAAGAAGAGAAAAACCAGTTGCGCGCCTTGTTAGGGCGTGTTGAAAAACATCTGGTGAACAACCGCTGATGTTCTAACGCACATCACGATCTGATGGCGGAAGGCGACGAGTACGAAAAAGGCATCCCGATGGGATGCCCTTGCTGTCGTTATATTCAGGTCGATATTATTTCGTGGATTTGTCCTGCAAAGATGGAGTGGCGACCTGCGGCAGTCCCGTATTGCCTGAAGCAATCAAGCCGCTTTCCACGTAGTTGAACAGCTTTTCGCGGGTATCGGTGATATCCAGATTACGCATCGTCAACTGGCCGATACGATCATCCGGCGAGAACACGGATTCGCCTTTCTCCATTGTCAGACGTTCCGGTTTATAGGTCAGGTTGTCCGATACGGTGTTCAGAATCGAGTAATCGTTACCACGACGCAGCTCAAGCGTCACCTCGCCGGTGATTTCACTGGCTACCCAACGCTGCAACGCATCACGCAACATCAGCGCCTGCGGGTCAAACCAACGGCCCTGATACAGCAGACGGCCCAGTTGACGACCATGAGCGTGGTATTGCTCGATAGTATCTTCGTTATGAATGCCCGTAACCAGACGTTCGTAGGCGATATGCAGCAACGCCATTCCCGGTGCTTCATAGATGCCGCGGCTTTTCGCTTCGATGATACGGTTTTCGATCTGGTCGCTCATGCCAAGGCCGTGGCGGCCACCGATGCGATTGGCTTCCAGCATCAACTCCACGTCATCGGAGAACGTCTGCCCGTTTAACGCCACCGGATGACCGCGCTCGAAACGCACAGTCACTTCTTCCGCCGCAATACGCACGTTGTCGTCCCAGAACTTAACGCCCATGATCGGATTGACGATCTTCACACTGGAGTTCAGGAATTCCAGATCCTTCGCTTCGTGGGTCGCGCCCAACATGTTGGAGTCGGTCGAGTAGGCTTTTTCCGCCGACATTTTGTAGTCAAAACCCGACTTCGTCATAAACTCGGACATCTCCTGACGACCACCCAGTTCGTCGATGAAATCGGTGTCCAGCCAGGGTTTGTAAATCTTCAGTTCCGCGTTGGTCAGCAGGCCGTAACGATAGAAACGCTCGATATCGTTGCCTTTGTAGGTACTACCGTCACCCCAAATGTTAACGCCGTCTTCTTTCATTGCCGCCACCAGCATAGTACCGGTTACTGCACGACCCAGCGGGGTGGTATTGAAATAGGTCATACCGCCGGTAGTGTTGTGGAACGCACCGCACTGAATCGCGGCAATGCCTTCCGCCACCAACTGCTTGCGGCAGTCGATCAGACGGGCATTTTCAGCACCGTACTCTTTGGCGCGGCGCGGAATGGCATCGTAGTCGTCTTCATCCGGCTGACCCAGGTTAGCGGTATAGGCATACGGCACCGCGCCTTTCTGACGCATCCATAACAAAGCGGCGCTGGTATCCAGACCACCGGAAAAAGCAATCCCAATCCGCTGGCCCACCGGAAGATGTTTCAAAATCGTCGTCATAACTATTAGTCCCTGCTTGATTTCGATGGCGTTAAGCTTAGCAGCCCTGCCGCCGGGTTACGCAATGTCTGGTCATGCATTGAGACGCGCCCAACACGGTGTCATCAGAATCGATAGCGATGAACAATCGCGCATCAATGCATATTTATGCAAAATTTATGATTGATAATTTAAACATCTTTTCCAGCGGACCGGAAGAGAAGAGGAGGATTTTCAGGAAAAAAATTCACTACGGCAACATCTGGCCTGAAGACAAGGCCAAAACGTTGCCGCTTTTCATGCTGTCGATACACGTCCTTGATGTATCGACGCGGTTATAACGGCAAGCGCGCCCAGCCATGCAGCAACATATACCCCCCCACCACCGCTATCAGCAGGCTGGAGAAATAGGGTGCCCGGCGTGCCAGTGTGGCGAATCCCGGCCAACGGCGGCTGGCTTGCTGCACGCTGAGTGCGGCACCGACCCCAACGGCCACCAGCGTCAGTGCCAGCCCAACACTGAAACACACCACCAGCGCTGCCCCCAGCGTAAAAGCCTTCACCTGAATACATAACAGCAGCACCGTGATGGCGGCCGGACAGGGAATCAACCCGCCGGTCAAACCAAACAGCAAAATCTGCCCGTTGGTCGCTTCCCGGTTAGCGAAGCGCTGACGTATCTCATTAGCGTGCGCTCGTTCATGCGCATCCTGATATTCGCCATCAGCCTGCGCATGGTCATGGTCATGATGATGAACATGTTCACCGTGGTCATGGTGATGATGGTCATGATGATCGCCGTGATGATGCTCGTGGTGGTGATGATCATGCTGGTGTCCATGGCTATGCTGATGTAGCCGCCACGCGCGCTCATCGCGCCAGATACGCCAGAACATCCAGGTCGCCGTCCCCAGAATGATGATGCCGGAAATAAACTGCATCCAGGGTTCGGCAGATTCAGCAGTAAATTGCTGACTCAGATACATGCCGCCCAATGCAATTAACCAGACCACCGCAGTATGAGACAACGTAGCAGCAACCCCCAGCATCACTGCTTGCTTCACCGTCCCGCGGATCGCCACGATAAACGCCGCCATCATGGTCTTGGAATGTCCCGGCTCCAGACCATGCAGTGCGCCCAACAGCACAGCACTGGGGATAAACAACCAGGCGTTCGCCATACCCTGCTGCAAAAGTAAGGAAAAATCCGTCATAGTTAGCATCCGAATCAGGTGGTCGGTGGGCCAGCCTGGAAATGAAGTGATGAAATATACTATACCCCAGTATATAAACAGACAAGACGGGAGTCGCCATGCCGCATACCATTCACGACAAAAAGAAACTGCTCACGCGTGTCAGGCGCATCAAAGGTCAGGCGGAAGCACTGGAAAAAGCGCTGGACGGCGGGGGGCGCTCATGCCTGGAAATTTTGCAGCAAATTGCCGCCATACGGGGCGCGGTGAACGGGTTGATGGGTGAGGTGCTGGAAGGCCACATCCGTGATCATCTGATGAATGAAGAAGCAGACCCCGCGGAACGCGCCACCGATTTGGAAGCCATCGTCACGGTAATTCGTTCTTATATGAAATAGTTCGTAGGAAATAGTTCGTAAAAGTAGGAAATAGTTAATAGAAAGCGGAGGTCGCCTGACTGCAACCACCCGTTTTACGATGACCACCACTATCTGTCATCTGCAACACCGGAACGCCGCCTGATCATTGTCGTAGCGGCCATCACCGTAGCCGCTTTCACCATAACGCTCACGGTACTCGCGCGGCGTCAGGTCGTAGTCCTTGCGAAAAACGGAATAAAAATACGGTAACGAGGGATACCCGCACATAGACGAAACCTCGTTTATCGACAACGACGTCGATACCAGCAGATTTCTCGCCCGCTCCAGCTTTTCGGCATGGATCATACCGTGAATGGTCTGCCCGGTTTCATCCTTGAAGCGCTTCTCAAGGTTGGAGCGCGACAGCCCAACCGCGTCCAGCACCTGCTCCACCTTGATGCCTTTACAGGCATGGTGACGGATAAAATGCATCGCCTGAATCACGGCGGGGTCGCGCACTGAGCGGTAATCGGTCGAGCTGCGCTCCACCACCCGCAGCGGCGACACCAGAATACGCTGTAACGGCAGCGCATACGGCGTCAGTAACAGTTGGTGCAGCAGCTTGGCGGCCCGATACCCCATCTGCCGCGTCCCCTGCGCCACTGAGGACAGGGCGACGCGTGACAGGTAGCGGGTTAGTTCTTCATTGTCGATACCAATAACGCACAGCTTTTCCGGCACGGCGATATTCAGGTGCTCGCATACCTGCAGCAGATGGCGGGCGCGGGCATCCGTCACGGCGATGATGCCGGTTTGAGGCGGCAGGGTCTGAACCCAGTCCGCCAGCCGGTTCTGAGCATACTGCCAGTTGTCCGGCGACGTCTCCATACCCTGATACACCACGCCCTGATACTGCTCAGCCGCCACCAGTTGTCGAAAAGCATGTTCACGCTCCTGCGCCCACCCTTTCCCCACTGACGCCGGCAAGCCGTAAAACGCGAACCGGTTCAACCCTTTATTCTTCAGATGCAAAAATGCACTTTCTACCAATGCATAGTTATCAGTGGCGATATAGTGCACCGGCGGGTAATCCTGTGGGTTGTGATAAGAACCGCCGACCCCCACCAGCGGCACCCGCACCCCGGCAAGCAATGCGATAATCGCCGGGTCATCGAAGTCGGCGATCACCCCATCCCCCAGCCAGTCGCGGATATTATCGATGCGGCAACGGAAATCCTCCTCAATGAAGATATCCCAGTCGCACTGAGACGCCTGCAGGTATTCCCCTACGCCTTCAACCACCTGCCGGTCGTATACTTTGTTGGCATTAAACAGCAACGTAATACGGTAGCGTTTCTCAAACATGGCGATACGTTCTCTTCGGACAGTGTGATGCTCCCTGAGCAAAATCCGGTGCCGACAGCCGATACTCGCCTAAATAGCACGACCGGCCTGCAGCCCAAAAACAATTTCCTTACTTTGCGAACTGTCTCGCTCATTGTGCCGCTGACACACCGTCCCCCCCGGCTATCGACAGTGATCCGGACTTATGTTTTTCAGGATTTATGTTTGGTGGCAGTATCCATCCACACCGCCAGCAGCAAAATGCCGCCCTTGACGATGTACTGCCAGAAGGTGGGTACATCGAGCATACTCATGCCGTTATCCAGCGATGCCATGATAAACGCCCCCATCACCGCGCCCGCCACGCTGCCTACTCCACCGGCCAGACTGGTGCCACCGATGACGCAGGCGGCAATGGCGTCCAGCTCCGCGATATTCCCGGCAGACGGCGACCCAGCCCCCAACCGGGAACTGAGTACCAGACCGGCCACCGCCACCATCAGGCCGTTGATGGCAAATACCACCAGTTTGGTGCGCTCGACATTCACCCCAGACAGACGGGCCGCATCGATATTGCCGCCTACTGCGTAAATACGCCGCCCGAAAGCGGTACGCACCGCCATAAACATGCCGCCCAGCATAATGAGCGCCAGCAGCAATACCGGCGTCGGCACACCACGATAGTCATTGAGCAAATAGATGGCACCCAGCACCAGCACCGCCATCAGCGCCTGACGGGTGATATCACCGGAAGCGTTCGCCACCGGCAAATCCAGATGCAGGCGACGCCACCGCTGACGCCAGCGCCACACCACAAACAACATCAACCCAACGACGCCAAATAAAAACCCCACCCCGTCAGGCAGATAACTCTGACCAATCTGCGACATTGCCGGACTGGTGGGCGACACCGTGGTGCCGTTGGTGATACCGATCAGTATGCCGCGAAACGCCAGCATACCCGCCAGCGTCACAATGAACGACGGCACGCGCCGGTACGCCACCCACCAGCCATTCCAGGCACCAAGCAACAACCCCAATAGCAGGGTTACCGCCACCGTCAGGGGCAACGGCCAGCCATACCAGACATCCAGAATCGCCGCCACACCGCCCAGCAGCCCCATCATGGAGCCGACTGACAGGTCAATCTCAGCGGAAATAATCACAAACACCATGCCTACCGCCAAAATGCCGGTAATGGCGGTCTGGCGCAGCAGGTTGGAAATGTTGCGGGCGCTGAGGTACGCGCCATCGGTCATGAAGGTGAAGAACAGCATGATTGCGACAATCGCTGCGATCATCACCAACACCTGTAAATTGAAAGAACGGCGGCGGGGCATTTCGTCTGGAGATGCCGCCGGTGCAGTCATCCGGTCAGACAGCCAGGTTTTCAGCATGATGCTCACTCCTTAATGCAGCTTCCATCACCTGCTCCTGTGTCAGGCCACGGTTGGGCAAATCTGCCTTGAGCCGCCCCTGATGCATCACCAGCACCCGGTCGCTCAGGCCCAACACCTCAGGCAGTTCAGAGGAAATCACGATGACGGCGATCTGTTGCTTAACCAACTGGTTGATCAATTTGTAGATTTCATATTTTGCGCCGATGTCGATCCCACGGGTCGGCTCATCCAGAATCAGGATTTTCGGGCACAACAGCAGGCATTTCGCCAGAATAGCTTTTTGCTGGTTACCGCCGCTGAGGCGCGCAATCGCCAATTCCGGCGATGCGGTTTTCACTTTCAGGTGGGTTATCGAATGCTGTAGGCGGTGCTGCTCGTCGGCTTCCCGCAGCACCGACAACGCACCGGTGAACTGATCGAGCGCCGCCAGCGTAATATTCTGCGCGACGCTCATTACCGGAATAATGCCGTCTTTTTTACGATCTTCCGGCACCATTGCAATCCCTAACGTCATCGCCTGCCGGCAATTCTGGATAGTGACCGGTTTGCCTTCCACCCAAATATCGCCTTGCCATCGCCCCGGATAGGCACCGAACAGGCATTGAACCGTTTCGGTGCGCCCGGCGCCAACCAAACCGGCAATCCCCAACACTTCACCGCGATGCAGGCGGAACGACACATCATCCACCCGGCGGATATGGCGGTTCACCGGGTGCCAGGCGGTCAGGTGCTCCACTCGCAGCACCTCTTCGCCGATATCGTGCGGCTCATTTGGATACAGCTCCGTCAGCTCACGCCCTACCATCATGGCGATTACCTGATCCTCGCTGAGTGAATCCGCCGGGCAGGTGCCGATGTGCCTGCCGTCGCGGATAACACAGATCACATCGGAAATCGCCTTAACCTCGTTAAGCTTGTGAGAGATGTAGATGCAGGCGATACCGTGGTGACGCAGGTCGCGCACGATATCCAGCAAGACGCCGGTTTCCCGTTCCGTCAGCGATGCGGTCGGTTCATCGAGAATCAGCAAGCGCACCTGTTTGTTCAACGCCTTGGCGATTTCCACCAGTTGCTGTTGACCTAACCCCAGTTCGCCAACGCGAGTATTCGGGTCAATGTCCAGACGCACCTGCGCCAGCATGGTCTGGCAACGCAGGTACATCGCGTCGTAATCCATCACGCCGGCACGCGTCCATTCATTACCGAGGAAAATGTTCTCCAGCACCGTCATTTCTTTGACCAGCGCCAGTTCCTGATGAATGATGGCGATCCCTTTCTGCTCGGTGTCACGAATATGCCCGGCACGTAGCTCATCGCCAGCAAACCGGATGCGGCCTTCATAACTGCCGTACGGATAGACCCCACACAGCACTTTCATCAACGTTGACTTGCCGGAACCGTTCTCGCCGCACAGCGACAACACCTGTCCGGCCTCCAGTTGCAGGCTGACGTTGTCTACCGCTTTCACTGCACCAAAAACCTTGGTGATATTTTTCATGTCCAACAGATACGGCATATCCCCTCCGCCTCACCGAATGCCTGTCGTCCGGCAATACCGCGGTTGCGGGCCGCCGGACGACAGGAGAACTGGTTAATAGATATCTGCTTTTTTATGGAACCCATCGGCAATGACGGTGCTATCGATATTCGCCTTATCAACCGGGATAGGCGTCAACAGGAAGGCAGGGACCTCTTTCTTGCCGTTATTGAGCGTGGCGTTAGACTCAGGTTTCTTACCTTGCCCCAGCGACACCGCGATAGCCGCCGCATCCTGTGCCAGCTTGCTGATCGGTTTGTACACGGTCATGGTCTGAGTGCCGGCAACAATCCGCTTTATCGCCGCCAGATCGGCATCCTGACCGGATATCGCCACTTTGCCGGCCAGCCCCTGCGCGGAGAGCGCCTGAATCGCGCCACCTGCGGTCGCATCGTTCGAGGCCACTACCGCATCAATCTTGTTGTTGTTGGCGGTCAGCGCGTTTTCCATGATCTTCAGCGCATTTTCCGGCAGCCAGCCATCCACCCACTGGTCGCCGACAATTTTGATCTTACCGCTGTCAATCAATGGCTTTAATACTTTCATTTGCCCCTGACGGAACAGTTTGGCGTTATTATCAACCGGCGAACCTCCCATCAGAAAATAATTCCCTTGCGGCACTTTGTTGAGCAGATATTGTGCCTGAAGCTCTCCGACTTTTTCATTATCGAACGAAATGTAAAAATCGATATCCGCATTATTAATCATACGGTCATAAGCCAGCACTTTAATTCCTTCACGCTTGGCTTCGGCAATCACATTACTTAACACCTGACCGTTATAAGGGATAATCACCAACACATCGACGCCGCGGTTAATCATATTTTCTATCTGGGATAGTTGTGTTTCTTCATTGCCGTTGGCGGATTGCACAAACACTTTCGCCCCTTTTTCTTCGGCTTTTTTTACAAAAATATCCCGATCCTTCTGCCAGCGTTCAAGGCGCAAGTCATCGATAGCCATACCAATTTTTACTTCTTTAGCGACCCCTGGCTGACTCAGCATGGCAAGTGCGGCGCAGACTGACAGTAATACGTGTTTCATTTTCATCGTAGAGTACCTTTGTTATAGGAAGGCAGGACAAAAACGTCTCTTCACTTACGGCTACGTTGCATGAAATTGTTGACAAGAAAAGTCAGGGTCAGCAATTGCTGATTTTTATCTCTGAATTACGTTTTTTGGTTTAATTGTTATTTTTTGATAGCGGTCATATTTTTATCCTGTTAATTCATTCCATAACACAAGCAGTTGCGCGCGGTTTTGCAGATTATTCCGGTTATTTTTTGCGATCAAACGCACATTTAATAATTATCTGAATTTCAGTGTGAAATAACGTAATTGAGGAAACCGGCAGGCAAACGGAATATTAAGAACAGGCTGAAAATAGCCATTCCGGTGGTTTGCAAGGAGATAACAATGCACGCTTATTTTGATCAGATAGAAAAAGTTCGCTTTGAAGGTCAGGGCAGCCGCAATCCGTTTGCCTTCCGCCATTACAACCCTGACGAGATTGTCCTCGGCAAGCGCATGGCCGACCATTTACGTTTTGCCGTCTGCTACTGGCATACCTTCTGCTGGAACGGCGCCGACATGTTCGGCGCTGGCGCCTTCGCACGGCCCTGGCAGCAATCCGGCGACGCACTGGCGCTGGCGAAGCGCAAAGCCGATATCGCCTTCGAGTTTCTGCACAAACTAGGCGTACCCTATTACTGTTTCCACGATGTCGATGTCGCGCCGGAAGGCAACTCGCTGCAGGAATACCTGAACAATTTTGCCGCCATGACCGAAATTCTGGCAGCCAAACAGCAACAAACCGGCGTGAAGTTGCTGTGGGGCACCGCCAACTGCTTCACCAACCCGCGTTACGCTGCCGGCGCCGCCACCAGTCCCGACCCGGAAGTCTTCGCCTGGGCCGCCACACAGGTATTTACCGCGATGAACGCCACTAAAGCGCTAGGCGGCGAGAACTATGTGCTGTGGGGTGGCCGCGAAGGCTATGAAACCCTGCTCAATACCGACCTGCGTCAGGAGCGCGAGCAGATTGGCCGTTTCATGCAAATGGTGGTGGAGCACAAACACAAGATCGGTTTCAACGGTACGTTGCTGATAGAACCCAAACCGCAGGAGCCGACCAAACACCAATACGATTACGATGTCGCCACCGTCTACGGCTTCCTCAAACAGTTCGGGCTGGAGAAGGAAATTAAGGTCAATATCGAAGCGAACCACGCCACGCTGGCGGGACATACCTTCCATCACGAGATCGCCACGGCGATTGCACTCGGCATTTTCGGCTCGGTAGACACCAATCGCGGCGACGCGCAACTCGGCTGGGATACCGACCAGTTCCCCAACAGCGTGGAAGAAAATGCGCTGGTGCTCTATGAAATCCTCAAAGCAGGCGGGTTCACTACCGGCGGCCTCAATTTCGATGCCAAAGTTCGCCGCCAGAGCACTAATCGCTACGACCTGTTCCACGCCCATATCGGTGCGATGGATACAATGGCATTGTCGCTCAAGGTGGCGGCGCGCATGGTGGAAGACGGCGAACTGAATCAACATGTCGCCAACCGTTACGCCGGTTGGAATAGCGAGTTGGGGCAGCAGATCCTGCAAGGCAACGCCTCGCTGGAGATGCTGGCGGGTTACGCCGCACGTCATCAGCTTGACCCGCAGCACCACAGCGGGCAGCAGGAACGACTGGAAAATTTGGTTAATCGCTATCTGTTCGGTTGAATAGGTATATAGGCTGGCGCAAACCCGGCAACGCAGAAAAGCAGGTGTTGAGTCTGCGCCAGCGACACAAATATTCCAGCGGCACGAATATTCCAGCGGCACAAATAGTAAGGATAGCCTGATAACCGCACACAAAGTCACAGCGAGGCGTTATGTATATCGGCATCGATCTTGGCACATCGGGCGTGAAAGCCATCTTATTACGGGAAAACGGCGAGGTAGCAGCCAGCCACAGCGCACCGTTGAGTATCTCTCGCCCACATCCGCTCTGGTCGGAACAGAATCCGGAAATGTGGTGGCAGGCAACCGACGACGCATTAAACGCACTGGCGGCACAGCAGACGCTAAAAGCGGTTCGCGCCATCGGGCTGACTGGCCAGATGCACGGTGCAACGCTGCTGGATGCAAAGCAACAGATATTACGGCCAGCCATCTTGTGGAATGACGGGCGCAGTGCGGCGCAATGTCAGCAACTGGAGCAACAGGTGCCGGATGCCCGCCGCATCACCGGTAATCTGATGATGCCTGGTTTTACTGCGCCGAAGCTCAAGTGGATACAACAGCATGAACCGGACATTTTTCGGCTCATCGACAAGGTGCTGTTGCCAAAAGACTATCTACGCTGGCGTCTGACCGGCGACTTCGCCAGCGACATGTCCGATGCAGCCGGTACACTGTGGATGGACGTCGCCCGCCGCGACTGGAACGACTCCCTGCTCGCCGCCTGCGGACTCAACCGCGACCAGATGCCTGCGCTATTCGAGGGCAACCAGATTACCGGACACGTGCGCGCCGACATCGCCGCTCGCTGGGGTATGCCGCCAGTGCCGGTGGTAGCTGGCGGCGGCGACAATGCCGCTGGCGCCATCGGCGTTGGGCTGTATCAGGCCGGTCAGGCCATGCTATCGCTCGGCACGTCCGGCGTTTATTTTGCCGTCAGCGACGGCTTTCTCAGCAACCCTCAGCGTGCCGTTCACAGCTTTTGCCATGCGTTGCCCAACAGTTGGCATCTGATGTCCGTGATGCTGAGCGCAGCGTCCTGTCTCGACTGGGCCGCCCGGCTGACCCACGCCGACAGCGTGGCAACACTGATCACCGAAGCAGAGCAGGCAAGCGCGGAAGAAACGGCTACGCCAGTGTGGTTCCTGCCCTACCTGTGCGGCGAACGGACACCGCACAACAACCCGCAGGCTAAAGGCGCATTCTGGGGGCTGACCCACTCGCATGGTCGTGCAGCGCTGGCACGCGCCGTGCTGGAAGGGGTGGGATTTGCGTTGGCGGACGGCATGGATGCACTGCACGCAACCGGTTTGGAACCCCAGCAAATCACCCTGATCGGCGGCGGCGCTCGCAGCACTTACTGGCGGCAGATGCTGGCGGATATCAGCGGCAAAACGCTGGAATACCGCACCGGCGGTGATGTAGGCCCGGCATTGGGCGCAGCGCGACTGGCGCAAATTGCGCTGAATCCGGCCATACCGCTGACACAGTTGCTACCAGCCTTGCCACTGGAACACACCCACCAGCCTGACGCAACGCGTCATGCACTGTACGCACAACAGCGCAAAACGTTCCGTGAGCTTTACCAGCAACTCAGCCCGCTGATGACCTGATGCGGTTCTCCTGACGATGACAAAACTTACCTTATTAGCAACTTACCGTATTAGCCAAAAGAAAGGGCCACCAAAGTGGCCCTTTCCTGACCGGTTGTCGGCTCAGAACAGACCGAGCGGTTTCTCGGAATAACTCACCAGCAGGCATTTGGTCTGTTGGTAGTGTTCCAGCATCATCTTGTGGGTTTCGCGCCCGATACCGGACTGTTTATAGCCGCCGAACGCCGCATGTGCCGGGTAAGCATGGTAACAGTTGGTCCAGACACGGCCCGCCTGAATACCGCGCCCCATACGGTAGGCAATGTTGGTGTTGCGGCTCCATACCCCGGCGCCCAGGCCATAAGGCGTGTCGTTGGCAATTGCCAGCGCTTCTTCCGGTGTTTTGAAGGTGGTCACTGCCAGCACCGGCCCGAAGATCTCCTCCTGAAACACCCGCATTTTGTTCTGGCCGAACAGAATAGTCGGCTCCAGATAGTAACCCTGCGCCAAATCTCCCGGCAGCACTTTACGATGCCCGCCGGTCAGTACCTCCGCCCCTTCTTTCTTGCCGATATCGATGTAATTGAGGATGGTATCCAACTGCCCCGCCGATACCTGTGCCCCCATCATGGTCTGACTATCAAGCGGATTCCCCACCCGGATAGACTCTACCCGTTTGATGGCGCGTTCCATAAACCGTTCGTAAATCGATTCCTGAATCAATGCCCGGCTCGGACAGGTACAGACCTCACCCTGATTAAAGGCAAACAGCGCGAACCCTTCCAGCACCTTGTCAAAGAAGCTGTCTTCCTGATCCATGACGTCGGCAAAGAAAATATTCGGTGATTTGCCGCCCAGCTCCAGCGTCACCGGGATAACGTTCTGCGCCGCATACCCCATGATTTGTTGGCCGACTTCGGTCGAGCCGGTAAAGGCGACTTTGGCGATGCGCGGCGACGTCGCCAGATATTCGCCGATCTGCCCACCTGCACCGTTCACCACATTCAGCACGCCCGGCGGCAGAATATCCTGAATCAACTCCATCAACAGCAGTACCGACAGCGGGGTCAGTTTGGCGGGTTTGAGCACGATGCAGTTACCCGCCGCCAGTGCCGGGGCCAGCTTCCAGCACGCCATCAGCAGCGGGAAGTTCCAGGGAATAATCTGCCCGACAACACCGAGCGGTTCATGAAAATGGTAGGCGACGGTGTCATGGTCGATTTCGCTGATCGACCCTTCCTGCGCGCGGATACAGGCGGCAAAGTAACGGAAATGGTCGATGCCCAGCGGCACGTCGGCATTCATGGTTTCCCGGATAGGTTTCCCGTTGTCCCAGGTTTCCGCACTGGCCAATAACTCCAGATTAGCTTCCATACGATCAGCTATCCGGTTGAGGATCTGCGCTCGTTCGCGGGTAGACAACGCGCCCCATTCGGCACTGGCCTTGTGAGCGGCATCCAGCGCCTGATCGACATCGCGGCTGCTGGAACTGGCAACTTCACACAGCGGTTGTCCGGTCACCGGCGTCAGGTTGACGTAATACTCGCCACCAACGGGGGGAACCCATGCACCACCAATAAAGTTGTCGTAGCGCTTTTTCAGTGTCAGGGCAGGGCCATATTCACCGGGTTTTACCCGATGTTCTGCATTATTGATGTCCATTTCTTTCTCCTTTGGTAACACGACGTGTCATCGCAGGCAGATACACAGCATCATGCCGGTACCCCTGCGCAGATATAGCCAGCCTGCCAGTACAAAACCAAGCAGGGATGAGAATCCTTCTGGCTGGATAAATCCTCACAGATAGTGATGGTTAAATCGTATACAGTGTTGCTGAGTTGTAAAAGCCCTGTGACGGAGAAAAATATCACTCTTCGACACAGCGCACAGTTTGTTATCTCTGTATCCGCACCATCGCTTTTATACTCAATGGGATAGCAGCATATTGGCGGGATAAAAATTCGCATCACCGCCATGGCGGTGAAATAATGTCGAAATAGATTCACCAACAACGGGCACAACACAGTGAACAGTGATGATTTTCAGGGCGTTCCAGGTGGCGCCTGTCAGCGTAACGTCTGGCGCCAGGATGCGCTGGATTTGCCACAGCAGGATTGGCTGGCGCAAGAAGTACCGGTAGCGCTGGTTTATAACGGCATTTCACACGTCGTGATGATGGCATCGCCAAAAGACCTGGAGTCGTTTGCACTCGGCTTCTCTCTGTCGGAAGGTATCATCCAGTCAGCACAGGACATTTACGGCATGGATGTTGTGCCGGTGTGTAACGGCATCGAAGTACAGATAGAACTTTCCAGCCGCCGTTTTGCCGGGCTGAAAGCACGCCGACGAGCGATGGACGGGCGCACAGGTTGCGGCGTCTGCGGGGTGGAACAACTGGCGGAAATCGGCAAACCGGTAGCGCCACTGCCATTTACACAGCACTTCTCCTTATCCTGTCTGGAAGGCGCATTACAGGCGTTGAAGAGCGTGCAACAGGCAGGCGCGCTAACCGGCGCGACACATGCCGCCGCCTGGTTGTCACCGCAAGGCGAGTTGTTGGGAGGCTGCGAAGATGTGGGCCGCCATGTAGCGCTGGACAAACTGCTGGGAACGCGTGCGCGCCAGCCCTGGCAACAGGGCGCGGCACTGGTTTCCAGTCGCGCCAGCTATGAAATGGTGCAGAAGTCCGCCATGTGCGGCGTGGAGATCCTGTTCGCGGTTTCAGCCGCCACCTCGCTGGCAGTGGAGGTAGCCGAGCGCTGCAATCTGACACTGGTCGGCTTCTGCCGCCCTGGACGCGCCACCATCTATACCCACCCGCAACGGTTACAGCCATGATGGAATGCGCTGGGTATAGCTTAGATCAATTTGTTGTTAGCTAAACGCATTATGGCACAACCTATTGTAATAATAGGAGAAAAACAAAAATTAAACCGCCTTGCGTCACGAATAATCGTTTTCAAGATCATTTAATTAACTATAATGAACGTAATGCTTACGCGGTGCTAACAAACCATGGTGCCGCACAAACTGGTCACACCAACGCATTGTGTATGACAACACTTGCGCACGACAACAATGGAGATGCTAAACATGAGTTATTCACTGCCATCCCTGCATTATGATTATGACGCACTGGAGCCGCATTTCGACGCGCAGACGATGGAAATTCATCACTCAAAACACCATCAGGCCTACGTCAATAACGCTAACGCAGCGCTGGAATCTCTGCCTGAATTCGCCAGCCTGTCTGCCGAAGAGCTGATTACTAAACTGGATCAACTGCCAGCGGATAAAAAAGGCCCACTGCGTAATAACGCTGGCGGCCACGCCAACCACAGCATGTTCTGGAAAGGGCTGAAGCTGGGCACCACGCTGGAAGGCGAACTGAAAGCGGCGATTGAGCGCGATTTCGGCAGCGTTGACGCGTTCAAAGCAAAATTCGAGCAGGCCGCGGCAACCCGTTTCGCTTCTGGCTGGGCGTGGCTGGTGCTGAAAGATGACGGCAAGCTGGCTGTGGTTTCCACCGCCAACCAGGACAGCCCGCTGATGGGTGAAGCGATCTCCGGTGCATCCGGCTACCCGATCATCGCCCTGGACGTGTGGGAGCACGCTTACTACCTGAAATACCAGAACCGTCGCCCGGATTACATCAAAGCCTTCTGGCACGTCGTAAACTGGGACGAAGCGGCTAAACGTTTTGCTGAAGCGAAAAAATAATACCTGAAGTAACAGTTAACTTTCTTACTGGAAATTAATCGACAAACCCGGAATAACATTCGTTATACCGGGTTTTTTCTATTTTATTTCCCGAATCACTACCGGGAAAAACAGTATAAAGTTTTAGTATGGTAAGCCGATAGAGTCTGCGTGTTCTTTTCACAAGCTATGCGCCACTGCTTATCTGTTATTTCATATATGCAGGGTTTTAAAGGTATGGAGACACAGTGGCCAGATAATACGCCAGTCACTGACTCAGGCAAGCGACTGGAAAAAACAAATCCATCGGAAGCCGATTTGAGCACCCAAGCACGGCCAGGAAGGCCGGCAACAGTTAGCGTACCCGTGCATGACACGGTGCTAAGCCTGTATGGATGCTAATTAAGAGCCTGGTATCTCACTTAGTCACTCAGCCTATCTACGATGGAAGAAAGCAAATGGCGATAAAATTCGAGAATATCAAAGTCGGCAAGAAGTTAGGATTAGGGTTCTCCTTGATTCTGATATTGACCGTTATCATTGCTGCCGTGAGTGTTCACTACATAGAAACATTGAAAGGGCGTTTTGAAAAAGTTATTTTCAGCAACCAAATTAATAATGAAGTCAGTGAAGCCCGTTATTATCGTGCGCTATATGGCGCTAATTATGAACCGGACAATCTTAAAGAAAATAGTAAACATATTGATAACATTATTGGGTTAATATCATCCATTCAGGATAAATCCTGGCGAAGCGATTACAATGACCGGCTGAATAATATCGATAAATTGATTAATCAGTATAAAGAAAGGCGGAAAAACTACGCCGACGCCGTTGCCAAAAAAGATGACGTCAGAAAAAGCTGGAACCTGTCAGATTCTGAAAAACCGCTCAAACAGATAGAGCAGCAGGTGGCCGGTAATCTGCCGCTGCAATTACAACTCACTTCGTTGCACCAAAAACTGGTCAATGTTCGCTATATGGTACGCGGTCTGTTGTTGTCGCTGAACAGCGAGGCGCAAAAACCGCTGGTTACTGCGCTGGACGATGCCCAAAAGACGCTGAGCCAGTTCGTTCAGGCGCTGACGCCGGAACAGCAAGCCATCATGGCGCCTGTCGTTTCTACCGTCTCGACCTACAAAACGCAGGTACTGGCTTATCTGCCGGCTTATCAGGAAGAACTGGTTCAGAGTAAATTGCTGGGTGACACTGCGAATATGCTTATCGACAACGTCAATAAGATGGTCACCGAGGAAACCGCCGCCACCCAGAACGATATTACCAGCGCCGAATGGCAGATAGCGATTACCTCGCTGATTACTCTGATACTGGGCGCACTGATTGCCTGGTATATCTCCCGCCAGATTACTCACCCGTTGAACAATACCGTCGCTATCGCCGAAAGCATCGCCACCGGCGATCTGACTATTGCTATTGAGACAACACGCCACGACGAATTAGGAATGCTGTTTGGTGCCATGGCAAAAATGAAGGCCAACCTGCATAACATGATCGATGACATTCGGATGGGGGTGACTCAAATAACCACGGCCGCCAGCGAAATCGTCACCGGTAATAACGATCTGGCCGCTCGCACCGAATCTCAGGCGGCATCAGTAGAAGAAACCGCCGCCAGCATGGAACAACTGACAGCCACCGTGAAACAGAACGCCGCTAACGCGCATCAGGCCAACAAACTGGTGTTGGATGCAACGCAGACGGCACAGGAAGGCGGCAAGCTGGTCGCTGATGTGGTGCAAACCATGTCGGACATTGAAGGCAGTTCCAAACGCATTGCAGAAATCACTTCGGTTATCAACGGTATCGCATTCCAGACTAACATTCTGGCGCTCAACGCAGCGGTGGAAGCGGCGCGCGCCGGTGAGCAGGGCCGTGGTTTCGCCGTGGTCGCCAACGAAGTGCGTAGTCTGGCGCAACGTAGTTCGCAGGCTGCTAAAGAGATTGAAGGGCTGATTTCCACCTCGGTCGATCAGGTAGCGAAAGGGGCGGATCTGGTACACAACGCCGGTAAAACCATGCAGGAGATTGTGACAGCGGTAACGCATGTACACGACATCATGGGGGAAATTACTGTCGCATCCGATGAACAAAGCCGCGGTATCGCTCAGGTGAATCAGGCGATTGTCGAGATGGACAGCACCACCCAGCAGAACGCCGCGCTGGTGCAGCAGTCTTCCGCCGCCGCCAGCTCACTGGAAGAACAGGCGGTCATGCTCTCCAACACCGTATCGGTTTTCCGCCTCTCTTCCACGCAGGAACTGGGTTCCGCCAGCCACGGCTTACCGTTCGCCGGTCATCAGTTGTCTTATAAGCACTAATCAGCAGACAACAACCGTGCTCCCCGTCTTCTTCACCAAAGGGGAGCACACAACAGCAAAAGGGCAACCCATACGGGCTGCCCTTTGGTTTTTGCTGAAATCAGAACGCCTTTTTCAGGCTGATGCTGGCGATAAGTTCCGTCAACGACAGTACCAGCGTGGATCGCACCATCTGCTGGTAACGCTGCTGTTGCATCGCTGCCAGCAGCGCATCGTCGGCATCAGCGCCTGGCGGCGGCATCGGCGATGACGGCAAGCTGTTCACACAATGCAGCTCACTGATCGGCCCAAGGATTTCATCATCCGTAAACCGGTACTCGTGCTCATCGTGGGTCAGTTCCTCCCCCAACGCCATCAGCAGCTCAGTATCTTCATACTCTTTACGGCTAATCATGCCCAGCCCGTAAATCAGCTTCAACCGCACCGACAATTCGCCCAAAGGCCCGCTGCCAGACAACAGCGGTTCAACGGCATATTTCACGGCATAGTCGTCTTTACGAAACACCTGCAACATCAACAGACTGACGGCTTCCGCCAATAACTCGACGGCCATCAGCATAAAACTTCTGACCGTTTTCGATGCATTCAGGGATTCCAGTACCCGGTTTTCAAATGCCTGCGTATCGTCCATTGTCGCTTCTCGTACGTTAATTCTGCGCACAGTATTGCCCCTGCGCGGTGGAGCGGCTGACTCCACGAGGGAATCACTTTGCATCATCAACTCCCCCGTCCTATCCCAACGCACTCGATTGAAAAGCAGGGACACAGCCTGACCTGTGCCGAGACGCGCCGACTACTGCATGGCGTTATACACACTCACCGCTTTTCCGACAACCTCGCTGTCAACGTCCAGACCGGAAATCTGCGCCAGCGCAACCTGCGGCCCTTGTGATGCGATCAACGTCGCCAGTTCCTGCGCCTGCGGGTCCTGATCGCTGCGATAGTGCATCGCGGCGGCGATACCCTGAATCAGGTTGTCGTGCGGCAGCCCATACTCCAGCGTGCCCAGCAATGGTTTGATCAGGCGATCACCCGCGCTGAGTTTACGCAGCGGCTGGCGACCAACGCGCTCTACCTCATCATGCAGCCACGGGTTTTCAAACCGGGTAAGGATCTTGCGAATGTAAGCCTGATGCTTGTCGGCATCAAAGCCATAGCGACGAATCAGCACCGCACCACTCTCTTCCATCGCGCCTTGCACCACACAGCGGATAGCCGGGTCCAAAATCGCGTCGCGGATAGTACTGTGGCCCGCGCGCTGGCCAAGATAAGCCGTAATGGCGTGGCCGGTATTCAGGGTGAACAGCTTGCGCTCCACAAAAGCCATCAGGTTATCGGTCAGTTCCATACCGGCAATCGCCGGTGGTTCACCGTTGAACTGGGTTTTATCGACAATCCATTCACTAAAGGTTTCCACCGTCACCGCCAGCGGGTCGGACTCACCTGCTTCAGCGGGCGGCACAATACGGTCTACCGCTGAGTCCACGAAACCGACATGCTGCGCGACCCACGCCTGCGTATTTTCCGGCAGTTGCGCCAGCACATGCTGTTTGAGTTGGCTGGTGCCACGCACCATGTTCTCGCAGGCAATGATATTCAGCGACGAGGTATTGCCATTTTCATGGCGCTTCACCAGCCCCTGCGCAATCGTACCGGCGATCTTCGCCAGAATCTGCGGACCTACCGCCGTCGTGACCAGATCGGCCTCGGCAATCAACTCAACCGCCTGTGCGCTACCGCTGTGCACAGCGCTAACCTGGTTAACCGTCTCGACGAGTTGCTGTTCGCCGACGATCCGCACCGGGTAGCCGCCACGTTGATTGATGGCATCCAGCAACGGTTGATTCACATCGGCAAACGTCAGGGCAATACCCGCGTCCGCCAGCAGCTTGCCGATAAAACCACGGCCAATATTGCCGGCCCCAAAATGTAATGCTTTCATCATACGTAACCTTAAACTACTGAGATTTAACAATCTGTGAAACAAAGCGCCGCCCGAAGGCGGCACTTTTTTATTTATCTGTCAGGCAGGAGATTTGCCGGAGAGCAGGTTGAGAACATCCTGCACATTTTCCGTTTGAGCCAGCCGTTCTATTATCGACTCGTCATCCAGCGCACTGGTGAGATTGGTGATAACCTGCACATGCTCGTTATTACGCGCCGCGATACCAATCACCAGACGGGCCACATCATCCTCATCGTCGCCAAAGCGCACCCCTTGCGGATACTGGCAGAACACCACACCGGTTTTCAGCACCCGGTCCTTGGCTTCAATCGTCCCATGCGGCACGGCAATCGACTCACCCAAATAGGTGGAAGTCAGTTTCTCACGTTCCAGCATCGCATCGACATACGCCGGCTCAACATATCCACCTTTTACCAGCTGTTCACCAGCAAAGCGGATAGCCTGTTCTTTATCAGCCGCCTGCAAGTTCAGGAAGATGTTTTTCTCCGTCAGTTGGAACAGCGTCTGCGGTGCAGCAGCCGGCTCGGCAGCGGACGTTGCCTGGGCTGGTTTAGCGCTGCCAGATTGGGCCGCCTGCAAACGAGCGACTAAATCGCTGTACAGATGGCTATCGAGGAAGTTGGTCAGCGAAATGTGCTGAGCCTGCGGTGCATGACGCATGGCGCGCTCGGTCAAATCACGGTGAGTGATCACCAGATCAACGTCTTCCGGCAGGTTGTTGATGGCGCAGTTGGTCACCGAAACGTTCTGCAAACCGGCATCCTGCACCTTCTTGCGCAGCACCCCAGCCCCCATGGCGCTGGAACCCATGCCGGCATCACAGGCGACGATGATCTTACGCACGGTACCAAGATCGCCACTCACACCGCCGACAGCCTGACCTTTGGACGCAGATTTCATCTCCTGCATACGACGGGTCGCCTGTTCCAGTTCATCATCATCTTTCACTTTGCTGCTTTTCAGCAGGATGGACGACACCACAAAAGAGACGGCAAACGCAGCGGCGATAGCGGTAATATTGGCGAAATACGCGCCTTTTGGCGTCATCGCCAACACCGCCAGAATGGAACCCGGCGAAGCCGGAGACACCAGACCGCCGTTCAACAGGCCCAGCGTGAACACGCCGGTCATCCCGCCAAGAATCACGGCGATGATCAAACGCGGATTCATCAGCACATACGGGAAGTAAATTTCATGAATCCCGCCCAGGAAATGAATGATAGCTGCGCCCGGCGCAGACTGTTTGGCATTGCCACGCCCAAACAGCATATACGCCATCAGCACGCCCATGCCCGGCCCTGGGTTGGCTTCGATCAGGAAGAAGATCGATTTCCCGGCTTCCGTCGCCTGCTGGATGCCCAGCGGCGAGAAGATGCCGTGGTTAATCGCGTTATTCAGGAACAGGATCTTCGCCGGTTCAACGAAAATCGACGCCAGCGGCAGCAGATTGTTTTGCACCATCAGATGTACGCCGGCAGCCAGAAGGCGCGAGAGCGATTCAACCAACGGACCAATCGCCAGGAAAGACAGAATCGCCAGCAACATGCCGATGATCCCGGCAGAGAAGTTGTTGACCAGCATTTCAAAGCCGCTTTTGATTTTGCCGTCAACCGCAGCATCAAAGCGTTTGATAGCCCAGCCCCCCAACGGACCGGCAATCATCGCGCCGAGGAACATCGGGATATCGGAACCGACTACCACCCCCATGGTAGTAATCGCGCCGACCACGCCGCCACGTTCGCCCCCAACCAGACGCCCGCCAGTAAAGCCAATCAGCAACGGCAACAGATAGGTGATCATCGGGCCGACCAGCTTGGCCAGCGTCGCGTTAGGAATCCATCCGGTAGGAATAAACAGTGCGGTGATAATCCCCCAGGCAATAAAGGCGCCGATATTCGGCATCACCATATTGCTCAGGAAGCGGCCAAAATTCTGCACCTTGACCTTGGTATCTGGTGAGAGCATAGAGATACACCCCTTTGAAACGCGCGGCAGAAAGCGTTCGCGCGGTAATTATTGATTGTTAGACAGCGTGATGATTTCCGTCGGCATCATGGGGTCGTGTACCGCACTGTGTGCAACCGCTATTGCCGCTTACGGCGTTTCACCATCACAACACGGCGTGACGGTGAAAAATCTCAATAGCACGGCCCCAAAAAAATCCTTTATCACAGCGGACTCTAGCACGTGGTTTTCAGACCGCAACTTGCGACAAAAATGTGATTAAAATCACATATAACGCCTACAAATCAGCCACAATTAGGTGACATGATTCACAAAAAAATAATAAAAATGGAAAAATGGTCAAAAAAACACCATACGATACAGGAAAAATAGTGATAGTGATCACTATTTTAGTGGTTAGGTTTATGCGAAATACGTGATCAAAATCACAATATATTTCAGCGTGGACCCGTCTTCATACGAAAACCGGTCCACACCGTAAGCCATGTTAATGCGGCAGGAAATTCTGGGATTTGAGGGTGGTGAACAGTTTTTGCTGCTGGCTGGCAATATCGGTCATCAGGCTGTTGTACTGATCCACCTGCTGCTGGGTGTGAAACTGCACGCCGTTGTTACCAAATACCACCTGATTGCCCTGAGCCTGCAGATAGTCCCCCACCTGAATGACACTCTGCGCAAACGAGGTGCTGGCCGGCACCACCGTCACCATCGCATTAGCCGGCAGAGAAACGGCGCGGTTGTAAACCTTGTCATACACCGTCTGCAATTCTTCCGGCTGCTTAAGCGCCCGGCGAGCATTATCCGCCTGCGTTTTGGCATTCTGCACCTGCGGACTCAACATGGTAAGACCACCAAGCGCCTGACGCAGGTTATCGCGTTGCGTCATGTAATCCTGCGGTACGCGAATATGGGACACCACATCCAGTACCGGTGTCAGGCTGCCTGCCAGTGCCTGATCCAACTGCTGGTTGAAACTGGTCATCACCGCGTAGTCCTGGGTAAAACGCCCGAAACTCTGCTTCTGCTGTTCGGACAACGTCGGCAACTGGCGCCCTTCCTGCTGTGAAATTCCCTGCAGGAAAGTGATGAACGCCTGACGTGCATCCTTATCCTTGTCGCCACAGGCCGACAGTTGCAATGCCACAACCAACATAACCACTGGCAGCAGCCAGCGCGAACGGTAATCCGCCAACATCATTACTACTCCTGTTTATTTTCACTACCGTGACCCGGCGGCCTTCTTTAAACCACCAACGAGCCATCACCCGACGAGTCATATCGCCCTAAGCGTAACCGAACCTGCCGCCGCGTGGCACAGGCTGCGCCTGTTTTTTTCATCCCGCCGCCGGTTCATCAATCAAGAATCACTATTCTACGCCGGATTGGTGCTGTATGCCGTATGGTTCTCTATGCCGTATCGTACTTATGCCGTAAGCGACTACGCTCCCACAGAATCTCGATTTTGTTATCGCAATGCGCACCAGGTTGCACACCATCCCGCACACAACCATCATCTTGCACAAAAATAGTGCAATCCGGCAATGCATACCGGACATACAACATCCCACATTCCCCCTTTGGTCTGCTTTCTGGATTCAAAGCGGAAATTTTTAGTCAATTGAAAGATAAATAAAAATAAAACCATTACCCCCGGATTCCCATGTTGCCACACAAGCTGGCAAGCATTTTGCTTTGTAGCACGGGCAGCAGGAGCGATAGCGGGCAACCGGTGTCGCCAGACAATTTGGAAATGGGTGACTAGGGTTCCGGCTTTGACTGCGCAGGTCCGAGAGTCACCGACCGCCCTCTGGCGGTTACACGGCGGGAAAAAAGCCCGGGAGGATACAGCGAGATAGATGCTCGCCGCCCTCCTGCTGGTTTAATCATTGCGCCCAACGTCAGAGGACATTCACCATGAAAACAATTCAACGATTACTGCTTGTTTGCGCCCTGGCGCTGTGCAGCGTCGGCGTGCAGGCCGCCGATAAATCTGCCTTCAAACTCTGCTGGTCTATTTACGCCGGCTGGATGCCCTGGGACTACGCCCAGCAGCACGGCATCATTAAAAAATGGGCCGACAAGTACGGCATCGACATCCAGTTTGTACAGGTCAACGACTACATCGAATCCGTTAACCAGTACACCTCCGGCGGCTTTGACGGCTGCGCCATGACCAACATGGATGCCCTGACCATTCCAGCCGCCGGCGGTGTGGACAGCACCGCGCTTATTGTTGGCGACTACTCAAACGGCAATGACGGCATTCTGATCAAAGACACCAACAGCCTGGCTGCCCTCAAGGGCAAACCGATTAATCTGGTGCAGTTGTCGGTTTCTCACTACCTGCTGGCGCGGGCGCTGGAAAAGAACGGCATGAGCGAAAAAGACATCAAGGTAGTGAATACCGCCGATGCCGATTTAGTCGCCGCGTTCGGTACGCCTGACGTGCAGGCTATCGTCACCTGGAACCCGCTGCTGGCGGAAGCCAAAAAACAGCCGGGCAGCCAACTAGCGTTTTCTTCCGCGCAAATCCCCGGCGAAATCCTCGATTTGCTGGTGGTCAACACCGCCACACTGAAACAACACCCCGAACTGGGTAAAGCGCTGACCGGCGCCTGGTATGAAACCCTGCAAACCATGTCTGGCGATAGCGCTGCCGCACGTCAGGCACGCACCTTCATGGGGCAAGCCGCCGGTACCGATCTGGCCGGGTTTGACGCGCAACTGGCCGCCACCCACCTGTTTGCCACCCCGAAACAGGCGCTGGAATTCGTCCAGAACGCGCAGTTGAAAACCACCATGCAGTCCGTGGCGGAGTTCTCCTTCCGTCATGGCTTGCTGGGCGAAGGTGCGCCGGGCGCTGACGTGGTGGGTGTCGCCACCCCGGCGGGCCTGTGGGGCAACACCGGCAATGTCAAACTGCGTTTCAGCGACGAGTTCCTGAAACTGGCCGCCGACAACAAGCTGTAATCAGGAGAACGCCGGATGCGCAAATTGATCAACTACCAGCCGTTGCCGCTGACACGCGGAATGATGGGGTTTCTGCCGCTACTGGCGCTGTTGCTGGTCTACCTGATGGCATCCGACGCCCGGCTGGCGGTGAATGCCGCCGACAAGCTGTTGCCGGGGCTGAGCGCGATGGCGCAAGCCATGCACCGCATGGCGTTTGAACCCAACGAGCGCACTGGCGAATACCTGTTGTGGGTCGATACCGCCGCCAGCCTGCTGCGGTTGTTGACCGGCGTAGGCTTAAGCGCCGTGCTGGCGCTGGTATTCGGCCTGCTGTGCGGCGCACTGCCAGCGGTACGGGCCACCTTGTCGCCACTAATCACCTTGTTTGCGCTGATCCCGCCGCTGGCGGTGCTGCCGATCCTGTTCATCGTTTTCGGGCTGGGTGAAGCATCGAAAGTGGTGCTGATCATGGTGGGTATCACGCCGTTTATCGTGCGGGACCTGCAACTCTACATCCAGAGCCTGCCGCAGGAGCAACTGGTGAAAGCGCAAACCCTTGGCGGCCACAGCGGCCAAATCCTGTGGCGGGTGATCCTGCCGCAACTGATGCCGCGTTTGCTGGACGCGGTGCGCCTGTCGCTCTGCTCCGCCTGGCTGTTTCTGATCGCCGCCGAAGCGATTGCCGCCACCGAAGGGCTGGGTTACCGCATCTTCCTGATGCGCCGCTATCTGGCGATGGACGTCATTTTGCCCTACGTCGCCTGGATAACCGTGCTGGCGTTCCTGCTCGATGTGCTGCTGCGGGTCATCAGCCGTCGCAGCTGGCCCTGGTATTACTCGAAATAAGCCGTTGACCAGAACGCAGGAGAACCTATGTCGTTATTAACACTAAAAAATCTCAAAAAAGAGTACGACGGTCAGGTGGTGCTGGAACGGCTCAACATCTCCGTTGAGGAGGGCGAATTCGTTTCCATTGTCGGTGCCTCCGGCTGTGGCAAAACCACGTTTCTCAAGATGCTGCTCGGCACCGAAAGCCCCAGCAGCGGCCAGTTGCTGCTAGACGGCGCGCCGATACCGCAAGAGCCGGACCAACACCGTGGCGTGGTATTCCAGCGCTACTCGGTTTTCCCTCATCTTCGCGTGCTGGAAAACGTGATGATTGGCGCGGAGTTCGCCGAGGCTCGCTGGCTGGGTCGGGTATGGGGCAAGCGCCGTCGGGCGATTCATGATGAGGCAATGGCGATGCTGCGTCAGGTCGGGCTGGAGCAATCCGCCCGGAAATATCCGCATCAGTTGTCCGGCGGTATGCAACAACGGCTGGCATTAGCACAGGCGTTGATCAAACGACCACGCATTCTGCTGCTGGATGAACCGTTCGGCGCGCTCGACCCCGGCATCCGTGCCGAAATGCATCAGTTGATCAGCCGGTTATGGCAGGAGCACCGCCTGACTATTTTCATGATCACCCATGACCTTAAAGAAGGCTTTTCGCTCGGATCGCGCCTGTGGGTGTTCGACAAGCTCCGTCATGACCCGCAAGCGCCGGACGCATTTGGCGCCAGCATCACCTATGACCTCCCGCTGGAACGTGCGCCTGCCGGCGTGCGGGACTCAGTGGGAGAACTGATTGACAGGCGGCAGCACGTCGCCTGACCAGGAGGAATCACACCATGAATGATCATTATCAGACTGAGCTGCCCGCCGGGTCGCACTGGTCGCTGCTGATGCGCCGCGGCACCGCGCTGCGCCTGACCGACGTCGAAGGCGGCGCCAACGTAGGGATGTTGTTCTACAACCCGGAAAATCCGCTGGAGCGTTACAACGCGCCGGATACGCTCAAATGCCAGCACACATTTCGCCTGACGGCAGGACACTGCCTGTATTCGGATATGGGGCGCATTTTCTGCGGCATCGAAACCGATAGCTTTGGCTGGCACGACACCGTGTGCGGCACCGCCAATGCCCAGCAGGTGGCGCGTCAGTTCGGTGAACTGAACTACCAGCAGGCCCGCAACGACCGTCATCAAAACGGTTACGACAGCTTTCTGGTGGAACTGGCGAAATATGGCCTCGGCAAGCGCGATATGGCCGCCTGCGTCAACTTTTTCGCTCATGTCGGCAGCGATGACAACGGTAACCTGCGGCTTGAGCAACAAGGTAAAGCCGGTGCCAGCGTCACGCTGCGCTTCGCCATGGATACGCTGGTTATTCTGCACACCTGTCCGCACCCGCTCAGCACCGCTGCCGACTATCCGCGTCATCCGGTGCTGCTGACGTTGGATCATCAGCGCGCGCCGCTACCGGAGATCTGTCTGGAACGCCCGGAAAACCGGCGTGGACTGCGCAATAACGCGCTTTACTATCTGGCTGAACAACCACAAGGAGTCTGAGTATGATCCAGACCAGTCAACGCGACCCCGCCACGGCGGTTTACCGCGCCACCGTTCCGGCTGGCGACTACTGGCTACACCGAATCGACGCTGGCCAAACGCTGCGTATCACCGACCTCGAAGGCAATCAGGCCGCTGATACTCTGTTCTACAACGCCGACGATACCGCCGAGCGCTACAGCATGACCGATACCCTGCGCGGTCAGCGCAATGTCTTTCTCACCACCGGCAGCGTGCTACGCTCCAATGAAGACCGCCCGATGCTGGAAATCGTAGCGGATACCTGTGGCCGTCACGACACCCTCGGCGGTGCCTGCGCGACCGAGAGCAACACGGTGCGTTACGATCTGGAAAAACGCCATATGCACGCCTGCCGCGACAGTTGGATGCTGGCGGTGGCGCAACACCCGGAATACCACCTGACCAAACGCGACATCACCCACAACATCAACTTTTTTATGAACGTGCCGGTGACGCAGGACGGTGGGCTGACCTTTGCCGATGGTATCTCCGCGCCGGGAAAATACGTGGAAATGGTAGCGAAAATGAACGTGCTGGTGCTGATCTCCAACTGCCCGCAACTCAACAACCCCTGTAACGGTTACAACCCCACGCCGATCGACATCGCCGTCTGGTAAACACGGCGAGACGACACACATCGGGAATAGCGACGCGCGGGACGACCCGCAACACGCGTCCAGAACAGCGCAGGACGACCTGCCCGTAAGAGACTCGGTCATGTTTGAGCGTGTACTGATTGCCAACCGTGGCGCTATTGCGGTGCGTATTATCCGCACCCTGAAGAAAATGGGCGTGCGAGCCATTGCGGTTTACGCCGAAGCGGACCGCCATTCGCAGCATGTGCGTCAGGCGGATGAAGCCTGGTCGCTGGGCGATGGTCCGGTGCGCGATACCTACCTGAATCAGGACAAATTACTGCACATCGCCGCTCAATGCGGTGCGCAGGCTATTCACCCCGGCTACGGCTTTCTGAGTGAAAACGCCGGTTTTGTTACCCGCTGCGAACAGGCGGGACTGATATTTCTTGGCCCGACCGTCGCGCAGATGACCGCGTTCGGCCTCAAGCATCAGGCACGGGCGCTGGCAGAGCACAACGACGTGCCGCTGCTGCCCGGCAGCGGCTTGCTCACCTCGCTGGACAATGCCTGCGAACAGGCGCAGCGCATTGGTTATCCGGTGATGTTAAAGAGCACCGCGGGCGGCGGCGGCATCGGTATGCAGCGCTGCAATGACGAAACCCAACTGATCGATGCCTTTACCCGCGTAAAACGACTGGCGGGCAACAACTTCGCCGACGACGGCGTCTTTCTGGAAAAATTCATCGCCCGCGCTCGCCACATTGAAGTGCAGGTATTCGGCGATGGTCAGGGCAAGGTGATTGCCCTTGGCGAACGCGACTGCTCCGCCCAGCGCCGCAACCAGAAAGTAATTGAGGAAACCCCAGCGCCCCGTCTGAGTGACAGCGTGCGCGCCGAACTACAGGCTACCGCCATCCGGCTGTGTCAGGCGGTCAACTACCGCAGCGCAGGCACGGTCGAGTATGTCTACGACGACAGCAGCAAGCAGTTCTGGTTTCTGGAGGTCAACACCCGCCTGCAAGTCGAGCACGGCGTGACCGAGATGGTGTACGGCGTCGATATCGTGGAATGGATGGTGGCGCTGGGCGCGGGTTGCCTGCCGCCACTCCACACGCTTATCGCCACACCTCGCGGCCACGCCATTCAGGTGCGATTGTACGCCGAAGACCCGGCCAAACAGTTCCAGCCATGTGCCGGATTGCTGAGCCACGTCCGTTTTCCAGACACGCTGCCCGGTCTGACCTTGCGCATCGACCATTGGCTGGACAGCGGCAGCGAGGTGTCGCCATTTTATGACCCGATGCTGGCAAAAGTCCTCGTGCACGGCGACAGCCGGGACGCCGCGCTCGACGGCATGACACTGGCGCTGAACGCCACATCGCTGTACGGCATCGAAACCAATCTTGACTGGTTACGCCACCTGCTGACCCTGACTGAGGTCAGAGGCGGGGAAATCATCACCGCAACGCTGGGCGGCGTCGTCTGGCAACCCGCGACGCTGGATGTCCTTGGCGGCGGCACACTCACCACCGTGCAGGATGCCCCTGGCCGCACCGGTTACTGGCACGTGGGCGTACCGCCTTCCGGCCCGTTCGACACCCGCTCCTTCCGGCTCGGCAACCAGTTGCTGGGCAACGCGCCGGACGCCGCCGGGCTGGAGATCACCCTGCGCGGCCCGACCCTGCGCTTCAACCACGACTGTGCGTTCGTTATCACCGGTGCCGCCATCGACACCCGGCTGGATGATGTTCCACTCATCGGCTGGCGGACTCATCACGCCCGCGCCGGACAAACGCTCACACTCGGTGACATTCAGGGCGCGGGTTGCCGCAGCTACCTGCTGCTGGCAGGCGGTCTGGCCTGCCCGACCTATCTGGGCAGTCGCAGTACCTTTACGCTCGGCAAATTCGGCGGCCATGCCGGGCGGGCCTTGCGCGCAGGCGACGTGCTGCATCTGGCCGCCCCGGCGCTGCCAGCCACAGGGACCGCTTTGCCTGCCCCCGACTGGAACACTCACTGGTCATTACGGGTCATTTACGGCCCACACGGCGCACCAGACTATTTTACTCCGCAAGACATCGACACCTTTTTCGCCGCTGACTGGCAGGTACATTACAACTCCAGCCGTACCGGTATCCGGCTGATTGGCCCCAAACCCGAATGGGCGCGAACCGACGGCGGCGAAGCCGGGATGCATCCCTCGAATATCCACGACAACGCCTATGCCTTCGGCACGGTGGACTTTACCGGCGATATGCCGGTTATTTTAGGGCCGGACGGTCCGTCACTCGGCGGATTCGTCTGCCCGGCCACGGTGATCCATGCCGATTTGTGGAAACTCGGCCAGCTAAAAGCAGGCGACAGCATTCGCTTTGTCCCCGTCACGCTGGATCAGGCCGATGCGCTGGCGCGTGAGGCGGAGTGCGCTATCTCCACCGGTCGCCCGGTCACGGAACCGGCTATCGTCCCCTGTTGCCCGTCGCCGGTACTGTATCGCCGTCCCGCGCAAGGCGTTCGTCCATCGGTCACCTGCCTCGCCGCAGGCGACCGCTTCCTGCTGCTGGAGTATGGCGAACACCGGCTGGATATCGCCCTGCGTTTTCGCGTGCACGCGCTGATGCAGTGGCTGGAACAGCACCCCCTGCCGGGCGTGCAGGAGCTGACGCCGGGTATCCGCTCGTTGCAAATTCATTTTGATAGCCAGCAATGCCCACGCAACGCGCTACTGGCGCACCTACAGCAGGCGGACGACGCGCTCGGCGACCTGCAGCACGCCGCCGTTCCCTCCCGCACCGTATGGCTGCCGCTCAGTTGGGACGACGATGCCTGCCGCGAAGCCATCACTCGTTATACCCAATCGGTCAGACCCGGCGCCCCCTGGTGCCCCAGCAACATCGAATTCATTCGCCGTATCAACGGGTTGGATTCAGTGGAGCAGGTCAAAGACATCGTCTTCAGCGCCCGCTATCTAGTGATGGGGCTGGGCGATGTCTACCTCGGCGCGCCAGTCGCCACCCCGCTCGACCCACTCCACCGGCTGGTCACCACCAAGTACAACCCGGCCCGTACCTGGACGGCGGAAAACTCGGTCGGCATCGGCGGCGCTTATCTGTGTGTATACGGCATGGAAGGCCCCGGCGGCTATCAGTTCGTGGGCCGCACGTTACAGATGTGGAACCGTGATCGACAAACCGACGCTTTTCGTCAGCCCTGGTTGCTGCGCTTTTTCGATCAGATTCGCTTTTATCCGGTCACCGCACAGGAACTGCTGGCCATCCGCGAGCGCTTTCCGTGGGGGGATTACCCGTTGCGTATTGAAGAAGGGGAGTTCCGTCTTGCCGACTATCAGCAGAGCCTGATGGACCAGCAACCGATGATCGAGGCGTTTTTGCAACAACGCCAGCGGGCATTCGATGAGGAACTGGCACGCTGGCGCGCCGACGGCCAGTTCACCTTCGACAGCAGCCTGCAAGAGACTGCCAGCGACGATGAGGTGATTCCGGCTGACGGTTACGGCGTGGAAAGCCAGGTGGCGGGCAGCGTGTGGCAATGGCTGGTTGCCCCCGGCGACAGCGTCAGCGCCGGACAAATCGTCGGCATTCTGGAGTCGATGAAAATGGAAATTCCCATTACCGCACCGGTCGCCGGTGTTATTCATACGCTGCATCGTCAACCGGGGCATCAGGTGCAGGCAGGGCAGTTGCTGATGGTGATCGAACCGGCTGACGCCTGATCGCTGATAACTGTCATCTTACCGTCTTATCCGGCTGGCCTGCGCCAGCCGGTTGTTTTTGTACGGAATTACAGTAACGATATCGCCAACGAATTCAGGCAGGAAACAGCATAAGAAAGATGAAAATCAGAGCAATGGTGTGGTGGATACTGATTCTCTTCCCCGCGGTAACCTGGGCCGATTACCGGGAATGCAACATTGCCAACGGACAGGTCATCTCCTGCGGTCCGTGGTTTCAGGGTTCTGCCCCGATTCTGCAAAACGGCGAATACCGGAAATGCACCATCGCCAACGGCAGAGTGACATTCTGCGCAACCTGGTATCAGGGCAGCACTGTGGTGTTGAAAGAGGGCGCTTACCGCGAATGCAACATCGCTAATGGCAGAGTAACGTTTTGTGGAAAGTGGTATCAGGGGAAAGCCGTAGTGAATACACTTAACTAATTCAAGTTGCAGGGCAACACGCCTGCAACTTGAATTTTGTCGGGTATATTGCTCCAACGGCATTAATAACACCGGTCAAAAAATCTATGTGCAAAACCTGCGGCTTCCCGCATTGCATTGAATGACAGAAAAAATATTACCCTCTTTCATCGGAAAACATCTTTCCTGCTAATCGAATTATTTAGGGTATATCGTGGTAATTCTTGCCGTGGAAATTGTAATTTCTCAGTGCAACAAAGAAACAATACCACATTAAAAAACATACCATGAAATATTCCTGTCATTATTTTTCAGAGATATCTGAGGCTGTCGCCACCTTTAATTCCCGCTGCTTTTCAGTAGAATCGCTCTCTGATCAAGAGAAGTCTGAGTACATTAATCTTCCACAGTATTTCCCAATAACGTTTAAATCTGCCCTTGCATGGTTAACAGATTATTTATAGCGAATGTCATTTCTGGGATGTGTGACAACAGGTAAAGGTACTTTACGAAATCGCATTTTTAATAAGTGCATGGTGGCATTAATGAATTTTCTTTCTTTCGAGTTCTCCTTTTTTTTCCTCATCTTGTTTTTGATTTACTGGCTTTTTTCCCCCTGGATAAAAATACAGAACCTTATTCTGCTGGTGACAAGTTATGGCCTTATGCTGCTCTCCAGCTGGCAGTCTCTGACGGTACTGTTGTTGTTTAGTGTTTGTGTGTGTTTTCTTTTACAGCTGGCGAAGCATACTGAATTCAAAAAGCTCTCCATTCATTTGTTAATGTTTTTTACTGTTATTTTCTTCGTGATGTTTAAGTATTACGCAAGCTTGCGTGACGATTTGCAAGCGACACTCAGTGAGCATCATATTGCGGTCACGCTTCCTGTGCTGAATGTGCTGCTGCCTATTGGTTTATCATTTTATATAGTTAATGCCGTCAGCCTGGTTGTGTCAGTTGCAAAAGGAGAGATAAAGCAAAGTAGTATTTTTAATACGTTGCTTTATCTGAATTTTTTTCCCACCATTCTTTCCGGCCCAATTAACCGGGCAACCCGATTACTGCCCCAGATAGAGGCAAAACATTCGCGTCAGTTAACAGAATGGCCACGGGCCTTGTTTCTGATTGCGCTGGCAATCGCTAAGTTATTCTGCTTAAACGAATGGCTGGATGATAACTATGTGTCATCCGTATTCATGGTGCCTGAAAATTACACTGGCTGGCAGTGTATATTGGCAACTTACGCATGGGCCTGGCAGATTTATTTCAATTTTTCCGGTTACACCAATCTGGTAACCGGGATTGCCATTTTGCTTGGCTTCCAGATAGATATAAATTTCTCACACCCTTATCTTGCTGAAAATATAAAGGATTTTTGGCATAGGTGGCATATCAGCCTGTCTTCATTTATTCGTGATTATATCTATATACCGCTTGGAGGAAGTCGCCGGGGATGGTGGCATACGCAACTCAACATTTTGATTGCAATGGCGTTGTCAGGTATCTGGCATGGCACCAGCATGACTTTTTTTATTTGGGGAGTGATACATGGAATAGGGTTGATTACTTATAATCTCTGGGTTAGCTATCGCCAGACTAAAAAAGTAATCCCAATACCCGGATTCATCGCGCGGTTATTAACCTTTCATTTCGTTTGTCTGGGCTGGATTTTCTTTAAGGCTGGCAGTGTACATGATGCGCTACACATGCTGGAGATTATTTCCAGCGCCAAAGTAGCACAATTGACGGTAGGCGATATGTGGGGCATTGCTGGCTTTATTGTTTTACTACTTATCTATCCATCATTAATCACACTGCGTGAAAACATCGCTAATATGTTGAAACGACTTGAATGGTATATGGTGCCTTTCGTGATCTTTTCATTTTTAGCATTGGTTTTCTTCTTTTCGCCTTCCGGCGTACCGGGATTTATCTATGCTAACTTCTGAATACCACACCACGTTGACTCATGCCGTTAAAAGCCTGCTGGTGATAGTGAGTTGTATGATTGGATTAATATGGCTGGATCAACAATCAATCAATAGTTATTGGGAGCTGCATTTTCATACCAAAAGCCCGTGGGACGGCATCACCAGTCCATCATGGGTATACGGCGAGCACCTGATGAAAGCCTCGCAGGCAGCCAAAGATACCTTTGTAGAGAGCATGGCGACGCCTGAAGACAGTACACAGGATGACGCCGCTGTGCCGCTACGCCCTGCTGCAACCAAACCGCTCGCCCAGCGGGAAAAGCCGTTATCGTCCGCCGCGGCAAAAAACGCTGCCGCCGCCAAAGAACCGGCAAATAACATGGATGGTAATTCAGCTAACAGCGCCACGATTGAGGCTGGTCACGTGGTATTGAAAACCGGGCAGACCGTTCTTTTTATCGGTGACTCCATGATGGAAGGCGTTGCACCTCACGTCATTAAAATGTTACGCGACCATTATAATGTGGCGGGTATTGATTTAAGTAAACGTAGCTCTGGCCTGACGTATCCCCATTATTTCAACTGGCCGTTAACATTGGGCCGTGAGTTGGAAAAAAGGCAGAATATTGGATTGGTGGTGGTGTTTCTGGGAGCAAACGACCCTTGGGATATGCCACCCGGTAATGGCAATACCTTCCTGAGGTTCGAGTCGCCAGCATGGGAAAGTGCGTATCGTGATCGTATTCGTCTGATACTGCATTTAGCTCATGAAAAACAGATTCCCGTTATCTGGATTTCGCCCCCGAATGTAGAGAATAAGAAGCTCAATCATGGGATTAATTATCTTAATGGGTTGTTTGAATCCGAAGTCACCGCTGAACATGAAATACTCATCCGGGCGAATGAGATTTTTGGCTATCAGGGTAATGTTTATTCCCCTGATATGGTGCAGGATAAGGTAAAAGTGCGTATTCGCACTAATGATGGCGTTCACTTCTCGGTAACTGGACAAAAAATGATTGCTGAACGTATTTTCTCGAAAATAAACGTGACCCCCGCCTTGCAGGAGGCCAATCATTACGATGCCCGATAAGGTGACAGACAAAATTGGGTATATGATGGCAATAATCATTTGCCTGATTCAGCTCACATCTTGTAGCCGGGAAGACCATGATATTTCCGGCGTCGCCACCACACTCACGACCGGAGAAAATACGGTTCAGTTAATCGATTATGGCGATCCAGGGTTGCAGCAACTCAAGCACAAATTGAGCCACAGCGATAAAGAAAAAATTCACATTCTGCAATTAGGTGATTCACATACCGCATCGGATTTTTTTTCCGGGCAACTGCGCCGTCATTTTAAGCAGCAGTATGGCGACGGCGGCGTCGGTTTTGTTAGCCCTTTAGCCATATCTGGCACCCGATTTGATAACGTCTTGTTCTCCATAGCCAAAGGCTGGAACATGATAACCAGCCGCAAAACCAGCAATGCTGGATTTACCTTAGGCGGTAATATCGCTACGCCACGTCAGGACAATAATGATGCGCAGCTGGCGGTGCGCGATACGGAACCGACCTTTTCGATGCAAGCGTTATACCGTAATCAGGCGAACGGGAAGATACAGATCCAGAATCAGGCAGTTATGCTCCCCGGCAGCCAGTCCCAGTGGGTATTGAGCCAGCCAGTGACTGTCCAGTCTCCGGTCAGGTATTCGTTATCGCTTTCAGGAGGAAGCCAACTGGCCGGATGGCTGCTTTCATCCAATCACCGTGGCGGTGTCATGTTAAGTGCGCTAGGTATCAATGGCGCTCAGGTTTCTATGCTGGATAAATGGCGCGATAACTGGTTATCCACATTAAAAATATTGAAACCGGATATGGTAATACTGGCGTACGGTACGAACGAAGCCTTTGACCAACAGCTTGATATTCAACGTTATCGAAAAAATTATAGCGAACATATACGGGCTATCCGGCGTGTGTTACCCAATGCAGTTATTCTGCTGGTTAGCCCCGGCAGCAGCATCAGTAATAAAACTGGCGTATCCTGTCAGCAACAGCAATCCGTTGCATTAAAACCGGTTATTCAGGCACAGCGAGATATTGCCCGAATCCATCACACGCTGTTTTGGGACTGGTTTGATTACATGGGGGGAGACTGTGCCATTGAACGCTGGCAACAACAGGGCATTGCGCGCCCCGACCTGATTCACCTGACTCAGCAAGGCTATCAGCGTAGTGCTGACGCGCTATGGCGGCAGTTGGCGACATTGCTTCATACCACGCAGAAATAGCCGCTCACCTGATGGCTACCTGCCATTACTATTCTATTGCCTTATTATCCCCCCTGATAACGCCCCGGTTTATGCCAGTTCATCAGCATCGCGTTCATCGCCAGCGCACTGAGTGCTGACCACAACAACAGGTGAACCGGCATGGCTATCATGGATACGGCGAACACCAGCACATCGAGCAGCATCTGACTTTTGCCGGCATTGATGTTGAAACGTTTGTAGAGCCACAACGTCACCACGCCGGTGCCACCGACCGAAGCATTGTGGCGAGCCAGCGAGAGCACGCCCATACCGAGAAAGGTGCCGCCCACCAACGCAGAAAACAGCGGGTGGACATAGTCGATGGTCAACAAGCCCGGCACCGCCTGGGTGGCAGCGCTCAGGGCGAGATTGACGATCAGTGTTTTTAGCGTAAAGGCACGCCCCATGCTGAAGTAGCAGAAAATCATGAACGGGATGTTGGCGAGGATAAACAGTACGCCAATCGATAGCGGAACAAAGTAGGACAACAGCAAGGCGATGCCGGCAATCCCGCCGGTGATCATACCTGAGAGTTTGAGCAGATTCAGACCAAAGGCGATAAACATCACCCCCAGCACCAGGCCGTAAACATCATCTTTCAGGGTGTGAGCCAGCGCCGGTTTCTGGCCAGTTTCCGCTGTCTTGGGCGACGTAACAGAGTCTTTCAGCATGAAGCTATCTCATCAACTCGATGTCATCGGGTTTAGTCATAAGAAATGCATATATTTGCGGTTTTCATGACTGAACATTCATTAATGATATTCAAATTACCATTGTTCATGAGCAGCTCGCCAGTGTTGACGAAGTGATGGAGTGTCGCCTGATGTCCGGCAGTCACGATGTTATGTGGCGGACGGTGGCCGCCAGCCTGTCGGATATCGAGACACTCTTGCAAAAAACCGTTCAAAATCTGAGGACTGCGTGATCTGCAGTCCTCATTTTCACTGCGGCGACCGATTTACAAAACCGCGCTGCCGGTTAAGGCAACGGTATGACATCAGGCAGCAAATTCGCCGCTGGCAATCAGAAAATCAATCAACGCAGTCAGGGTTTTCAGGTCATCAAACGCGATGTTGTGAAACAGCGCAATACGTAGCTGATTTCGCCCCAGCGCCCGGTAACCTTCAATGCCATGCACCAACCCTTGCTCGTCCAGATACCGGGTCAGTTTGTCTACGGAAATAGTATCCGCCACGTCGATGGTGGCGACGGTAGTCGAGCGAAACGCCGGGTCAGCCACATATGCCGATAAATAATCCCGCTCGCTGGCCCACTGATACAACAACGCCGCTTTAGCGACAGCCTGGCGTTCCACCTCGTCAAAGCCCAGCGCATTCATGCGTTTGACCTGTTCAGCGAACAGGAACAATGTCACCACCGCCGGAGTATTGTAAGTCTGCTGTTGTTCGCTGTTGCTCAGCGCCAGCTTCCAGTCTGCAAATGCCGGAATATAACGGCTGGGATCGGCGGCGATCTCCACGATCCGCGCTTTAGCTTTCGGCGATAAAATAGCGACAAACAATCCGCCTTCACTGGCGAACACTTTTTGCGGCGAGAAGAAAAACACATCCACGCGGGAGAGGTCACAGGCGATTTGCCCCGCACCGCTGGTAGCGTCGATTGCCAGCAGGCAATCCTCGCCGACCACGGGTAAACGGGTGTTCATCACCCCAGTGGAGGTTTCATTCAGCGTGCAGGCCACCACGTCCGCGCCATCGGTCACAAAGGCGGTGTTGGCCTGACCGTATTCCACGGCAACGCTATCCGCCTGAATCCATGGAATCCGGCGCGAGGCTTTAAACCATTTGTCGGAAAACTCGCCGCAGGTGTGGTGAACAATACGCTTTCTGACCAGCCCAAGGCCGACCATATCAAACAGCACCGTGGCGCCGCCGTTGCCCAGCACGATGCTGTAACCATCGGGAACTGACAGATAATCCCGCAGCCCCTGCTGAATCTCGCGGCATAGCGCGCGCACGGGTTCCTTACGATGGCTGGTGCCCAGCAAATGCGGCCCCTGATCTTGTAGATGCGTCAGATCATCAAGTTGAATCAGCGACGGGCCGCAGCCAAAACGAGGATCAGATGGAATCAGTGCTTCTGGAAGGGTTATCGCCACATGTCTCTCCTTAGGTTCAGCATTGTTTTTCATGATGTTGTTTTTACGATGTGTTTTTTATGAGCATACGCAGGATGGAAGAAAAGCGGTACGACTATTTCCGCCTGCTGATGGTATCAGGTAAGGCCTCTCGTTATGGTCAGCGTTGTTCAGGCAAGCTCTCTGGTGGGATGATAAATCTTCAGCGTGAACAGAAGGAGTAAAGCTGTGTCAGTACAATGGAAGCAGGAAAACTATCAGGTTTCGACAGATCCGCGGCGGCTCGACCTGGATACCATTCACAATTACCTCACCACCTCCAGTTGGGCGGCCGGCATTGACCGGGAAACCGTTGCACTCTCTGTCGCCAACAGCCTGTGTTTCGGGTTGTATCATCAGGCACGACAGATCGGTTTCGCCCGCATGGTGACGGATTTCGCCACCTTCGGCTATCTGTGTGATGTGTTTGTGCTGCCCGCGCATCAGGGGACCGGGCTGGGGCGTTTTCTGGTGGAATGCACGCTAAGCCACCCGCGATTGCAGCGCCTGCGCCGTCAGTTGCTGCTAACGTCTACCGCACCGTGGTTGTACCAAAAAGTCGGATACGAGCCGATCAATCGCCAGAATTACGCCTGGACGCTTGTCCGCCAGGACATTTACAGCACAAGGACGACATCCTGATCTGATTCCGGCAGCGTTCTTCAGGCGCGGTGTCGGCGCAGCGGATTAAACGGATTATATGGTTGATGATCTCAACCATATGGCGACGCCTTGCCGCCCATCATTCCCCCCTTCAACCGCACGGATAAAACCTTGCCCATCACGCGGTACATTCTTAGCGATAATCGCGACAAAACGCCGCAAAATCGCGCACTGGCGTTTGACGTCACCAATCATGACGATATTCTGGAAGCCATTGAGAAAGTTCGGTTAACAGGGAGCTTGCCGGGCTAGTACGTTGCCGCGTTCTGCACCGGTCTGACGTTATCCGGCGAGGTCATATGACCTGGGCAAAGAAGACCTGCTCCAGAGCAGGCTCTTGCATGTTGGGACGTTATGCTGCAACTAAAAGCGGGGGAAGAGGGCTTGACTTGCCGGGTCACGCCTCCCTGATGGCAGGGACTGCCAGTGAATATGAGTGAGATTCGGGCGTGCTTGCCGTTAGCAGTGCGCGGTTTTCCCCGTGTGCTCAAGTACGCATGATGATATTTCAATGGGAGAAACTAATTTATGCATCAGTATGCGCTGGTAGGTGATGTCGGTGGCACCAACGCACGTCTTGCCTTGTGTGAACTGGCGAATGGGCAGCTGTCACACAGCAAACAGTACGCGGTTCAGGAGCACGACAGTCTGGAAGAGGCGATTCGTTTGTTTCTGGCAGAACACACCGATCTCATCATCAAAGAAGCTTGTATTGCTATTGCCTGCCCGGTAACCGACGACTGGGTAGAGATGACGAATCATCACTGGGCATTCTCCATAGACGCCATGCGGCAAAACCTGGGTTTTGAACAACTGTCGGTCATCAACGATTTTACTGCCGTCAGTATGGCGATTCCGGTCCTGAAGCCGGAAGATGCGATTCAACTGGGCGGCACAGCGCCAGTCGCTGATAAGCCGGTGGCGGTGTACGGTGCCGGAACCGGGCTGGGTGTGGCATACCTGTTGCCAGTGAACGGAAAATGGCTGAGCCTGCCAAGCGAAGGCGGTCACGTCGATTTTGCGCCCAATAGCGAAGAAGAAGACATCCTGTTGCAGGTGTTGCGTCAGGAGCTGGGGCACGTCTCTGCTGAACGTGTGCTATCCGGGCCGGGGCTGGTGAATATTTACCGGGCCATCGTCAAAGCAGACAACCGGGTGCCGGAAGCGTTGACGCCGCAGATAGTGTCTGAACGCGCGCTGGCGCACAACGATGTTGACTGCCTGCGGGCGCTGTCGCTGTTTTGCGTACTGATGGGGCGTTTTGGCGGCAACCTGGCGATGACGCTCGGCACCTTCGGCGGCGTCTATATCGCTGGCGGCATTGTGCCTCGTTTTCTGGAATTCTTCCGCAATTCCGGTTTTCGCAGCGCTTTTGAAGACAAAGGCCGTTTCCGCGATTATCTGGCCGACATTCCGGCGTTCATGATAACGCACCCGCAGCCGGGACTGCTGGGCGCTGGCGCTTATCTGCGTCAGGCGCTGGGGCAGACGCTGTAACCCCCAATCCCGCTCCGATAAGCTATTCGTCAGGTAACCTGTGGGTTACCTGACTGTTTTGATACTCCTGCGGACGTATTATCGGTGGTTCTACTACTGGAAATAGCGGTCATTGCCAGGGTGGCGGCGGCTGGTGATAAAACAAAGGAGGGCTATTTCCTTCCTTTTATTTTATAAAGAATTTCTTATGTTTAACGATATTTTAAAAACATTGCCTCATAATATGAGTGCTCCCGACATTGTCGATGAGCCGACACTAGAAAGTGCTGTTCAATACATTGATGAAATGGATTTTAGTAATATCAGGATGAAACTAACTAAATATGTTCCATTAGTATGCCGAGTCTGGAGTGATGATGATTATCTTAATCTTCAGAGGGCATTTGAAATCACCCAGTTTATCTATGAGGAGGAGTTTGGTGAAAAAATGCTTAATATTTGGCAATAATAGTGATTATTTGTTTAATTTCTATAAGAAGATATTTCCCTTTTGCACAAGTCGTTTTTCACCCTATATTGGATTTATGATAATAACCATCGTCATGGCCAGATATAACAGGGAAGAGTTGGCGATTTTTAGTTATTTTACTGCTCTTTTTGCACTTCCTGTTACAATCCTATCAATGCCTTTAGCTATGATTGGTAATCTGGTTACTAGTGGGCAGAGAGATGGAAAATCGGGTGGAGCTATATTTCTTTCTGGCATTCCACTAGGAATTATACTTTCAATATCCGGTTTTTTTATATCGTGGATAATTGGTGATTTTTTTCTGAATGTATACGAGAAAGAATCTTATCAGGTTTATATCTATTGTGTTCCATTTTTGATATTTAATAATTATCTTTTTTTCTTTATTGAGAGTTTTATAAGTAGCGGTTTTATTGCCAAAATAAAAGCATTACTTTCTTTACTTTCCTCTTTATTTATTGCATCAATTGCTTTTTATTTAAGTGATATAAAGGCAATTGATGTTTTTTGGTCTTTTTTATTTATTGAGGTTTCGTTTTTATTTTTCTATGGTGGAGTTATTTTTTATAAGAAAATAGATTGGAACTTGAAAGAAATTAATTATAAGAGAATAACCAGTCAACTGATTAAGTTTGGCTCACCCATAGCTATTGGTCTGGCTGGACAGAAGTTAGTCTATTTCCTTTTAACGCAAAGACTAATGGGGATTAATCCTTTATATGTTTCTGATCTTTCAGTGATAATGAGTGTTATAGGGTTGATTAGCATTCCTGTTGGTGCATTTTCTCAGATACATAGCTTATTTGTTAGTGAGAGGAAACTTTCAGAGCAATATGTTTTTTTCAAGGTTGGATTATTTTTAATACTTTTAATTTGCTTGATTACTATGTTGCTTCTCTCAATTTTTATGAAAGAAATTATGATGTTATATGGAAATAGTGCATTACTTAACAATACACCTGTATATATATCTATATTCTTGCTTTTTATTACATCATCTTATATGCAGCTTGGGATGTCACATTTGAGGGCAATAAATGATACCTTTATCCCCCAGGGAGTCGCTAACATTGTTCTGATTATTCTTTTCTTACCTATTATATGGATGCCGTCCTTTAACAATATGAATGTATCCAGTTTCATTATTGTTCAAGCTGCTTGTCTTTTTATTATATGTCTATTTTTATTCCTTAGAGTAAAGAATAAGGCATTATCCCAGGTTGGTGTTAGCAGAATAGATCTTTTGGGGAGTAATAAAGGATAGATGAAGGGGGGCAGTAAAAAGGTAAGTGAACCTACAATATATACCCGTCATACTTCAAGTTGCAGGAAGGCAGCAAAAGAGTGAATCCCGATGAGCTTACTCTAGTAAGTGTTTCGGGTGAACGAACGCAACCAATACACCTGCAACTTGAAGTATGACGGGTATAAATCTGATTTACCGTCCCGGCCAGAACGGCTCGCCCAGCGTCAGCATCAACCGGTTGGCCCAGGCAAAAAACGCGGTGGACTGAATCAGGTCGAGAATATCCAGCGTGTCCAACCCTTGTTCACGCAGGCGTGCCAGATCCTGTGCGTTGGCCTGCGATGGCGTGGTGGATAGCCGGGCGGCGAAGGTGATGATCGCCTGCCAGCGGGGGGGCTGTCCTGCGGCGAGATCTTCCCCCGGTGGTATTTCAAGCAGGCGTTGTACGGCGTCATGCTGCTTCGACAGTTGGCTGGCCTTGCGGGCGTGTACCGAGGCGCAATAAATACAGCCGTTTACCTTGCTGACGACGGCGGCAGCCAGTTCCCGGTCCTGACGCGGCAGGCCACCGGACGTATAGAAGATGCCCTTGTCGGTGAGGGTGCGTTGCTCCAGCACCGGCAGATTGCGGCCCAGCAAGCGGAAGTAATCGGAATCGGTATGACCGAAACGTGCCAGAATGGCTTGCTCATCCGGGGTAAATTCCGCCAGCGGTTTGGCCGGGAGCCACGGTTCCCAGCCGAGTTCGCCCTGTGTAAACGCATTCGGGGCGGTTTTGCCGCTGTTGGTCAGCGCCTGGGTATGCCAGTGACCGGCGACAGCGGCTGGTGCAATGGGTGCCAGTTCCCCGGCGTGACCGGCCAGTAGCCGATAGCCGTACAGCAAGCGGCTTTGAAAACTGACAAACGCGACCAGTTGCGACAGGGTGACGATATCGTCTACCTCCCAACCCGCTTGTTGCAGCGCCTGCAAGGATTCCGGTTGTGCGGCGATGGGCTGTAATGCCAGACGTTCGGCATGTTCCAGCGCCAGGTCCAGCGCTGCGCCGGGCGTCGGGGCCGGAAAATCCGCCAGCCGTTGGGCATAAAAGTGCTGTAAACGGGCGTTCTGATGCCAGCCGCTGACCTTTTCGGCGATGAAAAAGCGCAATGCCAGCGGTAACGTGTTGCTTGTCGTCTGGCTGAACAGCGCGTCGTAGCTGCCTTGCGTATGCCGGGTGGCGGCATCACGCGTCGCTCTGGCCTGCGCCAGCGGCGAATCCGGGGCGATCTCCGCCAGCGTATCCAAAATGTCGGATGTTGACTGTGTCATGCGATCTCCTGCCCGACCGGACGGGTTTGTTTATCTTTAGCGGGCGACCAGCCCAGTGCGGGTGCGACCTGGGTGGCGATCAGCTCCAGCGAACGCAGAATATGGGCGTGTGGTGGGTCGATAGAGTGCACCTGAAACGCCAGATCGGTAGTCCGCGCCAGCGAACTGTCAGCCTGTAGTGAGGCGATGACGTCTTCCGGTGTGCCGACATGGCTGTCGAACGAGGCGATCAGTTCCTCTACCGAGCCGTTACGTGCCGGACGACCCAACTGAGCCAGCCGGGCGGCGGAACGTTGCAGCCCGGTTTGCGCCAGTTGCAACGCCAGCGCCCGGTCATCGGCGACGAACACACTGCGCGAACCCATGATGCGCGGTGTGACGCCGGACGGCAGCGCCTCCAGATAGGCGTCGATCATCGGGTTTTGCAGGTCGGCCAGCGTGGCATCCGGGAAAGTCTCTGGGCGCGGCTGGGTACGGGACAGCATCAGCCCATCGCCTGCCCGACCGGCACGGATAGCGCCTTCCACGGAAAACGTGGCCTGCCATACGCGGCGATTGAGGTGTGGGGCGGCCGGATAAAGCTGATTGCCGTCATCGCTCAGCGGCTCGCCCGCCCAGGCGGCGCGCACCTGTGCCAGGTAGCGCCCCAGAATTTCACCACGTTGCTCACTGCTGTGGCCGAACGCGGCGAACGATGACGGCGTGCCGCCGGAACCGATGCCGACCTCCAGCCGACCATTACTGAGCAGGTCCAGTACGGCGGTATCTTCCGCCACCCGCAACGGGTGTTCCATCGGCAGGGTAATCACCCCGGTACCAAGCCGAATGCGTTGGGTTTGCGCGGCGACTTGCGCCAGAAACACCAGCGGTGACGGCAGGCCGCCTTCATCGGCATGAAAGTGATGCTGCGCCACCCAGGCACTGTCGAAGCCCAGTTGCTCTGCTTTGATGATTTGTTCGGCGGCTAAGCGGTAACGTTGCCCGGCGGGCACGTCATCCAGTAACCGGGTGAAAAACCCCAGACGTTTTTGAGTCATGATTAAATCCTTGGTGTAGTGTGTCCCTTAAGAGACGTGGTGCTGACCGGGAATCGCATCGATCAGCTCCTGGGTATAACGTTCAGCCGGTTGGGCAAAAATGCGCTCGACCGGCCCGGACTCCACCTGTTTGCCGTGGTACAGCACGGAAACGGTGTCGGCTATCTGCCGCACCACCGCGAGATCGTGGGAAATAAACAGGTAGGTCAGCCCCAGCGAGGCTTGTAACTCGTCCAACAGGCGCAGGATTTGCGCTTGTACGGTGACATCCAGCGCCGAGACTGCTTCGTCCAGCACCAGCACTTTCGGTTCAAGCACCAGCGCGCGAGCGATGGCGACCCGCTGACGCTGGCCGCCGGACAGTTCTGCCGGACGGCGTTGCAGTAGCGAGGCAGGCAGCGCCACCCGCTCGAACATCTCATGAACCCGGCTGGCCCGTTCTGTGCGCGAGTGGCGGTTAAAGTTGCGCAGCGGTTCCTCCACGATATCGAATAACCGCTGCGACGGGTCGAGTGAGCTAAACGGGTTTTGATAAACCAACTGAATGGTCTGGCGGAACTGACGTAGCGCTTCACCGCGCAGTTGCGTCATGTCGGTACCGTCTATCAGAATGCGACCGGCAGTTGGGCGCTGGAAGCCAAGAATCAGGCGCGCGGTAGTGGTCTTGCCGGAGCCGGATTCGCCGACAATGGCGTGGGTGGTGCCGGGGGCCACGCTAAACGACACCGTATCCACCGCCCTAAATTGCTGCTTATGGTCTCCCACCAGTGGGAACTCCTGTACCAGTTGTTCCACCTGTACCATCGGCTGACCGGCGGCAGGCCGGTTCACCGCCACGCGTGATGGACGGTGAGTCAGCGAAGGGATGTTGGCCAGCAGGGTGCGGGCGTACTGGCTTTGTGGCGCACTCAGCACCTGTCGGGCTGGCCCCTGCTCCTGAATATAACCTTTCTGGAACACCAGCAGGCGGTCGGCACGCTCGGCCGCCACCCTGAGATCGTGGGTAACGAACAAAATGGCGGTGTTATTTTCCCGGCGCAGTTCGTCCAGCAGGTCGAGAATGCGTTTTTGCACCGTGACATCCAGCGCGCTGGTGGGTTCGTCGGCGATGATCAATGCCGGTTTCAAGGCGATGGCGATAGCGATCAGCACCCGCTGTTTCATGCCACCGGAGAGCTCGTGCGGGTACTGGCTGGCGCGAAGTTCAGGTTTGGTCAGCCCGACGCGCGTCAACAGCGTCAGCGTTTGCCGGCGCAGGCTACGGCGATCGCTTTTTTGGTGTAACCGCAGAATCTCGTCCACCTGCTCGCCGATGGTTTTTACCGGGTTGAGCGAACTGCCGGGGTCTTGCGGCACCAAGCTGACCACCCGGCCACGAATGCTGTCCAGTCGTGACGGCGACCACCGGCTAATCTCGGTGCCGTTGAGGCGAATGGCTCCGCGCGTCAGGCGACCGTTGTGTGCCAGCAGGCCGATCACCGCTTGTGCCGTGGTGGTTTTGCCGGAACCGGACTCTCCTACCAGCGCCACCACTTCGCCGGGCTGAATGACGAAGGACACCCCTTCCACGACCGTGCGTTCACCATCATCGTCACGGTAGGCGATAGCAACGTCTTCCAGCTCCAGCACCGGTGTGGCCGGGCTGTGTTGTAAACTCAGCGGCAGGCTCATCGCGTTGGCCTCCGAATAGACTGGCTGATGCGATTGGTCGCCAGCACCACCGCGACCACCAGCAGGCCGGGGAAGGTGGTCAGCCACCAGGCAGTGGCCAGATAATTACGGCCTTCGGCGATGAGCAATCCCCATTCCGGCGTTGGCGGTGGTGCGCCGTAGCCGAGAAAGCTCAGGGTGGCGAGTGCCAGAATCGCGCTGCCGAATTGCAATGCGGCGAATGCCAGTACGCTGGTGAGCGAGTTAGGCAGAATGTGGCGCCACAGCACGCCAAAGAAGGTGCCGCCGCTGCCAAACGCCGCTTCAACATAATCGCTGCGGCGTACGCGCAGCACTTCCGCACGCACCAGCCGGGTAAAATTCGCCACCGACGTCACGCCCACCGCGATAGCCGCATTCAGATTGCCGAACCCCAGCAGGATGATGACGCTCAGCGCCAGCAGCAAACCGGGAATAGCCAGTAGCACATCGACGCTGCGCATCACCACGGTATCCAGCTTTCCACCCACTGCGCCTGCCAGCAGCCCCAGCAGGCTGCCGAGTACCAAACCCAGCGAGACGGCGACCACCGCGCCGGAGAGTGAATGCGCCGAGCCATAAACGATACGGGTGTAGAGGTCTCGCCCCAGTTGGTCGGTACCTAGCAGGTACGCCCCACCCGGTGCCAGCCGTTGTGCGCCCGGCACCCCCTCAATCGGTGATGCATGGGTAAACAGGCTGGGGAACAGTGCCCACAGCGCCACCGTCAGTAGTACCAGCCAGGCGAGCACCAGACCGGGCTGCGTGGCATAACGGCGCAGACGAGGTGTTTTGCGCAGCAGCGGAAAGGTAATTTTTTCCAGTTGAATGCTCGCCATATCACACCTCCAATGCGGTTTTCAGCCGCGGATCAAGCAACGGGTAGAGCAGGTCGACCAGCAGGTTGACGACCACAAAGGCGGTGGCGGAAATCAGCACGATGGCCTGCAACACGCTGGCGTCCTGCGTGTTGACCGCTTCCTGTGTTAACTGCCCCAGCCCGCTGCGGCCAAATACGGTTTCAGTGATGAGTGCACCAGCGATTAATTCGCCCAGTAGCAGACCTGCCAGCGTCAGCGCAGGCAGCACGGCGTTGCGCGCCACATGACGCCATAACACACTCTGACGGCTCAGGCCTTTGGCGCGCGCCACCGCCACAAACGGTTGTGCCAGTACCTGATCGATGCTGCGCATCAATACTTGAGCAATCGGGGCGGCAATCGGTACGGAGAGTGTCAGGACTGGCAAAACCAGTCCTTCCCATTCGCCGGGGTTGATCACCGAAATCCAGCCCAGCCGGAAGGAAAACACCTGAATCAATACGATGCCGAGCCAAAACGTGGGGATGGATATCAGCAGCGACGGTACAGACTGAAAGAGCTGGCGCAGCCAGGCGAATGGCGCCAGCGCCGAGAGAAACGCCAGCGTGATCGCCAGCAGCAACGCCACGCTGAACCCCAGCACCGCCAGTAGCAAGGTGGGGGGCAGGTTGGTTGCCAGTAACTCGCTGACGGGCAACCCGGCCTGCAGTGACAGCCCAAAGTCGCCGTGCAGCAGGCGTGACAGTGACGCTGCATACTGGGTCAGCAACGGCACGTCGGCACCGTAGGCCAGCCGCAATTGTGCGATTTGGCTGGCGCTGAGCCCCAGCTCCGGGTTCATGAATTTGATCAGCACCGCATCACCCGGCAGTGCCTGTAGCAGCATGAAAGACAAGGTAAATGCTGCCCACAGCACCAGCAGTGCATGTCCGAGGCGTGTCGCCAGATACGCTATGCGCATATTTTGCCCTCCGTCGCCGATGCCCGGTTACTTATCCAGCCAGGTGTTGTAGAAACTGGGGCGGCCCACCGCCTCAAAGCCTATGCCTTTCGTGCTGGCGCGACCGGCGAACACCTGCGGCTCTTCAAAAATCGGAATCACGTATGCCTTATCGATCAGGTAGTTCTGTACTTCGCCGACCAGTTCCAGCCGTTTGCTGCGATCCGTCGCGGAGGCGATGCCGTCCAACAGGGTATTAAGGTGGCTGTCTTCAAAGGTTTGTACCTTGTCGCTGGCTCCGCCCTTTTGCAGCAGCACATTGCGCAAGGTGGGGTAATACTGGCTTTTCAGCACATCCGGGTCCGCTCGGCCCACCATGCCCGGCGATACGCCGGTTTTCAGTGGGTCAAGACTGTCAACGGTTTTGGTGCTCGCATCACCTGCCAGTACGTTCAGTTTCACGCCCACTTTGGCCCACTGCTGCGCCACCAGTTGCAACATCTCTTTGTTCTGCGGCTGCGGCGGTGATTCGTAGGCGGTTAACACCAGCGATTGGCCGTCTTTCTGTCGGATGCCCTGCGCACCGATTTTCCAACCCGCGTCGTCCAGCAGACGGGCGGCGGCGGCTGGGTCGAACGTCAGCTTATCGGACAGGTTGATGTAACCAGCGGCGGTTTTCGCCAGTACCGAGGTGGCTTGTGGGTAGTTATTGGAATACAGCGTCTGGATGATTTCTTTCGGGTTAGTGGCGTCGCTCAGTGCCTGACGCACGCGGATATCCGCCACCAGCGGATTATCCGGGCGGAAGTTGATACTGTTATTCACCCCGCGGGTCGGGGCGGCGTAGATCCGGATACCCTCACTCTGCACTCGTTGTTCGTCATAGGCCTGAATTTGACGGATAAAATCCGCCTGACCGGAGACCAGCGCGCCAATGCGCACACTGTCTTCCGGCGTCACCAGATAGGTGATGCCATCCAGATAAGGGCGGCCCTGATGTGCGAAACTTACCGGTGCCCAGTGGTAATCCTTACGTGCCACCAGTTTCAGTTCGCGCCCCGGTTTTTCACTGCTGACCACAAACGGGCCGGAGCCGATGATGTGGGTGGCATCGCCCAACTGGTTAAAATTGCGGGCCAGTGTACTCAGCGACACCAGGCCAGAGCCGATAGCAGAGGTGCCTTGCAGGAAGCCGGGCGACGGTTTTTTGAAGTAGAACTTCACCGTCAGCGGGTCGATAACTTCGCTGCGCTGATAGTTGTTGATGACTTCGGAAATCGGCTGGTTGAGTTCTTTGTTACCCAGCCCGTAGGTGTCGAAATTTTTAGCGACGGCGTTGGCATCCAGCGGTGTGCCGTCAGAGAAGGTGACGCCGGGGCGTAACTTGAATGTGTATTCGGTGCTGTCGGCGTTGATGGTCCAGGATGCTGCGATCCAGGGTTCGATGTCCAACGTTTCCGGGTTCTGATACGTCAGCTTATCGGTAATTTGGTTGAGGATACCGCCATTAGGATAAAAACCGCCTGCGGGCGGATACAAATTGGTGTGTGGTTGTTGTTCCAGATAAATCAATGTCCCGCCGGTTTTTGGCGAGACATCAGCAGCCATGGCTTGTGCGCCATTTCCCAGTAGTACGACTGAAACAAGCAGACCCATTCCCCGCTTCTGTTGAGCGTTCAAGAAACCAGACATGGTTTTTTCCTTTTAGTTATCAGAGTGATGCCAGCCGCTGTGCAGGTAATCTCAGGGCTGAAAAAAGGCTGTCATACGAAAGGGATACTTCCACAGGCATGGCAAAACCACAAAGTACAAAACCGGCAATGAATATCTGCTTTTGGGGTAAGTCAAGGCGGGCAGGCGAAGGGCGAACGCGACGCTTTTTTATTTCATAAAATCTGAATGATATCTACAAATAAACCCGTTTTTAACGAGCTGATAACAGGTCTATTATCACTTTTATCGAAGGCGATAACGCCTCCAGTAAAGAACACTAACCGAATATAATGTGAAGGATATCAACCATGAACGCTATCAAAAATATTGCTGTAGTTATCGCACTGGCTACCGTTTCTTTCGGCTCTTTCGCGGCGACTGAAGTACAGCAGTCTGCCAGCCAGTCTGTCGGCTCTGTCAGCGCCACAGCGAATACGCTGGACGGCCTGCAGGCTACGCTGTCTGAAAAAGCGGATGCCGCCGGTGCCAAATCATTTCGCATCATCTCCGCGACCGGCAACGACAACCAACTGCGTGGCGTAGCAGAAATCTATAACTGATTCATCAGGTTCTGTAGCGTACAGGCCGCCTTCGGGCGGCTTGTTGCGTCTGTAATAATAGTGGCTGACTCACTGCCTCCCCCCACAATATACGGGGTGCGGCAGTGAACTGGCCGATTCGTCAACCGTCTGACGATGCTCGCGGAATCAGGCGCCGCCTTCTTGTCGCGCCCGCTCCACCTCTTCGGCCAGAATGGCGACGCCCTGCTCGATTTTATCCGGCTCCGGCACATAGTTCATGCGCAGGCACTGGTGAACGTGCGGCCATTTCTGTTCCAGACCGGGGAAGAAGTAATGACCGGGCACCATCAGTACGCCGCGTTGTTTCAGCCGCTGATACAGCACCTCGGTGGTGATAGGCAGGTCTTTGAACCACAGCCACAGGAAAATCGCGCCTTCCGGTTTGTGGATCAGGCACACTTCCGGCGACAGATAACGACGAATGATGGCGATGGTCTGCTCCACCCGCTGGCGGTAGAACGGCCTGACCACATCGTTGGACAGCCGCAGCAGGTCACCGCGCTGAATCATCTCGTGCGCCAGCACCGGGCCGATGGAGCCGGGTGCCAGACTGACGATGCCGTTCATGTTGCCGAGTGCTTCGATCACCTGCTCAGAACCGATCACGATACCGCAGCGGGAACCGGGCAAGCCCAGCTTGGACAGGCTCATACACAGAATAATGTTCGGATTCCACAGCGGTGTGGCATCGCTAAAGATGATGCCGGGGAACGGCACGCCATAAGCATTGTCGATCACCAGCGGAATCTGGTGTTCGTGGGCCAGCGCATCCAGATGCAGCAGTTCTTCGTCAGTCAGCACGTTGCCGGTGGGGTTGGTGGGCCGCGAGACGCAAATCATGCCGATATCATCGGTGATGTGCAGTTGCTCGAAATCAACGTGGTATTTGAATTGCCCTTCCGCTAACAGCTCTATCTGGGGGCGAACAGAGACAAACATGTCCTCATCCAGCCCGGAATCGGCGTAGCCGATGTATTCCGGTGCCAGCGGGAACAGCACCCGGCGGCGCTGACCGTCGTCGGTACGCCCGGCAAACAAATTAAACAGGTAGAAAAACGCACTCTGGCTGCCGTTGGTCAGTGCAATATTCTGTGGTCCAATCTCCCAGCCGAACTGTTCGCGCAGCAGGCCGGAGAGGGAATGCAGCAGTACATCTTTACCTTGTGGGCCATCATAGTTGCACAACGCATCGGTCAATTTTCCTTGCTCCAGCAGGTCACGGCACAACTGCTGAAAGTAGTCATCCATGGCCGGGATATGGGCCGGATTGCCGCCGCCCAGCATGATGGCGCCGGGGGTGCGCAGCCCGTCATTCAGGTCGTCCATCAGTTGGGTAATGCCAGCATGGCGGGTAAATTTGTTGCCAAAACGGGAAAAGTTCATAATTTGTCAATAAAAAGTGAAGCACAGGTAAACTACCACCATAGCGTGCGTATTGGTCTGGTGCAATCGCAATGGACCCCCCCCCCCTTCACATTTTTATTCTTATTATTTTTATTATCACGAGATAATTAACTGAAAAATGCAGGCCATTCGGTTTCAGCACTACCGGTTCATCTCCCCCCTTCCCCCAAAAAGCTGAACGCACTTCAGCTTTTATTCGTCATAAATCACATTTTTTATGCAAACTTATTAGTAATGATTAATAAATTCGTGATGAATAATACAAATTTAGCGCAAAAAAAGCGCAGTTGGTTATCTGGTGATTACAGTCACATTCTCCCGTCAGCAGGATTTGTAGTCTTTCAGGCTCCACAGGCTTAATCAATTCAGCTTAAAAGGACGTATGGAATGAAAAATGTTCTGGCAATAAGTATCGCTCTGGCGCTGGTTTCCTGGCAGGCATCGGCACAAACCTTTGTGCTGACAGACGCTGAAACCAGCACCGAAAAAGGAAACTGGCAAATTAACAGCGACATGCTGAAGATCAAGGATCAGCACTTCAGCATCGAGCAAAAAGTGCTGCACGGCGGACGTCAGGAAGGCAGCAAAACCCTCACCATCACCAGCCCGAACGGGTTGCAAATCACCCTGAGTCCAACCCGCGGTATGGATTTGCTGCATGTGACCGGTAAAAACATCCGGCTGGGCTGGGATTCCCCGGTGGATGAAGTGGTCAACCCGAACACCATTACACTGGAAAGCCGTAACGGGCTGGGTTGGCTGGAGGGTTTCAATGAGATGATGGTGCGCTGCGGCTATGAGTGGACCGGGCATCCGGTCACCAGCGACGGCATGATCTATACCCTGCATGGTCGTGCCGGCAATACGCCGGCGTCAAAAGTGGTTGTGGATGTCAGCGACAAAGCGCCTTACACCATCACGGTGCGCGGCTTGCTCAAGGAAAACAGCTTTAAGAAATCCAACCTCGAAACCTGGACTGAACTGCGCTACGTACCGGGGAGCGAGTCGTTTACCATTCATGACGTGCTGACCAATAAGTCAGATTACGTGCGTGATTACCAGATTATCTACCACAGCAATTTCGGTACCCCGATTCTGGAAGAAGGGGCACGTTTCCTGGCACCGGTGAAAGAGATTTCACCGTTTAATGACTACGCCAGGGCCGGTCTGAAAAGCTGGCAGACCTATAAAGGCCCGACTAAAGGCTTCGACGAGATGGTGTTTAACATGACGCCATACGCAGATAAAGAAGGCAAGACGCTGGCCGCGCTGGTCAATCGTGCGGGTGATAAAGGGGTGTCCATCGCCTTTGATACCCATCAGTTGCCGCTGCTGACGCTGTGGAAAAACACCGACACTCAGAAACAGGGCTACGTCACGGGCATCGAGCCTGGCACCAGCTACGCCTATCCGGTCACCATTGAACGCCAGCAAGGGCGGGTGAAGAAGCTACAACCTGGCCAGAGCACCACCTTCGAGCTGACCTACAGCCTGTTGAGCAGCCCGGCGGCAGTACAACAAACCGAGCAGAAAGTGAAAGCGATTCAGGGTGATCGCACCACCACGCTGACCGAAAAACCGATTGCGGTGGAGTAATCGCTCTTCGCGTGAGAATCCTCCTTCCTGACTTCGGGAAGGAGGATTCTCAATTTGCGTGCTGAACTACTTCAGCACGTCCGGATTGACGCAGTTCTCTTTAACGTCACCACTGAGCGCGGCTATCAGGTTATCTACTGCGCAGGCCGCCATGTTGTAGCGGGTTTCATGAGTGGCGGAACCGATGTGCGGCAGTGCGACCACATTCGGCAGCGTCAACAGCGGCGAGTCCATCGACAGCGGTTCTTTCTCAAACACATCCAGACCGGCGGCGTGCAGAGTGCCATTGGTCAATGCCTCGATTAGCGCCTGCTCATCCACCACCGGGCCGCGACCGATATTGATCAGAATCGCGCTGGATTTCATTTTCGCCAGTTGCGCCTTGCCGATCAGATGGTGGGTTTCCGGCGTCAATGGCAGGGTAATGCACAGAAAATCCGACTCCGCCAGCAGGGTGTCGAGATCACAATAGCGGGCATTGAAACGCGTTTCTGCCGCGTCATGACGACGACGGGCGTTATAGAGCACCGGCATCCCGAAACCGAAGTGCGCCCGCTGCGCCACCGCCAGACCGATACGCCCCATACCCAAAATGCCGATGGTTTTGTGGTGAACATCAATACCGTACCAATCTTCACCGATGTTGTGCGTCCACTCGCCGGCCTTCACTCGCTCGGCGGATTCCTGCGCCCGACGAGCGGTCATCAGCATCAGCGTCAGCACGGTATCCGCCACCGTTTCGGTCAATACCGTCGGGGTATGCATCAGCACCGCTTTCTTCTCATTCAGCGTCGCAAGGTCAATATTGTCGTAACCGACCGAAACCGTAGATACCGCGCGCAATTTCGGCAGGTGAGACAGATACTCCCGGCTAACGGTATGCCCGGCCCCAATCAACCCTTCTGCACGCGCCAGTATCGGATGGTCGATGGGGGGCAAGCCATCAAAAACCGAAACGGTAGCGTATTGCTCCAGTTTTTGGCGTAAATCGTCAGGGATCTTTTTGTACAGGATGACTTCAGGTTTCATCAGTTCACTCCGGCTGATTGAGGCTATTGTCTGATTAAAACGACGCCTGAGGAATGGGTTGTCTGAGGCATGATGATCGACATGGCAAGAGACTGCAAGTCAGGTCGTAGTCGGGTGGCGCGTCTTCTGATGTACCAGAAGACGCGCTCCCGCTAAAAACCCCGGTATTGGCTGAAATCAGCAGTGTTACAAATAAAGATGAAACAAGTGGCAGCCAGCTACGCCAGCGGCGTAAATTGGTATGTTATAAAGTATCACCAATTAACGATAATGCAACTGTACCAGACACATTTCCCGGTTATCAAAACCTGATGTAACTCAGGGGATTACTGAGGCCAGTAACGCCTGATCCTGCCAGTGCATGATGAGTAAGCGTGACTGGGTTTCATGCTGGTCATTCTCCTGCACCACCACAAACCCCTGCTTGCGGTAAAACGCGCAGGCGCGCGAGTTCTGCTGGTACACCTCCAGCGTGAGCGCCGGAAAACGGTGCTGAATATGCTGCATCAACGCCGCGCCTACACCCTGACCGTACAGGCTATGATGGACAAACAGCGCCCCGACAAGACGCTGATCCATCACACTGATAAAGCCGCCGATGCCCTGCTCGCTCTCATAAACCCAGGTTTGCGAATGGGGAATGTAATGTCCGCGCACCAGCTCTTCGCTTTCCTGCCAATAGCGCGGTGAGATAAACGGATGCGCCAGCGTGGTGCTTTCCCGCCATAACCGCACCAACGGCTCCAGGTCTTGCGGCTGGTAGGGTCGGATCACAACGCCTCCGAAGCATGACAGAAACAATCGGTGGTATGGTCGTTCACCAGTCCGGCGGCCTGCATAAAGGCGTAACAAATGGTGGAGCCGATAAAGGTAAACCCACGTTTTTTCAGCGCTTTTGACATCGCATCCGATACCGCCGTCTTTGCGGGGACGTCGGCCAGCGACGCCGGGCGGTTGATCACCGGCTGATGGTTGACGAAAGACCAGATAAACGCGGCAAAATCATCCCCTTGCTGTTGCATCGCCAGCCAGGCGCGGGCATTGCGAATAATCGCCTCAATTTTGCCACGATGGCGGATGATGCCGGGGTCCAGCACCAGACGATCCACATCGTCGTCGGCCATGGCCGTCACCCGATGCGGATCAAATCCGTGGAAACAATGGCGGTAGTGCTCGCGTTTTTTGAGCACGGTTATCCACGACAGTCCGGCCTGCTGCCCTTCCAGGCAAAGCAACTCAAACAGCGCACGGCTATCGGTGCAGGGTTTCCCCCATTCGTTGTCATGATAATCCTGATACAACCTGTCCTGCGTGACCCAGCCACAGCGTGTCATCCTCTTCCTCCTCCCCCAGTTGTGATCCCACGGCATTGTTGGTATTGATGATGGCCAGTTTCAGCACATCACCCGCATCGTGTGGCGATCATCAACCTACGCACGATGCGATGCAACCCTGCGCAGACAGGGACCACAACGGCTACCGCTGAAATCAAATGACCAAGAGTATAAGCGACAGGGGACAATAAATGGGGATTGAGTGGATGCTGGCCTATCTGGCGTTGGGCGCCGTGGTGGGGTTTATGGCCGGATTACTGGGGATTGGCGGCGGCGGCATCATGGTGCCTGTGCTAACGGCGCTGTTTGCCGCACAAGGTGTAGAAACGGCGCATTTGGTACATCTGGCGCTGGGTACCTCAATGGCGGCGATTGTGATTACCGCCATCTCCAGCCTGCGTACCCACCATCAACATCAGGCGGTGTTGTGGCCGGTGGTGTGGCGCATCACGCCGGCGATTCTGGTCGGAACCTTTGCCGCTACCTGGCTGGCGGCGCTGTTGCCCACTCGTGCGCTGGCGATTTTCTTTTCCTGTTTTATGGCATATGTCTCGTTGCAGATGGTGCTGAACATTAAGCCCAAACCTCACCGTCAGTTGCCAGGCTTACCGGGTATGTCGCTGGCCGGGTTGACCATCGGCGGTATTTCCGCGCTGGTGGCGATTGGCGGCGGCTCACTCACCGTGCCGTTTCTGAGCTGGTGCAACGTGCGCATCCAGCAGGCTATCGGCACCTCGGCGGCGGTTGGGCTGCCGATCGCCCTCTCCGGCGCACTGGGTTACATGATAAACGGCTGGTCCGCTACCGGCCTGCCTGCGTTCAGCGTCGGTTACGTTTCGCTGCCGGCAGTGGCGCTGATCTCGGCAGTCAGCTTTTTCACCGCGCCGGTAGGCGCGCGTCTGGCGCACCGCTTGCCGGTCGCTACGCTGAAAAAGGCGTTTGCCGGGTTATTGTTGCTGTTAAGCCTGAAAATGCTGCAAACCGTGTTCACGGGGTGATCGCCAGTTCCCCCGCCAAACCTATCTTCGGCTCAAGTTAAAGTAATGCGGCTCAAGTTGTTGCCGCATTCTGGCTGTATATCTTGCATTCAGAGGGTATACTGGCGCCTTCATTGTAAAAACCACTTGTATCGCGTGCGAATCCAACATGCAAAAGTTTGATACCAAGACCTTTCAGGGCCTGATCCTGACATTACAGGATTACTGGTCGCGTCAGGGCTGTACCATTGTCCAACCGCTGGACATGGAAGTCGGTGCCGGCACCTCTCACCCCATGACCTGCCTGCGCGCACTCGGCCCGGAACCGATTGCCGCCGCCTATGTGCAGCCGTCACGCCGCCCAACCGACGGACGCTACGGTGAGAACCCGAACCGCCTGCAACACTACTACCAGTTTCAGGTGATCATTAAGCCGTCGCCAGACAACATTCAGGAACTGTACCTCGGTTCGCTGAAAGAGCTGGGAATGGACCCGACCATTCACGATATTCGTTTCGTGGAAGATAACTGGGAAAACCCGACGCTGGGTGCCTGGGGACTGGGCTGGGAAGTGTGGCTGAACGGGATGGAAGTCACTCAGTTCACCTATTTCCAGCAGGTGGGTGGTTTGGAATGCAAACCGGTAACCGGCGAGATTACTTACGGTCTGGAACGTCTGGCGATGTACATTCAGGGCGTGGACAGCGTCTATGATCTGGTGTGGAGCGATGGCCCACTGGGCAAAACCACCTACGGCGACGTGTTCCATCAAAACGAAGTGGAACAATCGACTTATAACTTCGAATACGCCGACGTGGATTTCCTGTTTACCTGCTTCGAGCAGTATGAAAAAGAAGCCCAACAGTTGCTGGCACTGGAAAAACCGCTGCCGCTGCCTGCTTACGAGCGCATTCTGAAAGCTGCCCACAGCTTCAACCTGCTGGATGCGCGCAAAGCCATTTCCGTGACCGAACGTCAGCGCTACATCCTGCGAATTCGTACCCTGACCAAAGCGGTGGCGGAAGCCTACTATGCCTCTCGTGAGGCGCTGGGCTTCCCGATGTGCAATCGTAAACAGAGCTGAGAGGCAGCGATGACAGACAAAACATTTTTGGTGGAAATCGGCACCGAAGAGCTGCCGCCAAAGGCTTTGCGTACGCTGGCGGAATCGTTTGCCGCCAATTTTACTGCTGAACTGGATGCTGCCGGGCTGGGTTATCAGTCGGTCAACTGGTTTGCCGCTCCGCGCCGTCTGGCGTTGAAAGTGGCCGGTTTAAGCGCCTCCCAGCCGGACAGGGAGGTAGAAAAACGTGGACCAGCCATCGCGCAGGCGTTTGATGCCGAAGGCAAACCCACTAAAGCCGCAGAAGGCTGGGCACGCGGTTGCGGCATCACCGTCGAGCAGGCCGAGCGCCTGACCACCGACAAAGGCGAATGGCTGCTGTTCCGTGCGCAGGTAAAAGGCGAAGCGGCACAAACGCTGCTGCCGGGCATGGTCAGCACCGCGCTTTCGAAATTGCCGATTCCGAAACTGATGCGCTGGGGCGATAACGACACCCAGTTTGTGCGCCCAGTACACACCGTGACCCTGCTGCTGGGTGATGAACTGATCCCCGGTACCGTGCTGGGCATTGATTCTGCGCGTACCATCCGTGGTCACCGCTTTATGGGCGAGCCGGAATTCACCATTGATAACGCCGACCAGTACCCGCAGATTCTGCAGGAACGTGGCAAGGTCATCGCCGATTACGACGCGCGTAAAGCCAAAATCAAGGCCGATGCCGAAGCAGCGGCACGCAAGATTGGCGGCAATGCCGACCTGAGCGACAGCCTGCTGGAAGAAGTCACCTCGCTGGTGGAATGGCCGGTGGTGCTGACGGCGAAATTTGAAGAGAAGTTCCTGGCAGTGCCGGCGGAAGCGCTGGTGTACACCATGAAGGGCGACCAGAAATACTTCCCGGTTTACGACAACAGCGGCAAGCTGCTGCCGAATTTCATCTTTGTCGCCAACATTGAATCGAAAGACCCGCAGCAGATTATCGCCGGTAACGAGAAAGTGGTGCGCCCACGTCTGGCCGACGCCGAGTTCTTCTTCAATACCGACCGTAAAAAACGCCTTGAAGATCACCTGCCGCGTCTTGAAACCGTGCTGTTCCAGCAGCAGTTGGGCACACTGCGCGACAAGACTGATCGTATCGCGGCACTAACCGGCTGGGTGGCAGAGCAGATTGGCGCGGATATCAATCACGCCAAACGCGCGGGCCTGCTGTCCAAATGCGACCTGATGACCAATATGGTGTTTGAATTCACCGATACTCAGGGTGTGATGGGGATGCACTACGCCCGTCACGACGGCGAAGCAGAAGATGTGGCGGTAGCACTGAACGAGCAGTACCAGCCGCGTTTTGCCGGCGATGCACTGCCGTCATCACTGGTCGCTTGCGCACTGGCGATTGCCGACAAGATGGATACGCTGGCGGGGATTTTCGGCATCGGCCAGCATCCAAAAGGCGATAAAGACCCGTTCGCACTGCGCCGTGCTGCGCTGGGCGTGCTGCGCATCATCGTGGAAAAACGCCTGCCGCTGGACTTGCAAACGCTGACGGAAGAAGCGGCACGCCTGTACGGCGACAAGCTGACTAACGCCAACGTGGTAGACGATGTGATCGAGTTCATGCTGGGCCGCTTCCGCGCCTGGTATCAGGAAGAAGGTCACAGTGTCGACACCATTCAGGCGGTGCTGGCACGCCGCCCGACTCGCCCGGCGGATTTCGACGCCCGTGTGAAAGCGGTGAGTCATTTCCGCACACTGGAGCAAGCCGAAGCGCTGGCCGCCGCCAACAAGCGCGTGTCCAACATTCTGGCGAAATCCACCGAAACACTGAACGACAGCGTGCAGGCGGCGTTGCTGAAAGAGAAGGAAGAAATTCAGCTGGCGACGTATGTTACCGCGCTGACCAGCAAGCTGGCACCGTGGTTTGCCGAGGGGCGTTATCAGGAAGCACTGGCGGAACTGGCACAGTTACGTGAGTCAGTCGATAACTTCTTCGATAAAGTAATGGTAAACGCCGACGATCCGCAGGTGCGCATCAATCGCCTGACGCTGCTCAACGAACTGCGCAACCTGTTCCTGAAAGTCGCGGATATTTCAGTGTTGCAGTAAGTGTGCGGATAGTTTTATTCACACGCCAAAGCCTCCTTTAACGGAGGCTTTTTGTCATTAAGCGCTATTGACCACTGTTATCAATCAGGGCAAGGCCCCCTTCCCCTGATGACTACCGCGACGTAGTTACATCGCGGTTTCGGGGTTATCGCATGGTCACAAACTCTTCTGCCGCCGTCGGGTGAATCGCCACCGTATTATCGAAGTCTTTTTTGGTCGCACCCATTTTTACTGCCACCGCAAAACCCTGCAGGATTTCATCCATGCCGAAGCCGATGCCGTGCACGCCAACGATTTTCTCTTCTGGTCCCACGCACACCAGCTTCATACGACACGGCTGGCGGTGCTGCGTGACTGCGGTGTACATGGCGGTAAAGGCAGATTTGTAAACCTTGACCTGATCGTCGCCGTACTGCTGGCGCGCCTGCGGCTCGGTCAACCCAATGGTGCCGATAGGCGGGTGGCTGAACACCACCGTTGGGATATTGGTGTAATCCAGATGCTCGTCCGGCTTGTTGTTGAACAGCCGCTCAGACAAACGACGCCCTGCTGCCACCGCAACCGGCGTTAACTCAACGGCACCGGTGTTATCGCCCACCGCATAGATGCCAGGCACGCTGGTGTTTTGAAACTTATCCACCACGATGTAGCCTTTTTCGTTGCGCGCCACACCCGCCACGTCAAGATTGATCTTATCGTTTGCCGGTTCCCGCCCTATCGCCCAAATCAGGCAATCCACGGTTTGTTCGTGCCCACTTTCCAGTTGCAGCGTCAGGCTACCGTCGGCGTTTTTCACCACCGCTTTGGGGATAGATTCGGTATGCAGCGCCGGGCCTTCGGTATTCATCACTTCAACCAGCGTATCTACAATCAGCGGGTCGAACTGGCGCAGCGGCGCATGTTTACGCACAAACAGGTGAACATCGGCACCGAGCGCGTTCAGCACACCGGCGATTTCCACCGCGATATAACCGGCCCCTACAACGGCAACCCGCTGCGGCAACGCCGTCAACGCAAAGAAACCATCGGAATCAATACCGTGCTCCGCACCGGGGATGTTCGGGCGCGTTGGCCGGCCACCGGTGGCAATCAGGATATGGTCGGCGGTGATGCGCTCGCCGTTCACCTCCACCGTTTTCGCATCCACGAAACGGGCAAAGCCCTGAATCACCTCGACCTGATTTTTCCCCAGCACGTTATTGTAGGACTGATGAATACGGTCAATGTAGGCGCTACGGTTTTTCAGCAACGTATCCCAGTTAAACTGATTAACGGTGACATCAAAACCATAATCCGGCCCGTAGTGGTGAATGGCTTCAGCAATCTGGGCGGCGTGCCACATGACCTTCTTCGGTACGCACCCGACATTGACGCAGGTACCTCCCAGGTACCTGGCTTCAATCAGCGCACATTTCTTTCCATACATGGCTGCACGGTTGACGGAAGCAATGCCGCCGCTGCCGCCACCAATGGCGAGATAGTCATAATGTCTGGTCATCAGGGCTCCACGCTTGCTTTCAATAAATGCTCGATACAAGTAAACAGACCACTCCTGCCACCACACCCGATGCTGGCGCGGATAGCGGAGTACGAATCAACGAGTCATGCTAGCGAAAAGTGTAATGCCAGCGAGCAGGATTCGGCAAAGACAGAAAGCGGGATTGTATGAAGAAATGCGCGGCGATTCGCAACGGTTTTGAAAATTGATGCGATAGGCAAATCCAGCTACAACCGGTTTAAGGGGATAGGCTCTTATTTGACAGGTATTCCTGATGGGAATTATCAATCAGCAACGCCTGTACCTAGCTGAGTTTACCGTTGTGATGGTATAGCGATGGAAAACAGGCGAACCTACAAGTTTTTCCTTTGGGTAACAAAAAATGGTATTGGCATTCCAGATTCGTCTCCCCCTTTTTTTGCCGCGAGCGGCGCTCAATCGATAAGTGACGGCTAATCACAACAGGTCGAACCCGATCCGACTGTCACAAAAATGTCATATTAGTTGCATTTTACTGTCATCAAATTGACCTATTTTTTCCACCAGCAAACTACACTCTGATTAAACAATAGCTCCGGGTCTACACGTTTAAGTATCCCACAGGAGGGATTATGAAACTCATGCGTACCACTATTGCCAGTATTGTTGCAGCAAGTTTTTCTCTGACGGCGGTTTCTGCTTTTGCCGCAGCAAATATTACAGGCGCTGGTGGCACTTTCCCCGCTCCTGCTTATGCAAAGTGGGCTGACTCTTACGAAAAAGAAACCGGTAACAAGGTCAACTATCAGGGTATCGGTTCTTCCGGTGGCGTGAAACAAATCCTGGCTAAAACCGTTGATTTCGGTGCGTCGGATGCCCCGCTGGAAGATGCCAAACTGGCTCAGGAAGGGTTGATTCAGTTCCCGACTGTTATCGGCGGTGTGGTACTGGCGGTGAATCTGCCGGGCGTGAAATCCGGTGAGTTGACGCTGGACGGTAAAACCCTGGGTGACATCTATCTGGGTAAAATCAAAAAATGGAATGATGCTGCCATCGCCAAACTGAACCCAGGCGTGAAATTGCCGGATCAGGACATCGCTGTCGTACGTCGTGCCGATGGTTCTGGTACGTCTTACGTATTCACCAGCTATCTGGCGAAAGTAAACAGCGAGTGGAAAGAGAAGATTGGCGCAGGCAACACCGTAAACTGGCCGACCGGTCTGGGTGGTAAAGGCAACGACGGCATCGCGGCTTTCGTACAACGTCTGCCAGGCTCTATCGGTTACGTTGAATATGCTTACGCTAAGCAGAATAACCTGACCTACACCAAACTGATTTCCGCTGATGGCAAAGCGGTTACCCCGACAGAAGTCTCTTTCAGCAACGCCGCCAAGGGTGCTGACTGGAGCAAATCGTTTGCTCAGGACCTGACCAACCAGAAAGGCGACGACGCGTGGCCGATTACCACCACCACCTTCATCCTGATGTACAAAAAGCAGGATAAACCGGAGCAGGGCAAAGAAGTGTTGAAATTCTTTGACTGGGCTTACAACAAGGGCGGTGCACAGGCTAAAGCGCTGGATTACGCAACGCTGCCGAATGAAGTGGTTGCCCAGATTCGCGCTGCCTGGAAAACCCAGGTTAAAGACAGCAGCGATAAGGCACTGTACTGATTGCGGTTAGTCAGGAAAGGCTGAATGAGTTACTGGAGGTGGATAAACCGGAAACGGGGTATCCACCTCTGATACTGATTAGAGCCGTCCTCATTATCGAAAAGACGCAGTTATCTGAAAGAAGAGAGACGTATGGCTGAACACAAGCCAACTAATACACCTGTGGAAAGAAATATTACACCACCAGGAAAACAGGGTGACATTCTCTTCGGGGCGCTGGTCAGACTAGCGGCCCTGTTGACGTTACTGCTGCTGGGCGGAATTATCGTTTCCCTGATTTTTGCTTCCTGGCCAAGCATTAAGACGTTTGGTTTTTCCTTTCTGTGGACCAAAGAATGGGATGTGCCCGCAAAGCAATTCGGGGCGCTGGTACCGATTTACGGCACCCTCGTCACCTCGCTGATCGCACTGATTATTGCCATCCCCATCAGCTTTGGTATCGCATTGTTCCTGACGGAACTGGCACCAGGCTGGCTGAAACGTCCGCTTGGCGTAGCGATTGAACTGCTGGCCGCCATCCCCAGTATCGTCTACGGCATGTGGGGGTTGTTCGTATTCGCTCCGCTGTTTGCCACCTATTTCCAGCAGCCGGTAGGCAATGTGCTTTCCAGTATTCCCCTGCTCGGCACGCTATTTTCCGGGCCGGCGTTCGGCATCGGCATTCTGGCTGCCGGGGTGATTCTGGCTATCATGATAATCCCCTACATTGCGGCGGTAATGCGTGATGTCTTCGAGCAGACGCCGGTCATGATGAAAGAATCGGCTTACGGCATCGGTTGTACCACCTGGGAAGTTATCTGGCATATCGTGCTGCCGTTTACTAAAAATGGCGTCATCGGCGGGATTATGCTGGGCTTGGGCCGGGCGTTGGGCGAAACCATGGCAGTAACCTTCATCATCGGCAACACCTATCAACTCGACAGTTTCTCACTCTATATGCCGGGCAACAGCATCACCTCTGCGCTGGCCAACGAATTTGCCGAAGCTGACTCCGGACTGCATACCGCGGCATTGATGGAGCTGGGCCTGATCCTGTTTGTGATTACCTTTATCGTGCTGGCTTGTTCCAAGCTGATGATCATGCGTCTGGCAAAAAATGAAGGAGCACGCTGATGGCAAGCATTAGCATTGAAAACCGTTCCGACATGCAGGAAACCCGCCGCAAGATGCAAGCCTGGCGCAGACAGAAAAACCGCATCGCGTTATTTCTGTCGATGCTGACCATGGCGTTTGGCCTGTTCTGGCTGGTGTGGATTCTGATGTCCACCGTGACTAAAGGTTTAGACGGCATGTCGATGTCGCTGTTTACCGAAATGACGCCGCCGCCCAATACGGCGGGGGGGGGTCTGGCTAACGCGATTGTCGGCAGCGGCTTGCTGATTCTGTGGGCGACGCTGTTTGGCACGCCGCTGGGGATTCTGGCGGGCGTTTATCTGGCGGAATATGGCCGTAAATCGCTGATCGCTGAAGTGATCCGCTTTATTAACGACATTCTGTTGTCGGCGCCATCGATTGTGGTGGGGTTGTTCGTCTACACGCTGGTGGTGGCGAAAATGGAGCACTTTTCCGGCTGGGCGGGAGTGATTGCGCTGGCGCTGTTGCAGGTGCCTATCGTGATTCGCACCACCGAGAACATGCTGAAACTGGTGCCGGATAGCCTGCGCGAAGCGGCTTATGCGCTGGGGACGCCGAAATGGAAGATGATCTCAGCCATTACCCTGAAGGCTTCAGTATCCGGCATCATCACCGGGGTGCTGCTGGCGGTGGCGCGTATCGCTGGGGAAACCGCGCCATTGCTGTTTACCTCGCTGTCGAATCAGTTCTGGAGCACGGACATGATGCATCCCATTGCCAACCTGCCGGTTACCATTTTTAAGTTCGCCATGAGTCCGTTCAAGGAATGGCAAGGTCTGGCATGGGCTGGGGTACTGCTGATCACGCTGTGCGTGCTGTTGCTAAACATTCTGGCACGCGTGCTGTTTGCCAAAAATAAACATTAAACATCGCCACATTAAATGAATATCCGAACGTCGTGCACACGGTGTTCGCCAGAAGAGAGAAGTCTTGATGAGTATGGTCACAGAGACATCCACCAGCAAAATTCAGGTGCGCAATCTGAACTTCTATTACGGAAAATTTCATGCGCTGAAAAACATCACGTTGGATATTGCCAAAAATCAGGTAACGGCATTTATCGGGCCGTCCGGATGCGGCAAGTCCACCTTGCTGCGTACCCTGAATAAAATGTATCAGCTTTATCCAGAGCAACGCGCCGAAGGCGATATCCTGCTCGATGGCAACAACATCCTGACCGATAACCAGGATATCGCGCTGCTGCGCGCCAAAGTGGGCATGGTGTTCCAGAAGCCAACCCCGTTCCCGATGTCTATCTACGACAATATCGCCTTTGGGGTGAAGTTGTTCGAAAAACTGTCGCGTGCAGAAATGGACGAGCGCGTACAGTGGGCGCTGACTAAGGCGGCATTATGGCAGGAAACCAAAGATAAACTGCACCAAAGCGGTTACAGCTTGTCCGGCGGCCAACAGCAACGTCTGTGTATTGCACGCGGCATCGCCATTCGTCCGGATGTGTTGCTGCTGGATGAACCTTGTTCGGCGCTGGACCCGATTTCCACCGGTCGCATTGAAGAGCTGATTTCTGAACTAAAGAAAGACTATACCGTGGTGATCGTGACGCATAACATGCAACAGGCGGCGCGTTGTTCCGACCATACGGCGTTTATGTATCTCGGCGAGCTGATCGAGTTCAGCGATACCGACACCCTGTTTACCGCGCCACGGCAGAAACAGACCGAAGATTACATCACCGGTCGTTACGGTTGATTACGGGAGTATCATGGAAAATCTTAATCTAAACAAACATATTTCCGGTCAGTTTAATGCCGAGCTGGAAAGTATCCGTACCCAAGTGATGACCATGGGCGGGCTGGTGGAACAGCAACTGACTGACGCCATCACTGCCATGCATAATCAGGACGCGGAACTGGCGCAGCGTGTGATCGAAGGCGACGCCAAAGTCAACATGATGGAAGTGAGCATTGACGAGGCGTGCGTGCGCATCATTGCCAAGCGCCAGCCTACCGCCAGTGACCTGCGTCTGGTCATGGCGATCATCAAGACCATTTCCGAGCTGGAGCGTATTGGTGATGTGGCGGACAAAATCTGCCGCACCGCGCTGGAGAAATTCTCCCATCAGCATCAGCCGCTGCTGGTGAGCCTGGAATCACTGGGTAATCACACCATACAGATGCTGCATGATGTGCTGGATGCGTTTGCGCGTATGGACCTGGATGAAGCCAAACGTATCTACATGGAAGACAAGAAGGTGGATAAAGAGTACGAAGGCATTGTGCGTCAGTTAATGACTCACATGATGGAAGACTCCCGCACCATTCCCAGCGTACTGACCGCACTGTTCTGCGCTCGTTCCATCGAGCGTATTGGCGACCGTTGCCAGAACATCTGCGAGTTCATTTTCTACTTCGTCAAAGGCCAGGACTTCCGTCATCTGGGCGGCGACGCGCTGGAAAAAATGCTGGCGCAAAAAGACGACGCCAAACCGGAATAAGGTTGGTCCGTTGCCGCCCCCCTCAACGCCCCGTTTTCGGGGCGTTGTCATTGGTAACGCGGTGTCGCCGTTGCTGTCACCGGAATGGCCACTGACCGGATATAACATAAGTTCATATTATGGGTGTTTATGTTATTTCCGGCGCGCCGTAGCTGCTGCTAGCCTGCATTCATTGAATTAACAAGTGGTTACTCACTCATCATTCTTTATGAACAGCAGCTACAGGCGAATAAAAAGATGAAAAAATCTCTTTTGGCATTTTCTCTTCTGGCAGGATTGGTTTCTCTGGCGGGTAACGCGCAGGCTGACAAGCTGGATGACATCCAGAAAGCCGGCGTAGTGAAAGTCGCGGTATTCGACAGCAATCCGCCGTTTGGTTATGTCGATCCGCAAAGCAAAAAACTGGTGGGCTACGATGTCGATGTCGCGCAAGCCATCGGCAACGCGCTGGGCGTCAAGGTGGAGCTGCGTGCTACCAACCCGGCTAACCGTATTCCATTGCTGACGTCGAAAAAAGTAGACCTGATCGCCGCCAACTTCACCATCACCGATGAGCGTGCTAAACAAGTCAATTTCAGTGTGCCCTATTTTGCTACCGGGCAAAAATTCATCGCCCACAAAGGCGTGTTGAAAACGCCGGATGATCTTAAAAACCTGCGCATTGGCGCTGATAAAGGCACCGTTCAGGAAATCACCCTGCGTGAACATTACCCGACTGCGAAAGTGATTTCCTACGACGATACCCCGCTGGCGTTCGCCGCGTTGCGTAACGGCAACGTGCAGGCTATCACGCAGGATGATGCCAAACTGGTCGGGCTGTTGGGCAACCTGGCGGCGGAGCAGAAAGCCGATTTTGAAATTTCTCCGTTTAGCATCACCAAAGAGTATCAAGGTATCGGCCTTCCGAAAGGGGAAGATCGCCTGACGCAGAAAGTAAACGATATCCTGCTGAATCTGGAAAAACAGGGGGATGCCGTGAAGATTTATAACCGTTGGTTCGGGCCGCAAACGCCGTCCGCCCAGCCGCGTGATGACTTCAGGATTGCGCCGCTGGAACAACAGCCCAAGGCTTAAAACCCGTGGCGACAGTATTCGCTGTCCGATGATGATATCCCTGATTTCTTACCTGATGATGATTCGCCTCTGGCCGTATCCCGGAGGCGGCTTTCTTGCTGATGATGACTGCTCAATCTTTCCAACAATGGCTGACCGACTGGCTGCTGGCACCTCAGTATCTGCAATGGCTGTGGCAGGGGTTTCAGGTCACACTGGGTATTGCTACTGCTACCGTGGTGCTGGCAACACTGACAGGACTCATACTGGCCGCTGGTCGAGACAGCCGTACGCGGTGGTTACGCTGGCCGGTGATCGCGTATTGCGTGTTGTTTCGTAATACCCCGCTGCTGGTGCAATTGTTTTTCTGGTATTTCGGCGCGGCACAATTGCTGCCAGATGGGGTGATGCAGTGGCTTAATCGCTCGCATGACATACCGTTTATCGGGCTGAGTGTGCCGTCGTTTGAGTTCCTGACCGGATTATTTGGCCTGACGCTGTATTCCGCTGCGTTTATCGCTGAAGAGGTTCGTGCGGGTATCGCTGGTGTGGCGCGTGGCCAGAAGTATGCTGCCTTTGCGTTGGGACTAACCGGCTGGCAGGCGATGCGCTATGTGGTACTGCCGCAGGCGTTGCGTATCGCGCTGCCGCCGTTACTGGGTCAGTATATGAACGTTGTCAAAAACTCATCGCTGGCGATGGCCATCGGCGTGGCGGAGCTGTCTTACGCCTCCCGGCAGGTGGAAACGGAAACGCTGCGCACCTTTCAGGCGTTTGGCGTTGCAACGGTGCTTTACATCGCGGTGATTGCCCTGCTGGAAGCGTGGGGGCAGTGGCGCCAGCATCGGCAGCCAGTCAGGGGGCATTGAGATGGATTTTTCAATCATTCTCGACAATTTTAGCTACCTGATGTGGGGCACCTATCCTGATGGCCCGTTGGGGGGCGCAGCGTTGACGTTGGCGCTCAGCCTGATGGCCGGGCTTATCTCGGCAATATTGGGAACATTGCTGGGGGTCGCGCTGGCGATGTTGCGCGGCTGGGCTGGCGGATTACTGACCGTGGTGCTGGGCTTTTTCCGGGCAATTCCGGTGATCATGCTGATTTTCTGGACTTACTTTCTTCTGCCTATGGTGTTTGGCGTCGATATTCCCGAAATCACGACGGTGGTGTGCGCGCTGGCGCTGATCGCGTCGGCTTATCTGGCGCATGGCGTAAAAGCGGGCATCATGGCGATAGGTCTGGGTCAGTGGCAGGCGGGGATGTCACTCGGATTAGGGCGCTGGCAAACACTGTGGTACATCGTACTGCCGCAGGCACTGCGCATGATGGTGCCATCGTTCATCAATCAGTGGATTTCCCTGATTAAAGACACATCGCTGGCTTACATTGTCGGTGTGGGCGAGCTGACGTTTCTGGCAACGCAGGTTAATAACCGCAGCATGGTCTATCCGACAGAAGTGTTTCTGTTCATCGCGTTGATCTATTTTATTTTTTGTCTGTCGCTGGATTTGCTGGCGCAGGGTGTCAGTCGGCGTTTTCACGCTGGGCCGCAACCCACCCGTCGTTGGCTATTGGGGCGACGACGGGCGACATGCGTACCAGAATCCCCGTTGCGAGAAGTCGCCTGATTGATTAGGCGGCGGTCGTCAACGTCCAACCGCGGGCCTGCCACAACACCGGTAGCTGCGCCATGTCATGGAACATCGTCACCAATGGGTGGTGGATTGGGGCATTATGTTCGTCGGCGCAGTAGTAGAACACCGGAATGCCGGCAGCAATCCCGGCCTGCGTGCCAGAGACGGAATCTTCCACCAGAATGCAGTTTTCCAGCATGACGCCCATCTGCTGAGCGGCATAATGCAGCAACGCCGGGTCCGGTTTCCATTTGCCGATATCGTAGCCGCTATACAGGTGCTCGCCAAAGAACGGCAGCAAACCGGTCAACCCCAATGAATGCTGCATTTTGCTGACCGGACCGTTAGACACCACAGCTTTAGGCATCTGCAACGCAACCAACACCTCTTTTACGCCAGGAATCGGCTGTAGCGACAGCTCGAAAAGCCGCGCCACTTCCTGACGAAAATGGCGCTCCATCTGCTCCATAGACACCGTCAGGCCAAAACGCTCGCTGATGCGCTCGATAATGTCGTAAAGCTTCATGCCTTTAAAGCTTTTGATCACCTCATTGAGCGGCAACTGCACACCGTAAGGCACAAAAATATTGACGTAAGCCTGGCAGCAGATGACTTCGCTATCAACCAGCGTGCCGTCACAGTCGAAAAATATGCATTCAATCCGGAACATAGACGTTCTCTTGTCAGGGGACGAAATCCCCACTTTACCTGACTGACAGCAGAAAGCGATATTTGCAGAAACGAGGGGCCGACTGCTCACGCTCTCTGTAGTAAACAAACGTTTTCCCATCAGGAAGTGAGACGAAAACGCAGCGAACAGGCAGGAGATATAGAAAATTGTTATCGCTGGAAAAAAAAGCGCGCTGACGCGTTAACTACTGCGCATTTTGGTATAGGATACCGGGCGATTATTTTTCCTTTCTTCTTCTTTGGGTCATTTATCATGGATAAATCTCAGTCTGGTTCCGCTGCTGAGCAGGGGCTGCTGGATCGTGTGTTTAAACTGAAGCAGCACGGCACCACCGCTCGTACCGAAACCATTGCCGGGTTCACCACCTTCCTGACGATGGTGTATATCGTTTTCGTTAACCCGCAAATTCTGGGCGCAGCCGGAATGGACACCAAAGCGGTGTTTGTCACCACCTGTCTGATTGCCGCTTTTGGTAGTATTTTCATGGGGCTGTTGGCTAACCTGCCGGTGGCGCTGGCACCTGCGATGGGCCTGAACGCCTTTTTCGCTTTTGTGGTGGTGGGTACCATGGGCCTGCCGTGGCAGGTAGCAATGGGCGCTATTTTCTGGGGTTCGGTAGGATTCCTGCTGTTGACGGTATTCCAGGTTCGTTACTGGATGATCGCCAATATCCCGCTCAGTTTACGCTTAGGCATTGCCAGCGGTATTGGTCTGTTTATTGCCATGATCGGCCTGAAAAATGCCGGTATTATCGTACCGAATCCAGAAACGCTGGTATCAGTCGGCAAGCTGACCTCGCATAGTGTACTGCTGGGCGCGCTGGGCTTTTTCATCATCGTGGTGCTGGCATCGCGTAACATTCATGCGGCGGTACTGATCTCCATCGCGGTAACCACCTTGCTGGGTACGTTGCTGGGAGATGTAAAATTCTCTGGCGTATTCGCTATGCCGCCGAGCGTCAGTAATGTCGTAGGTCAGGTGGATCTGGCCGGGTCGCTGAATCTGGGCCTGTCCGGGGTAATATTCTCCTTCATGCTGGTAAACCTGTTTGACTCTTCCGGCACCCTGATTGGTGTGACCGACAAAGCCGGTCTGGTCGATGCTCAGGGTAAATTTCCACAGATGAAACAGGCACTGTATGTGGATAGCATCAGCTCGGTGGCGGGTTCATTCATCGGTACTTCATCCGTGACGGCCTACATCGAAAGTTCCTCTGGTGTTTCCATCGGTGGTCGTACCGGCCTGACGGCAGTAGTCGTAGGGCTTCTGTTCCTGCTGGTGATGTTTCTGTCGCCGCTGGCAGGGATGGTGCCGGCCTATGCAGCCGCGGGTGCGTTGATTTATGTTGGTGTGCTGATGACGGCCAGCCTGGCGCGCGTTAACTGGGATGACCTGACTGAATCCGTGCCGGCGTTCGTCACTGCCGTGATGATGCCGTTCACCTTCTCGATTACCGAAGGTATCGCACTGGGCTTCATTTCCTACGCGGTAATGAAAGCAGCGACGGGTCGCTGGCGCGACATCAGCCCGTGCGTAATCGTGGTGGCAGTGCTGTTCCTGTTAAAAATCGTGTTTGTGGACGCTCACTAATCACCAACGAGCCGGGGCTACCCGGCTCGTTATCACTGGCTTCCTGTTTTCTTTCCGCTTTTCTATCGCTACATCGCATATTGCGAAGAAGCCTGTTCCGTCGGGTGGCTGCTGAGTTTGATATAGCGCCTCGATTGACGCTGCTGTTGGACGATTTCGCCAGATTTTCGCATACCGTAGGCCGAGGTGTAATTCCACATCACCAGTCGGTCGAGGCGAGGGGTATGGGCGCACGCCCAGGCCAGGTAATCATCAATATCGCTGATTACCGCCACATCCGGAATATGCCGTGACCGCAAACGGCCTGAAGCCGGATGCAGTTTTAGGGATTCCGGGCCGCCAACATTAAAACCCGGAATTTTCAGTACCGACTGACGAATGGTACACAACTGGGTAGCCGCTTCCAGCGGGTCGAGCTGGGCGTCTATCCAGGCTTTTTCCGCATGGGTCTGCGTTTGTAAATGCGCCGGCATTTCACGATTCCAGACACGGATAATTTCCACATCCATCCCCACTTTACCCTCTTCACTAAGCAGGATTGCGATAGTATTTCCTGCGTAGCCAAGGCTGAAATCGGGCAGATGCGGATCAACAAAGCAGGGCCTGCCGTTTGGCGAAACCATGAGTGGCGGAAGTACCGGATAACCAAAAAAATAAAACATCATTTCTGCCAGCAGCGCACGGCTCTTCAGATAACGCTCACGGCGCTTTACAGAAAAACTGTGTGTAGATGTAATCAGGTCATCCGATAACCGCTGCAGATCGGGTAACGCTTCCGTGCTTGCCCACCTGACGAAATGACAGGTCATATTCACTCCATGATACCAACGAAAAAAACTTAATAATTTTTAGCAGAATAGCTGTTCTGTGAAGTTTATTTCCGACGCAAATGGTCAGATAAATATCCGCACCAAAGAGAAACTGGCGGATGAATCGTCGATAATTATCACTGTTCGAGCAGAATACGTCAAAAAGCACTTTTTATTAAAACTGATTTAATTTTATTTGAAACAAAATCTAGCTGATATCACATCATATTAGTAGCGATGGTGTATAGCTTGCCCGCGAACGCATCCCGGCATCACGGGCAAAAAGGCATTAGCGTAAACAGATATCCGCCTGATTCCATGCGGAACGTTGCTGCTTTTCCTGAACCTGCTCGGTCAGTGCCTGCGGCGTAACCAGTGTTAACGCCGATGTCGGACACACGCGTACACAAGATGGACTATCCGCAACGCCGATGCAAAGGTCGCATTTATGGACTTCACTGCCTGATAGCGATGGGGCAGACGTCTCATCACCGAATGCGTGCGTCACCACATTGATGGCACCGAACGGACAAGCGATTACGCAACTTTTACAGCCAATACACCGTGACGCTATCACCTGAATACTGTTTTGATGTTGCACCAGCGCATCATGCGGACAGGCCCTGGCGCAGGGTGCATTTTCGCACTGATGGCACAGCACGGGTGTACTCACGTTAGCATTTTTAATTACTTTTAGGCGCGGAAAAAAATGCGATTTATGCAGTTTTTGTTGGTTGCCGCCCACATGAGCAACAGCACAGGCGATCTCGCAGGTGCGACAACCAATGCATTTGGCGGCGTCTGCAATAACAAACTGATTCATGACCAATTCTCCAGCTAAACAACGGCGCTGACCGGCAGCGACATATCCTGACACTCCAGCCCCATCACCCGCAGCATACCTTGTGCCGCTTTACGACCATCAGCAATGGCGGTAACTACCAGATCAGCGCCGCGCACCACATCCCCACCCGCGAATACCTGCGGATGGCTAGTCTGGCAGGGGTGCTTGTCGCCAGGTTTAGTCGTCATAATGCAGCCCCAGCGATCCAGCTCGATATGGGCGTCCTGCAACCATGGCATGTTGTGTGTCTGGAAACCGAACGCCGTGATCACCGCCTCAGCAGGCTGCACGAATTCAGAACCAGCCACCGGTTTTGGCCGACGGCGACCGCTGGCGTCCGGTTCGCCCATTTCGGTACGAATCAGGCTGACTCCGCAGACCTCTCCGTCATCATTCAGGCAAATCTTGAGCGGTTGAACATTGAACAGAAACTCCACGCCTTCTTCGCGGGCATTTTTTACTTCTTTACGTGAACCCGGCATATTGGCTTCATCACGGCGATAGGCGCAGGTGACCGACACCGCCCCCTGACGAATCGAGGTGCGCAGGCAATCCATCGCGGTGTCACCGCCGCCCAGCACCAGCACACGCTTACCCTGCATCGACACATAAGGCTCATTGGGCAATTCAGGCAGCCCCATTACCCGCTTAGTGTTGGCTATCAGGAACGGCAGCGCGTCGTATACGCCGGGAGCGTCTTCGTTTTCCAGACCGGCTTTCATGGAACCATACGTCCCTACGCCAACAAACAGAGTGTCAAATTCTGCCAGCAACTGCGCCATACTAATATCCGTTCCCACTTCGGTATTAAGACGGAACTCGATCCCCATAGCGCTGAAGATTTCCCGACGCCGACTCAGCACTGACTTGTCCAGCTTGAAGGTCGGAATACCGAAGGTCAGCAACCCGCCAATTTCAGGGTGCCGGTCAAATACCACCGCTTGTACGCCGTGGCGTGCCAGCACATCGGCACAAGCCAGTCCAGCGGGGCCGGCACCGATGATGGCAGCCCGCTTGCCGGTGGGCTTAACCTGGCTGAGATCCGGCTGCCAGCCCATGCTCATCGCGGTATCGGTGATATAGCGCTCAATGTTGCCCACAGTCACAGCACCGTAACCTTTGCCTAGCGTGCAGGCACCTTCGCATAACCTATCCTGCGGGCAGACCCGGCCACAGACTTCCGGCAAGCTGCTGGTACGGTGCGACAGTTCGACAGTTCGACAGCATCGAGAATGCGTCCTTGCTGCACCAGTTGCAGCAAGGCGGGAATGTTATTATGCAACGGGCAGGTCCATTCACAGACGGCGTGCTGGCTGCAATGCAGGCAACGGCTGGCCTGATCGTGGGTGTGTTCAGCGCTGAAGCCGTGATAGATCTCGCCAAAAGTGGTCACGCGTTCTTCCAGCGATTTTTTCACCGCATCCCGGCGCGGCCAGTTTTTATGCTTATCCAGCGGGTGACACGCTATTTCGGCAAACGTAGGGACCGCGCGCGACGTTGACGTATCCGTTATGGCGGTTTGTGCCATACGCTGTTGTTTCTCCTGACGCTGCTTTTCTAGTGAGTGTTCACTTACAAGTTGAAGCGCCTGAGTTGGACACGCCTCCACGCAAGCCGGTCCTTCCGGACGACCACTGCAAAGATCGCATTTGTGGGCGGCGGCACCTTTAGCCTGCTTTTTGACGGTAATCGCGCCAAACGGACACGCCAGCACACAGGTTTTACAGCCGATACACTTTTCAGCAACCAGTTGAATGCCGCCCTGTTTTCTGACCAGCGCCTGCGTGGGACACACTTTCGCGCAAGGAGAATCTTCACAGTGGCGGCAGGTCACTGCGATATTGTGTTCTCCCAGATGAAACACCCTTATCCGGGGGAGAAAATCGTCCCTGTTTTCCGGATAACGCCCGTGATTATGGGAAATCACGCAGGCAATCTCGCAGGCATCACAGCCAATACAATCCTTTGCATTTGCGATAACAAACTGATTCATATCTTCTCCCGACATGTACCACATTGGGTGTATATATGACCCGCCAGTCATTTTCAGATGCCCCCTCATCGAACAAAGTAGGTGTGTACTCACTTAATTAATGAGGAGTGTCTGTTGTGATGGCAGGCTGCGTTGCGCCGAAATGACTTGCCGTGCGGGCGAAAAGTGACGAAAGCAGCCTGAGCGGGTCACTCAGAAAGTGATTTTGGAAGGGGGCTGCTACCTGTCTCGTCAGGAAAAAATAACAATCCCCTCAGTTACTGAGGTTTATCCTAGCGACTCAAGCCGATGTGAATCTTGATATAGAACAGATAAAGCGAGTTAAAAATAATCAAAACTTTTCATGCAGTTATCAAAAAATAAAATTGCAACCTGAAAGGGAAAACATTGGCTTTTCAATAAAAATATCAATCAACATGATACCGATAACGTTTATCCTGTATTTATAGTTCAAGACATTACGTTCGGTTGTCATATCAGAAAACCTGACTATGATTTGTTAATCATAATTAAAGAATATATACCCTAAATAATTTGAGTTGCAGGATAAAACACTTTGCGTTTTGAACAACCCAACGAGCTGGCCTTCAGGACAAAGATCATATAAGCCTTGTAACGCAGCAAGAGTGTGACAAATTCGTTGGGAACGAATTTGACCAGCCAACGTCTCCTCCGGTGAAAGACAGGATGTCTCTCATTTCACCCTGATGAGCTACTCAGGTAAGTAATTTGGGTGAACGACAAGGCTGCCGGGAGCAGAATTGAACACTGCTTGAAGCGACCAACGCGTTGCGTTGTTTAATATGCAAATGTTTTGCTCCGCCACTCGAACGCTTCGGAATCTATCAACGTGTTTGTTGACAGGAGTAAGTCATTCTCATGAATTAAGAACCATTCAAATAGATGTCATTGGCACAGCCAGTTTTGACACAAGAAACCTGGTTCGCCCCTGAAGTAAGCCGGATTGAGCAGTGGGTGAAGCGAGTAGTAGGTGAAGCGAATAGTAAGTGCTCTGCCGAGGTGAGAAATAACAAGTAAAATAGTTTATTGAATTAGATTATAAAAGTTATTTCTATTTTGATGATCATTAGTCATATTGAAACAAATAGTAATTATTGTTTTGTTTTGATGTCATTGTGATTTTTATCACAAAAAAATATTACTTCTTATGCGTTTATATACCGTTTAGGTTTTGTGTGCATCAAAGCTCAACTCCGTTTTTATTGATGATGGGTTTAAACATAGCTTGCTACTCTTTATTGCAGATTGAATATCAGCCTTGCGGATTGAACATCGGTTGAAAAGAAGCATTTTAATACTTAATTAAAAAATCTTTGTTATGCTCGTCTGCTAACGGTCAGAGGGGTGATATTATTAACGGCTTGTCATAATTGCTTTTCTACATGATGCTTCGCAAGGACTAAAGGAGTGGTTTCCCCTGACGTATTTATTCTCAAATCCGACTCCGATGGCGGGACAGCGATGCTACCTGAGCGTAAGGCCCGACATCATTCGCGTGGCAGAACACGACGTTCGCATGTTGAACAACGCAACGCGTTAGCCCCTTAGGGCAAGGTGAGTGACGAACGTTGTAATGCGGCCAGCGCACCTGCAACTTGAAATATGACGGGTATAAAGCATTAATCTCGCCACACCAACAACCATCGATTTAACCTGAGAGTGAATTTTTACATGGCTGATTTTCTACCTTTCTCACGCCCCGCGTTAGGTGAGGAAGAACTTGCCGCGGTCGAGCAGGTTCTTCGTTCCGGATGGATTACTACTGGCCCCAAAAATCAGGAACTGGAACAACAATTTGCTGCACTGACCGGTGCAAAACATGCGATTGCCGTCAGTTCTGCGACCGGCGGTATGCATGTCACCCTGATGGCATTGGGGATTGGCGCAGGTGATGAGGTCATCACGCCATCGCTGACCTGGGTTTCCACCCTGAACATGATTGTGCTGCTCGGTGCCGAGCCGGTGATGGTGGATGTGGACCGAGATAACCTGATGGTGACGCCAGAAGTGATTGAAGCGGCCATTACGCCCCGAACCAAAGCGATTATCCCGGTTCACTACGCTGGTGCGCCGGCAGATATTGACGCTATTCGTGATATTGGCCGTCGTCACGGCATCCCGGTGATTGAAGATGCCGCCCACGCTGCTGGCACCTACTATCGTGGCCGTCACGTCGGCGGCGAAGGTACGGCGATTTTCTCCTTCCACGCCATCAAAAACGTGACCTGCGCTGAAGGCGGTCTGGTGGTAACGGACGACGACGCGCTCGCCAACCGCATTCGCAGCCTGAAGTTCCATGGACTGGCCGTAGACGCGTTCGACCGTATGGTGCAAGGGCGCGCGCCACAAGCGGAAGTGGTATCGCCGGGCTTCAAGTACAACCTGCCGGACATCAATGCCGCCATTGCTCTGGTGCAACTGAACAAGCTGGCCGCTAACAACGCCCGTCGTGAAGCGCTGGCCCAACGTTATCTGCAAAAACTGGCGTCACTGCCGTTCCAGCCACTGTCATTGCCGTCATGGCCACATCAGCACGCCTGGCACCTGTTTATCATCCGGGTGGATGAAGCACGTTGTGGCATCGACCGTGACGGGCTGATGCAAGCGTTAAAAGAACGTAATATCGGCACCGGCCTGCATTTCCGTGCTGCTCATACCCAGAAATATTACCGTGAACGTTTCACCAATCTGCATCTGCCGAATACTGACTGGAACTCGGCGCGAATCTGCTCCCTGCCGCTGTTCCCGGATATGCATGATGAGGATGTGGACCGGGTAGTGGACGCATTAACTGAACTGGCGGGGAAACGCTGATGTCAGACATGGAAGCAATTAATAAAGTCTCGGTGGTGATCCCGGTCTTCAACGAGCAGGAAAGCCTGCCGGAACTGATTCGTCGTACTACCACCGCCTGTGAGCAACTGAGCCAGGATTATGAAATCCTGCTGGTGGATGACGGCAGTAGCGACAATTCGGCTGCGTTGCTGACCGAAGCAGCGCAAGCACCGGGCAGCCATGTGGTGGCGGTGATCCTCAATCGTAACTATGGGCAGCATTCGGCGATTATGGCCGGGTTCAGCCATGTGTCGGGTGATCTTATCATCACGCTGGATGCCGACCTGCAAAACCCACCGGAAGAGATTCCCCGGCTGGTGAGCGCGGCGGAGCAAGGGTACGACGTGGTGGGCACCATCCGTGAGAATCGTCAGGACAGCTGGTTTCGCAAAACCGCATCCCGCATGATTAACCACCTGATCCAGCGCACTACCGGTAAAGCCATGAACGACTACGGCTGTATGCTGCGCGCCTATCGCCGTCATATTATCGACGCGATGCTGCACTGCCATGAGCGCAGTACCTTTATCCCGATTCTCGCCAATACCTTCGCCCGCCGCACCACCGAAATTCTGGTGCGTCATTCCGAGCGTGAATTTGGCGATTCCAAATACAGCCTGATGAAGCTTATCAACCTGATGTACGACCTGGTGACCTGCCTGACCACCACGCCGCTGCGGTTGTTGAGCGTGGTGGGCAGCGTCATTGCGATTTCCGGTTTCACGCTGGCGCTGTTGTTGATTCTGATGCGTCTGTTTTTCGGCGCAGCCTGGGCGGCGGACGGCGTGTTTACACTGTTTGCCGTGCTGTTTTCCTTTATCGGCGCCCAGTTCGTCGGCATGGGGCTGCTTGGGGAATACATCGGACGGATCTACAACGATGTCCGTGCGCGTCCCCGTTATTTTATTCAACGTATTGTTGGCAATGATCCACGATTTTCTGAACAGGACAATGAAGAATGAAAGCTGTTGTTTTTGCCTATCATGATTTCGGCTGCGTGGGACTCCGCGCGTTGGTGGCTGCGGGTTATACCGTAGAAGCGGTGTTTACCCACGCGGATAATCCCGCGGAAAATCAGTTTTTTGGATCGGTAGCCCGTACCGCAGCGGAGCTGGGTATCCCGGTATTCGCGCCTGAAGACGTCAACCACCCGCTGTGGGTGGAGCGCATCGCCGCGATGTCGCCGGACGTGATTTTTTCCTTCTATTATCGTCACCTGCTGAGCGATGCCATTTTGCAAAGCGCGGCGCATGGCGCTTACAACCTGCACGGTTCGCTGCTGCCGCGTTATCGTGGCCGGGCGCCGCTGAACTGGGCGCTGGTCAATGGCGAAACCGAAACCGGCGTCACCCTGCACCGCATGGTGGCTCGCGCTGATGCCGGCAATATTGTGGCGCAGCAGCGTGTGACCATCGACGAGAACGATACTGCGCTGAGCCTGCATCGCAAGCTGCGTGATGTTGCTGAGCAGTTGCTGAAAGACAACCTGCCTGCTATCGCGGCAGGTAAAGCGAATGATATTGCGCAAGATGAGAGCCAGGCCACCTATGTGGGCCGTCGTACTCCGGAAGATGGCCGTATTGAATGGCAGAAACCGGCGCGTGCGCTGTACAACCTGGCGCGTGCGGTCACCGAGCCGTGGCCGGGCGCGTTCAGCTTTGTCGGTACCAGCAAGTTCATCATCTGGCAGGCGAAAGTACGTACTGACTTTGCCGCCGCCAAGCCAGGCACCGTACTGAGCACCTCACCGTTAGTGGTTGCTTGCGGCAGCGATGCGCTGGAGATTGTCACCGGTCAGGGCGACAACGGTATTTATCTGCAAGGCGCACAACTGGCTCAAAGCCTGGGTCTGGTGACCGGCGCGATTCTCAACAACTCGCCGGTGGTGAGTGTTAAACGCCGTACCCGTGTGCTGATTCTCGGTGTGAACGGCTTTATCGGCAACCACCTGACTGAGCGTCTGTTGCAGGAAGACAACTACGAAGTATTCGGTCTAGACATCAGTTCCGATGCCATCGAACGTTTCCTCGACAACCCGCGTTTCCACTTCGTGGAAGGGGACATCAGCATTCACTCAGAGTGGATCGAATACCACATCAAGAAATGCGACGTGGTGCTGCCGCTGGTGGCGATTGCCACGCCTATCGAATATACCCGCAACCCGCTGCGTGTGTTCGAGCTGGATTTCGAAGAAAACCTGAAAACCATCCGTGACTGCGTGAAGTACAAAAAACGCATCATTTTCCCGTCCACCTCCGAGGTGTACGGCATGTGTACCGATCCGGTGTTCGACGAAGACAACTCTAACCTGATCGTCGGGCCTATCAATAAACAGCGTTGGATTTACTCGGTATCTAAACAGCTGTTGGACCGCGTTATCTGGGCTTACGGCGAAAAAGAAGGGCTGCGTTTCACCCTGTTCCGCCCGTTTAACTGGATGGGACCGCGTCTGGACAACCTGAACGCCGCGCGTATCGGCAGTTCCCGCGCTATCACCCAGTTGATCCTGAATCTGGTGGAAGGTTCGCCGATCAAACTGGTGGACGGTGGTCGTCAGAAACGCTGCTTTACCGACATCAAAGACGGTATCGAAGCGCTGTTCCGCATCATCGAAAATAAAGATGGCAAGTGCGACGGTCAGATCATCAACATCGGTAACCCGGAAAACGAAGCGAGCATTCGTCAGCTGGCGGAAATGCTGCTGGAGAGCTTCGAGAAACATCCACTGCGTAGTCAGTTCCCGCCGTTCGCCGGTTTCCGCGAAGTAGAAAGCAGCAGCTACTACGGTAAAGGCTATCAGGATGTGGAGCATCGTAAGCCCAGCATCCGCAACGCCAAGCGCCTGTTGCACTGGCAGCCGACCATCGAGATGGAAAAAACCGTGGCGGAAACCCTGGACTTCTTCCTCCAGACCGTTGAAACCGGCCGATTCAGTCAGGACAGCGAATGAGAAAAGTAGGGTTACGGATCGACGTTGATACCTGGCGCGGCACGCGGGTGGGGGTGCCCCGCCTGCTGGAGTTGCTGGACGTCTATGGCGTCCGGGCCAGCTTTTTCTTCAGTGTCGGACCTGACAACATGGGGCGCCATCTCTGGCGCCTTATCCGCCCAGTGTTTTTATGGAAGATGCTGCGCTCACGCGCAGCATCGCTGTATGGCTGGGATATCCTGTTGGCAGGCACCGCCTGGCCGGGCAGAGTGATTGGCCGCGGCTTACCAGACCCTATCCTCGCCGCATCCCGACGACACGAAGTGGGACTGCACGCCTGGGATCATTTCGCCTGGCAAACCTGGGCCGGGGTGTGGGATCAGGCAAAAATGGAACAGCAGATCCGGTTGGCCTACGAAGCGTTACAGTCGATTACCGGCGAACCGGTGATGTGCTCGGCAGTGGCCGGCTGGCGCGCGGACCAAACCGCGGTAGAAGCCAAACAGCAGTTTGGCTTTCGCTACAACAGCGATTGTCGCGGCACCGCGCCGTTCCGCCCACTGCTCAACGACGGCAGCACAGGTACGGTACAGATTCCAGTCACACTTCCCACCTGGGATGAGGCAGTTGGCCGGGAAACCAGCGCTGCCGACTTCAACCGCTATATTCTGGATAAAATTCATCAGGATAAGGGAACGCCGGTCTATACCATCCATGCCGAAGTAGAAGGGATTGTGATGAGCGATCAGTTCAGCGAACTGTTGGCGCTGGCGGAACAGGAAGGTATTCGTTTTTGTCCGCTCAGTGAATTGCTGCCGGACGACACCACTACATTGCCGGTCGGACGCGTGGTGCGGGGTTCCCTCGCCGGACGCGATGGCTGGTTGGGATGTCAGCAGACCGTGGAGGCGGCCTGATGAAATACGCACGTCAAACAACGCTATGGCTGGCGTTGTTACTGCTCTACTACTTCATTCCCCTCAATGGCCGCTTATTATGGCAACCGGATGAAACCCGCTACGCGGAAATCAGCCGGGAAATGCTGGCAGGCGGCAACTGGATTGCCCCACATTTTCTGGGAATTCGCTATTTTGAAAAACCGATAGCCGGTTACTGGGTGAATAACATCGGCCAGTGGCTGCTGGGAGACAATAACGCTGGCGTGCGCGCCGGTTCAGTGTTCTCCATTTTGCTCACAGCAGCGCTGATTTACTGGCTGACTCAGCGATTGTGGCAACAACGGCGTACCTCACTGCTGGCGATGGCTATCTACCTGAGCTGTTTTTTGGTTTACGGCATCGGTACCTATGCCGTGCTCGACCCTATCGTCACGCTGTGGCTGGCGGCGGCGATGTGCAGCTTCTGGGGAGCCGCACAGGCTACCACTCGCACCAGCAAGGTCGGCGGCTATTTGCTATTGGGTGCGGTATGCGGCATGGGCTTCATGACCAAGGGCTTTCTGGCGCTGGCAGTGCCGGTGATTGCCGTGCTGCCATGGGTCACGCTGGAGCGGCGCTGGAAAGAGGTGCTGCTTTACGGCCTGCTGGCGATTATCAGTGCGGTAGTGGTGTCGCTACCGTGGGCGCTGGCCGTAGCGCGTCAGCAACCGGATTTCTGGCACTATTTCTTCTGGGTTGAACATATTCAGCGCTTCGCCGATTCCAAAAATGCCCAGCACAAAGCGCCGTTCTGGTACTACCTGCCGGTGTTAATCGCAGGCGTACTGCCGTGGCTGGCGTTGCTGCCGTCGTCACTGCTGCAAGGCTGGCGTGAGCGACGTCAGCAAAGCGGTGCATTCTATCTGCTGGGTTGGGTAGTGATGCCATTCCTGTTTTTCAGCATCGCCAAAGGGAAACTACCGACTTACATTCTGCCTTGCTTCGCGCCGCTGGCGATCCTGATAGCCAGACGCGCCACCACCTTGCTAAGCCCGCGTGTGCTAACCATCAACGGCTGGATCAATCTGGCGGTGGGTGTGCTGTGCGCATTAATAGTGGGATTGGTGCTGGCACCGTGGGGATTGTCGCATCGCCCACTCTATCAGCCACAGGAAAGCGCCAAGGTAGTGTTGGGTGTCGTGGCGTTTCTTTTCTGGGGGCTGATCGGCTGGTGGACATCGCGCCATTCGGCGACTCGCTGGCACTGGGCTGCCGTTTGCCCACTGGGCATTGCGTTGCTCGTGGGTATGGCAATCCCTGAACGGGTAATGGAAACCAAGAATCCACAGTGGTTTGTGCGTAGCGTAACATCACAGCTCTCTCAGAGTCGCTATATTCTGGCAGACAGCGTGGGCATAGCTTCCGCTATCGCCTGGGAACAAAAACGCAGCGATATTCTGATGTACGACAATTCAGGTGAACTGGAATATGGTTTATCGTATCCAGACAGCGCTAATCGCAAGGTGTCTGCCGAAGCCTTTGCCGATTGGCTGGCAGCGCACCGCCGTGAAGGCAATGTATCGCTGGTGCTGATTTTCTCTTCGGAAACTGATCCGATCACCGGAGTACCGCCAGCGGATTACACTGACAGGAAAGGGCGTATCGCCTTGCTGTGGTACCGTCAGCAATGATTAATTACCTGCTGATTCTACTGGTCAGTTTATTGACCTGCGCTGGTCAGCTTAGCCAGAAACAGGCCGCCAGTTGGCAGGGCGGCCATCGCTCACGTCGCACTCATATTTTATTGTGGATGGGGGTCAGCCTGCTGCTGTTGGGTCTGGCGATGGTGATATGGCTGGCGGTGCTACAGCGAGTGGCGGTGAGCGTGGCCTATCCGATGCTGAGCCTGAATTTTATTCTGGTAGCGCTGGCGGCACGTTGGCTATGGCAGGAAGCCATTAGCCTGCGCCAGTCGGTCGGCATTGTGCTGATTGTGGTTGGTGTCATATTGATGGGAGGAAGTTCGTGAAAGGCTATGGATGGGCGTTGTTGAGTGTGGTGCTGGTCAGTGCAGCACAATTGTCGATGAAATGGGGGATGTCTCAGTTACCCTCACTGACGGAACCGCTGCCGTTTATGTTCGCTATGCTGGTGTTGCCTATTGCAGCATCAGCGGTGTTGGTTGGGCTGGCGGCGTATGCTTTTTCTATGCTGAGCTGGTTTAACGCCCTGCGTTTTCTACCGCTAAGTCGGGCGTACCCATTGCTGAGCCTCAGTTATGTGCTGGTCTGGGGACTGGCGGTGGCGTTGCCTGTCTTTCCCGATACGTTTAGTACCGGCAAGCTGCTGGCTATCGCGTTAATTATTGCTGGCGTATGGCTGGTATGTAGCCGGCAAGCCTCGCGTCTGGAAGACGAATCTTGAAGATTGCCTGAAATGTGATGCCGGGCGCCAGTTTCTCTTCTCCATTTCTTACATCCCGGTTATCGTTTCTGACTTTTACTCACTGAGATCTTGCTATGACCTTACATATTCGTTGGGCGGTGCAGCGGGATTCTGCCACCATCCTGAATTTTATTCGTGAACTGGCTGAATATGAAAAAGCGCTCCACGAGGTAAAGACCAATCAACAAGAAATTGAGCAAACGTTGTTTGGTGAAGGTGCATCCACCGAGGCGCTGATTTGCGAATGGAACGGTGAGCCAATCGGATTTGCGGTGTTCTTTACCAGTTACTCCACCTGGCTTGGGCGCAATGGCATTTATCTGGAAGATCTCTATGTATCACCGCACTGTCGCGGCCAGGGCGCCGGCAAGGCATTGCTGAAATATATTGCGCGTCTGGCAGTTGAACGCGGTTGTGGACGGCTGGAGTGGAGCGTACTGGACTGGAACCAGCCCGCCATCGACTTCTATGACAGTTTGGGCGCCGCGCCGCAAAACGAGTGGATTCGTTACCGTCTGGAAGGCGACAGCCTGCTACAGGCAGCTCAGGAATAACCTACATTATTCGCAGAGCAAAAAAATAGGCGATGAAATACCTGTAACTTGTTACGGATAACACCTGACATTGGCAGTGACTGAACGCCAGTCGCAATAATCAATAATGTTGCTGGCGAGCAGTCAGTTTTCAAACGGTAAAATGGCCTTGTCCTGCTGATACAAGGCCGAATCAGAAAGTACTATGTGGTTCGAGAAAGTACTATGCAGCTCAGAAAGTACTAGGCGGTGGCCTTGATTTCACCACGTGCTAGTTGGTCGCGCTCCATAGATTCAAACAGCGCCTTGAAGTTACCTTCGCCAAAACCATCATCGCCATCCCGCTCAATAAATTCAAAGAACAGTGGGCCTATCAAGGTTTCTGAGAAAATTTGCAGCAGCAGCTTTTTCTGCCCATCGCGGGTATTACCGTCAATAAGAATGCCGCGCTCCCGTAAAGCGTCGGTATTACGTCCATGCTCAGGCAAGCGTTCCTCCACCATATGGTAATAGGTATCGGACGGTGCAGTCATCAACGGTAACCCAGCCTGACGCAATTGATCAAGAGTCGTCAGAATATCGTCGGTTTGCATCGCAATATGCTGGATGCCTTCCCCATTAAAACGGCGCAGAAATTCCTGAATTTGTCCGTTACTGCCTTCCGCTTCCTCATTTAATGGAATACGAATTTTACCATCTGGCGCTACCATGGCTTTAGAATGTAATCCGGTATATTCACCGGCAATATCAAAATAACGAATCTGCTGAAAATTAAATATTCGGGTATAGAATTCAGACCAATAATCCATTCTTCCCTGATAGACATTATTAGTCAGATGATCGATGGTGTGCAGACCAAATCCCTTCGGATTTCTTTCCACACCAGGAATAAATGAAAAATCGATATCAAAAATATCCATATCAACATGATATTTTTCAATAAAATAAATTTTCGAACCACCAATTCCCTCAATTACCGGCACCAGAATTTCCCCTGGTTTTGCCGTCTGCTCTGCTGGTTTGGCGCCGGACGCAAGCGCCTGCTCATAAGCCTGAAGCGCATCTTTGACATAAAAACCGACACCACAGGCTCCTGCGCCATGCTCTTGCAAAAACGTTCGTGGAAAACCCTTGGTAGTATTATTAACAAGGAAATTAATATTGTTCTGTCGAAAGAGTGAAATATCACGGTGGCGATGGTATGCGACACAGGTAAATCCCAGCGAAGCGAATAACGCAGAGAGCGCTTCCGGAGTATCGGTAACAAACTCGATAAAAGCAAATCCATTCAAATCGAGCGGGTTGGCAAATGATTCTGTCATATTATTTCCTTTGTCCATAAAGGAGGGCGCATAAAAAAACCAGAACCAGACTGGTTAAAATAAATATAGCGTCACCAGTCATTTTCTGATAACAATTTTTTCTTATTAAAAACACAATAAACAAATACAAAGTAATTTCTATTATCACTATTTATTTATGATGAAAGTAAAAAATAATGGATTCATACCCAAAATAATTCGAGTTGCAGGACAACACGCTAGCATGTTGAACAACGCAACGCGCTGGCCCGAAGGGCGAGGCCCATTGATGGGCCGAGTAACGCAGCCAACACACCGGCAACCTGAAGTATGACGGGTATAGCTGTTCGGATTAGAAGCACTGACAGTTGCTGATGTAGGTTGGATTGTTAAAAATATCATTACGATAGGTGCCTCTGCTGCCTGCACCTATCCGTGATACGGTTTTGGACGGAATGCAGGCAAAAGCGAGGCAGCTAGCCACCGGGAGATGACTTTCTATTTTACTTCCCAATACAAAAACTGGAAAAAATTCGCCCCAGCAGATCGTCGGAGGTGAATTCACCCGTGATTTCACTTAACGCCTGCTGTGCCAGTCGAAGTTCTTCGGCCAGCAGTTCACCAGCGTAGGCACTGACCAGTTGTTCGTGGCCTTGCTGCAGATGCTGCGCTGCTTGTTCCAGCGCCTGCAAGTGACGACGGCGCGCCAGGAAGCCCCCTTCGGTGTTGCTGGTAAATCCCATGCTTTGTTTGAGGTGGTCACGCAGCAGGTCTACACCGTCACCCGTTCGGGCGGAAAGGCGGATAAGTGAGTAAGTACCCACATCCTCCATGCCCAATGGCTCGCAGGTAACATCCGCTTTGTTACGCACAACGGTTATCGGTAACCGACTCGGTAGCCTCGCCATGAATTCCGGCCAGATAGCCGCCGGTTCTACCGCATCAGTGGTGGTGCCATCCACCATAAACAATACCCGGTCGGCCTGCTCGATTTCCTGCCACGCCCGCTCAATACCGATACGTTCTACTTCGTCGCTGGCTTCGCGCAGCCCGGCGGTGTCAATGATATGCAGCGGCATACCATCAATGTGAATATGCTCACGCAGCACATCGCGCGTGGTGCCGGCGATATCGGTGACGATGGCGGCATCACGCCCGGCCAGCGCATTCAGCAGACTGGATTTACCGGCGTTGGGTCTCCCGGCAATCACCACTTTCATTCCTTCTCGCAACAGGCTGCCCTGGCGCGCTTCGCCACGTACGACTTCCAGATCGCCTATCACCGCATTGAGCATGGCCTCAATTTTGCCATCAGAAAGGAAATCAATTTCCTCATCGGGGAAATCGATCGCTGCTTCCACATAGATTCGAAGGTGAGTGAGTGCTTCCACCAGTTGATGAACGCGGGAGGAAAAGACACCTTGCAGCGAGTTGACGGCGGAACGGGCCGCCTGCTCAGAACTGGCGTCGATCAAATCAGCAATCGCTTCAGCCTGCGCCAGATCCAGTTTATCGTTCAGAAATGCTCGTTCAGAAAACTCGCCGGGGCGAGCGATGCGCACGTCAGGCAGCGCCACCACCCGTTTGAGCAGCAAGTCGAGAATAACCGGGCCGCCGTGCCCTTGCAGCTCCAGCACGTCTTCGCCGGTAAAGGAGTTCGGGCCGGGAAACCACAGGGCAATGCCTTGATCGAGTACGCTGCCGTCAGTGTCATGAAAAGGCAGGTAATCGGCGTAACGCGGTTTAGGCAACTTACCCAGCACAGCCTGCGCCACATCGGCAGCGCGGCGGCCAGAGATGCGCAAAATACCTACGCCGCCGCGTCCCGGCGGGGTGGCTTGGGCAACGATGGTGTCGGTATGGCTCATGGTGTTCTCTCTGCATTCTCGCCTGTTTTCAGGCGTTGTTACGGGGGTAAAAAATAAGGCGGTCAATGACCGCCTCATAATGAGATTGATTGGGCAATCAACCGGTTACTTTTTCTCGCGGCTGTGCAGCCCGCGTTTTTCCAGCCCGCGGTAAATCAGCTGCTGCTGAGCGATGGTCACCAGGTTGCTGACGATATAGTACAGTACCAGACCTGACGGGAACCACAGGAAGAACACGGTGAAGATCACCGGCATGTAGGTCATGATCTTCTGCTGCATCGGGTCGGTAACCGTGGTCGGCGACATCTTCTGAATGAAGAACATGGTCAGACCCATCAGGATCGGCAGCACATAGTACGGGTCCTGTGCCGACAGGTCATGAATCCACAGTGCGAACGGCGCGTGGCGCAGTTCCACCGAGCCCATCAGCATGTAGTACAACGCCAGGAAGATAGGCATCTGGATAACCAGCGGGAAGCAGCCGCCCAGCGGATTCACTTTCTCCGCCTTGTACAGCGCCATCATCTCCTGGCTCATCCGCTGTTTGTCGTCGCCAATACGCTCGCGCATCGCCTGCAGTTTCGGTTGCAGCATACGCATTTTCGCCATCGAGGTGTACTGCGCTTTGGTCAGCGGGTACATGATGCCGCGCACGATAAAGGTAATAGCGATGATGGAAAAGCCCCAGTTGCCGATAAAGCCGTGCAGGAACTTCAACAGCTTGAACAGCGGTTGGGAGATGAACCACAACCAACCGTAATCAACCGTCAGGTCCAGATGCGGTGCAACCGTTGCCATTTTATCCTGAATTTCCGGGCCAACCCACAGGGTGGCGTTCAGGTTCTGCTGGCTACCCGGCTGTACGATAACCGGTGTGGTCTTAAAGCCGATAGCGGCTAAGCCATTGCCAAGGTTAGCGCTGTAAAACGTATTGCTCGCAGCAGCGTTTGGCACCCAGGCGGTAGCGAAATACTGTTGCAGCATCGCAACCCAGCCACCCTGTGTGTTGATGTTCAGGTTCTCTTTCATATCGCTAAAGCTGTATTTGCGATATTTATCGTCGCTGGAAGAGAACGCTGCACCACGGTAAGTGTGCAGAGCAAAGTTATTGCTGCCGGTATCGCGGTGTGACGGCAAATCGATAGACTGCTTCAGTTGGCCGAACAAGGTCAACTCCAGCGGCTGAGCACTGGCGTTATTAACGCTGTATTCCACGTTCAGCGCATATTCGCCGCGTTTCAGCACGAAGGTTTTGGTGAAGCTGACGCCGTTGGCATCGGTGTAAGTCAACGGAATACGCAGTTCATTCTGGCCGGCGGCCAGTTCAAAACGATCCGCCGGCGCAGTGTACAACGGGCGTGAACCGTTAGCCGGATTGTCCGGGCCGTTTTTACCGGTCAGGCCGCTCTGTGCCTGATAAGTGAAGGCTGGCGTGGTTTCCAACAGTTTGAACGGCTGGTTGGAACCCAGTTCTGCCGGGTAAGCCAGCAGATCGGCTTCTTCGATGTCGCCGCCGCGGGTGTTGATGTTCAGCGACAGCACGTCGGTTTTAACCGTGATCAGTTTACCCTGACCGCTGGCAGGTACGCCCTGGTTGGCTGCATCGCCTACAGCGCCATTCGCCTGTTGCGTGGTCTGGGTGGTCGCGGGTGGATTTTTGTCCGTTTCCCACTGCTGCCAGATCATGAACGTCACGAATAGCAGAGCGATGACAAGAAGATTGCGTTGCGAATCCATCGTTAGTGTTCTCTGTTATTGTCGGGTTTTGGCGGTACGGGATCATCACCACCAGGGTTCAAAGGGTGGCATTTTAATACGCGTTTGAGCGTCAACCAACAGCCTTTTATCATGCCGAACCGGCGTATTGCTTCAATGCCATATTGGGAGCACGACGGCTGAAAGCGGCAGTGCGGTCCAAGTAGCGGACTGATAAAGCGTTGATACCCGCGTATCAGTCCGATCAGCAGGCGTGAGCCAAACGACAGTGACGGCGCCATAATTTTTCCAACGCTTCCGTTAGCGTACGGTTATCCAGTTCAGACACCCCTTTTTTGGCGATGACGACAAAATCCATCGCGGGCAGCTCGTGTTGACGCAAACGAAAACTTTCACGTGTCAGGCGCTTGATACGATTACGTTCATGAGCCCGTCTGACGTGCTTTTTTGCGACGGTAAGACCAATACGAGGGTGTCCCAGCGTATTTGGGCGACCGAGGATGGTTATCTGCGGCGTACCGGCCCGTTGTGGCTGCTGGAAGACGAAAGAGAAATGGCTGGGAGTTAACAGACGTAACTCCCTGGGAAAAGCGAGCGTAACCACTCGAAGGGTTAGCTTTTATTACTTGGAAACAGTCAGACGAGCACGGCCTTTCGCACGACGGCGGGCCAGAACCTGACGACCATTTTTAGTGGCCATACGAGCACGGAAACCGTGGCTACGGTTACGCTTCAATACGGACGGTTGGAAAGTGCGTTTCATGGCGATTTCTACCTAAACTTGATTTAAGACTTCACAGTAAACGCGTTTGGCTACTCGGCGTGAAAAATGACCGACGCCTCTACCGCATAATAAAGAGGCGGGATTGTAATAATTGTACAGCCCAGAGTCAATTAACATCCGCACTTTACCCGCCTGAAACTTCCCGGTTGTCCCGGATTTTTCGTTTGATCAGCACAGAAAACAGGCTGCTCAGCACAGAAAACAGGCGCTACGCGCAGGCCGGGAATTATACGGACTCTGCGCTAAAGCGCAAGGATCTACCGGCGATCCAGTCAACGGGATCATGATCCGCGTCACCTCTGATCGTTCTAATTCCGTTTATGCTTAACATCCATAAGGGATCTATAGGCTGATTGTGGGTAACCGCATGGATATCCCGCCAGAAAAGCCGATTTTTGCGCATAGCATAAGAAGAGCCTGTGGATAAAAAGGATCGAAACTGTGCAGAAAGGGGAGATCTCTTTCGTGGTTTAGGTTATGATCCGCCGTCCCGCTAGCGATCCCTGTAATCAGGATCGTCACGGTAAAGCCGCCTTCCGCGCGGCGCACCCCGGCGCTGCCGTGTCCATGCGTAGCTGGGTGCCTGAAAAATCATGAGTTACATAACTAACATCTGTTCCTTTTCTTGATTGACCTTGTTCGAGTGGAGTCCGCC